>CAWIZN010000063.1:0-44783 GCA_963840495.1 uncultured Candidatus Rokubacteria bacterium
CAGAGCAGGAAGTAGCGGCGGTTGAGGGGAAGGTCGTCGTCGGGGAGCGGCGGGAGCGGCTGCCCGTCGATGCGGATCTCGACCGTGCGCGGGTCGATCTCGATTCGCGGGTTCGCCTGGTTGTAGAGCATGTGGCGCTTGCCGACCTGACGCGTGCCCGTCACGGCGAGCGCGCGGCGGTTGCCGCCGACCTGACGCCGGAAGTCGCCGGCCTCCGCGGCCGCGGAGACGAAGTTGGCGCTGAGGCTCGCCGCGGCGGCGCCGCTGCCGCCCCAGTGGGGCCCGTACACCACGGGCTCGCTCTGGGGAATGGACGCATTGCCCTCGCCGAGCGCGCCCCACGCGACGTAGCCGCCCTTGATCACGACCTCGGGCTTCACCCCGAAGAATTCCGGACGCCACAGCACGATGTCGGCGATCTTTCCCGGCTCGAGCGACCCGACCCACCGGTGGATGCCGTGGGCCCGCGCGGGGTTGATCGTGTACTTGGCGAGGTACTTCACGATCCGCGCATTGTCGTGGGGGGGCGCGCCGCCGTAGAGCGTCTTCATCTGGTGGGCGAGCTGCCAGGTGCGCCGCGTCGACTCGCCGATCCGCCCCATGCCCTGGGAGTCGGAGTTGATGATGCTGATCGCGCCCAGCTCGTGGAGCACGCTCTCCGCCCGCATGGTCTCGTCGCGGATGCGGTCGGCGATCATGACGCGGTCGCTCGGCACGCGCGGGTTCATCCCGTGCACCGACCACATCATCGCGTGGTGCTCGGCCACGACGTTCCGGCCATAGGGGATCGTCGGCGTGGTCGAGGAGCCGATGACGTTGCCCACGCCCACGATCGCGAGGATGTCCGGCGCGTGGCCTCCGCCGATGCCCTCGACGTGGTAGGCGTGGATCGCGCGCCCATTGATGGCCGCCACCGTCTCGTGGAGCTCGCACGACTCGTTGATGCCGTCGGTGTGCATCGCGATCTGGATGTCGTGGGCGTCGGCGACGGTGAGCGCCTGGTCGATGACGCTCGGATAGCCCGCATAGTCCTCGTGCACCTTGAGGCCGCACGCGCCCGACTCGATCTGCCGGATCAGCGGATCGGGCACCGTGCTCGCCGCCCGGCCGAGGATGCCCAGGTTGATCGGCTGGTGCTCGAAGGCCTGGAACATCCGGCGCAGATTGAAGGCCGGGTTGTCGTTGAGGCCGCCCGTGATCAAGGTCGTCATGCCCGCGGCCAGCGCGACGGGAATCAGCCGTGGCTGAACGAGGTGGACGTGCGTGTCGATCCCGCCCGGCGTCGCGATGAAGCCCTGGCCGTACACCGGCGCGGTGGCCGAGCCGATCAGCAGATCCGGATTGTCCACGATGTCCGGATTGCCGGCACGCCCGACTCCGACGATCAGCCCGTCCTTCACCCCGATGCTCGCCTTGCGGATGCCGAGCACGGGATCGATGACGATGACGTTGCTGATCAGGAGGTCGAGCTCGCTCGCCGCGGGCAGCCGGTCGTTCATCATGAGCCCGGTGCGGAGCGTCTTCCCCCACCCGCGCAGGACCTCGTCGCCGTAGCTCGTGTCGTCGCGCTCGATCAGCGCGAGCAGGTTCGTGTCGCCGAGGCGGATGCGGTCGCCCGCGGTGGGCCCGTAGCGCGCCGCGTACTCCTGCCGGCTGATCTCACCGGCCATGGGGGGTGTCCTCCCGGTCCCCGTAGCCGGCGCGCCGCACACGCTCGAGGCCCTCGGCCATGCGCTCGGCGCCCGTGGGCCCTTCGGTCAGGCGATTGAAGCCGACGAGGACGCCCCGCCCGCCGAAGGCGACGAGCCGAACGCGCTGGGTCTCACCCGGCCGCCAGCGGACGGAGTCGCCGGCCGGGACGTCGAGGTGCATGCCCCACGCGCGGGCGCGGTCGAACACCAGCCGCCGGTTCACCTCGAAGAACGGAAAGTGCGAGCTGACGAAGATCGTGTGGTCGGAGCGGTTCCAGACGTCGACCTCGGCGGTGCGGCGCCCCGCGTTGATGGCAATCGGCCCCTCGCCGAAGAGGATCTCTCCGGGCTCCATCCGGCCCCCCTCCATCAGGCCCCCCCGGCGCTCGCGGCCGCGGCGGGTTCGATCGGCCGCTCCACGTGAAGCACGCGCATGCCGTCGCCGAAGAGGCATTCGATCTTGACGGTGCCGATGAGCTCGGGCACGCCGTCGAGGACCTCGGAGGCGCCGACCGCGCTCCTGGCCGCGGCCATGACCGCCTCGTACGAGGCGCCGCCGCGCGCCGCCTCGTGCATGTCGTCGCAGATGATCGCGAGCGCCTCGGGATGCGTCAGCTTCCAGCCCTTCGCGCGGCGCCGCCGAGCCAGCTCGGCCGCGGTGAAGATCGTGAGGCGGTCCACCTCCGTCGGCGTCAAGCGCATCTCGTCCCTCCTGTGCGGGTCGCATCCCGGTGAGGCCGCGCCCATTGTAGGCGAAAACACGTAGGCGAAGAACACAGTCGGGCGCCGCGCTCGCCGGGCGGTGGTGTCGTGGCACGACAAGCCCAGCACTCACCCGGGAGGATGGCGGTGCCGGTCTTCAAGCGGAGTCGATCCGCCGGGTCGCCGATTTCTTGACGCGCCACACGCCGTGACGCCGGGCGCGGCCCTGACGGGGCGCGGTTCGGTTAGCGCGGTTCGGTTACCGCGACGGCCCCACCCTGATGGGCCGAACCTCGATCGAGAGGCCTGCGTGCACCAGCGGGTGCCGGGCGGCGATCGCGAGCACCTCGTCGAGGTCCTTGGCCTCCACGATGCTGTAGCCGGCAAGCTGCTCCTTCGTCTCGGCGAAGGGGCCGTCCGTCATGACCGCCTTGCCGTGCTTCAACCGCACGGTCGTGGCGGTGCTGGTCGGCTCCAGCGGCTCGCCGCCCTGGTAGACGCCGCTCGGCCGGAGGGCGTCACTGAACTCGACGGCCCGCTGGAAGATCGCGCCCTTCTCCGCCACGGACATCTCGTCCCACGGCTTCTCGTCCTTGTAGATCAGCAACATGTAGCGCATGTCTGCCGTGTCCTCTCCGCGCTCTGTCGTCTGATCCTCGATCGCCCGCTCAGCCGGCCACGCTGGGACTCGGCAGCGCGGCCGGGAGCGAGCGGGGTGGGCGGAACGTCAACGCGATCGCCACGGCCCCGAGTCCGATCGCGAACGAGCCGATGAAGAGCCAGGCGTAGGTGCCGGACGTGTCGTAGAGCCAGCCGCCGGTCAGCGGCCCGATCGCCATGCCCAGGGTGGACGCGAAGCCGGCCGCGCCGAAGATCGTCCCCATGTTCCGCGCCCCGAAGTATTCGCGCACGAGGATCGCATAGAGCGGCATCACGCCGCCGTAGGCGAACCCGAACATCAGGGCCACCCCGTAGAAGTGCGAGAGCTCGCGGGTCACGAGGTAGAGGCTGATGGCGATCGCCTGCAGGGCGAGGCCCGAGACCAGCACGCGCTTCGCTCCGACGCGGTCGGCCACGAGCCCGCAGATGATCTTGCCGCTCAGCGAGGCCAGGCCCGCCGCGCTGAGCACCGTGGCCGCGGCCATCGCCGTCACGCCGTGGTCGATCGCGTTGGCGACCATGTGGAAGATGGGACCCGAGTGCGCCGCGCAACACGCGAAGTACGTGAAGGCGATGGCCGCGAACTGCGGGGTGCGCAGCGCCTGCGCCGCCGTGAGCTCGCGGCCATCGGTGCCGGCCGTCGGCTCGGGAAGGGCCGCGGTCGCGGGCGCCGGCGGCTCCCGCACCAGCAACGCGGCGGGAATGATGACGAGCCACGCGAGATCGCCGATCACGAGCATGGCCGTGCGCCAGTCGTAGTTGGTGATGATCCACCGCGCGAGCGGCGCCGTCGTCGTCGAGCCGAGGCCGAGCCCCGCCGAGACCAGCGCGACCGCGAGACTGCGGTGCTTCGTGAACCAGCGGGTGGTCGTCGCCGTCAGCGGCGTGTACAAGCTGCCCGCCGCGAAGCCGACGATCACGCCGAAGTAGATCTGGAAGAGACCGAGCGTGGATGCCTGGCTCGCCATCACCGTGCCGAGGCCGAGCAGGACGCCACCGAGGAGCACGACGGCGCGCGTGCCGATCCGGTCGGACAGCGCGCCCCAGAAAAAGGATCCGACGCCCATGCACAAGAAGTTGAGGAGCGCCGCCGTCGAGATGCCCGTGCGGGACCAGCCCATCGATTCGGCCATGGGCTGGAGGAAGACCCCGAGCGAGAACATCGCCCCGAACCCAACGCACGTCACGACCATTGCCGCGCCGACGATGACCCAGCCGTAAAAGAGCTTCATCGCCTCGTCGCCCCGCCCCGCCTCGTTGATCATCGGCTGCCTCCGTTCGCCGTGGGTTCCTTCTCTTGCAGCATAGTCGAACGGACCGGCCCGGGATCGACGGCCGGGCGAAAGACTCGTATGACGCGTGCTCCGGGGAATGGCCGCGCACGCATGACGCGAGCTCCGGGAGAGCGGCCACCGCATCGTCGAAGGTATCCTACAGGACGATCAGGACGACCGAGCCCGCCAGGAGCACTCCCATGGCGACATTGAACGTCCGCCGGGCGCGCTGGGTGCGCAGGAGTCGCTGCGCGGCGGCGCCGAAGGCGAGCCACACGAAGCAACAGGGCAGGGACGCCAGGATGAACAGGGCGCCGAAGGCCATCGCCTGCGCGAGAGCGCTGCCGGACTCGGCGTTGAGATAGGCGCCCGCGGCACTGGCGCAGACCAGCCAGGACTTCGGATTGATCCACTGGAACGCCGCCGCGCCGAGCAAGCCGACCGGCTTTTCCCGGCCGCCGTGTCGCTCTCGCCCGCCGTCGCGATCTTCCAGGCCAGCCACAGCAGAAAGGCAGCGCCAATCCAGTTGAGCGCCCGCAACACGGTGGGATTGGCGAGGACAACGCTGCCGAGCCCGAACGCCACGACGAACATCATCACCCCCATGCCGACCGCGACCCCGATCAGGCAGGGCAGCCCGCGCAGCACGCCGACGTTGGCGCCGGTCGCCGTCAGCAGGAGGTTACTCGGTCCCGGCGTGCCGGCGGCGGCTACCGCAAAGAGCAGGAACGCGACCGCCTGTTCCGGTGTCATGATGTCCGAAGGGTGGTACGGAGCCATGGTCGAGAACCTACACGGCGCCGGCGGCGCCGGTCTTGAACGATCGTGCGAGGCAAGGCGGTCCGACTGGCTTCGCAGCCGAGAGCTGCCGGACGGCGTGCAGGTGCTCCAGGCCTGGTTCGCCGGGCATGGCTTCGACAAGCACCGCCACGACACCTATGCCATCGGGCTGACCGACGTCGGCGTGCAGGCCTTCGACTATCGCGGCGTGGCCGAAATCAGCACGCCCGGCCAGGTCGTCGTGCTGCACCCGGACGAGACACACGACGGCCGCGCCGGCACGCCGGACGGCTTCGGCTATCGCATCGTCTACGTCGCGCCGGCGCGGATCCACGAGGCCGCGCGCGCGATCCGCGGGCGACCCTGCGCCTTGCCCTTCGCCCGCGAACCGGTGACGGCGGACGAGACGCTGGCGTCGACGATCGAGGCGGCGTTCCGGGTCAGCCCGGAACCCTGGCGGTCGACGGCCTGATCGTGCGCCTGGCCGAGGCACTCCTCGACGCCGACCCGTCGTGCGGCGGGGGAGCCACGCCGATCCGTCTCGACGCCAGCGCGCTCGCCCGGGCACGACAGTTCCTCGACGCGGAGACGACCCGCGTGATTCGGTCGTCCGAGCTGGAGGAGGTCACGGGCCTGACGCGATACGACCTCGCTCGGCAGTTCCGCTCGGCATTCGGGACCAGCCCCTATCGCTATTCCCTGCTGCGGCGTCTCGACGGCGCCCGCGCCCAGCTACGCCAGAGCCGATCGCTGGCCGACGTCGCGCTGGGCGCCGGTTTCGCCGACCAGGCGCATCTCTCGCGGATGTTCAAGCACGCCTTCGGCATCACCCCGGCGCGGTACCGCGCGCTAGAAGCGAACCGCAAGGCGTGAGCTGACGGCGCCGTCGCACGGGTCCCGGACATCGAGGAGGTGCGGTAAGCCGCCGCGAGCTTGCGGCAGGCGTCGCGGTCAACTGCCGCCCAGGCGCCGGAGGAAGACCTCCATCTCCTTCTTCGTCTGGAGGTCGCCCATCCGCGTCGCGACCTCCAGCCCCTTCCTGTATGCCGCCTGGGCCTCCTCGCGCCGTCCGGCTCGCTCGAGCGCCCGGCCGAGCCCACGGTGGGCGGCAGAGTAGTCAGGCTTGAGCCGGATCGTCTCCTCGTACTCGAGGATCGCGCTCTCGGCCTGCCCGGCCTCGAGGTAGGCGCCCGCCAAGCCGAACCGGACGACCGGATCATCCGGCATCAGCTCGGCCACCTCCTTGAATTCAGCGATGCGATCGCGATCAGGCATGGTCAGCTCCCATGGATGCGCTCTTCCGGCACGTCGACGCGCTTGACTCCTTTGAAGCTGAACAGGAGCTCGACCTTGTAGACGGGCGGGTCGGTGGACACCTGCTGCAGGATCGTCCCGATGGCCTTCTGAACATTCTGGCTGAACGAGACGCCCTGGATGACAAGGCCGGACAGATCCACGGTCACGCGCTGATTCGGCTGAAACATGAGCCCCTCCCCGACCACTACCTCGGGCCGTGCGGACCGGCCGTCACGCGCTGCGCACCTGCATCATCACGGTGATCGCGACCGCCGTCAAACGCGATGTCGGCGGCCGGTGACAGGCCCGTTTTCTGCTCCTCTCGGATTCATTCCGGCATATTCTGGCTCACGCCGAACCCCAAATGTGTGGAGGCGACAATGAGCTCGAGCCTGGAATCCGCGATCCCACGCCGGCGCCATGCCGCCGGACGACCCGTCAGACACCGGCACACCATCGTGCCGCTGGCCTTGACCGCCCTGATCGGCGCGCTCGCCGGCAACGCGCTGGCTCAAGGCAGCGCGCCCGCCAAGGGGTCCGCCGAGCACATCGCGGCGGTGACCAAGCGCGTGGATGGCGGATTCATCAGGGCCAACGCGGCCAAGACGCCCGACTGGCCGAGCTATGGGCTGGACTACGCCGAGACGCGCTTCAGCAAGTTCATCTTCAAGGGGCTGGCCAACGAACGCGGGATGTCAGACTTCACCGGCAAGCTGAGCGGCGATGACGTCGAGAAGATCAAGGCCTTCATCCAGGGCACGGCGGACGCGATCCGGCCGAAGAACTAGGAGCGAGCTCGGTCATGAGCGTACGACTCGAATCGGTGACCTACGCGAGCGGTGACGGGGCGACGAAGATCCCGTCGTACCTGGCAACCCCGGGCGCGGATGGGCCGTATCCGACCGTGCTGATCCTGCGCGGGGTGGCCGGGCCCGATGACGGGTACACGGAGATCGCGCGCCGGCTCGCGGAGTGGGGGTATGTCGCGCTTCTGCACGGCTGGAAGGTGCGCGGCAACGATCCTCCGGACGCCCCCGTCTACGACGATCTGAAGGGAGCCCTGGCGTTTCTCCGCTCCGTCGATCGAGCCGATCAGAAGCGGTTGGCGGTCTTCGGCTTCTGCCGCGGCGGCGTGCATGCGGTCATGGCCGCCCGGGCGCACCCGGAGATCCGTGCGATCGTCGTCTTCCACGGCTTCGCCTTCCGGCCGACGCGGGCCGTGCCCGGAGTGCAGCCGTACGACCTGGTGGGGGACATCGATGTTCCTGCGCTCGTCTTGCACGGCACGGAGGATGAGCAGGCCCCGCTCGCGGACATGCGCCGGATGGAGGATCGGATGCGGGCGCTCGGCAAGGCCTGTGAGTTCGTGTTCTACGACGGTGCTCGCCACGGCTTCGCCGTGCGCACCCATCCCGGCTTCGAGGCGCATGCCGCGCGGCAGAGCTTCGACGAAGCGAAGCGCTTTCTCGCGACCCATCTGAAAGGAGTGGATTGATGCCGAACGCAGCCCCGCTCGCCCCCCAGATCGAGCAGTTCATCCACGACAATCCGCAGGGGGTGCTGACCTCGTTCCGGCGGAACGGCATGCCCCAGCTCAGCATCGTCACCGTGTACCCTCGGGACGGCGGCGTGGGGATCTCCATCACGGAGAACCGGATGAAGTTCAAGAACCTGCTGCGCGACCCCCGCTGCTCGGTGCTGATCTCACACGCGGACTGGTGGTCGGGGTTCCTGGTGTTCGAGGGCAAGGCGGAGCTCACCCACTCCGGCAACACGAGCCCCGACGCCCTTCGCAGCGCCCGCCGGCACATCTTCAGCGCCACGACGAGGCGACGCAGCGCGGACTGGGACGAGTACGACCGGATCGCGGAGGCGGACAAGCGCGTCGCGATGCTCCTGCGGCCCGACCACGTGTACGGCTCGGCGCTCGCGCGCATGCGAGAGGCGCTGGCGAAATAGGCCCCGCCGCGGCGCACCCACTGGGCTGCGATGAGTCCGGGGAAGCGCGCCGGTGGGGGAGCACAAGGCGGCCCGAGAGGCCATGGCCGACGCGCGATGCTCGCTCGGGACTGTCAGGGAACCGAGATGGGCACGTCCTTGAGGTGGCCGGCCCGAAGGATCTTGAACGTGTACGTGCCCGGCGGTTGCTCGGAGAGCCACTGGCGGACCTTCGCGTACTCGCCCGGACGCGTGACCGGGCGGCCGGCGATCGCGAGGATGACATCGCCGCCCAGGACGTAGTCCTGCCCGTCGATCTTCGCCACGGAGCTGCCCCCGAGCATCCCGGCCGCGTCGGCGGGTGAGCCCTTGACGACAACCTTGACGAGCACGCCGCCGGCATCCGGCACGTGGAGCAGCTCGGCGTGTTCCCGGGCCAACTGCTGGACTTCGATGCCGAGCCACACGGCGCGACGCCCCAGCACGAGCCGGCGGGCGGAGTTGATGGTCGCCACGAAGCCGAGGCCCTCGCTCCCGCCCGACTTCGAGATGATGTGGCTGACCACGCCGATCACCTCTCCGCGGTGGTTGAACATCGGGCCCCCGGAGTTGCCCTGATTGATGGTGGCATCGGTCTGGAAGAACTCCGCCATCGGGAATTCCTTGTAGACGCTGTGCGGCGCGTGGCGGGCGCTGATGTGGCCCACGGTGAGCGTGTAGCCGAGCCCGTACGGCGCGCCCACCACCATCACGGGGTCACCGATCCGCACCGCGTCGGAATCCGCCAGCGTCGCCACCCCAGCCGACGGCGGGACGCTGGCGACGCGGATCACCGATAGGTCGGCGTCGGGCTGGGTGGCGATCACACTCGCCTTGACCTGGGTCCCATCGAGGAACTCGACCACGATCTCGTCCATGCCCTGCACGACATGGGCGGCCGTCAGCACCTTGCCGTCGGCCGAGACCAGGACACCGGAGCCGGTCTCCTTGAAGCCGGCCCGTCCATCGCTCCCGGCGCGGACCTCGGTGCCGGTGGCGCGGATGACGACGACCGAGCGCGCGACGCGCTCGAACACGTCGGCAAGCGGCTCGTTCGCCGGAGCGGGCGGGGCGGTCACGAAGGGGAGCAGCAGGACCGCGCTGAACACAGCACGCCGGGATTGTTGACGCCATCGGCTACTCATTCGCGTCTCCTTCGCGCTCGATCGAAGTCGTCGAGAGTCATCGTCAGCGGCGCCGTGAACGCACAAGGCGAGCTGTCGGGCAGAGTGACGATCTAGGGCGCGGCCAAGCGGACCGCGAGCACGATCCGCGACCAGCTCCGGGTCGCATTCCAGGAGCAGGGCTGGATCCAGTGAGTCCGGCTTTCCGCCTGCCAAGCTACGCGAGCAGCGCGCCGCGGGTCTTGGTCTGCAGGCGGTAGACGCTGGTGCGCGCCGTCAGGAAGAGCACGCTGCCATCCTCGCCCCACGCCAGGTTCGCGGGCAGCTCGGGCAGGACGATGCGCCCCAGCAGCGCGCCGTCCGCGCGGCACACCCAGACGCCCCCGGGCCCGGTGCAGAACACGTTGCCCGAGCGGTCCACCTTGAGGCCGTCGGGCACGCCGAGGTCCTCCGACGCCATGTCCAGCAGGACGCGGCCATTGGTCAGCGTGCCGTCCGGACGCACCGCGAACGCCCGGATATGCTTCTGGGCGGAGTCGTCGATGTACAGGACGGACTCGTCGGGCGAGAACGCGAGGCCGTTCGGCAGCGTGAAGTCGTCCGCCGCGAGGTGCAGGCTCCCGTCGGGGGCGAGGCGGTACACGCCGTTGCAGGGCTGCTCCTTCCCGGGGATGGGCTTGGTCCACCATTCCGCGGGCCGCGGCATGCCCGGCGTGGCGGGCTGCACGGCATAGGGCGGGTCGGTGAAGTAGATGGAGCCGTCGGACTTGACCACGATGTCGTTCGGGCTATTGAGCCGCTTGCCCTGGAACTGTTCCGCCAGCACCGCGCGCGTGCCATCGTCCGCCACGCGCGTCACGCGGCGGCCGTCGTGCTCGGCCGCCAGCACGTGCCCCTGGCGATCGAGCGTCAGGCCATTGGACATGCCCGTGGCGTAGGTGGTCAGCTCCGGGCCCTCGGGCAGCTTGCGCCAGCGCGCGATGCGCTTGTTCGGGATATCGCTGAAGAGCAGGTGGCCGCGGCGCCACACCGGCCCCTCGGTGAAGGTGAGCCCGCCGGCGATGCGCTCGATGAGGGCGTCGGGTGCGACCAGATCGTGAAGGCCCGGGTCGTGCACTTCCAGTGGTGACATGAGGGTCAGCTCCTTGTGGGGTCGAGCGGGATGAGGGGCAGGACGATCTTGGACTCGCGGCCGCGCTCGTGGAAGACGGTATTGTCGGCGACGACGCGGCGCCGGTCGCGCCCGATCGGCTCGCCCGTATTGGGGTTGACGTCGAAGCGCGGGTGGTTCGAGCTCGAGATGTCGAGACGGATGCGGTGGCCGGGCATGAAGAGATTGCTCGTCGGGTAGAGCGTGATGGTGAGCTGCATGGGCACGCCGGGCGTGGCGAGCTCACCCCGCTCGCGGCCGTTCCGATAGCGCAGGCGCGCGATGCTGTCGGTGAGGTTCAGCGCATAGCCCAGCGGAAACCACGGGCTCGGCGGGTAGACGTCGATCAGCTTGGCCGTGAAGTCGGTGTCCACGGCGGATGTCGCCACCCACAGGACGACCTCGATGGGGCCGGTCACCTCGGTGGGCTCCCGCAAGGGCTCGGTCTCGAAGACGAGGACGTCGGGGCGAGAGCCCAGCGGCAGATAGGGCGGGCGGCAGCCGTGAAACGCCGGGCCCTCCCGCTGGTCGAATCCGCCCGGGGACATGATGTCGGCGGTTCGCTGTCCACTGCCGGCATAGCTCGGGTCCGCGATCCCGGCGGGCAGCGGCAGGACGTCGCGCAGCGACGAGACATTGCCGCCGATGGACGGCACGGGGTGGGCCGGGTCGAAGCGATAGGTGGTCGCCGAGCGCTCCTCGCGCGGCCGCTCCGTGCCGAGCGATCCGTCTCCGTGCAGGTAGAAGTCGGTGAACCGCGTGCGGGCCAGCGGCCACTCGCGCTCGTCGCGCCAGCGGCCGCCGTGCACGAGCCGGCCCGCGCTCGAGCGCCGGCCCGAGCCGCCGCCCATCACGAAGATCCGGAGCGGCGCCTCGGCGTCGAGGCCATTGTCCACGCCGCGCAGCCACCGGTCGTACCAGCGCAGGTGCAGCTCGTCGAAGCTCGGCAGCGCCGCTTGCTTTCCGAACTCCACGTTGCCGGCATAGGACAGCTCCATCGTCCTCGAGCCGTGCGTCCACGGGCCCATCAGGACGCGCACCGGCCGCCGGCCATTGGCTCCGAGCCCGACGAAGTTCTGGAACGTGGCGCGGGTATACGAGTCGTACCAGCCGCCGACGAGCAGGATGGGCATCTCCGGGAAGCGATCCCAGTGCTCGCGGGGATTGACGCTCGGGTGCTTCCAGTAGTCGTCGTAGTCGGCTCGCGTGAGGATCTCGAGCGCCCACTTCTCGTAGGGCGGCACCAGGGCGAGCTGGGTCTGGCCGCGCCGGATGGGCATCCGCTCGAGCCAGTCCGAGAACGGCGGGGCGCCGAGCGTGAGTGCCGGGGTGACGAAGGGCGCGGCCTTGAGAGCCGGCCTGGGAATTGTACGCCGAGTGCCAGAACGCCCACGCGAGGAAGCGCAGCTCGAGCGCGCCGCCATGCCGGACGGAGCTTTCGTGGCCGTCGGCGCCGCTCATGTTGGCCACCATCGTCGCGAGGCCCTCGGGCCCGAGCGCGGCCATGGCGGTCTGCGTCCAGCCGGACCACGAGGTCCCGAAGGAGCCCACCGTCCCGTTCGCCCACTCCTGGCGATGGATCCACGCGATGGTGTCGGCGCCGTCCTCGGCTTCGGGCACCAGGAAGTTGACGTCCCCTTCGGAGCGGAAGCAGCCGCGGCAGTCCTGGTTGACGACCACGTAGCCGCGTGCGGCGAACCAGCGGCATTGGCCGAGCGTCGCTCTCGGTTTCCGTCTTGTTGTAGGGCGTGCGGTGCAGGAGGACGGGGAGCGGGTCGGCCACCGGGCGCCCGTCGCGGGCGGGACGATAGACGTCGGTGGCCAGGCGCACGCCGTCGCGCATGGCCACCGGCACGTTCTCGGTCACGTGCACGTCGAACTCGGGGCGAGACGGCCGGACGGTGGGGTCGAGAGGCTTCATGTCGAAGGATGGCTCCTGTGTGCGAGGTGCAGCGCTCGGGCGACGTGGACGCCGTGTTCCGGTGCCGAGTCTGCCACGAGGCTCCCGCGCCCGTCCAGTGCCGGATGCCGGTGATCCCCTTCCCGGTCCGTGCTACCGTGCTGCGTGATCGAGGTTTCCACCTGACGTTCCGAGGAGTCTTGGAGGCTAGGCATGCTGACGAAGATCGTGCTCGCTGTCGCGGCCCTCACGTTCCTGACGCCCGGGCTCGGCCTCGGGGCCGACGTGCTTCCCCGGGCCCAGCGCCCCGAGGACGTCGGGTTCTCGACCGAGCGCCTCGCCCGGTTGACGAAGATCACGCAGGAGCACGTCGAGGCGGGCCGCCTGCCCGGCGCGGTGATCCTCATCGCCCGCCAGGGCAAGATCGCCTACTTCGAGTCCTTCGGTCACCGGGACCGCGACCGAGGCCTCGCCATGACGCCCGACGCGCTCTTCCGCATCTACTCGATGACCAAGCCGATCACCAGCGTGGCGGCGATGATGCTGCAGGAGGAGGGGCGCTTCCAGATCTCCGACCCGGTGTCGCGCTACCTCCCGGAGCTGGCCAAGCTCATCTACATGATCCAGGTCGGGGACGCCGAGCGGATCGCGCTTCGCAACCAGTTCCGGAGCCTGGTCGAGCAGGCCATCGTCAAGTAAGCGTAGGCACTCTCGACCGGCCCAGGAGGACATATGCGATCGACACGCTGGATCACCGTGATCGGACTCGGACTGGCTTGCGGCCTCGGTGGCTGCGCGTTCGCCGTTTCCAATACCGAGAGCCTCCTGACCCAGGCCGGCTTCCGCAAGCTCCCCGCCGACACGCCGAAGCGGGTCGAGCACCTGCAGACGGTGGCCCCGCACAAGCTCATCAGGCGGACGGCCGACGGCAAGTCCTACTACGTGTTCGCGGATCCGAGCAGCTGCAAGTGCCTCTACGTCGGGAGCGAGGACGCGTACGCGAAGTACAAGACGCTCGTCCAGCGGCAGGAGGACGCGATGTATCTGGAGGAGCAGCGGCAGGAGGAGAGCTTCCAGGGCGTGAAATGAAGGGGCTCGCCGGGCGAGCCCCGCGTCACCGGCGCGCGCGCTTCCTGCCCGGAGCGGTGACCGCGGTGGCCTTCGCCGACCACCGCCCGAGGGTGTACTGGCGCATGTAGTGCGACGTCAGGTTGTGGATCGTCACCGCGAGCGCGCCGGCCTCATTGCAGGCGTAGTGCTCCTCGATCTGCTGGCCGGCCGCCGCCTCGGAAGGGCCCACGGGGGCGCGCTCGAGGTGCTCGTGCGCGGCCAGGGCCGGGTCCAGGGGGAAGAGCACCTCGTCCCAGACCGCGATGTCACCCGCCGGCTGGCCGCTGCCGTCCACGCTGCTGGCCTCGAGGTACCGCAGGTGCCCGATATTGTGCACCGGCTGATAGATGCGGCGCACGGTGAGCGGGGGCTCGCCCGGCCCCGGCAACGGCGTGCCGCGCGGGAAGATCACGTCGAACGTCATCCGGCGCCCGGCTTCGCCCTCCCGCCACACGCCGAAGTTGCGCGAGAACACGTCCCGCAGCGCATAGCCTGACGACGCGTCCGCCTGGATCGCGAGGCCGATCGCCGTCGCCGAGCGCGTGTAGGTGCTGCGCCGCACGCGCCGCCCGAACTCCTCGCGCAGCATGCGCGCCACCAGCGGCAGCTCGCTCCCGCCGCCCGTGACGTACAGCGCCTGCATCGGCTGATCCCCGACCAGGGCCGACACGGTGCGAATGGTCTCCTCGACCAGCGGCCGGCAGCGCTCGTAGTACGCGGGCGCGGGGATCGTGACCTGCCCCCAGCCCTCGCGCACGTGGTCCAGATCCACGGCGATCTTGCGCGTGTTCGGATGCAGCGCTTCCTTCTGGCGCCGGCACTCTTCCAGCAGCCGGAAGAGCTCGGCGCCCGACAGCCCGGCGAGCACGGCCTCTCCCGCCGCCATCTCCGCCAGCAGGTGGTCGAAGTCGTCCCCGCCGAGCGTGCCGATCCCCGCGCTGGCGACGACGGTGTGCGTCTTGTCGTCCAGCTCCACCAGCGAGGCGTCGAAGGTGCCGCCCCCGAGGTCGTACACGAGGAGACGGCCGTCGAGCTTCTGGCTATGACCGAATTCGATGGCCGCCGCCGAGGGCTCGTTCAGGAGGCCCAGCACCTGGAAGCCCGCCCGGCGAAACGCCTCGACGGTCAGGAACCGCTGATTGCTATTGGCATTGGCGGGCACGCCGAGCATCACCTCGAGCGGCGGCGTCGAGGCCGAGGCCGCGCTTCAGCTCTGCGATCATCCCGGTGAGCAGCTCCATCAGCGGATAGCGGGCGCCGTCCACCTCCACGCTCGTGTCCGCCCCGGCATCCTCGAGGATGCGCTTGAGCGATCGCACCGCCGTCCAGCCCGGCTCGCCCTGCACCGTCCACGCGTCCCATCCGTAGCGCCGCTCGTCGCCCCGGAGCGCCACCAGGGACGGGAACCAGTCCGCATTGCCCTCGCGCGTGTCGAAGGTCAGGAGCGGATAGTTGCCGCGATCGGCGGCGGCCGTGACGATCCGTGTGGTTCCGAAATCGATGCCGAGCTTCACGTTGTCCCTCCCCCCGGTAGTATATAGTCGCCCACCGAAAAGAGAGCCGGCCCGCGTCACGAGGATTGTCGGCCGATGAAGGAGTCCGACACTCCGGCGTGACCGAGACGACCGAAGTCGTCCGATCGCGGGTCGGGCTCGCTCGTCGTGGTCACCGCCGAGTCTGCGGCCACGTCGCGAGCCTGGGCAGATCTGGATCCTGCGCTGCCGGGTTCCGCCGGCCGCTGCTCATCCGGGCAGCGTCAACCTCGTCGTGCATGCGGCACCCTCGATCGCAACGCCGGGTCGACGGGCCGGCAGCGCGCGCGCGCGGCTCGGCGGCGGTGCCGCCGCAGACCGGGTCCTGACCGCGCGCCGGGTGCGAGGCGATCACGCCGGGAAGCTCTGCTCACGGTGCGGGCTCGACGACAGGCGCCGGCAGTCGATCGCGCACGGTCGCGAGCTGCTCATCGAGGCGCATCGCCGAGTGGAGGCACGGTCGCCAGCGTGGAACGATCTGGAGCCACGCCCGCCCGTGAGCGGCAGCGAGAGCCCGAGCGCCCGCTACGCCGTCCGGAGCATGCCCTCGACGCAGGTGACGGCATGGCCGCCGAGCCAGATGGCGCCGTCTGGATCGAACTGCACCTCGACCCGGCCGTCCCGGCCCATGCAACGGCCCTGCGTCGCGACGTAGCGCTAGGCCGGGAGAATGGCATCGCGCCGGATCAGCGCGGCCACGCAGCCATTGCCGCTGCCGCAGACCGGATCCTCCGGAATGCCGCCCCCGGGCGCGAAGGAGCGCACCTCGAGCTGAGCGGGCGCGCCATCGGGATAGCAGCCGAACACGTTGACGCCGGTGATGCCGATCGCGTCCAGCTCGGCGAGCTTGCCCATGTCCGGTGCGAGCGCGAGGACCGCGGCGGCACTCGGCAGATGGAGCGTGAACCAGACCGGACCCACGTCGATGATGGACGCGCGCGCGATGTCCCCCCTCCCGATGCCGAGCGCGTCCGCAACCCGCCCGACGTGCTCCGCGCTGGGCTCGCGAAACGCGGGGACGGGCAAGGCGAGAAACAGGCGATCGCCCTCTACGCGCAACGACACCAGCCCCTTGCCGCACTCCTGGACGAGTCGCCCCGGCGTCCTCGGCCGCAGCCCGTGGCGCAGCACGGCGTGCGCCGAGCCGATGGTCGGATGTCCCGCGAAGGGCAGCTCGCGCCCGGGCGTGAAGATGCGCAGGCGATAGTCCGCGCCCGGATCGCCCGGCGCGCAGACAAAGGTGGTCTCCGACAGGTTGGTCCACCGCGCGACCGCCTGCATCTCCGCGGTGGCCAGCCCGTTGCCGTCGAGGATCACGGCCACCGGGTTCCCCTTGAACGGCACGGCGGTGAAGACATCGACCTGCTGGAACGGACGGGTCGTCATGGCGCTCACCTCCCTCGATGTCGGAGGACCCACGTCGATGTTCACGTCGTCACCGCCATCCACAGGGCGGTCGCCGCCAGGGACAGCCCCATCGCGGCATTGAACCACCGCAGCCGGCGGCCCGCGCGCAGCCACTCCCGCAACGCCGCGCCCGCCCAGGCCCACACCACCAGGCTGATCATGCAGGTGGCCGCGAAGATGGCGCAGATCAGCGCCGCGCGCGCCGCGACCCCGCGGCCGCTCATGTAGGTCCCCGCGGTGGCGACCGTCAACATCCACGCCTTCGGGTTCGCGAACTGGAACAAGGCGGATTGCAGGAACGTGAAGGGCCGGGCCCCCGGCGCCGCCCGCCCGCCGCCGTGCGCCGGGCGGGTCAGCAGCCAGCCGAGGTAGAGCAGGTAGCCGATCCCCACCCACTTGATGGCTCCGGCCGCGACGGGGAGCGACAGCAGCAGGCCCGCCACGCCCAGCGTGCCGAGGGCCAGCATGGTCGAGAAGCCGAAGGGCACGCCGAAGATGTGCGGCAGCGCCGCGCGAAAGCCGAAATTGGCGCCGGTGGCGGTGGCGACGGTCGTGTTCGGCCCGGGGGTGAACGACCCCACGAGCGAGAACACCACGAAGGCCCAGAGCTGTGCGGGTTCCATGGACATGTCCGGCGACGGAGAAACTGTACCCCGATTGTCTGGTACACTACCGGTACAGTTCGCACATCCCGGGAGGGCAAGTGACAGCGCATCCATCATTGTCCCTGTCGAGCGAGGAGCCACTCGTCGACGGCATCGTGCGATGGTGGCAGGCGCGCATCGACGACCGCATCGTCCGCCCGGGCACGCGCCTGCCGTCGATCCGGGGCTTTGCCGCCGACAAGCGGGTGTCCCGCCACACCGTGGTCGAGGCCTACGAGCGGCTGGCCGAGCTGGGTTACGTGGAGGCGCGCCGCGGCTCGGGCTTCTACGTGCGCGCGCGCGCCGCGCCCGCTCCGGCGCCGCGGTCATCGCGCGCCGCCCCCGCGCCCGACTCGCGCATCGACGTCGCCTGGCTCCTGCGCAGCATGTTCCGCGACCTGCCCCACGACCGCATGCCGGGCGGCGGCCTCTTCCCGCCCGACTGGCTGGACAGCGCGCTGATCGCCCAGAGCGCCCGCGGCGTGACGCGGGCCGCGAAGCGATCCTGGCTCGCGTACGGTACCCCGCAGGGCTACCTGCCGCTGCGCCAGCAGCTCTCGCTCAAGCTCTCGGCGCTCGAGATCCCGGCCGAGCCGGAGCAGATCGTCACCACGGCGGGCGTCACCCACGCGATCGATCTGGTGGCGCGCCACTTCCTCCGGCCCGGTGACGCCGTGTTCGTCGACGATCCGGCCTGGTTCGTGATGTTCGCGCGCTTCGCCATGCTCGGCGCGCGCGTGATCGGCGTGCCGCGCCGCGCGGACGGCCCCGACCTCGAGGCGCTCCGCGGCCTGCTGGTGGCGCATCGACCAAAGCTCTTCGTGCTCTCCTCGGTGCTGCACAACCCGACCGGCACCTCGATGACCGCGGCCAATGCCTACGCGGTGCTCCAGCTCGCCGAGGAGCACGGTGTCACGCTCGTCGAGGACGACATCTACGGCGACCTCGCGCCGGACGCGACGCCGCACCCGCCGGCGCGGGTGGCGGCGCTGCGGCTGGCGGCGCTGGACCGGCGCCGGCGCGTGATCTACGTCGGCGGCTTCTCCAAGACCCTGGCCGCCAACCTGCGCGTCGGCTATCTCGTCGCGCCGCCCGAGCTGGCCCTGGCGCTCGCCGACCAGAAGCTGCTGGGCGCGCTGACCACGCCGGAGTTCGGCGAGCGCGTCATCGCGCGCGTGCTCATCGAGCGCCGCTACGCGCGGCATTGCGCCGGCCTGCGCGCGAACCTGGATGCGGCCCGCACGACCGTCCTCGCGCGCCTGCGCAAGCTGGGCGCCCGCGTGTTCGCGGAGGACGCGCAGGGCATGTTCCTGTGGGCCGATCTGGGCACGGACACCAATGCCCTGGCCACCCGCCTGTTCGATGCCGGCTACCTGGCCGCGCCCGGCAGCCTCTTCTGCCCGAGCCAGCTCCCGTCGACCTGGATGCGCTTCAACGTGGCGTCGTCGCAGAACCCGGCGATGTGGCGGGCGCTCCAGAAAGCGCTCGCGTAGCCTCGACGAGCGCCGCATCCGTGCGACTCGCGATCGAGGACCTGTCGATCCGCGAGGCGTGTAGGTGATCGCTGCGAAAGCCGAGGCCTTGACCCCGCGAGGACCTACGGGTAGCTGGGCCGCCGTGCCCAATCGCGCGTCGCAGAAGCTGCGTCCATGAGAACGACGTCGCGTCGGGATGACGCAGGGCTCCTCCTTGCCTGGCCGTGGGCAAGAGCTCGCCCTGCACACGCGACTATCCGCCGGTCAGGCCGTAGCGCGACTCCATGCGCTTCGGCTTCTTCTTCTGGCCGTACACGCCGGAGTACACGGCGCGCATGGCGCGACTGGGCGAGGAGACGGGCTTCGACCTGATCGGCATCGCCGACACGCCGGGCAACGCGCTGGATCCGTGGGTGGCCATGACGCTGCGCCGCCGCCGCGACGTCGCGGGTGGCGCTGGCCACCTGCGTGACCAACCTCGTCACGCGCCATCCGTCGATCACGGCCTCGGCCGCGGCCTCGGTGGATGCTGCGGCCGGCGGCCGGACCATCCTGGGGGTGGGCGCGGGGCATAGTGGCGTCGCCAACGTCGGGGGCGTGCCCAGCCGGGCCGCGGATCTCCGCGAGGGGCTCACGTTCTTGAAGGCGGCGCTGAGCGGAGCGCCGGCGTCGTGGCGGGGCGCCCCGACGCACCTGGCGTGGATCAAGCGCCCCGTGCCCGTCTACGCGGCGGCCTCGGGGCCGGCGGCGCTGCGCGCGGTCGGCGCGGCGGCCGACGGCGCCTTCGTCAACTATGGCCTCGGAGCTCAGCACGTGAGCCGGGTCCGGGGTCTGATCGCCGAGGGCGCGGCCGGGGCGCGGCGGCCGGCGAGCGAGATCGACGTCTGGTCCATCGCCTGCCTCGACGTGGCCGAGCGGCGCGAGGACGCCCTCGAGAAGCTCGGCAATATCCTGGGCTTCGTCGCCGCGTACATCCTCGGGCCTGACCCCGCCGGCCGCGGCGTGCCGCCCGACCTGGTGCCGGCGTCCAGAGCTCCGGGCCACCTACACCACGCGACAGCGCGACATGGATCCGGCGCTCACCCGGCGCCTCGGCTTCTTCCGACTATCTCCGCGCGCGCCTCGCCATCGCGGGGACGCCCGACGATTGCGTCGCCCAGGTGCGCGCCGCCGAGGCGGCCGGGGTGACCCAGCTCATGTTCACGGTGAGCCTCGCCGCCGATCCCGAGCGCGCCGTGGAGCTGTTCGGCAAGGCGGGGCTGCCGCGGCTCGCCTAGCCGTCGGCGCGTGAGCCCCTCGAGCGGGCGGTATCGTTCGCGATGGGGCCTCATGGGCCGTGATGGGACGGGCGGGACGGCGTGTCACTTGACGCGCAGGGTGGCCTTCATCGTCGGGTGGAGGGTGCACACGTACGGAAACTCCCCCCGGCCTTTCGGGGTGTACCTCCACGATCGATCGGCCTCGATGAACTTCGAATCGAAGCGGGCCGACGTCGGCGTGTGTGGAAACGGGTTGGCATCGGTCATTCGCATCGGCACCCACCGTCGGATATACGTTCATCCGAGCACAACGCCCGAGGCGCTTGCCTTCTGCGATGCGATTCTCGAGCCCGCAACACTGCACCGTCGTCCAGCCTGGCCCCCGCCACTGGAGCATCTTCGCGGACCTCTGTAGGAAGTCCCGTGCGACGGGAAATCTGGTGCAGGATGCTTGGCTGGCCGCGCTGGCCATCGAATCGGGGTGCGAGTGGGTCACCACCGATCGCGACTACGCCCGCTTTCCAGGCCTCCGCTGGCGGGAGCCGTTCTGAGCCCGGCACCATCCGCCGGGATGAGCGCCTTGCGGCGGCCCTTCGCCACCGCGGCCGCCGCGCGGAGATCGTCGAGGCGGCTGTTCGTGCAGGAGCCGATGAACACGCGGTCCACCTTCATCTCGGTGATCGGTGCCTCTTCCCCCGTGCGCTTAGGCGGTCATGGCGCCGGGGCGTCCTGCTTCGACGACGAACGACGCGAGCGTGCGCGCGCTCGCGTGCTGATCGCGCACGTCGGACACCACGCGGAGATCGGTGGTCCAGCGCCCGGGGGTGACGAGGCAGCGCGCGTAGCCGCGGTGGCGGCTCTCGAAGTAGCGCACGTGGGGGTTGTCGGGCAGGAGGGCGGCGAAGCTCTGGTAGGGCACCCCGAGCGACGTGACCGACGTGCCCACGAACTCTGTCGCCACCGTGGGCGAATCGGCATTCGCGAAGTCCGCCTTCAGATCCGTGACCCAGAACGAGTGGATGTCGCCGCCGATGACCACCGCGTTCATCGACCGCTGCGCCGCAATCTGGCCGAGAAGGCGCCCGCGGGCGGCCGCGTAGCCGTCCCAGCCGTCGCTCCAGTGGGCGAGGCGCCCGCCCGCGCTCTTCTGTCTGAACTCGGCCATGAGCTGCTGCTGGGCGATGACGTTCCAGCGCGCCCGTGATCGCTCGAGCCCGCGGGAGAGCCAGCGCTCCTGGTCGAGCCCGAGCATGGTCTGGCTCGCGGCGGTGCGCGCCACGCAGTCCTCGATGAGGCGCCCCCCGCCGCGGGGACCGGTCTCGCTGCAGGGCTGGATCGAGCGGTACTGCCGCCCATCCACCACGTTGAGCTCGACGAGGTCACCGAACGTGAGCCGGTGGAAGAGGCGCGCGCGGGCCCTGCGGGCATCGCCTGCGGCGCAGCGGCATGTGCTCCCAGTAGGCCTGATAGGCGGCGGCCCGGCGCCGGAGGAAGACCTGCGGGTCCTCGCGGTTCTGCGCCTGGTCGTTCGCGTAGTCGTTGTCCACCTCGTGGTCGTCCCACGTGACCGACCACGGGTAGCGCGCGTGAGCGGCCTGGAGATCCGGATCCGTCTTGTAGAGCGCGTGCCGGTTGCGGTACTCGCCGAGCGTCGCGGGCTTCGGCCCCTCGTGCCGGCGCACCTCGTCGGCCCACGACGAGACCTCGTAGATGTAGTCGCCAAGATGGATGACCAGGTCCAGGTCGTCGTCGAGCATGTGCCGGTAGGACGAGAAGTAGCCCTGCTCCCAGTGCTGGCAGGACGCGAACGCGAAGCGGAACCGGTCGAGCGGCGTGCCGGCGCGGGGGCGCGGTCCGCGTGCGGCCGATGCGGCTCGCCTCGGCGCCCAACGCTGAAGCGGTACCAGTACCAGCGCTCCGGCTCGAGGCCCGCGGAGCTCCACGTGGAGGCTATGGCCTTCCTCGGGCCGGGCCATCGCGATGCCCTTCCGCACCACACGCGTCATCTTCTCGTCGCTCGCCACCTGCCACTCGACGGCGACCGGCTCGGCCGGCATGCCGCCGCCCTGGAACGGATCGGGGGCGAGTCGCGTCCAGATCACGAAGCCGTCCGGCATCGGATCGCCGGACGCGACGCCGAGGGGGAACGGGTACCCGGAAAGCTTCGGCCCCCGGCTCGCCGCGCGCGCCGGCGGCGCCGAGAGCCAGCCGACCGCGGCGAGCGCTCCCGCGCCGGCCAGGAGCTGGCGCCGACCGATCGCCTTCTGATTGCGCGGACGCGCGTTCATGCACCCAACCATAGCAGGATCGGCCATGCCCGAGGCACGGGTCTCCGCGACCGCGGGGCCGTCGGCCGCCGCGAGGACGGCGCCGCGCCCCGGACGGGCCTGGGCGTGCTATCGTCGGCCCATCCGCGACGACACCAGCGCGGGGTCATCCGACCCGCGAGACCGACGGAGGACGGAGCGAGCTGTGGCATCGCGCTCCGGCGTCGGCCGGTGTCCGAGTCTGGCGCCTTGTGTCACGGGGATGGGGGCCCACAGACAGAGCGCACGCCCCCCGGACGGTGCTGTGTTGCCTTCGCTCCGGGGTGGATGACTCCCCGATCAATGAGCATTTCTCCCGGCAGGCCGTGGAGGGCCGCGTGGGTCTTCCTCGCAATTGCCCGGGTAAGGAGGCCTGCATGTCGCTTGCGATGACGACGCGGGAGCGAGAGGCGTTCCTGGCCGACATCCACGTGGGGATCATCAGCATCGAGGAGGACGGACGAGGCCCGCTCGCGGTGCCCATCTGGTACGCCTATGAACCTGGGGGCGAGTTGCGAGTCGTCACCGGGAAGACTTCGCGCAAGGGGCGGCTCCTCGCTCGCGCGGGCCGTTTCAGTCTCTGCGTGCAGGCGGAGCAGCCTCCATACAAGTACGTCAGCGTCGAAGGGCCCTATCGTTTCCACCGAGGCGGCCGACCGGGAGCGCGACGTGCGTCCCCTCGCCCACCGATACCTCGGCGTCGAAATGGGCGACCGCTACATCGAGTCGACGCGAAACGCGCCGGAGTACGCCGACAACGTGGTGATCCGGATGCGGCCTGCGCCTCGCTCGTGGGGTTCGTCATCTTCGGCCACGTCCCCGCGATCTTGGACCTTGGCTGGGGGCCGCGGTGATCATCGGCAGCGGCCTCTTCATCGCCCTCGTGGAGGCCTCGACGCCGGCGCGCCTCGCGGTCGGGGGCCGCGCGGCGGCTGACCGGCCGAGTATCGGGCTAGCTAAGCTAGCGCGGCCCGGTCGAACGTTCTCGCGTCCTCCATGACGAGCGTCTCGATGTCGTTGAGCAGCGTCTGCGGGTGCAGGAACGTGGACGTGTAGATCTCGCGAATGAACCCCGCGCGGTCGATCAGGAACACCTTGAGCACGTGCGAGAGCTCGCGCCGTGGCCGGCCGCTCGACCGGTCGACGGTGTGGCGGACGTCCTGTCCGAACCCTTCGACGAGGGGCATCAGCGCGCGGGCCGACCGCGTGGTGAGGAAGTACCACGGCAGTCCGCCCGCGTCGCCGCTCACCCGGCTGCCCGCATACGCGCGCATCGCCGACGGCGAGTCGCGCGCGGGGTCGAACGACAGCGTCACCAGGCGGACCTTGTCGCGCAGCGCGGGGGTGGCGACGATCGCCTCCCTGACCGTATCGAACACGCGGTAGGCGAGCGGACAGCCCTCGGGGTCGACGCACGTCGTGTAGATGAATCCGAGCACGGTGATGCGCTCGCGCGTGAAGCGAGACAGCCGCTGCGGGCGCCCGTCGACGCCCAGGACCTCGCCGTCGGGCGCCGCCATGATGCGGTGCAGCGTGTACGTGCCCGGGCGGGGCGGCTCGAAGTCGAGCGCGGGCAGGGGCTCCGCCGTCGTGGCCGGACACCGGCAGGGCGGATGCGCAGGCGAGGCCCGCGAGCAGCGCGAGCGCTCGCGGGCGGATCACGGGCCGGCGCGCAGCGACTTCGCGCCGAGCTTCATGTGATGCGCGCGGCCCAGCTTCTCCTTCGTGAAATCGACCTCGAACGCCGGGGTCAGCTCCACGCCGTTCCAGGTGAAGCCGCGGAGGAACTGCTCGTTGTCGGCGCCGCCCTTGTCCCAGTTCGCGAGCAGCGACGAGGTGATGTAGACGCGCTTGCCGTCCCAGCTCTGGGAGATCATGTTGACCTGCTTGCCGGTGACCTTCGCGTAGGTCTGCTTCGGCGCTTCCGGGTTGCTGAGGTCGAAATAGCGCGTCGTCCCGTCCATGAACGTGTTGACCCAGAGCCCCTTGCCGTCGCGCGTGATGCTGATGTCGACGGGCAGGGGGATCTTCGCGGGGTCGCCGATGGTGGCCACGTCCTTGGCCTGCCACTCGCCGGCGGCGTCCTGCTTGACGAGCCAGATCTTGGACGTCAGCGCCGCCGCGGTCACGGCCCAGTTGTCCGCGGGGGCGAGCGACCAGCGGATCTCGAGCGGCGCGCCCGGGACGCTGAAGATCTTCGTCGGCTTCATGGCCTTCAGGTCCCACGCGGCCATGGTGGCGCCGAAGCGCTTCATGGCCTCGGCATCCTTCACGAGCTCGCCGAGCGGCCTCATGTAGTTGGCGTACCCGGTGAAGCTCGAGGTGAGGAGCACGTTCTTCTTCGGATTGACGGCGAGGTCGTAGCCGTACCCGTCGCCCCCGCCCTCCGTCGGCATGGCATAGGAGGTGATGTATTCGCCCTTGTTGTTGTACACGGCCATCCCGGTGACGCCGCTCTTGTCCTTGGTATTGGACAGCGCCTGCACGAGCATCCGGCCGGGGAGGGCGTAGTAGGTATGCGGCCCGAGATAGCCGGTCCGCTCGCCGAGGTCGGCGATGGTCTTGGCCAGCGTCGGCTTCGCCGGATCGGTCGCGATGTCGAAGACGAAGATCTTGCTGTCCGAGAGGCCTCCCGCCCAGAGAAAGCGCCGGTCGTCGGTGAAGCCCATGTGGTGGGCCTCGTTGCGGGATCCGATCGAGACGGAGTTGATCACCTTGCCGTAGCGCTTGGACTTCGGGTGGACGTCCACGGTCACCAGCTTGTCCGACCCGTCGCCGACACCCTCGACGCCGAGCGCCCAGACGTAGACGTAGTCCTCCTGTCCCTTGATCAGCTTGGACATGTACGGCGAGTTGCAGGTCTCGTCGGCGTGTGACGCTCCGGCGAAGAACACGCACACGAGGACGGCACAGGCCACGGCGAGAACGCTGTTGCGGAACGGGTGACGAGCCATGGGACTCTCCTTTTCGGGCGAGGGCGGTCGGACCGTCGCAATTCCATGGGGCAGCGTACGGACAGGCAGGCGAGCAGTCAAGATGGCGCCGGACCGGCCGGCACCGGCGAGGTCCTGGCGTACTGCGTCTCGTACAGCTCCTGGTAGAGGCCGCCCGCCGCCAGCAGGTCGTCGTGGCGCCCCCGCTCCACGATCCGCCCCCGGTCGAGCACGAGGATCTGGTCGGCCGCGGCGATGGTCGACAGTCGGTGCGCGATCACGATCGACGTGCGGCCGGCGAGCGCGGTGGCGAGCGCCTCCTGGATCTGGGCCTCGCTCTCGGAGTCGAGGTGCGCCGTGGCCTCGTCGAGCACGACGATGGCGGGCCGCTTGAGGAGCACCCGGGCGATGGCGAGGCGCTGCTTCTCGCCTCCCGACAGGCGGTAGCCCCGCTCCCCCACCAGCGTCTCGTAGCCGTCGGGCAGCGCCGTGATGACGTCGTGGATGCGCGCGGCCCGGCACGCCTCGAGGACCTCGGCGCCGGTCGCGTCCGGTCGCGCATAGCGCAGGTTGGCGCCGATCGAGTCGTGGAACAGATGGGGGTCCTGGCTCACCACGCCGATGGCGTCGGCGATCGACTGCAGCGTCACGTCCCGAACGTCCCGGCCGTCGATGCGCACCGCCCCCGAGGTCACGTCGTAGAGCCGGGGGATGAGGGAGGTGAGCGTCGTCTTGCCCGCCCCGCTCGGGCCCACGAGGGCCACGACCTGGCCGGGCTCGGCCACGAACGACACGCCGCGAAGGATCGGCTCCGACGGCTCGGTGGACAGGCCGCCGGCCGGCCCGCCGCCCGCCTCGAGCGAGGCCACGGACACCTCGGAGGGCGCCGGGATACCGGAACCACACGTTGTCGACCTCGATGCGCCCCAGGACCGGGCCGCGGGCGTCGAGCGGCTCTGCCCCCGGCTTGTCCCTGACCGCCCGCGGCGCGTCGAGGACCTCGAAGACGCGGTCGAACGACACCAGGGCGGTGAGCAGATCGACCCGGGCCGAGGCGAGGTCGGTGAGGGGGGAGTACAGGCGGGCCACATAGGCGGCCAGCGCCGTGAGCGTGCCGATCTGGATCGCGCCCTCGATCACGGCGTGGCCGCCGAGCCAGTACACCGCGGCGGTGCCGAGCGCGCCGCCCAGCGCGAGGGTGGCGTAGTACGACGCGGCTCACGACGGCATGCTCCACGCCCGAGTCGCGCACCCTGGCCGCCAGGTCCGAGAACGTCCGCGATTCGGCGGCCGGGCGGCCGAACAGCTTGACCAGCAAGGCCCCCGAGACGCCGAAGCGCTCGGTCATCGTCGAGGACAGGTCGGCATTGATCGCCATGCGGCGCCGGGACAGCGCGGCCAGGTGGTGGGCGAGGCGCCGGTCGAGGAGCACGAAGCCGGGGATCACGACCAGCGACAGCAGCGTCACCTTCCACGACAGGGCCAGCATGGCGGCGAGCGTGAACACGAGCGTGAAGAGATCCGACGTCGCGCTCGCGGCCGTCCCGACGGTCTGCTGCGCTCCGAGGACGTCGTTCGACAGCCGGGACATGAGCGAGCCGGTCTGCGTCCGGGTGAAGAAGGCGATCGGCATCCGCTGGACGTGGTCGTAGAGCGCGACGCGGAGGTCGTAGATCAGGCCCTCGCCGATCGTGGAGCCCAGCCACCGGTTCACCAGGTTGAGGCCGGTGATGACCACGGCCACCACCACCGCGATGACGAAGAGCCAGTTGACGAGGCCGGGATCACGATTGCCGGGGGGCAGGGCATTGTCGATCAATGCCTTGAAGAGCAGGGGAGGGAGGGTGCCGACCAGGGCGGCGAGGGCGATCGTCCCGAGGTAGGCGATCAGACGGCCTCGGTAGGCGCGCGCGAATCCCCAGGCCCGCCAGAGCGTGGCCCGGTTCACCTTCGCGTTCTTCAGCTCCTCAGGATCGAGTCGTGCGAATCTCGGCATGGCAGGGTGGGTCAGCGGAGAAATCGCTCTAGCGCGGGCCGGCCGAGCCGTCTCATCCATGACGAGCGTCTCGATGTCGTTGAGCAGCGTCTGCGGGTGCAGGAACGTGGACGTGTAGATCTCGCGAATGAACCCCGCGCGGTCGATCAGAAACACCTTGAGCACGTGCGAGAGCTCGCGCCGCGGCCGGCCGCTCGACCGGTCGACGGTGAGGCGGACGTCCTGGCCGAACCCTTCGACGAGGGGCATCAGCGCGCGGGCCGACCGCGTGGTGAGGAAGTACCACGGCAGTCCGCCCGCGTCGCCGCTCACCCGGCTGCCCGCATACGCGCGCATCGCCGACGGCGAGTCGCGCGCGGGGTCGAACGACAGCGTCACCAGGCGGACCTTGTCGCGCAGCGCGGGGGTGGCGACGATCGCCTCCCTGACCGTATCGAACACGCGGTAGGCGAGCGGACAGCCCTCGGGGTCGACGCACGTCGTGTAGATGAATCCGAGCACGGTGATGCGCTCGCGCGTGAAGCGAGACAGCTTCTGCGGGCGCCCGTCGACGCCCAGGACCTCGCCGTCGGGCGCCGCCATGATGCGGTGCAGCGTGTACGTGCCCGGGCGGGGCGGCTCGAAGTCGAGCGCGGGCAGGGGCTCCGCTCGTGGCCGGACACCGGCAGGGCGGATGCGCAGGCGAGGCCCGCGAGCAGCGCGAGCGCTCGCGGGCGGATCACGGGCCGGCGCGCAGCGACTTCGCGCCGAGCTTCATGTGATGCGCGCGGCCCAGCTTCTCCTTCGTGAAATCGACCTCGAAGGCCGGCGTCAGCTCCACGCCGTTCCAGGTGAAGCCGCGGAGGAACTGCTCGTTGTCGGCGCCGCCCTTGTCCCAGTTCGCGAGGAGCGACGAGGTGATGTAGACGCGCTTGCCGTCCCAGCTCTGGGAGATCATGTTGACCTGCTTGCCGGTGACCTTCGCGTAGGTCTGCTTCGGCGCTTCCGGGTTGCTGAGGTCGAAATAGCGCGTCGTCCCGTCCATGAACGTGTTGACCCAGAGCCCCTTGCCGTCGCGCGTGATGCTGATGTCGACGGGCAGGGGGATCTTCGCGGGGTCGCCGATGGTGGCGACCTCCTTGGCCTGCCACGCGCCGGCGGCGTCCTGCTTGACGAGCCAGATCTTGGACGTCAGCGCCGCCGCCGTCACGGCCCAGTTGTCCGCGGGGGCGAGCGACCAGCGGATCTCGAGCGGCGCGCCCGGGACGCTGAAGATCTTCGTCGGCTTCATGGCCTTCAGGTCCCACGCGACCATGGTGGCGCCGAAGCGCTTCATGGCTTCGGCATCCTTCACGAGCTCGCCGAGCGGCCTCATGTAGTTGGCGTACCCGGTGAAGCTCGAGGTGAGGAGCACGTTCTTCTTCGGATTGACGGCGAGGTCGTAGCCGTACCCGTCGCCCCCGCCCTCCGTCGGCATGGCATAGGAGGTGATGTATTCGCCCTTGTTGTTGTACACGGCCATCCCGGTGACGCCGCTCTTGTCCTTGGTATTGGACAGCGCCTGCACGAGCATCCGGCCGGGGAGGGCGTAGTAGGTATGCGGCCCGAGATAGCCGGTCCGCTCGCCGAGGTCGGCGATGGTCTCGGGCCAGCGTCGGCTTCGCCGGATCGGTCGCGATGTCGAAGACGAAGATCCTGCTGTCCGAGAGGCCGCCCGCCCAGAGAAAGCGCCGATCGTCGGTGAAGCCCATGTGGTGGGCCTCGTTGCGGGATCCGATCGAGACGGAGTTGATCACCTTGCCGTAGCGCTTGGACTTCGGGTGGACGTCCACGGTCACCAGCTTGTCCGACCCGTCGCCGACACCCTCGACGCCGAGCGCCCAGACGTAGACGTAGTCCTCCTGTCCCTTGATCAGCTTGGACATGTACGGCGAGTTGCAGGTCTCGTCGGCGTGTGACGCTCCGGCGAAGAACACGCAGACGAGGGCGGCACAGGCGGCGACGAAAACGCTGTTGCGGAACGGGTGACGAGCCATGGGACTCTCCTTTCCGGGCGAGGGCGGTCGGACGCGTCGCAATTCCATGGGCAGCGTACGGACAGACAGACGAGCAGTCAAGATGGCGCCGGTCCGGCCGGCACCGGCGAGGTCCTGGCGTACTGCGTCTCGTACAGCTCCTGGTAGAGGCCGCCCGCCGCCAGCAGGTCGTCGTGGCGCCCCCGCTCCACGATCCGCCCCCGGTCGAGCACGAGGATCTGGTCGGCCGCGGCGATGGTCGACAGTCGGTGCGCGATCACGATCGACGTGCGGCCGGCGAGCGCGGTGGCGAGCGCCTCCTGGATCTGGGCCTCGCTCTCGGAGTCGAGGTGCGCCGTGGCCTCGTCGAGCACGACGATGGCGGGCCGCTTGAGGAGCACCCGGGCGATGGCGAGGCGCTGCTTCTCGCCCCCCGACAGGCGGTAGCCCCGCTCCCCCACCAGCGTCTCGTAGCCGTCGGGCAGCGCCGTGATGACGTCGTGGATGCGCGCGGCCCGGCACGCCTCGAGCACCTCGGCGCCGGTTGCGTCCGGGCGCGCATAGCGCAGGTTGGCGCGTATCGAGTCGTGGAACAGATGGGGGTCCTGGCTCACCACGCCGATGGCGTCGGCGATCGACTGCAGCGTCACGTCCCGAACGTCCCGGCCGTCGATGCGCACCGCCCCCGAGGTCACGTCGTAGAGCCGGGGGATGAGGGAGGTGAGCGTCGTCTTGCCCGCCCCGCTCGGGCCCACGAGGGCCACGACCTGGCCGGGCTCGGCCACGAACGACACGCCGCGAAGGATCGGCTCCGACGGCTCGGTGGACAGGCCGCCCGGCCGGTCCGCCGCCCGCCTCGAGCGAGGCCACGGACACCTCGGAGGGCGCCGGGTACCGGAACCACACGTTGTCGACCTCGATGCGCCCCAGGACCGGGCCGCGGGCATCGAGCGGCTCTGCCCCCGGCTTGTCCCTGACCGCCCGCGGCGCGTCGAGGACCTCGAAGACCCGGTCGAACGACACCAGGGCGGTGAGCAGATCGACCCGGGCCGAGGCGAGGTCGGTGAGGGGGGAATACAGGCGGGCCACATAGGCGGCCAGCGCCGTGAGCGTGCCGATCTGGATCGCGCCCTCGATCACGGCGTGGCCGCCGAGCCAGTACACCGCGGCGGTGCCCAGCGCGCCGCCCAGCGCGAGGGTGGCGTAGTAGACGCGGCTCACGACGGCATGCTCCACGCCCGAGTCGCGCACCTTGGCCGCCAGGTCCGAGAAGGTTCGCGATTCGGCGGCCGGGCGGCCGAACAGCTTGACGAGCAAGGCGCCCGATACGCCGAAGCGCTCGGTCATCGTCGAGGACAGATCGGCATTGATCGCCATGCGGCGCCGGGACAGCGCGGCCAGGTGGTGGGCGAGGCGCCGGTCGAGGAGCACGAAGCCGGGGATCACGACCAGCGACAGCAGCGTCACCTTCCACGACAGGGCGAGCATGGCGGCGAGCGTGAACACGAGCGTGAAGAGATCCGACGTCCCGCTCGCGGCCGTCCCGACGGTCTGCTGCGCGCCGAGGACGTCGTTCGACAGCCGGGACATGAGCGAGCCGGTCTGCGTCCGGGTGAAGAAGGCGATCGGCATCCGCTGGACGTGGTCGTAGAGCGCGACGCGGAGGTCGTAGATCAGGCCTTCGCCGATCGTGGAGCCCAGCCACCGGTTCACCAGGTTGAGGCCGGTGATGACGCACGGCCACCACCACCGCGATGACGAAGAGCCAGTTGACGAGGCCGGGATCACGATGGCCGGGGGGCAGGGCATTGTCGATCAATGCCTTGAAGAGCAGGGGAGGGAGGGTGCCGACCAGGGCGGCGAGGGCGATCGTCCCGAGGTAGGCGATCAGACGGCCTCGGTAGGCGCGCGCGAATCCCCAGGCGCGCCAGAGCGTGGCCCGGTTCACCTTCGCGTTCTTCAGCTCCTCAGGATCGAGTCGTGCGAATCTCGGCATGGCAGGGTGGGTCAGCGGCTACGAGGAGAGAGTATCAGCCCAGGCACGAACGGCGCTCAACTCCCGGGGGGGGGCTCCTCAGAGACTCGTCGGGGTCGGGGTTCCGTCGAGGACCTGGCGCACCTTGTCGGCCATCCCCTGCGGCGTGAACGGCTTCTGGAGAAGAACCGCGCCGGGCTCGAGCACGCCGTGCTCGCCCAGGGCGTCATCCGGATAGCCCGACATGTACAACACCTTCACGTCCGGATGCCGGCTGATCAGGCGCCTCGCCAGCTCCCGACCGCCCATCTTCGGCATCACCACGTCCGTGAGCAGGAGGTGCAGGCGCTCCCGTCGGTCTTCGACGATTCGCAGGGCACTCTCTCCGTCGCGCGCCTCGATGACCGTATAGCCGTGCCCTTGTAAGACCTCCCGCGCGAGCTCCCGTACGCCGTCCTCATCCTCGACGAGCAGGATGGTTTCGCGGCCCTGCCTGAGCTCGACGCTCCCGCTACTCGGCCCATCGAGCGGGGCCGGATTCTCCACTCGCGGCAGCCAGATCATGAACGTCGTGCCGTGCCCCAGCTCGCTCTCGACCGACACGTGAGCCGCCGCTCTGCTTGATGATGCCGTAGACGGTGGCGAGCCCGAGCCCGGTGCCCTTGCCGGGCCCTTTGGTCGTGAAGAACGGCTCGAACATGTGCGCCTGCACGTCCGGCGTCATGCCCGTGCCCGCTGTCCCGGACGACCAGGCTCACGCCCGGCCCCACGTGGTCACCCTGCGTCGAATTGAAGCTGTCCAGCCGCCACCTGGGAGAGCTCGATGGTGAGCGTGCCGCCCGTGGGCATCGCGTCGCGCGCGTTCACGGTCAGATTGAGGATGACCTGTTCGATCTGGGTCGGGTCCGCCTTGACCGCCGCCGCGCCGGCGGCAGGCACGCACGTGCAGCTCGATGTGCTCGCCGATGAGGCGCTGGAGGATGGGCTCGAGACTCTCCACGAGCTCGTTCAGGTCGAGGACGCGAGGCTGCAGCACCTGCTTGCGGCTCAAGGCCAGGAGCTGCCGGGTGAGCGCGGATGCGCGATCCGCCGTCTGCGTGATCAAGTCGACATCGCGCCGCTTCGGATCGTCGGCGGGGAGCTCCATGAGCAGGAGGGCGGCCCGGCCGGTGATGACGGTCAGGAGATTGTTGAAGTCGTGGGCCACGCCGCCGGCCAGTCGGCCCACCGCCTCCATCTTCTGCGCCTGACGGAGCTGGGCCTGGGTGTGCTCGAGCGCTCGCGAGCTGCTCTTCCAGCACCTGAGCGGTCTGACGCTCATTGGCGTAGAGCTTGGAGAGCTGGCGGCTCGTCCGATTGAGGTTGTTCACCAGAGAGCCGAGCTCGTCACGGTTGACGACATCATCGAGCATCACGAAGTCGCCCTGCGCGATCCGCTCGAGCGCGGCGTCCATCTTCCGGACCGGGTGCAGGATGGAGCTCGCGAGGATGGATCCGAGCATCAACGCGAGCGCTACCGAGAAGACGACGAAGCCCACGACGGCACCCGTCGTCCATCGTTGGGCGGCGAGCATCTCGCGGTGCTGGGCTCCCTGGAGGGTCTCTCTGATCTCGGCGATAGCGAGCAGACTCACGACACCCGTGAGGAGGAGCACGCCGATGACAAGGAAGAAGCCGAACTGCAGCTTGATCTTGAGCGGCGCGCGGACTCCCGCAATCCAGCGTTCGATCCGCCTGAAGATCATCGATCGGACCCGCACGGGTGATTCAGAGAAGCCAGGATCACGATCCACCATACCGGAGGCATGTGCAACCGACCTGCCATTCGCATACCCCACCGCAAAACGGGCCATAGGGCCGATTCGGCGTAGCTATGGGATGCCAAGTCGGGCTCCCGATGACGAACCACGACCCCGCTGGCAGGAATTGTCATGAGGACCCTGGAGCGTGTCGGAGAAGTCTGGCTAGAGCGATGAGAAGGGTCCAGCTGCGAGGCGGCGCGCGATGGCCGCACGCGAGGCGTACTCTCTTACGTCGAGCGTGCGGTCGAGGGCGCCGTACCTCCGCAGATGGGCCCTTATCATCGCTCTAGTACGGGAATTCCTCCGTGGGCTACGATGTGGTGCCCGGTTCGGACCGATGAACGCGACGACATGCCGCAGCGTCCTGGAAAAGATCGAGCCGCACATGCCGGCTCGCGCCGACCGAGCTAGGTGATGGCTCAGCTTCCCGTTAAGTCTCCGCGGATCGACCCGCGGTTCGCGCCCTTCCGGCTGGAGATCCGCCCGTCCAGGATCCACCGGCTCGGGGTCTACGCGGCCGAGCGCATCCCGGCGAACCGAAAGGTGATCGAGTACACGGGCGAGCGGCTCAACCGGTGGCAGGCCAAGCAGCGGGACAGCAAGCGGTTCACGTACCTGTTCGCCGTGGACGACTACTGGACGCTCGACGGGGCGGTGAACGGCAGCGGCGCCGAGATCATCAACCACAGCTGCGACCCCAATCTCGTGAGCCGCGTCATGAAGGGCCACATCCTGTACATGAGCCTTCGCGTGATCCGGCCGGGCGAGGAATTGACCGTCGACTACAACTTCACGAAGAATGGGGGCGACCGCACCCCCTGCGCCTGCGGGTCGAGGCAGTGCCGGGGCATCATGGAGACATAGCGAGAGAAGGGCCCATCTGCAGGTCGGCGCCTCGACCGCATGCTCGACGACGAGATCGCCTCGCGTGCGGCCATCGGGCGCCGCCTCGCAGCTAGACCCTTCTCATCGCTCAGCGGGTCTCCGACAGGCTGCTGAGGCGACATTGGGCCGTCCGCGCACGCACTTCTCGATGATCCGCAATTTTCACCTGGCGGATCTCTTCACGATCGCGAACGGCTTCTGCGGCGTGGCCGCCCTGTTCTGGGCCATGAAGTTCCTCGCCACCGGCGCCCGCGCGCATCTCTACACGGCGGCGCTCTTCGTGCCCCTCGCCCTCGTCTTCGACGTGCTGGACGGGCGCATCGCGCGATGGCGCCACAAGGCGTCGCCGATGGGGCGCGAGCTCGACTCGCTCGCCGACGTGATCTCGTTCGGCGTGGCGCCGGCCTGCATCGGCTTCGCCGCGGGACTGGACAGCGCGCTCGACCAGCTCATCCTGATGTATTTCGTGGGATGCGGCGTCAGCCGGCTCGCGCGCTACAACGTCACGGCGGCCGATCTCGCGGCGGAGACGGGCAAGGTCCGCTACTTCGAAGGCACGCCGATTCCGACGAGCGTCGTGCCGCTCGGCCTGCTGATGGCCGCCTTTCACCAGGGAAGCCTGTACCCGGTCCGCGTGCTCGGCGCGGAGATCCACCTGGTCGTCCTGCTCTTTCTCCTCTCCGGCAGCCTGATGATCAGCAAGACCCTCAGGATTCCCAAGCCGTAGCTAGAGCGATGAGAAGGCCCATCTGCGAGTCGGCGCCTCGGCGCACGCTCAACGTCAGAGAGTACGCCTCGCGTTGCCTGCCATCGGGCGCCGCCTCGCAGCGAACCCTTCTCATCGCTCTAGCCGGGTTTCTTCGACAGGCTCGCTAGCGGCCGGCTCAGGCGACGCGCCGGACCTTCCGGCGCGCGGAGGCCTTGGCGCCGGCTCTTTGCCTTTGCTCGAGCGCGCGGGGCCGCCGCCTCGCGCCGAGCGGCCGTCCGCGAGGGCTTCGACGCCGCCCGGCCGCCGAGGCTCTGGCGGAGGCGCTCCATGAGGTCGACCACCTCGCCCTGGCGCGCGTCGGGCTCGGGCTCCTTCAGATCCACCGGCTTGCCCTTGAGCTTGGCGCGAATCAGGCGCATCAGGTTCTCCTGATATTCGTCCGTGTACTTGTCGGGGCGCCACTCGTCGGTGAGCTGGTCGATCAGGGTCTTGGCCATGTCGAGCTCGCGCGACTTCCCGGGCAGGGCCTTCGGGAACGTGAAGTCCGAGAGATCGGCCAGCTCGTCGGGGAATCGCATCATCGTGATGACGAGCGCATCGCCGATGGCCTCGAGGGCGGCCAGGTGCTGGACCTGGCGCAGCATGATCTTGCCGACGCCCGTCTTGTGGGACTGGCGCAGGGCGTCGCGCAGGACGGCATAGGCGCGCTCGCCGCCCTTGCCGGGCACCGCGTAGTAGGGGGTCTCGAAGAAGCGGTCGTCGATCGCCTCGCTCTCGACGAAGTCGAGGATGTCCATCGTGCTCGTCTTGTCGAGCGCGGCGGTCTCGATCTCCTCGCGCGTCAGGACCACGAACTTGCCCTTCTCGTACTCGTAGCCCTTGACGAGGTCGCTGAACGACACGGCATGGCCCTCGCGCTGGCAGACGCGCTCGAACTTCACGGGCGACTTGTCCTTGGCGTGCAGCATCCGGAATCGCGGGCGCGTGTCGCGGATGGCCCGGTGCAGCTGCGATGGGGATCGTGACGAGGCCGAAGGCGATCGACCCCGTCCACAGCGCTCTCGTTGCCATGTGCATCCTCCGTGTGTTGGGGCCGCGCGCCCTCGAGCCGCTAACGTACAGCGGTAGCCTCGCCAGCTGCTTCGGGCGCCGCGCTCGCAGCTAGCCCTTCTCTCGCTCTAGCGGGTTTCTCCGACAGGCTCCTAGCCGCGGCCGCGGTCAGCTCGGCGGGCAGCTCCTGACGGATGGTCCAGTAGCGCGCCCAGGGATCCTTGCGGAGTCCGGCCAGGCGCCGCGGGAGATTGGCGACGGTGTAGTGATCGGACTTGAGCCGCGGCGACAGCTCGTCCCAGTCCAGCGGCACGGACACCGGCGCCTCGGGCTTGGCGCGCGTCGAGTAGGCGGCCACGCTGGTGGCGCCGCGCGCGTTCCGGAAGTAGTCGATGAAGATCTTGCCCGTCCGGGCGGCCTTGGACATCTGGGCGATGAAGCCCGCGAGGATCCTCCCGCGCGAGGCTCTCCGCCACCGCGCGGGTGAAGTCGGCGCCCTGCTCCCACGTGACGCCCGACGCCAGCGGCACGACGACGTGCAGGCCCTTGCCGCCGGTGGTCTTGACGAAGCTCTCGAGGCCCAGCGCCTCGAGCCGCTTGCGCACGAGCCGCGCGGCCGCGACGACGCGCGTCCACGGGACGTCGGGCGCGGGGTCGAGGTCGAACACCACGCGGTCGGGCCGCTCGAGCCGATCGACCACCGAGTTCCAGGTGTGGATCTCGAGGATGCCGATCTGGACGAGGCTGATGAGCGCGGGCAGCGTGTCGACCACGAGGTAGTCGCCGACCTTCGTCTTCTCGCGGATCTTCACGCGGCGAATGTCCTCGGGCACGCCGAGGCCGACGTGCTTCTGATAGAAGCATTCCTTGTCCACGCCCTCCGGACAGCGCACGAGGGACGTCGGGCGGCCCGCCAGGTGGGGCAGGATCCGATCGGCGATGGACTCGTAGAACAGGGCGAGATCGCGCTTGGTCACGCCCTGCGACGGGTAGACGACGCGGTTGGCATGGGTGAGCCGCACGCCCGCGACCTCGGCCACCTCATCGCCGCGTCCGCCACCGCTGCCGGCCGCGGGCCGTTTCGCGCGGCGGCCCTTCGCTGGTGCGGACCGCTTCGCGGGTGATGGCGACGCGAGCTCTTGTCTGGTGTCGGCATCTCGCGCACGACCTCCTCCGCCGGCTTGTCCTCGCGGAGCCCCTCGAACGAGGGATGCCGCATCCGACCGTCGGCGGTCCATTCGCCGAACCTCACCTGCGCGACCAGCGAGGGCTTCACCCAGTGCGGCCGTCCGAGGCCGGTGGGGGGCGGCGTGAAGGGACAGGCGTCCTGTTCGAGCGCGCGGAGTTGCTTGTGCAATTCCCGCAGCGTCTTGTCGGAGAACCCCGTGCCGACCTTGCCCGCGAAGACCAGTCGCTTGCCCTCGTACACCCCGGCCAGCAAGGCCCCGATGCCGATGCGCGAGCCCTCGGGGTCGGTATAGCCGCCGATCACGACCTCCTGCTCGCGGACGCACTTGATCTTGAGCCAGTCCGGTGTCCGGGCGCCGTGATAGAGCGCGTCGCGCCGCTTCGAGACGATGCCCTCGAGGCCCAGCCGGCACGCCTGGGCGAAGAACTCGGGGCCGGCGCCGGCCACGTGATCGCTGTACTTGAGCGGATCGAGGGCCGGGGACGCCTTCAGGAGCCGCGCGAGCAGCGCCTTTCTGTCCTCGAGGCGGGCGCCGGTCACGTCCCAGCCGTCCAGGTGGAGGAGGTCGAAGGCCACGTAGGTGAGCCGACCGCCTGTGTCTTCTCCGGACGCCGCGTTCTGGAGCGCCTGGAAGCTGGTCGTGCCGTCGGGCAGGAAGACGGCCACCTCGCCGTCCAGCATCGCCGTGGAAACGGGCAGGCGCGCCACGCCCTCGGCCACGGCGGGAAACTTCGCCGTCCAGTCGCGCTCGTTCCGGCTCATCAGCCGCACCCGCCCGTCCTCGAGACGAGCGAGGATGCGGTAGCCGTCGAACTTCAGCTCGTGCAGCCACTCCTCGCCCGCTGGCGCCTTGGCGGCGACGGTCGCAAGCTGGGGCGGGGTGAACTTCGGCAGGCGGCCGCGCCGCGCGCCCGGCACGTCCTCGGCGGAGAGCACCGGACGGTCTTCCTCGCCGCCGCCCTTCGAATGCCAGACGCGATCCCCCGCCGCGGCGATCTCCTCCATGCTCCGCCCGGTCGCGACGCTCTCCGGGCGCGCCTCGACGATGCTGAGCTCTTTCGCCGGCCGCGCCTCGGCGTCGCGGTGCTTGATCAGGAGCCAGCTCTTCCCCGCGTCCCGTGTCTGCCGCTTGTCATGGATCCGGACGAGCGCCCAGCTCCCCTTCAGCTTCTCGCCGTGGAGCGTGAACTTGAGGCTGCCGGCGTGGTAGCCCTTGTGCGGGTCTTCCTCCGGCTCCCACGTCCCGCGGTCCCACAGGAGCACCGTGCCCCCGCCGTACTCGCCCTTGGGGATGATGCCCTCGAATGAGCCGTACTCGATGGGATGGTCCTCGACGTGCATCGCCAGGCGCCGCTCGAGCGGGTCGAGGCTCGGCCCCTTGGGCACCGCCCAGCTCTTCAGCGTGCCCTCGAGCTCGAGGCGGAAGTCATAGTGCAGCCGCGTCGCCGCGTGCTTCTGGATGACGAAGGTGCGGTCGCCACGCCCGCCGCCGGCCGACCCGCCCTCGGGCTCGGGCGTGCGCGAGAAGTCGCGCTTCTTCCGGTACTCGGCAAGCGCCGCGCGAGGAGAGGATGGCGAGCGGCCCGTGTCGCGTGCCATGTCTCACCATGACACGGGCGCGCGCGCGCGTCGACTCATCCTCACTTCTTCTTGAGCTTGACCTCTTCGTACGGCGCCGACCACGGATACGGATTGATCAGCATGAGCGCGGGGTCCTCGACCCGGGGCCCGACGGCGCTCGGCCAGATGTAGTCGAACATCGGCGCGAACCGGACGCGCTCGTGCAGGATCTGCTGGATCTGGCGCAGCATCACCTCGCGCTTCTTCTTGTCGCCCTCGCGCGCCTGCTGCTTGTAGAGCGCGTCGACGTCGGGCCAGCTTCCATAGGCGTACGCCCCGTCGCCGGGCACGGTCTCCGACATGCGCGAGGAGGCATTGCCGTAGACGGCATTGACGCACATGCAGATCCCCTTCAGCTTCTTCGTGGACAGGGCGGCGTAGAAGGCGGCGCGCTCCATCGTGCGCACCCTGGTCTTGATGCCCACGGCGGCCAGTTGGGTCGTGACCGCCTCCCCGGCCGAGAAATAGGGCGGCCACGGGTAGAGATCGCCCGCGTCGAACCCGTTGGGATAGCCGGCCTCGGCCAGGAGCTGCTTGGCCTTCGCGGGATCGTACGGATACGGCTCGAGGGGCAGGGCGAACTCGAAGCCCTTGGGGACGATGTTCCCGGTCGGCGGCGAGGCGCCGACCGTCTCGGCCTCGCTGATCGCCTTCCTGTCGATGGCGTGGTTGGCCGCCAGCCGCACCCGCTTGTCCGCCCACGGCGACTTCGGATCCCACATGTCGAAGAAGTCGAGGTAGTAGGTGCCGATGCCGCCGGAGAAGGCCAGCTTGAGATTGGGGTCCTTCTTCACGTCGAGGGCCATCGGCGTGTCGATGAGGTAGGCGAGGTCGACCTCGCCGCGCTTGAGCATCGCCATCCGCGTCGTGGCCTCGGGCACGCTCTTGAAGACCAGCCGCTTCACCGAGGGCATCTTCCGCCAGTAGCCCTCGTAGGCCTCCATGACCAGCTCGATGCCCGGCGTGCTGCTCACGAACTTGTAGGGCCCGAGACCGATGGGCTGCTTCCGGAAGGCGTCGACGCCCACCTGCTCGACGTACTTCTTCGGCACGATCCAGGCGGCCCCGGACACGAAGGTGCCGTAAAAGGTCATGAAGTCCGGCCACGGCTCGTGGAGCACGAAGCGCACGCGGTGCGGGTCGACGACGACGACCTCCTTCACCTTCTCGTGCAGGAGCTTGGCCTTCGTGCGCTGGAAGCTGAACTTCACGTCGTCCGCGGTGAAGGGGTCGCCGTTGTGGAATTTGACCCCCTGGCGCAGCTTGAACTCGTAGGACTTCTGATCGGGGCTCACCGTCCAGGACTCCGCGAGGCTCGGCGCCTGGTGATTGCCCGGCATGGGCTTCACGAGCGCGTCGTGCAGCGCGTACATCACCCAGAACGGGGTGAGCACGCCGACCACCTCGGCCGGGTCCAGCCACACCGGCGGCACCGTGACGTAGAGCGCCCAGCGCATCTCGCCCTCGGGCTTGGACTGAGCCGCGCCGGGACCGGCCATCACCAGGGTGCACAGCAGGACAGCCAGCCCCATTGCCAGGCTTCGCGTGCCGTTCATCCGTTGCGCCTCCATCACCCGCTCTGCGGGATGTTCGAGAGCCAGAGCGATGATACAGGACCGTGGAGTCAATCTTCGACCGCGATGCATCCCGGCGGGCAAGCCCTCGCGCGGCAACTCGCGTCTGACGGTGCCCGCGGCTCCGACCCCTGACGTCGGTACTGCCTCGCGTTGCCGTCCGCCGTCGCAGCTGGACCGCTTCTCATGCGCTCTAGCCCGGGTTCTCCGACAGGCTTCTAGACGCCGGACAGGACCGTGGAGTCCTCTTCTACCGCGATGTATCCCGGAGGGCAAGCCCTCGCGCGAGGGAGCGCGGGATTGCCATCCGCCGTCGACTCTGCTGCAATGGGACCGCGGGAAGCATTGCGGAAGGAGCAGCGATGACCAGACGACTACTCGCGATCGGCCTGACGATCACCGCGATCCTGGGCCCAGGCCTCACCCGGCGCGCAGGACAGCGCCCCGAGGAACGCGGCCTACACCCTGCGGCCCGAGTGGAACATCGAGACCGCCCGGCCCGGTCGCGCCCACGTGGTGGGCTACCTCTACAACACCAGCGCAACCATGGACGCCGCCAACGTCCTCCTCCGCGTCGACCAGCTCACCGCCAGCGGCGAGGTCAGCCAAACCCAGCTCACCCGAGTCTTCGGCGACGTCCTAGCCCGCGGCCGCCTGGCCTTCGAAGTCCCGATCCCCACCCCCACGCCGACGGTCCGCGTAGTGGTCGAATCCGTGGACTGGGTCCACGAATGCCGCTAGAGCGATGAGAAGGGCCCATCTGCTTGACGTTCGGCGCCCTCGACAGCAGGCTCAACGTACAGCAAGTACGCCTCGCGTGCTGCCATCGGGCGCCGCCTCGCAGCTGGACCCTTCTCATCGCTCTAGCTGCGTCTCTCCGACAGGCTCGCCAGCGCTCCTGAAGTGCCCGTCCGCGGGTTTCGATGAAGTTCGCCGACGAGCGACACGCCGTCGGGCAGGGTCGGGGCGGGGTCTCCCCGCTGGACCGTATCTTCTGCGCGTAGCCGAAGCCGCCAACCCCGATCTCGTGGCCCCACCGAGACGGAGCCAGACGGGTAGCGAGTCAGCGTGTCCAGCGGGGAGACCCCGCCCCGGCCCTGCCCGACTCTCTACCGGCACGCCGGCCCGACGTTCGACGCGCACGCGACCCCGACACGCACCCGGCCGACGCGCGTCAGGTCGTCGCGTTCGCCCGCGCGCCGGTGATGCTCGCCATCAGCTCCATCGCCTCGGTTTGCTGGGTCGACACCGTCATGCCCGTGATGCCGCAATCCGCCCATACGCGATACCGCTCGCGGATGCGTCCCACCGGCCCCACCAGCGCCCCCTCGTCCACGAAGTCGTCGGGCACCGCGGCCGTCGCCTCGTCCTTCCGTCCCGCCAGGTACAGCTCCTGGATGCGCTCCGCCGCCTCGCCGAAGCCGCGCTCGACCATCATCGCCTTGTGGAAGTTCTTCGAGCGGTGCCCCATGCCACCGACGTACAGCGCCACGCGGGGCTTGAGCGTCTGGAGCGCCGCGCTGACGTCGTCGGTGATGAGCACCGGCACGCCGGGCTGGATCTCCAGATCGCGAAGCGACTTGCCCCCGCCGGCGCGGCGGAAGCCCTCCTCGAGCCACGGGAGGAGCCCCTTCATCCGAGCCGGCGTGAAGCCGAGCGGCAGCCAGCCGTCCGCCACCTCGGCGGTGAGCTTGACGTTCGACTCCGTGCCCGTGCCGAGCCAGATGGGCAGGTGCGGGTTCATGTGCAGGATGGACGTGAGCGGCTTGCCGAGGCCCACCGAGCCGGGGCCCGTGTACGGCAGCGAGATCTCCTGCCCGTCGTGGCGCACGGGGTCCTTGCGGGCGAAGATCTTCCGCATGATCGAGACGTAGTCCCGCAGGCGCCAGTACGGGCGGCCCCACGGCTGGCCGTACCAGCCCTCGACGATCTGCGGCCCCGACACGCCGAGGCCCGCGATGACGCGGCCGCTGCCGGCCAGCGCGTCGAGCGTGCCCATGGCCATGGCCGCCGCGGCGGGGGTGCGCGCGGCGAGCTGCATGATGCCCGTGCCGAGTCGGATGCGCTTGGTCACCGCGGCGAGATAGGCCAATGGCGTGATGGCGTCGGATCCGTACGCCTCCGCCGTCCACACCGAGTCGAAGCCGAGCCGCTCGGCGAGCTGCACGCGCTCGACGGGAAGCCGCAGGGTGGCGCCGGAGTAGCCGAGGGCGAGGCCGAGCTTCATCGCTGGACTCCTTTTCGTGTGAGCGTCGAAGGTGATCGCGGCCGTTCGGCACGAGCGGCGCGCGCGGGGCCGAGTATAGCAGGGGAGGAGGGGCCGCCCGCGCGGGGCGTACACGGAGATTGCGCCCGGACCGGCCGGGTGCTATCGTGCGCCCATGCCTCGAATTAGACCGTCGGCGATAGTCGCGGAGATCCCTGTGAGCTGACGGTCGCGCACCACGGTTACTGCATCCCACGGCCGTCAGGGTTCCTGGCGGCCGTTTCGTTTTCCCGTATCGCGAGAGCCTCGAAACGCCCCGCCGGAGCCCGGGTCACATTCCACAACGACACGGGAGGGCGAACATGTTCACGACGCCGGGGCCGCTCGATTTCGTCGCGATCGCACGCACGACGCGGGAGTTCTGGGACCGCGAGCAGGTGTTCACGCGGCTCGTCTCCCAAAACCGCGGCGGGCCGCGCTTTTCCTTCATCGACGGCCCGATCACCGCCAATAACCCGATGGGCATCCATCACGCGTGGGGGCGCACCGCGAAGGACGTGGTCCAGCGCTACAAGGCGATGTGCGGCTACGATCAGCGGTTCCAGAACGGGTTCGACTGCCAGGGGCTCTGGGTGGAGGTCGAGGTCGAGAAGACGCTCGGGTTCGACTCGAAGCGCGAGATCGAGTCGTTCGGCCTCGAGCGCTTCTCCCGCGCCTGTCGCGAGCGCGTGCTCCACTTCTCCGGCATCCAGACCGAGCAATCCAGGAAGCTGGGGCAGTGGATGGACTGGCCGAGCTCGTACTTCACGATGTCGGATCTCAACATCGAGCACAACTGGCACTTTCTGGAGCGGTGCCACGAGCGCGGCTGGCTCTACGCGGGACACCGCGCGATGCCGTGGTGCGCGCGGTGCGGGACCTCGATCTCGCAACACGAGATGCTGGACGCCTTCGCCGACGTGACCCACGAGTCGGTGACGGTGGCCTTTCCGCTCGCCGACCGGCCCGGCCACCGGCTCCTCGTGTGGACGACGACGCCGTGGACGCTGCCGGCCAACGTGGCGGTGGCGGTTCACCCGGCCCTCGACTACGCCGAGTGCGAGTCGGCGGGGGTGGTCTCCTACGTCGCCGCGCGCCTCGCCAGCCGATACCCGGCGCTCGGGCCGCCGCGGCGCACGGTCAAGGGGGCCGACCTCCTGGGGCTCGCCTACGTCGGCCCCTTCGACGACCTGCCCGCCCAGCGCGGTGTCCAGCATCGCGTGATCCCCTGGGACGAGGTGTCGGCCGAGGAAGGCACCGGGCTCGTCCACATCGCGCCGGGCTGCGGGCAGGAGGACTTCGATCTCGGCCGCCAGCACGGCCTGCCCGCCATCGCTCCGGTTGCCGAGGATGGCCGCTACCTCGATGGCTTCGGCCCGCTGGCGGGCGCGAGCGCGCTCGACTCCGCTCCCGCCATCGTGCGCATGCTGCGCGAGCGCGGCGCTCTCGTCGCGCGCGCCCCGTACCGTCACCGCTACCCCACCTGCTGGCGGTGCGGCCAGGAGCTGATCTTCCGCCTCGCGGAGGAATGGTTCCTCAGCTCGGCCGAGATCCGCCCGATGGCCCGCGCCGCCAACCAGCGCGTCACCTGGCTCCCGGCCCACATGGGACGGCGGATGGATGACTGGCTCGCCAACATGGGCGACTGGTGCATCTCGCGGAAGCGCTACTGGGGCCTGCCTCTGCCGTTCTATCGCTGCACGTGCGGGCGCATCACGGTGGTCGGCTCGCGGTCGGAGCTCCGCGCGCTGGCCGTGGACCCGACCGCGGTCGACGCCGTGCCGGAGCTGCACCGCCCGTGGATCGACGACGTCCTCATCCAGTGTCCGGGATGCGGCCGGCCCGTGCGCCGCATCCTCGAGGTCGGCGACTGCTGGCTCGACGCCGGCATCGTCCCGTTCTCGACGCTCGGCTATCGCGAGGACGGCAGCCGGTGGGAACAGTGGTTCCCCGCCGACTTCGTGGTCGAGGGCGTGGGCCAGCTCCGCGGGTGGTTCTACGCCCTGCTCTTCATGTCCACGGCGCTCACGGGCATGAGTCCCTACCGGACGGTGATGGCGCACGAGCGGGTGCTGGCCGCCGACGGGCGCGAGATGCACAAGAGCTGGGGCAACGCCGTCTGGTTCGACGACGCCGTCGACGCGATGGGCCCCGACGCCATCCGATACCTGTTCGCGTCACAGCCGATCACCGAGCCGATCCGCTTCGGCTTCGAAGCCGCCCGCGAGGTCAAGCGCCGCCTCTTGACGTTCTGGAACGTCTACAGCCTGTTCGTGACCTACGCGAGCCTCGACCGGCCGCCGCTCTCGCCGCCGGACGCGCTCCCGGCCGGCGCGGCGCCGCTCGAGCAGTGGCTGCTGAGCCGGCTGCAGGGGCTCATCAGGGAGGTTCGGGAGGCGCTCGACGGCTACCAGCTCCGCCGCGCCGTCACGGCCGTCGACGCGTTCATTCACGACGACCTGTCGAACTGGTATGTGAGACGGCGCCGGCGCGACTTCTGGAAGGGCACCCTCGACGACGAGAA
>CAWIZN010000064.1:0-28482 GCA_963840495.1 uncultured Candidatus Rokubacteria bacterium
GTTCCTGGGAAGCAAGTAACAGTGTCGCGCTCGAGCATGGGTGATGTTGCGATGATCGCGTCGGCGCGGATGTATTCGTGGTCCCCGTCGCTCCTGGCGGCGTGGCGCCGGCTGCTTCAGTGGGTGGGCGAGCGCTCGGGCGCGCGGTTCGACGTGCTGGACCCGTCGGCCGAGCCCGCGTCGCTCGACGATCTCTGGGCGCGCCCCGACATGGCCTGCGTGTTCATGTGCGGCTACCCGTGGGCGCTCCGAGAGAGCCGCCCGCATCTCCTTGCCGCGCCGGTGCCGTCGCCGCCGCGCTTCGGAGGTCGGCCCGACTACGTGTCCGACTTCATCGTGCGCGCCGACAGCGGATTCAGGGATCTGGCGGACACGTTCGGCGGCACCATCGCGTATTCCACCGAGCACTCGCACTCGGGCTACAATGCGCCGCGCTTCCATCTCTTGCCTCACCGCACGGCGGCGCGCCCGCAGCTCTACTCGACCGTGCTGGGCCCCTTCATCCGGCAGCGGCCCGTCATCGATGCGGTCCTCGACGGCCGCGCCGACGTGGCCGCGGTCGACGGCTACGGCCTCGACCTGCTCCGCCGCCACGAGCCCGCGCTGGTCGCGCACCTGCGCATCATCGCCACCACGGTGCCGGCGCCCGCGCCGCCGCTCGTCGCCTCGCCGGGCATCGACGTGGCCACGCGCGAGCGCGTCACCGCCGCGCTCCTGTCCGTCCACGAGGCGCCCGCCATGGCGACGACGCTCGACGAGCTCTTGCTCGCGCGCTTCGTCCGGGTCGAGCCCGCGATCTTCGAGATCTTCCTGGAACGCGAGCGGGCGGCCGAGGCCGCCGGCTACGCGAAGCTCGGCTAGCCGATGATAAGGGCCCATCGCGGTGACCGCCGTGACGTAACGCGCGAGACGATGGGCCGACGAACTTTCGTCGCGGGGCCCAGACATGGCCCCGACTCCCCTACCGAGTACGCCTCGCGTGCGGCATCGGGCGCCGCCTCGCAGCTGGACCCTTCTCATCGCTCTAGCGGGTTCTCCGACGGGCTGCAGGCCGTGCGCGGATTGATCCGGGGCGGCTGGGTCGTCGGGTTCGGCGGCCGCACGCACACGCTGATCCGCGACGGCGTCGTGGTGTGGGAAGACGGGCGCATCGTGCACGTCGGCCCGCGCTTCGACGGCACCGCCGACCTCGTGATCGACGCGCCCGGCAAGCTCGTCGCGCCCGGCTTCATCGACACGCACGTGCACTCCGGCCACCGCGCGTCCCACCGGCTGATCGCGGACACCGGACGGCCGGACTACTTCGGCCAGCCCTTCCTCGACATCAGCGTGCCGCGCGAAGGCACGCGAGTCGGCGGCGATCCGCGGTACCTCCGCCCCGACGCGCCGGGCGCCGAGAGCGGCACGCGCCTTCACGCCACGTTCACGGTGGCCGAGCTCTTGCGCAACGGCGTCACCACGTTCATGGAATTCGGCAGCCAGCGGCGCGTGCAGGAGGCGCTCGCGCCGGAGGTCGAGCGCCTGGGCATCCGCGCCTACCTCGGCGCGGGCTACGACTCCGGCCGCTGGGTGGGCGGCAAGGGGGGCCGGCTCAAGCGCGTCGTCGACGAGGCGGCCGGCCGGCGCGAGTTCGACGCGGCGCTCGACTTCGTCAAGAGCGTGGACGGCACCGCCGGCGGCCGCGTGCGCGGGCTCCTGGCGCCCCGCGAGGTGGAGACGTGCAGCCTCGATCTCCTCCGCGCCACCCGCCGGGCCGCCGACGAGCTGCGCATGCCCATCGTCACTCACGCCGCGTACAGCGTCATCGAGTTCTACGAGATTCTCGCCGAGCACCGGATGACGCCCATCGAGCTGCTCGAGTCGCTGGGGCTCCTGGGCCCGGACCTCACCATCGGGCACGGCAACCTGGTGGCCGAGAACCCGCGCCTGCCGTACTCCGGCGGCGGCCACGACGTGGAGATCATGGGCCGCCACGGCGTCACCGTCTCGCACTGTCCGGTGAACATCGCGCGGCGCGCCCGCACGCTCGACTCCTGGGCGCGCTACCGCGCGGCCGGCGTCAACCTGGCGCTCGGCACCGACACCTATCCGCGCGACCTGATCATGCAGATGCGCACGGCGTCCTACTTCGGCAAGGTGACGAGCCGCGATCTGTCCGCCGCCGCCGCATCCGAGGTCTTCGAGGCGGCCACGCTCGGCGGCGCCCGCGCGCTCGGGCGCGACGATCTCGGGCGGCTCGCGCCCGGCGCCTGCGCCGACATCATCGTGATCGATCTCACGGGCGGCGGCACGCTCCGCTATGGCCCCGTGCGCGATCCCGTGAAGAGCCTGGTCGAGTGCGGCATCGGCGACGACGTGGAGACCGTCGTCGTGGACGGCGTCGTCCGCATGCGCGACCGCGTGATCCCCGACGTCGACGTCGCCGCGCTTCGCCGCGCCGCGCAGGAAGCAGGGGAGGAAGTCTGGGGGCGCCTGGCCGAATGGGACCCGCTCGAGCGTACCGCCGAGCAGATGAGCCCGTGGTCCTTTCCGTTGACCAACCCGTGACAGAAGGAGCAGTTGCATGATCATCGCCCGATTGCTCGCGCTGATCCTCGGCGCCGCGCTCTGCGTTCCCGCAACGGCCTTGGCTCAGCCCTACCCGAGCCGCCCCATCGAGCTCATCATTCCCTTCGCGCCGGGCGGCCCGACCGACATCGCCATCCGCCTCATCCAGCCCCAGCTCTCGGCGAATCTCGGCGTGCCCATCGTCCTCGTCAACAAGGCCGGCGGCGGCGGCGCCATCGGCATGGACCAGGTCGCCAAGGCCAAGCCCGACGGCTACACGCTGGCCGCGACGGTGCGGTCGACCATCACCATCCTGCCGGCCACCCAGGCCGACGTGCCGTACAAGCCGGCGGACTTCATCCCCGTCGGGGCCTATGCCTTCGACTCCGGCGTGGTCCTCGTCAAGCGCGATGCGCCGTGGAAGACGCTGGAAGAGCTCGTCGGCGACGCGCGAAAGAACCCGGGCAAGCTGACCTATGGCACGGCGGGCCTCGGCACCAATAGCTTCTTCAACATGGAGCTCTTGAAGCAGGCCTACAACATCGAGATGACCCACGTGCCGTTCGGCGGCTCGGGCCCGGTGAAGAACGCCGTGCTCGGCGGCCACGTCCAGCTCGGTGCGGCCTCGCAGAGCCCCATGCTCTCGGTGGTGAAGTCGGGCGACATCGCCATCCTCGTCACCAGCGCGTCCAAGCGCCTCGCCTCCTTGCCCGGCGTCCCCACGATGACGGAGAAGGGCCATCCGGACGCGTCGCTCTCCACCTGGATGGAGATCTACGCGCCGGCCAAGACGCCCGCCGCCGTGATCGAGCGGTTCTCGCAGGCCCTCGACAAGACCATGAAGGACCCGGCGGTGCTGGCGGCCATCGACAAGGCCGGGCTCGTGGCGGAGTATCACGACCCCGAGTCGACGAAGAAGCTGATCGATCGGGAGTGGGAGACGGTCACGCGGATGGCGAAGAAGCTCGGCCCCGCGAAGTAGGTGAATCGCGAGGCCTGGCCGCCGGCGCTGCTCACGGTCGCCGGCCTCGTGGCCGTGAACGAGGCCCGCCGTCTCCGCTTCGGCGCCGTGACCGCGCCCGGCCCCGGCTTCTTCCCGCTGGTGCTGGCGGCCGGCTTCACGCTGGTCTGCCTGATCTTGCTCGTCGCGGCGCTCCGCGCGCCCGCCGGCGCGGCGGCCGCCGAGTCCGGTGGCGCCGGCGACGGCGGCATCAGGTGGAAAGTGCTGGCCACGCTCGGCGTGATGCTCGCCTACGCCTTCGCGCTGGAGCCGCTCGGCTTCGTCGCGGCCACGTGCGGTCTGCTCTGCTTCTTCTTCCGCGCGCTCGAGGGCATGCGATGGACCGTGGCCGTCGCGGCCTCGGCCCTCACCTCGGTCGTGACCTACGTCATCTTCAAGGTGTGGCTCTACGTCCGATTGCCGCCCGGCCCGTGGGGGCTCTGAGCGGCCATGACGGACGTCGCGGGGGGGCTCCTCTACGGCCTGGGCGTGGCCCTGGCCCCCGGCAACCTCCTCGCCTGCTTCGTCGGTGTCTTCGTCGGCACGCTCATCGGGGTGCTCCCCGGCATCGGTCCGGTGGCGACCATGTCGCTGCTCCTGCCCGTCACCTATGCCATGTCGCCCACCGCGTCGATCATCATGATGGCGGGCATCTACTACGGGGCGATGTACGGCGGATCCACCACGTCGATCCTCGTGAACCTGCCGGGCGAAGCGGCGTCGGTGGTGACCTGTCTCGACGGCTACCAGATGGCGCTGCAGGGGCGGGCCGGCCCCGCGCTGGGCATCGCCGCGTTCGGATCGTTCATCGCGGGCACCGCGAGCGTGCTGGGCATCATGCTGCTCGCCCCGCCGCTCACGAAGGTGGCGCTGTCCTTCGGGCCGCCCGAGATCTTCGGCCTCTTGCTGCTCGGCTTCACCATGGTCACGTATCTCACCGCGGGGTCGAAGCTCCGCGCGGTGGCGATGGCGCTCGCGGGCATGCTCCTGGGCACCATCGGACTCGATCCCATCACGGCCACGCCGCGCTTCACGTACGGCAGCCTCACCCTGGGCGACGGCATCGGGCTCGTGCCCATGATCATGGGGCTCTTCGGGATCAGCGAGGTGCTGCTCAATATCGAGAAGGGCATCAAGCAGGACGTGTTCCTCACGCAGGTCCGCGGCCTCTGGCCCACGCGGCAGGACTGGCGGCGCTCGGCCGCGCCCATCGCCCGCGGCAGCGTGCTCGGCTTCCTCCTCGGCATCCTGCCGGGCATCGGCTCCATCATCCCGACCTTCATCTCCTATGCGCTCGAGCGCCGCCTGTCGCGACATCCGGAGAAATTCGGCACCGGGATGATCGAGGGCGTGGCCGGGCCCGAGTCCGCCAACAATGCCGCCACCGGCGGGGCGATGATCCCGCTGCTGACGCTCGGCATCGCGCCCAACGTCGTGATGGCGGTCTTGCTGGGCGCCTTCCTCATCCACGGCGTGCAGCCGGGCCCGCTCATGATCCGCGAGCGGCCGGACATGTTCTGGGGCGTGGTGGCGAGCATGTACGTCGGCAACGTGATCCTGCTCGTGCTGAACCTGCCGCTGATCGGGCTCTGGGTCCAGCTCCTGCGCGTGCCCTACGGGATCCTGTTCCCGCTCATCCTGCTCTTCTGCGTGATCGGCGTGTACAGCGAGGCGGGCAATGTGTGGGACATCGTGGTGATGCTCGTCTTCGCGGTGCTGGGCTACCTCATGAAGAAGTTCGGCTACGAGGCGGCGCCGCTCGTGCTGGCGTTCGTGCTGGGGCGGATGGCCGAGGAGTCGATTCGCCAGTCCCTGCTCATGTCACGCGGCAGCTTCGACATCTTGTTGACGCGGCCGCTCGCCACCACCTTCATCGGCCTGGCGCTGGCGGTCATGGTGCTCCCCGCGGTGCTCCCGAGCGCCCGGGCCGCCGTCCGGATGGTGGGACGCGAGACGGCGGAGTAGGCGCAGGCGCTCAGGGTCCTGGCCGTCCTCGGTGTCCTACCGATCGAGCCATGCGGCCACCAGGCGGCCGCCGTAGTCGTAGCCGAGGTTCGGCCCGTAGTTCTTCAGCGCGCCGTCCCACACGGCGATGATCACGGGCGACGCCAGCTGCACGTAGTACTGCTGGCGGGCGAGGTGGCGCTGCAGCTCGGCGAGGATCTCGCGCCGCCGGGCGGGCTCGACCGTGCGGCGCTGGCGCACGAGGAGATCGGTCACCACCGGGTCGTTGACGTGGCTCTGGTTCTTCAGCTCCTCCGGGTAGTGCATGCCGTAGACGTAGTTGTCGGGGTCGACGAACGGCGTCTGCGGGCCGTAGGTCAGCGAGTCGAACTTGCCGAAGTAGCAGCTCGCGATGAAGGCGCCGTACTCCCGCTGGTCGAGCGTCGTCGTGATCCCGACGTCCTTCAGGTACTTGAGCAGGAGCTGCGCGATGTCCACGAACGTCGTGGAGCCGTAGCTGGTGAAGCAGAGGCTCGCGGGAAATCCGTTCGGATAGCCGGCGGCGGCGAGCAGGCGCTTGGCCTCGGCGGGATCGTACTTGAAGTAGCGGGCGCCCTCGCCGAGCTCCGCGATGGGCACGCTCCAGTCCTTGAACGCGGCAGGGACGGCGGGATTGAGGATGCCGACGCCCTCCGCCGTCGCGTCGAGGATGCCCTGGCGGTCGACGGCCATCGACACGGCCTGGCGCACGCGGACGTCGCTCCACGGCTTCTGATCGGTGCGCATCGAGATGTGGGTCTCGACGTTCGACACGAACTCGGCCGTGCGCAGGCCGGGCCGCCGCTGCATGAGCCGATCCTTGATCTGGACCCAGTCGGTGCGCCCGATGGCGCCCGCGAGGTCCCAGCCGAGATCGTACTTGCCGGCGAGGAAGGCGGACATGCGCGAGGCATTGTCCTCGTCGACGGCCATCTCGATGCGGTCGATGTACGGCAGGCCGGCCTGGAAGTACTGCGGATGCCGCACGAACGTGAGGCCGACGTTCGGGCGGTGGCTGTCCAGCATCCACGGGCCGGTGCCGACGACGGACTCGGCCTTCTTGAGATCGCCGAACTTCTCGACCGCCTCGCGGGCCACGATGGCCATCGACATCGGGTTGGCGAGCATCTCGAGGAACCAGGCGTTCACTTCCTTGAGCACGATCCGCACCGTGTAGGCGTCCGGGGTCTCGACGCGGTCGATCGCCCGCAGCATGTAGGCGCTCGGGTTGCCCTTGACGGTGAGGAAGCGCTCGACCGAGTACTTCACATCGGCCGACGTCAGCTCGCGGCCGTTCACGGGCGGCTTCGGGTGCCAGCGAACACCGCGGCGGAGCTTGAAGACGTACGTCGTCTCGTTCGGCTGCGTCCACGACTCGGCGAGGTCGCCCTCGATCGGGAACGTCCCCGGGGGAACCGATGGCCCCGCCCGGTGCCGCACGAGCCGGCTATGCGTCAAGCTCAGCGGCACGTGCACGCGGTAGGCGGTGGTGAGCATCGGGTCGAACAGCGGCGGGTCCCAGCCGCGGATGCTGAGCGTTCCCCCGCGCTTGGGTGTCTGCGCGGCGACGCGGGACGGTCCGAGCGCGGCGCCGGCGAGCGCCAGGCTTCCGAGGGCGAGCACGTCACGGCGGGTCCAGGACATGGCATCCTCCTGCGCCTGCTACGGGCTGGTGACGACGATCGCGGCCGGTTCAGGCGGCCATTCTAACCTCTAACGCTCCAGCGTAACCCGCGGGCGTCTTGCCCGTCGGGTTCACCTGGGAGTTAGGCCGGCTTTCGCCCTCGGACGCCGTACCGTGGCAACTCCTCACGCAGCACGCGACGCAACATGTCTTCGAAATTCCCTCTCCGCCGATTCGGCAAAGCTGCGTAGAGCATCATTGATGAGCGTCTGATAGCTACCGCCTCCGGCCTTGTGAACCTGAGTCCTGAACCACGTCGAGGATGTCGTCGTCGATCCGAATCGTGATCCGCGTCTTGCCCGACGGGACGCGGAGAACGGCACCGCGTCGGCCGGACTTAAAATCGTATTCCCTTCTTCATCTCGGGCCCCGTACTGACGCCGTTCGCTAGGCGTCGCCTTTCTCGCCGAGATAATCCGTGGGCGATCTTCGCGCCACGTGTAGACCACCACGAGAACGCGGCCGAGCGCGTCCATTCCGAGTGTGATGAAGCGGTCTTCTTCGTCCGACGTCTCGTCAGGGATGGTGATCGCCTGCTCGTCACTGCACGCCCGGTTCACCGGCGTCCCCACATCGCCACCGAGCTCGTCGCCTGGGTGGATGGACTACGCGAGGCGATCGGCGGGGCGTGAGATCGCGTCCTCGAGACCTGCTGATCGAAGGCCCAGCACCTCGTAGGCCTCCACGCCCTCGGCCAGCCCCTTCACCACCACGCGGCCGAGCGGACGCACGTCGACCAGGGACTCGACCTGGGCCAGGGTTTCCGCGGTGATCACGATCGAGCCGGGTGTCGCGAGCTGCTCCATCCGGGCGGCGACGTGGGTCGGCATCCCCACCGCGGTATAGTCCCAGCGCAGATCGCTGGCCACGGAGCGGACGATCACCTCGCCGGAGTTGATGCCGACCCGGATCTGCACGTCGGCGCGATGGCTGCCGCGCAGCGCGCGCGCGTAGGCCGCCACGGTCTCCTGCATGCGGAGCGCGGCCCGGCAGGCCCGGGCGGCGTGATCGGGCCGGGCGACGGGCGCACCGAACATCGCCATGATGCCGTCACCCATCACCTGATTCACGGTGCCGCCGGCCTCGTGCGCGGCGGCCATCAATCGCTCGATCACGCCGTCGAGGATCTCTCTCGCCTCGTCGAGGTCGCGGTCCGCCAGGAGCTCCGTCGAGCCGCGGATGTCCGCGAACAGGACGGTGAGATAGCGATGCTCGCCCTCGGGCGACGCCGGCGGTGCGGGATGCGTCGCGGGGGAGGCGAGTCCGATGCGCCGGCGCGAGGCCTGCTCCTCGAGCGCGCTGTCGATCCTCCGGAAGAGTCCCTCGGGCTCCTGTCCCTTCTCGAAATAGTCGAACGCGCCGAGCCGCATGGCCTCCTTGGCCGACTCCCAGGCCGGATAGGCCGTGAGCAAGATCACGTTCGCATCGGGGCAGTGCGTCTTCGCCGTGTGCAAGACATCGAGGCCGACACCATCCGGCATGCGCAGGTCGGTGACGATCACGTCGAACGCGTCGGCGCGGAGCTCGCGGACGGCCGCCGTGACGCCGTCGGCCTCCCGGACCTGATGGCCGCGATGCCTCAGCAAGAGCGCGAGGGTCGTTCGCGCAGAGGACTCGTCGTCTACGACCAGGATGGCGGCCATATGTCCCGAAGGTTCACATTCGGTGCCAGCATCGAAGTCCGGAAGAGCAGCAGCTTGGGAGGCCTCGCCGCGTATGCCGTGTTCCAGGACGGGACACCCGGGTTCCGTTCTGAAATGCTGAGGAGGAGAGGCCGCGTGCGTCGTCCACTTCGAAGCGGCTACCTGTCGATCCCGTACTCTTTCAGCTTGCGCCAGAGGGTGGTGCGCCCGATCCCGAGGGACTCGGCCGTCCGAGAGTGATTCCAGCCCGAGCGCTCGAGCGCCTGCATGATGAGGATCCGCTCGGTCTCGGCCAGGGTCTGAGGCGATCCGAGGCTCGGCGCGGGGCCGAGCGCGAGGCCCGCGGTGACGTGGGGCGGCAGGTCGCCCGGCTCGATCGTGTCGGCCTGGGCGAGGATGGCGCTCCGCTCCATGGCATTTTCGAGCTCGCGGACATTGCCGGGCCACGGGTAGCGGAGGAGGCGCTCCATGGCGGCGGGGCTCAGGCGCAGGACGCGGCCCTGCCGCTCGGCGAAGCGGGCCAGGAAGTGCTCGGCCAGGAGCGGAATGTCCTCGCGGCGCTCGCGGAGCGGTGGCAGCGTCACCGGGATCACGTTGAGGCGATAGAAGAGGTCTTCGCGGAAGCCGCCCTGGCGGATCATCTGCGCGAGATCGCGGTTCGTGGCGGCGACGACGCGCGCGTCGATGGTGATGGACTGCGTCGAGCCGACGGGCCGGATCTCGCCGCTCTGGAGCGTGCGCAGGAGCTTGGCCTGCAGGCTCGGCGGCATCTCGCCGATCTCGTCGAGCAAGAGCGTCCCGCCATGGGCTTCCTCGAACAGCCCCTTCTTGTTCGTGGCCGCGCCCGTGAAGGCCCCCTTGACGTGGCCGAAGAGCTCCGACTCGAGGAGCGTCTCGGGGAGCGCCGCGCAGTTGATGGCGACGAAGGACCCGCGCGCGCGCTGGCTCGCATGGTGGATCGCCTTGGCGATCACCTCCTTGCCCGCTCCCGACTCGCCGTGGATGAGCACGGTCGCATCCGTGGGCGCCACGCGGCGGACGAGATCCAGCACCTGGGCCATCTGCGCGGACCCCGTCACCAGCCCCGGCAGCGCGTAGCGATCCCGCACCTGCGCGCGGAGGTTCGCGTTCTCGCGCCGCAGCGCCTTCTCGGCGAGCGCCTTGTCGATGCGGTGGAGCAATTCGTCGGGCTCGCGCCCCTTCTCGAAGTAGTCGCAGGCCCCGAGCTGGATCGCTTCCTTGGCCGACTCCCAGCCCGCATACGCCGTGAGCAGGATCACGTCGGCGTCCGGACAGTGCGCCTTGGCGGCGCGCAGGACGTCGAGGCCGTTGCCGTCCGGCATCCGGAGATCCGTCACGATCACGTCGAACGCGCTCGTCGGTGAGCGCCTTGACCGCGGCGGCCACGCCCTCCACCTCGGTGACCCGGTGACTCCGCTTCCTCAGGAGGAGGCCGAGCGTGGTCCGGGCGGACGGCTCGTCATCGACGACGAGAATGGTCGCCATCGTCGTCCTGTCCGCCGAGCGGGAGGAGAATGGTGAAGCAGGCGCCGAGCCCGGGCGTCGACTCGATCTCGATCCGGCCGCCGTGCGCGGCCACGATGCGCCGGGCGATGGTGAGGCCGAGGCCGGTGCCGGCGGGCTTTTTGGAATAGAACGGCTCGAAGACCCGGCGCCGCTCCTCCGCCGGCATGCCGCGGCCGGTATCGCTGATGGCGATGGCGACCTGCGTGCCGCTGAGGTTGACCGCGATGCCGAGCCGCCCGCGCCCATCCATCGCCTCGACGCCGTTCAGCGCGATGTTCCACACCACCTGGGTGATCTGGTCGGCGTCGAACGGAAACGACGGCACGGCGGGATCGACGCGCACGGAGAGCTCCACGTCATGCGCCCGGCCGGGGTCCTCCCGGACCAGGGCCCCGACGTGATCGACGATCTCCCGGATGTCGCCCACGAGCCGCTTGGGCTCGCGCGGCCGGGCGAAGATGAGGAAGTCCGAGAGGATGCGGTTGAGCCGCCGCGCCTCTTTCTTCACGACGCCCAGCGTGTGGGCGCGCTCCTCGCCGGTGAGGGTTTCCTCCACGCCGAGGAGCGTCGTCGCGTTGACGATGGCGGCCAAGGGATTCCTGATCTCGTGGGCCACGCCCGCGGCGAGCTCGCCCGCCGCGGCCAGGCGCTCGGCCTCGGTGAGCCGCGCCTGCAGCCGTTCGCGCTCCGTCACGTCGGTGACCAGCTCGAGGAGAAAGACCTGGCCGTCGGGCTGGCGTACCGGGGCGCAGCTCAGCGAGAAGCGCCGCCCGTTCGCGCCGGCCACCTCGATGCGCTCCGCCTCGCCCATCTCCTGACGGCGCTCGAGCGGACAGCCGGGGCAGGGGTGGGTGTCCGCGCCGACCACCTCGTAACAACGACGGTCGGAGATCGCGCCGAGCTGCGCGTGCATCCACCGGTTGGCGTGGCGGATCCGGAAGTCGCCGTCGACGAGCTGGAGGCCCTCGCCGAGGCCGTCCACCAGGCGCTCGTTGAATTCCTTGAGCGTGGCGGTCTCGCTGCGGGCCCGGTCCAGCACGACGATGATGATCGCGAAGGTGCAGAGGAAGTAGAAGACCATGAACGCGGCGTGCATCATCACGTGCGGACCCGGTGCCGGGCCCGCCGTCGATGAACGGCGACACCATGCGGTGCAGTCCCCACAGCGTGAGCGCCACCGCCAGGAATCGGGGTCCCCGGTAGCCGAGCGACTGCGCCCGCCGGGGCCAGAACTGCAGCCCGGCCACGATGAGGATTCCGCCGGTGATCACCCCCACCACGCTCCGAGCGGGCACCCCCACGAAGCTCCGCGCGGCGACGGTCGCGTCGGAGAGATCGCCGATCCCGGCGGCGGCGAGCCCCGCGAGCACGCCGATCACGATGTCGCGCTCGGCCGATCCGGTAGTCGATGCGAAACGCCAGGCCGCCGGCCAGCACCAGGAGCGTGGCGACGAAGAAGGTGGCATTGATCAGCGCGCTCAGGACATCGAGGTCCGGAACGAAGGCCCGCGCCAGGTGCAGGCCCTTGGCCAGGCTCATGAGGCCCCAGGCCAGCAGCAGGTAGTGGAAGAACCGCGCGCGGTGGAACGAATACAGGTAGGCGAAGATCAGGAACTGCAACGTCAGGGTGAGCGCGGACGCAAACGTCAGCGCGGATGCCATGGGCATGGGCACAACGCTCCTCAGGTAAGTCTACTCCCCAGTGTCAATCTCCATGCCACCGCCATCCCCCCGAATTGACTCGCATCGGAGAACTAGCCGCGTTTCGGCCCGGAACAAGGCCCGTTCCGATGTGAAACGACTGCCGAGTGGCGCGCCGCGTTCGAGCGCCGGCTTCGAGCGTGTGAAACAACCGCGTTCGAGCGCCGGCTTCGCCGGCGCAACCCGGTTCGGCGGTGGGAGGCTCGGAGGGGGCCGTCGAGGCCCCTTCCGACTTAACGTTCGAACTCCTTGACGGCGTCCCCTCACCGGGGCAGTATCCCGCCATTGACTGACGTGGAGGCATGACATTCTGCGCGCGAAGGAGGCAGGCATGAGGCACCTGATCGGGGCGAGTCTGGCGGCGGTCACTCTTCTTGCGGTCTCGACGGCGTCGGCGCAGACGGCGGGTGAGAAGATCGGGCAGGTGGCGTTTCCCATCTCCTGCAATCCGGCGGTGCAGAAGCCGTTCGAGCGCGGGGTCGCGCTCTTGCACTCGTTCTGGTACCTCGAGTCGGTGAAGGCGTTCACCGCCGTCACCCAGGCGGACCCGGACTGCGCGATGGGCTACTGGGGCATCGCCATGAGCCTGTGGTATCAGATCTGGTCACCTCCGAGCCCGGCGAACCTCAAGCGCGGGTGGGAAGCGGTCGAGAAGGCCAAGGCCGCGCCGACCAAGACGCAGCGCGAGCGCGATTGGGTCGCGGCCGCGGAGGCCTTCTACAAGGACGCGCGACAAGCTCGACCACAAGACGCGGGCGCTCGCGTACGAGAAGGCGATGGAGCAGGTGTACACGCGCTATCCGCAAGACCGCGAGGCGATGGCCTTCTACGCGCTCGCGCTGCAGGCCACCGCTGAGCCGCACGACAAGACCTACGCCAAGCAGAAGAAGTCCGCCGAGCTGGCCGAGAAGGTCATGGCCGCCGAGCCCGATCATCCCGGCGCCGCGCACTACATCATCCACGGCTACGACTACCCGACGCTGGCACCAGCGCGGCCTCGACGCCGCGCGCCGCTACGACAAGTTCGCGCCGGCGGTGCCGCATGCGCTGCACATGCCCTCACACATCTACGTGCTGCTCGGCATGTGGCCGGAGACGATCCAGGGCAATATCACCGCGGCGGCGGCCGAGAAGAGCCGCGGCAATCCGGACGACCACATGCACGCGCTCGACTACCTGGTCTACGCGTACCTGCAGCAGGGGCAGGACGTGGAGGCCAAGAAGGTGCTCGCGGAGGGCCGGGCCATCATGGCCGACCTCGCCGCACGGAAGGTCGAATCCGGGCGCCCCACCGGGCACTTCGCCATCGCCGCCATGGAAGCGCGCTGGGCGATGGAGCGCGGGCAATGGCAGGAGGCCGCCAGCATCGAGCCGCGGCCGAACCGCTTTGCCCACACCGAGTCGATGATCTACTTCGCGCGCGCCATCGGCGCGGCGCGCACGGGCAGAGCGGCCCAGGCCCGGACCGATGCCGACAAGATCGCGACCCTTCGCGACGCGCTCCAGCAGGCCAAGAACACGTACTGGGCCGAGCAGGTGGAGATCCAGCGGCGGGCGGCGGCGGCATGGGTCGCGCGCGCCGAGGGCAAGAACGACGAGGCCCTCCGCCTGATGCGCTCGGCCGCCGAGCTGGAGGAAGCCACCGAGAAGCACAACATCACGCCGGGGCCGATCGCCACGGCGCGCGAGCTGTACGGCGATCTCCTGATGGACATGGGCCAGCCCGCGCAGGCCGTGCGCGAGTACGAGGCGTCGCTCAAGCTCGCCCCCGCCCGCTTCAAGGCGCTTCACGGCGCGGGCCGCGCCGCCGAGCTGGCGGGGGACCGGGAGACGGCCAAGAGCTACTACGTCCGGCTGGTGACCGTGGCGGCGCCCGCCGACACCCAGCGCCCGGAGCTGGCCCAGGCCAAAGCGTTCCTGGGAGCAAGTAACAGGTCGCGTCGAGCATGGGGACCTCGCGATGATCGCCTCCGCGCGGATGTACTCGTGGTCCCCGTCGCTCCTCGCGGCGTGGCGCCGGTTGCTGCAATGGGTGGGCGAGCGCTCGGGCGTGGGGTTCGACGTGCTCGATCCGTCGGCCGAGCCCGCGTCGCTCGACGATCTGTGGGCGCGCCCCGACATGGCCTGCGTCTTCATGTGCGGCTACCCGTGGGCGCTCCGCGAGAGCCGGCCGCATCTGCTCGCCGCGCCGGTGCCGTCGCCGCCGCGCTTCGGCGGCCGGCCCGACTACGTGTCCGACTTCATCGTGCGCGCCGACAGCGGCTTCAAGGATCTCGCGGACACGTTCGGCGGCACCATCGCGTATTCCACCGAGCACTCGCACTCGGGCTACAACGCGCCGCGCTTCCATCTCCTGCCTCACCGGACGGCGGCGCGCCCCCAGCTCTACTCGACCGTGCTGGGCCCCTTCATCCGGCAGCGGCCCGTCATCGACGCGGTCCTCGACGGACGCGCCGACGTGGCGGCCGTCGACGGCTACGGCCTCGACCTGCTCCGCCGCCACGAGCCCGCGCTGGTCGCGCAACTGCGCATCATCGCCACCACGCTGCCGGCGCCCGCGCCGCCGCTCGTCGCCTCGCCGGGCATCGACGCGGCCACGCGGGAGCGCGTCACCGCCGCGCTCCTGTCCGTCCACGAGGCGCCCGCCATGGCGACGACGCTCGACGAGCTCTTGCTCGCGCGCTTCGTCCGGGTCGAGCCCGAAGTCTTCGAGATCTTCCTGGAACGCGAGCGGGCGGCCGAGGCCGCCGGCTACGCCAAGCTCGGCTAGCCCGCATGAGCGGAGCTCACGCGGTGATCAGGCGTGTGACGCGGCCGCGGTCGCGGCGATGGGTCGAGTCGCCCGGCCCGCCGAGCGTGTCGACGACACAGCCGCCGTACGAGTGGGAACGGCTCCGCCGGCGCGATCCGGTACGGGTGGCGGTGGTCGAGGACGTCCCGCCCTCGCCGGGTCCCTGCCCGCCGCATGCGTGATGCGCTCGCGCATCATGCGACTAGCCAGGCCTTGCGCGGATTGATCCGGGGCGGCTGGGTCGTCGGGTTCGGCGGCCGCACGCACACGCTGATCCGCGACGGCGTCGTGGTGTGGGAGGACGGGCGCATCGTCCACGTGGGCCCGCGCTTCGAGGGCACCGCCGACCTGGTGATCGACGCGCCCGGCAAGCTCGTCGCGCCCGGCTTCATCGACACCCACGTGCACTCGGGTCACCGCGCGTCTCATCGGCTGATCGCGGACACCGGGCGGCCGGACTACTTCGGCCAGCCCTTCCTCGACATCAGCGTGCCGCGCGAAGGCACGCGAGTCGGCGGCGATCCGCGGTACCTCCGCCCCGACGAGCATGGCGCCGAGAGCGGCACGCGCCTTCACGCCACGTTCACGGTGGCCGAGCTCTTGCGCAACGGCGTCACCACGTTCATGGAATTCGGCAGCCAGCGGCGCGTGCAGGAGGCGCTCAAGCCCGAGGTCGAGCGCCTGGGCATCCGCGCCTACCTGGGCGCGGGCTACGACTCCGGCCGCTGGGTGGGCGGCAGGGGGGCCGGCTCAAGCGCGTCGTGGACGAGGCGGCCGGCCGGCGCGAGTTCGACGCGGCGCTCGACTTCGTCAAGAGCGTGGACGGCACGGCCGGCGGGCGCGTGCGCGGGCTCCTGGCGCCCCGCGAGGTGGAGACCTGCAGCCTCGATCTGCTGCGCGCCACCCGCCGGGCCGCCGACGAGATGCGCCTGCCCATCGTCACCCACGCCGCGTACAGCGTGATCGAGTTCTACGAGATTCTCGTCGAGCACCTGATGACGCCCATCGAGCTGCTCGAGTCGCTCGGGCTTCTGGGCCCGGACCTCACCATCGGGCACGGCAACCTGGTCGCGGAGAACCCGCGCCTGCCGTACTCGGGCGGCGGCCACGACGTCGAGATCATGGGCCGCCACGGCGTCACCGTCTCGCACTGTCCGGTGAACATCGCGCGGCGCGCCCGGACGCTCGACTCCTGGGCGCGCTACCGCGCGGCCGGCGTCAACCTCGCGCTCGGCACCGACACCTATCCGCGCGACCTGATCATGCAGATGCGGACCGCGTCCTACTTCGGCAAGGTGACGAGCCGCGATCTGTCCGCCGCCTCCGCCTCCGAGGTGTTCGAGGCGGCCACGCTCGGCGGCGCCCGCGCGCTCGGGCGCGACGACCTCGGCCGGCTCGCGCCGGGCGCCTGCGCCGACATCGTCGTGATCGATCTGACGGGCGGCGGCACGCTCCGCTATGGTCCTGTGCGCGATCCCGTGAAGAGCCTGGTCGAGTGCGGGATCGGCGACGACGTCGAGACCGTCATCGTGGACGGCGTCGTCCGCATGCGCGACCGCGTGATCCCCGACGTCGACTTCGCCGCGCTGCGCCGGGCCGCGCAGGAGGCGGGGGAAGAGGTCTGGGGGCGCCTGGCCGAATGGGATCCGCTCGGGCGCACCGCCGAGCAGATGAGCCCATGGTCCTTTCCGCTGACCAACCCGTGACAGAAGGAGAGAAGTTGATGATCATCGCCCGATTGCTCGCGCTGATCGCTCGGCGCCGCGCTCTTCGTTCCCGCAACCGCCCTGGCCCAGGCCTACCCGAGCCGGCCCATCGAGCTCATCATTCCGTTCGCGCCGGGCGGGCCGACCGATATCGCCATCCGCCTCATCCAGCCCCAGCTCTCGGCGAATCTCGGCGTGCCCATCGTCCTCGTCAACAAGGCGGGTGGCGGCGGCGCCATCGGCATGGACCAGGTGGCCAAGGCCAAGCCCGACGGGTATACGCTGGCCGCGACGGTGCGGTCGACCATCACCATCCTGCCGGCCACCCAGGCCGACGTGCCGTACAAGCCGGCGGACTTCATCCCCGTCGGCGCCTATGCCTTCGACTCCGGGGTGGTCCTCGTCAAGCGCGACGCGCCGTGGAAGACGCTGGAAGAGCTCGTCGACCACGCCAGGAAGAACCCGGGCAAGCTGACCTACGGCACGGCGGGCCTCGGCACCAATAGCTTCTTCAACATGGAGCTCTTGAAGCAGGCCTACAACATCGAGATGACCCACGTGCCGTTCGGCGGCTCGGGCCCGGTGAAGAACGCCGTGCTCGGCGGCCACGTCCAGGTGGGTGCGGCCTCGCAGAGCCCCATGCTCTCGGTGGTGAAGTCGGGCGACATCGCCATCCTCGTCACCAGCGCGTCCAAGCGCCTCGCCTCGCTGCCCGGCGTTCCCACGATGACGGAGAAGGGCCATCCGGACGCATCGCTCTCCACCTGGATGGAGATCTACGCGCCGGCCAAGACGCCCGCCGCGGTGATCGAGCGGCTCTCCCAGGCCCTCGACAAGACCATGAAGGATCCGGCGGTGCTGGCGGCCATCGACAAGGCCGGGCTCGTGGCGGAGTATCACGATCCCGAGTCGACGAAGAAGCTGATCGACCGGGAGTGGGAGACGGTCACGCGGATGGCGAAGAAGCTCGCCCCCGCGAAGTAGGTGAATCGCGAGGCCTGGCCGCCGGCGCTGCTCGCGGTCGCCGGCCTCGTGGCCGTGAACGAGGCCCGCCGCCTGCGCTTCGGCGCCGTGACCGTGCCGGGCCCCGGCTTCTTCCCGCTGGTGCTGGCGGTCAGCTTCACCCTGATCTGCCTGATCTTGCTCGTCGCGGCGCTCCGCGCGCCTGCCGCGCGGCCCCCGCCGCGGCGGGCGGCGCCCGCGAGGCCGGCGGATCACGTGGAAGGTGCTCGCCACGCTCGGCGTGATGCTCGCCTATGCCTTCGCGCTGGAGCCGCTCGGCTTCGTCGTGTCGACGTGCGGCCTGCTGATCTTCTTCTTCCGCGCGCTCGACGGGCTGCGCTGGCCGGTTGCCGTCGCGGCCTCGGTCCTCACATCGGTCCTCACGTACACCGTCTTCAAGACGTGGCTCCAGGTCCGGCTGCCGCCCGGCCCGTGGGGGCTCTGAGCGGCCGTGGTGGACGTCGCGGGCGGTCTCCTCTACGGCCTCGGCGTGGCCCTGGCTCCCGGCAACCTCCTCGCCTGCCTCATCGGCGTCTTCGTCGGCACGCTGATCGGGGTGCTCCCCGGCATCGGCCCGGTGGCGACCATGTCGCTGCTCCTGCCCGTCACGTATGCGATGTCGCCCACCGCGTCGATCATCATGATGGCCGGCATCTACTACGGGGCGATGTACGGCGGGTCCACCACGTCCATCCTCGTGAACCTGCCGGGCGAGGCGGCCTCGGTGGTGACGTGTCTCGACGGCTACCAGATGGCGCGGCAGGGGCGGGCCGGTCCCGCGCTCGGCATCGCCGCGTTCGGATCGTTCATCGCGGGCACCGCGAGCGTGCTGGGCATCATGCTGCTCGCCCCGCCGCTCACGAAGGTGGCGCTGTCCTTCGGGCCGCCCGAGATCTTCGGCCTCTTGCTGCTCGGCTTCACCATGGTCACGTATCTCACCGCGGGGTCGAAGCTCCGCGCGGTGGCGATGGCGCTCGCGGGCATGCTCCTGGGCACGATCGGACTCGATCCCATCACGGCCACGCCGCGCTTCACGTACGGCAGCCTCACCCTGGGCGACGGCATCGGGCTCGTCCCGATGATCATGGGGCTCTTCGGGATCAGCGAGGTGCTGCTGAACATCGAGAAGGGCGTCAAGCAGGACGTGTTCCTCACGCGGGTCCGCGGCCTCTGGCCCACGCGCGAGGACTGGCGGCGCGCCGCCGCGCCCATCGCCCGCGGCAGCGTGCTCGGCTTCCTGCTCGGCATCCTGCCGGGCATCGGCTCCATCATCCCCACCTTCATCTCCTATGCGCTCGAGCGCCGGCTGTCGCGGCACCCGGAGAAGTTCGGCACCGGCATGATCGAGGGCGTGGCCGGACCCGAGTCGGCCAACAATGCCGCCACCGGCGGGGCGATGATCCCGCTGCTGACGCTCGGCATCGCGCCCAACGTCGTGATGGCCGTGCTGCTCGGCGCCTTCCTCATCCACGGGGTGCAGCCGGGCCCGCTCATGATCCGCGAGCGGCCGGACATGTTCTGGGGCGTGGTGGCGAGCATGTACGTCGGCAACGTGATCCTGCTCGTGCTGAACCTGCCGCTGATCGGGCTCTGGGTCCAGCTCCTGCGCGTGCCCTACGGGATCCTGTTCCCGCTCATCCTGCTCTTCTGCGTGATCGGCGTGTACAGCGAGGCGGGCAACGTGTGGGACATCGTCGTGATGCTCGTGTTCGCGGTGCTGGGCTACCTCATGAAGAAGGTCGGCTACGAGGCGGCGCCGCTCGTGCTGGCCTTCGTGCTGGGGCGGATGGCCGAGGAGTCGATCCGCCAGTCGCTGCTCATGTCACGCGGCAGCTTCGACATCTTGATGACGCGGCCGCTCGCCACCACCTTCATCGGCCTCGCGGTGGCCGATCGTGGTGCTGCCCGCGATCCTGCCGGGCGCCCGCGCGGCGCTGCGGATGGTGGGACGCGAGACGGAGGAGTAGGGCCCCTCGGAGCCCATCGGAGAAACACGGCAGAGCGTCATCGCGCTCGCCCGCATCATTCATGAACGGACCACGCATGCGGCGAGCAACGACATCTTGGCATTCGTGCCCTGTGGCTCTGCACCGGGACGTTCGGGTCGGCGGCCTACACCTGACCCACCCAGGAAGCCTCGGCGACCTCGGCCCAGCGCGCGCGAATCCGATCCATCTCGCGCGCGGGCAGAGGTCCGGCCGCGAGCAGCGCGGCATCCTGCTGCCAGTGCTCCGGCTTGGTGGTGCCCACGATGGCGGTGTGCACGCCCGGCAGCGAGAGCGTGAAGCGAAGCGAGGTGGCCACCGCCGCCTCCAGCGGCTCGCGCAGGAACGGGTAGTCCAGCTTCTTGAGCCGCATCCAGTAGTCTTCGTAGTACGAGTCGGGCCTGCGCGTGTAGCGCCACGCCACGTTGGCGATCGGCCGCTTGGCGATCACCCCCATCCGGTACCGCTGGGCCAGGGGCACGGTGAGCTCGATGGCCTCCTGGTCGGCGATGCTCACCGAGGTCTGCAGCGTGTCGAAGGCGCCACACTCGACGGCATAGCGCGCCGCCTGCCCGTCGCCGCTATAGCCGATGTACCGCGTCTGGCCGGCCGCCCGCGCCTGCTCGAGCGCCTCGACGACGTCGCCCTTCTGGAGCTCGGCGAGCGAGCAGCTATGGAGCTGGATCAGGTCGACGTGATCGGTGGCGAGGCGCTTCAAGCTCCGCTCGATGCTCTTCCGCAGCGCCGCCGGCCGCCACTCGCCGCGCCCCCAGCTATTGCCGTGCCCGCACTTGGTGAAGAGGTGGTAGTCGGCCCGGCGCGCGCCGACCGCGCGCCCGATCAGCTCCTCGCTATTGTCGTAGCATTCCGCCGTGTCGATCACGTTGAGGCCGGCGTCGAGCGCCGAGCCCAGCAGGCGCTCGACGGTCCGCCGGCTCACGCGCTGGTAGCCGATCTCCGAGCCCCCGAAGCCGAGCACGCTCACGTCCATGTCCGTCTTGCCGAGCCGTCTGCGCTCCATGCGAATCTCCCTCCCGAGTGGCTGCGAGTCGCGCTGTACACGGTATCCGATGAGTCATTGCTCAGGCTGCGGTAACGGGCGTACGTTCTCCATCGCGAGTACTCGACTCGGACGGCGCATGGCGCTCAGTCTCACGCGCCAGGCTCGAGGAGCGCGCTGTTCCGTCGCGTCGAACGGCTGCACGATCGGCGGCTGCACTGGTCGATCCTCGACGCTCGAGCGGTCCATGCCGCCACTGAACGGTCAGCGACTGAGCGCGCCTGGCTGACCGCCGTGCAGCCATCGCTGCGGGAGCCGGCTATCGAGGCAGCCGACCGACGATCCTGCGGAAGAGGTGACGGTCACGGGGTTCGACGAGCACCAGGTGCGGTTGTGCTCGCTGCCTCCGCGTTGCAACGGAAGGGATAGCGCCACGGGCGGCTGAGCTAACCGACGCCGTCGGAGTCTAGCGCAAGCCGAGCCGGGCCGCGACGTCGGGATTGACGAGCACGTCCGGCCGCTCGCCCCGCAGCACGCGCAGCATCTCCCCCGCCACCTGCACCGCCGTCTGGCGGTTTGCCTCGCGCGTCACGCCCGCCGCGTGCGGCGACACGATCACGTTGGGGAGGTTCAGGATGGGGTTGTCGAGGGGCGTCGGCTCCTCCTCGAAGACGTCGATGCCGCCCGCGGCGAGCTGCCCGGTGGCCAGCGCCTTGAACAGCGCGCGCTCGTCCTGCACGGGGCCGCGCGAGGTGTTGACGAAGATGGCGCCGCGCTTCATGAGGCCGAGCGTCTTGTCGTTGATCATGGCGCGCGTCTCGGTGGTCAGCGGCGTGTGGCAGGTGAGCACGTCCACCTGGGGCAGGAGGGCCTCGAGGCTCGCCACCGGCTCGGCGCCGCGGCGGCGCACCTCGTCGTCGGGCACGTACTTGTCGTAGGCGAGGACGCGCATGCCGAGGGCGCCGGTGAACTTGGCCACCCGGCGGCCCGACATTGCCGATGCCCACGATGCCGAGGGTCTTGCCGCCCAGCTCGGTATTGGAGGCGTCGTCGCGCGCGAACCAGTTGCCCGCCCGCGTGCCCTTGTCGACCTCGACCGCGCGCTTCACGCACATCAGCATCAGCATCAGGGCGTGCTCGGCGACGGCCTGCGAGTTCGAGCCGGGCGCGTGCACCACCGCCACGCCGAGGCGCGTCGCGGCGGGGATGTCGACGATGTCGAGCCCGGCGCCGTGGCGCCCCACCACCTTCAGCTTCTGGCAGGCGGCCATGAGCCGCTCGGAGCACATGGGCTTGCCGCGGAAGAGGATGCCCTGGGCGTCCACGGCGAGCGCCAGCACGTTGGCTTCGGAGAGGTCCTCGGTGAGGACCACGCGGGCCTCGCGCTCGAGGAGGGCCTGGCCATCGGGATGGATCTTTCCGCACAGCACCACGAGAGGTCGCGCGTCGTTCGTCATGGTCCCGGATGATAGCATGGCCGACATTCGGGCCCGGGGGCTTGACGGCGCGACGTCGGCGGCGTATTTGAACGGCAGGTCGATTCGTGCGGTCCCTGGAGGCGTGATGGCCGACGACGAGCTGCAACCCGGGCAGGTCTTCACGAGCCCTTCGAAGACCTTGACCGACGCGCATTTCCTGTTCTTCTCCGGGCTCACCGGCGACAACCACCCCATTCACTACGACGTGGAATACGCCCGCACCACGCGCTTCGGCAAGCCGCTGGCCCACGGCCTCTTGCTCGCCTCGTTGACCGCGCTCGGGGCCTCGCCCGCCAGCCCGCACATCGACGGCTTCGTGTTCGTCGAGCAGGGCTGCCGCTTCCTCAAGCCGGTCGCGGTGGGCGACACCATACATCCGCGGCTCACGGTGGAGCGCGTGTGGCAGGAGGGCCGGCGGCGCTTCGTGCGCCTCGCGACGTCGATCACGAATCAGCGGGGCGAGACGGTGCTCGAGGGGTTCCATCTCTACCAGATCATTCCGCGGCAGGCCGAGGCTCGGCCGCAGCGAGGAGCGAGACAGCGATGGCCAGCCGCACGCGTGAGGTGATCACCGCCGGGGCCGCCTGGCCGGCGCGCTACACCTTCGGTCCGGCGCTCCGGGTCGACAACATGGTCTTCATCTCGGGCACGACGGGCACGGACGAGGCGGGAGCGATCACCGCGCCGGGCGACATCGTCGAGCAGACGCGCCAGATCTTCCGCAAGTTCGAGCGGCTGCTCCAGGCGGCGGGCGGGTCCTGCGCGGACATCGTCTCGACGGTGGACTATTTCACCACCACCGAGCGCTACAAGGAAACAGCGGGGGTGCGCCGCGAGTTCTTGAAGGGCGCCCAGCCGACGGCGACGGGCGTGCGGGTGGCGGGCCTCCTGCGCGAGGACGCGCTGATCGAGATCTCGGCGGTCGCCGTGCTGCGGGGCTAGGAGAGCCTGCCCTCGGTGTCGACCCGTCAGCGGGGCTGAACGGCCAGATGGCGCGTGAAGGACTACAATGGAGCGCGACGTCCAGCGGACATTGCGCGACGCCCGGCTCCTCGTCATCGGGGACGGGTCGAGCCAGATGAAGCGGAGCCTGATCGCGCGCCAGATGGGTCTCTAACCGGCAGCCGGAGGCTTCGAACAATGCGAGTTCCCGCCAAGCAGATCGAGGGCCAGCTCCAGGACGTATTTCGCGCATGGGGCATGTCGGACGAGCACGCGGCGACGACGGCCGCGGTCATGGTCGAGACCGACCTGCGCGGCGTCGACTCCCACGGCATCTCGATGCTGCCCACGTACGACAAGGAGTTCCGCGCGGGCCGGCTCAATATGCGGCCGGTCTTCAAGACGCTGCGCGATGGCCCAGCCATGGCGCTGGTCGACGCCGACGCCTCCCTCGGGCATCCCGCGTCGGTGTACGCGATGAACATGGCCGTCGACAAGTGCCTGGCCTCGGGCGTGGCCGCGGTGTCCGTGGTGAACTCGCATCACTTCGGCGCGGCGGGCTATTACTCCAAGATCGCCGCGGACCGCGGGCGTCATCGGCATGGTCACCTCGGCCACGCGGGGCGTGAGCATGGTGCCGACCTTCGGCGCCGAGCCGGTGATGGGCACCAACCCCATCGCCTTCGCCGCGCCCACGCGCCGCCAGCCGACGTTCTCCCTCGACATGGCGACGACCACGGTCGCCGCGGGCAAGGTGAAGGTGTACAAGCTGAACCACAAGCCGCTGCCGAGCGGATGGGTGGTGGACGGCGACGGCAAGGCGATCACCGACGAGACGGAGGCCTTCGGCTACGTCTTCGACAAGCCCGAAGGCGGCATCACGCCGCTCGGCGGCACGCGCGACGCGGGCAGCCACAAGGGCTATGGCCTGGGCGTGATGGTGCACATCCTCGCCGGGTGTCTCTCGGGGGCGTCGTTCTCGCCGCTGCGCAACCGGACGCAGAAGCCGTCGGACCCGCACAATATCGGCCACTTCTTCCTGGCCATCGACCCGCGCGCGTTCCGCGCCGAGGGCGCGTTCGAGGAGGACCTCGACCAGGTCATCGACGTGCTGCGCGGGGCCAAGCGCGCCGATCCGAACCAGCCCGTGCTCATCCCCGGAGATCCGGAGATGGCCACGCGCGCCGATCGCCTCGAGCACGGCGTGCCGGTGCCGGACGACCTGATGCCGCAGCTCCGCGCCGTCGCGAAGAGCGCCGGCGTGCCGTTCGTCCTGGCCCCTAGCGTGGCGAGTTCTCCGTCGCGGCGGGAGCCGGCGCCGGCTCCCTCCGCGGTCACCGCGCCGCCCCCAGCGGAGCGGAATGGCATCACTCGAAACCATCAACGACCAATGGCGCATCTGCTTTCGTTGGCGGGACGGAGATGCCCACGACGTCGAGATCACCGACTACCACTCAAGGAGAACGGGCATGGCGAGGAAGCTAACACCAGTGCATCCGGGTGAGGTGCTTCTCGAGGAATTTCTGAAGCCGATCGGCATCAGCCAATACAAGCTGGCGCAGGACATCTCCGTCCCTCCGCGCCGGATCAACGAGATCGTGCTCGGAAAGCGTGCCGTCACGGCAGACACGGCCCTGCGCTTGTCCCGGTACCTCGGGACCTCGGAGCGCTTCTGGCTGAACCTCCAGGCCCGCCACGACCTCGAGATCGAGAAGGACCGCCTCGGCCGGCGGCTCACCCGAGAGGTTCGGGTCCTGGCCCCCAGGTAGCCCTGCGGGGTTGCTGTTCCTTCGGATCTCCGTGCCGGCGTCGTCGAGCGCATGCGAGGGTTTCCGGTATGGTCGTTCGCGTCGACACCGCCGGCTCGATTTCTCGAGGCCGCCTCCCGTCGGCGGTACAATGCGCGGCGGGAATCGAGACGGGGCGCTCATGCGGAACGCGTCGCCGCTCGCGAAAGGGGTCGACGATGACCACGACAGCTTCGACGGAAGCGCTGATCGCGAACCTCGACAAGGTCGCGAACGAGGTCCTTGAATACTTGGCCGGCCCCGGCCGGGCCAGCGGCGCGCGGGTCGACCGTTGGCAGGCCCGCGACATCCTGATGCACTTCATCTACTTCCACGACGCGACGGCCTGGGGCATCCAGTCGGCCGCGCTCGGCGGGCCGCCGTGGCCGGTGCCCGCGGACTCCGACACCGTGAACGAGGCGTGCCGGCGGCTGCACGAGCACGAGAGCTTCGACGAGCTGCTGACCCAGCTCCGCCAGGCGCATGCGCGGCTCCTCGGCGCGGCGCGCCGCGCGCCCGATCTCGACAAGCCGTGCCTGCAGCGCTCGACGGGCGAGGTGCTGACCGGGCGCCAGCGCCTCGAGCTCCTCGCTCGCCACTGGGCCGAGCACGTGAGCGAGCTGCAAGCCGCCGCCGGGGCCCGGTAGGCGGGCTGCCGGCGGCGACGAGATGGCGACGATCGAGAACAAGGTCAAGGAGCGCCTCGCGGCGGGGCAGCTCGCGCTCGGCCTCGGGCTGCGCCAGGCGCGCACGGTCGACATCGGGCGCATCCTCGCGGCCTGCGGCTACGACTGGGCGTAGCCCGGGGCACGGCGCGGCGCGTATTGCCCCGCGTCTGCCTTCCGGGTACAAAGGTGGCCAGTGCCGGGTTCTCGCCCGGCGCGTCGAATCTCACCCCGGAACGCATGGGAGACCTCGCATGACCGCCACGGCTCTCGACATTCCCTCGATGCGCAACAAGGTGTCGCCCGAAGAGTGGGCGGTGCGGGTGGACCTCGCCGCGTGCTACCGGCTCGTGGCGCGCTACGGCTGGGAGGACCTGGTCTTCACCCACATCAGCGCGCGCGTGCCCGGCACGGAGGACCAGTTCCTCATCAATCCGTACGGCATGTTCTTCGACGAGATCACCGCTTCGAGCCTCGTGAAGATCGACCAGGAGGGCAGGAAGGTCGAGGAGTCGCAGTTCCCGGTGAACGCCGCGGGCTTCGTCATTCACAGCGCCATCCACGCCGCGCGGCACGACGCCAAGTTCGTGCTGCACACGCATAGCCTGAACGGCGTGGCGGTGTCCACGCAGCGCGCGGGGCTCCTGCCCATTTCCCAGCACTCGATCTTCGTGCTGGCGAGCCTCGGCTATCACGACTTCGAGGGCCCGGCGCTCAACGACGAGGAGAAGCCGCGCCTCGTGGCGGACCTCGGCAACCATACGCACCTGATCCTGCGCAACCACGGCCTGCTGACGGTGGGCGAGACGGCGGCGGAGGCCTTCGTCGCGATGTACTACCTCGAGGCCTCGTGCGCCATCCAGGTGCGCGGCCAGTCGGGCGGCGGCGAGCTGATCCCCGTGGCCAAGGACATCGTCGACAACGCGTACGCGCAGTCCAGTCGCGGCCCCGCGGGTCGCACGGCGATCTCGCCTGGCCGGGCCTCTTGCGGCGGCTCAACCGGATCGATCCCTCCTACCAGGACTGAGCGGCGGCGCGGCAATGGCCACCTACGTCCTGGTCCACGGCGCGTACCAGGGAGGCTGGATCTGGAAGCCCGTCGCCGAGCGGCTGCGCGCCGCCGGGCACACGGTCCACGCGCCGACGCTCGACGGCTGCGCCGAGCGTCACGATGCGGTGCGTGCCGGCATCACGAACACCACCCATGGCAAGGAGATCGCGCAGCTCCTGTTCTTCGAGGACCTCCAGCAGGTCGTCCTGGTCGGCACCAGCTCCGGCGGCATGGTGATCGTCAAGGCGGCCGAGCTGGGCCGCGACCGCATCCGCCGGCTCGTCTTCGTCGACGCGCTGGCGCTGTCGCCCGGCGAGCAGGTCGGCAAGATCGTGAACCGCCCGGCGAGCAACACCGTCTCGGAGCTGACCACCGGGCCGGCGCCCGCCGATGCGGAGAAGCGTCTCTTCGCCGATCTGGCGCCGGACGTGCGCACCTGGGCGCTCGCGCGCTATACCCCGCATCCCGTGGCCGCGCTCGAAGCGCCGATGGATGCGACCACGTTCTGGGATCAGAAGTGGCCGGCCACGGTGATCCGCTGTCGCCGGGCCGTCAACCCGCCGGAATCGCACCAGCGGCGCACGGCCGAGCGATTGAACGCCGACTACCACGAGCTGGACACCGGGCACTACCCGATGCTGAGCCAGCCTGAAGAGCTGACGCGGCTCTTGCTGTCATCCCCCTAACCGGAGGCCCCCCATGATCTACGAATTCCGGACGTACAAGCTGAAGCCCGGTAGCCTGGCCGAGGTCGAGAAGCGGTTCGGCGCGGGCTACGAGCACCGCAAGAACTTCTCGCCGCTGACCGCGTTCTGGCACACGGAGATCGGCCCCCTCAACGAGATCATCCACGTGTGGGGCTACAAGGACCAGGCCGAGCGCACCAAGATACGCGCGGAAGCGAGCAAGCCCGGCGTGTGGCCGCCGAATACCTCGGAGTTCATCGTCAACATGAAGTCGGAGATCGTGCACCCGTTCCCGTTCGTGCCCGATCTCCAGCCGGGAAAGATGGGGCCGATCTTCGAGATGCGCTACTACACGATCAAGCCCGGCACGCTGCCCGACATCATCAAGCGCTGGGAGGGGAAGATTCAGGAGCGGACCAAGTTCTCGCCCCTGGCGCTGGCCGGGCACGTGGAGCACGGCCAGGCCAATAGCTACCTGCACATCTGGCCGTACGAGAGCCTCAACCACCGCGCGGAGATCCGGGAGAAGGCGCGCGCCGCGGGCGCCTGGCCGCCGCCGGGCGGCGGTGACATGCTGCTGACGCAGGAGAACAAGATCATGCTGCCGGCGGCGTTCTCGCCCGTCCAGTAGCGAACACGGCGGAGGGGGCCTCGACGGCCCCCTCCGCTCCGTTGCCGAACGGTGGCGCCGGTTCCGCCCCGGCGCCGCACCCGCGGAGCGGGTGACGCGGCGGGGGCTTGCGGGGATGGGTGCGGTTGACCCGTTCCAGCTCCACGAGATGACGACACAGCGGCCCGGAGTGATCCGGTGGCGTAGGGATGGGTCGCCAGCCTGGCCCGCCGCCCGGGCGCGAACGTTAGGGGATTGTTGCTCGGCATCCCCGAGAACTCGTGTATGCCCGCAGTAGCACCGACTGTGTGGGACCCGTGAGCCCGAGCTGTTGAGCGCTCCGCACGCCGGCCTCCTCGTCTTTAGAGGCTGACACTGTGCTCAAGAGCGTCAACGAGGTCTCGGAATCTCTTGTTCATTCTTAGTGCGCCTAACGCCGGTATCAGCCGCGGTCGCAGGAAGTTGGCTGGATGCCGAAGTTAGGCGGCCCCGACCTCGACGGTCTCACCCTCCGAGCTGGGCGCTGGCACTGGCAAGCCGTCCTCCTTCGAGACCGGCAATGTGGAACTCGATGGCCTCGCGGATCAGCCGCAGCACCTCCGACCGGGTTTCGCCTACCGCTACACACCCTGGGAGGTCCGGCACATGGGCTCCCCAACTCGTCGCACCCCGCTCCACCACGACCATATAGCGC
>CAWIZN010000065.1:0-32339 GCA_963840495.1 uncultured Candidatus Rokubacteria bacterium
CCAGACGGAAAGATCGTCGTCGGAGGCGGATTCGGCACCATGGGAGGCGTGCCACGCAACCACATTGCACGGCTCCACGCCGACGGCGCCCCGGACCTTGCGTTCAATCCCGGAGATGGCGCGAGCAGCACCGTTCTCGGTCCGGCGGTCCATCCAGATGGGAAGTTAGTCATCGGAGGCTTTTTCGGCCTCGTCGCTGGAGAGGCGCGCAACGGCATTGCGCGGGTCAATTCCGATGGCACGCTGGACAGGGCCTTCGATGGGGAAATCAACGGGTTCTTAGCGCCGTAGTCCAGCCCGACGGAAAGATTGTCATCGGAGGTTATTTCACCACCGTTGGCGGCGTGACGCGCAACCGCATCGCGCGGCTCCGTGCCGACGGCACGCTGGACACAGACTTCAACCCCAACGCGGACAGCCCTGTTTACAGCACTCCGATCCAGGCCGACGGAAAGATTGTCATTGCGGGCGCCTTCACATCTTCGAGCGGCGTGCGGCGCGACCCGCATTGCACGGCTCCATGCCGACGGCACCGTGGAACCCGGCTTCGACCCCAGTGCCAACGGTGCGATTTATTCGATCGTCCTGCAGGCCCGGATGGGAAGATCATCATCGGGGGCGATTTCACTGCCGTCGGAGAGGTGAAGCGGAACCGGATCGCGCGGCTGCACGCCGATGGCGCACTCGATACAGACTTCAATCCCGGGGCGGACCGCACTGTTCAGAGCACAATGTTACAGGCGGATGGAAAGCTGGTCATCGCCGGCCTTTTCACCACCGTTGATGGAGTGGCGCGCCTCCGCATGGCGCGCGTGAAAACGACCCGGCCACACAAAACCTCACCGCTCCGGACACTGACCGCGTCCAGTGGCTGCGCGGCGGAGCGTCCCCGGAGGTCGAGCAGGTGAGCTTCGAGCTGTCCACCGATGGCGGAAGTCTCTGGGCGCCGCTCGGCACCGGCACGCGGATCACGGGCGGCTGGGAGTTGAATGGCTTGAACCTGCCTGCGAGCGGATTCTCTCCGCGCCGGTGCCCGGACACCTGGAGACAACGGATCGTCCGGGCGTGTGCAAACGGTGGCGGTCTTGCCTTCCACACCGGAGATAGTGATTGAACAGCCGGCCCCACGATGCGCTGGCCGTGGGCCTCGTCCGAGGACTTGAAGGTGACGTCGCGCGTCATGGTCTGGCCGCCGGCCTCGACGATGTCGACGGCACCGATGTCTCCTCCCGCCTCCCCGATCGCCGAGGTCACCTTGCCGAGCATGCCGGGCAGGTTGGCGATGCGGACGCGGACGGTGAGGCTATAGCTGGCGACGGGCGTGGTCTTGGCCATTGGTGTTCCCTCCTATCGGATCATCGACGCGACTCGCCGCCGCGCCCCGATCTCGTCTTCATTGACAGGGCCTCGACCGCGCACCGCGTTCAAGGTGCCCCGCGCAGCTCGAAGGGGTAGTTCGCGTCGTTCCGCAAAGGCAAGCGAACGCCCGCGGGGGAGTGCCTCGGTTCGACAGCTCCCACGTGCGTCCGTTGGAGCAGGAAGGTGCCAGCGGCGATGAGCGCGACCGCGAACAGCTTTGTCCACATGAACGGTTCCTGGAGGAATATGAACCCGATGAGCAGCACCAGGATCGTCGACGTGCCGCCGATCACGAACGACGATGTCACCCGGAGGCCGCTGGCATAGGCCAAGAGCGTGAAGAGGTTGACGCAGGCAGTCGCCACCCCGACCACGACCAGGGAATACGCGCTCTTCATCGAGAAGGGGATTGGGGCGCCGGTGACCCTGATCGAGAGTGTCAGCACGACATTCAGGAGGAAGGCGATGCCCGTGATGATGGCGGTACCAAGGACGGGATACGTGCCCGAAGAACCAAGCCTCGCCGCAACGATATACGTCGCCAACGAGCACGCCAGCGCCGACCGCGTACGCGAACGCGAGATTGTGCACAAGGCCTCCCTCACCGTCGGCCAGCCCTGCAATGGTCCCCCGACCATCAGTTTCTTGGCCGAGCGCTTTGGGTCCTTGGCCGTGCGCGGAGTATAGCCCGAGGCCGGACCTGTGGAACCAGCCGTCCCGAGTCTCTGATTTCAACGCGGGGCGCCGCGCCCTCCGGCGGCGAGTGTGGAGGTGAGGAGGGAGAGGAAGGCGCGCGCGGGGGCCGAGAGCTCGCGCGTGCGCCGGTGGAGGACGCCGATGGGACGGCGGAAGGGGCCTTCGACGGGCGGCCGGGCGACCAGCGTGCGCGCGCGGATCTCGCTCGCCAGCGTGGGGGCCGGCAGGAGCGAGACGCCCAGCCCGGCTTCGACCGAGCGCTTGATCGTCTCGACGTTGTCGAGCTCCATGGCGTAGCTGACGCGCACGCCGTGGCGGCGCAGGAGCCTGTCGACCATCCGGCGCGTGGGAATGTCGCGCTGGAAGCCGATGAAGGGCTGACCGTCGAGCGCGGCGAGGGAGCAGCGGGCGCGACGCGCGATGGGATGGCCGGGCGGCGCCGCGATGACCAGCTCGTCGTGCCCGAGGGGCACGACCTCGAGCTGTGCCCGGCGCGCCGGCACCGCCACGATGCCGAAGTCGACGTCGCCGGCGAGACACGCCGCGTAGACCTCGTCGGTGCGCCGGTAGGAGAGCTGCACGCTCACCTTGGGATGATCGGCCAGGCACCGCTTGATCACCGGCGGCAGCGTGTGCAGGCCCACGCTATAGACGGTCGCCACGCGCACCGTCCCCGCCACGACGTCCGGCCGTGCGCGCAGGCGCTGCTCGAGCGCCGTCAACCGCTCGAGGAACGGCTTGATCTCCTCGTACAGGAGCCGCCCGAGCTCGGTCGGCCGCGCGCCGATCCGCGGCGCCCGATCGATGAGCCGGCCGCCATAGCGCTGCTCGAGCGCGCGGAGCTGCTGGCTGACCGCGGACTGCGACACGAGATTCAAGCGGGCGGCGCGCGAGAGGCTGCCGGTCTCGACGAGATCGCAGAAGGTCTTGAGGGTCTCGACGTGCATACATTCATAAGTCTACCTAATCCAACCAGAAAGGCGAATGCATGCGACTTATGAAATCGCCTGGGCTATCACTGAGGCGTGAGGCGGGCGCCGCCAGGCGCCGCCCCGGGAGGTAGCCATGAACGTCCTCGGCGAGCTGTGGCAGTCGACGGTGGGCAAGAAGGCCCTGGTGGCCGTGTCGGGCCTCGTGCTGTGGATCTGGGTGGTCCTGCACGTGCTCGGGAACTTGACGATGTTCTCCGGCGCCGCGGCGATCGACGGATACGCGGCGGCGCTCCAGCGTGTCCCCGCGGGGCTGTGGGCGGCGCGCGCCGCGCTCGCGACGGCCGCCGTGGTCCACGTCGCCGGCGTGGTGTCGCTCGCGCGCGCAAGCCGGGCGGCGCGGCCCCGGCACGCGGTCGCCGCCGCCGCGCACTCCGTCCGCGCTCGCCGCCCGCACGATGCGCGTGGGGGGCGCGCTCCTCCTCGCGTTCGTCGGCTATCACGTGCTCCATCTCACGTTCGGCGTCCTGCATCCCGGCTTCACGCCCGGCCGCGTGTACGACAACGTCGTGGTCGGCCTGCGGCCGGCGTGGGTCGCGGCCGTCTACGTCGCCGCCGCGGCGCTCCTCGGTCTGCACCTCTTCCACGGGTTGTGGGCGGCGGTTCGGAGCCTCGGGCTGCGGCCGGAGGCGGCGGCCGGGCGCCGCCGCCCCGCCGTGGCCGTGCTCGCCGCCGCGATGGCCGTCGGCTTTGCGGCGGTGCCCATCGCGGTGCTCGCGGGGTGGCTGCGATGATCCGGCCCGGGGCCGGCCCGGCGATGGCGCCGGCGACGCCGCTCGAGCGGCCGGCGACCGACGGAATCGGAGGGGCTGTGCGACACGGCGCCGTCGGGCCCGATCGCGACGCGCTGGGAGCGGCGGCGCGCCGAGCTCGAGCTCGTGGGTCCGACTCGTCGCCGGCGGCACCAGGTCGTCGTCGTCGGCGCCGGGCTGGCCGGCGCGTCGGCGGCGGCCACGCTGTCGGAGCTCGGCTATCGCGTGCGCTGTCTCTGCTTCCACGATTCCCCCCGCCGCGCCCACAGCGTGGCCGCCCAGGGCGGGATCAACGCCGCCAAGAACTATAGAACGACGGCGACAGCGTCGAGCGGCTCTTCTACGACACGCTGAAGGGCGGCGACTTCCGGTCGCGCGAGTCGAACGTCTACCGGCTGGCCGAGCTGTCGGCGCGCATCATCGATCACGCCGTGGCGCAGGGCGTGCCGTTCGCGCGCGAGTACGGCGGACAGCTCGCCAACCGCTCGTTCGGCGGCGCGCTGGTGTCGCGGACCTTCTACGCGCGCGGGCAGACCGGCCAGCAACTGCTCCTCGGCGCCTACCAGGCGCTCGCCAAGGAGGAAGCCGCCGGGGGCGTCACGATGCTGCCGCGGCGCGAGATGCTGGACCTGGTCGTGGTGGACGGCCGGGCGCGCGGCGTCATCGCGCGCGACCTGGTGTCGGGGGCCGTCGAGCCGCACTTCGGGGATGCGGTGGTGCTCGCCACCGGCGGGTATGCGAACGCCTACTTCCTCTCCACCAACGCGAAGGCCTCGAACGCCACCGCGATCTGGCGGGCGTACCGGCGCGGCGCGGCGTTCGCCAATCCCGGCTTCGTGCAGTTCCATCCCACGTGTCTGCCCGCGGCCGGCCCCTCCCAGGCCAAGCTCACGCTCATGTCGGAGTCGCTGCGCAACGACGGCCGCGTCTGGGTGCCGAGCCGGCCGGGCGACGACCGCCGGCCCGATGCGATTCCGGAGGCCGAGCGCGACTACTTCCTCGAGCGCCGCTATCCGCGCTACGGCAACCTCGTGCCCCGCGACCTGGCCTCGCGGGCGGTGAAGGCCGTGTGCGACGAGGGCCGCGGCGTCGGGCCCGGCGGCAACGGCGTCTATCTCGATCTGGGCGAGGCCGCGATGCGTCTGGGCGCCGGTGTGCTGCGCGAGCGCTACGGGAACCTCTTCGACATGTACGAGCGGGCCACCGGCGACGATCCGCTGCGCGTCGCCATGCGCATCGCGCCGGCCGCGCACTACACGATGGGCGGGCTGTGGGTCGACTACGACCTCATGAGCACCATTCCCGGGCTCTTCGTCATCGGCGAGGCCAATTTCTCCGACCAGGGCGCCAACCGGCTGGGGGCGAGCGCGCTCATGCAGGGGTTGGCCGACGGCTATTTCATCCTGCCGTATACCCTGGCCGGCTATCTCGCGGGCGCGCGGCTCGCGCCTGTCGCCGAGGATGCCGCCGAGGTGCGGGCGGCGCTGGCGGACGTCCGCGCGCGCGTCGAGACGCTGCTGGGCGTGCAGGGACGGCGCACGGCCGGCGAGTTTCACCGGGCGCTCGGCCGAGTGCTGTGGGACGCGTGCGGGATCGAGCGGAGCCGCGCGGGACTGACCAAGGCCCTCGACGAGATCGGCGCGCTCCGCGAAGCGTTCTGGGAAGACGTGACCGTGTCCGGCGGCGGGCACGAGCTGAACCAGGAGCTGGAGCGCGCCGGCCGCGTGGCCGACTTCCTGGAGCTCGGCGAGCTGATGTGTCTCGACGCGCTCGCCCGCGAGGAGTCGTGCGGGTGCCACTTCCGCGTGGAGCACCAGACGCCGGACGGCGAGGCGCTCCGCGACGACGCCCGCTTCGCCCACGTGGCGGCATGGGTGCCCGGCGCATCCGGACGGCGCCCGGAGCGGCTCGTGGAACCGCTCCACTTCGAGACGCTGGCGCCGAACGAGCGGTCGTATCGATGAGGATCGCGCTCTCGATCTGGCGGCAGCACGACCCGCGGGCCGCCGGCGGCTTCGTCCGCTACGAGCTCGACGACGTCAGCGCCGAGATGACGCTGCTCGAAGCGCTCGACCGGCTCAACGAGTGGCTGGTCTCCCTCGGCGAGCCGGCCGTGGCCTTCGACAGCGACTGCCGCGAGGGGATTTGCGGCGCCTGCGGCATCGTGGTGAATGGGCGCCCGCACGGGCCGCTGCCGGGGACGACCACCTGTCAGGTCACGCTGCGGGCGTTCGGCGAGGGCGCCACGATCAGGCTCGAGCCGATGCGGACGGGCGTCTTCTCGGTCGTGCGTGATCTGGTCGTGGACCGCGGCGCCCTGGACGGCGTCGTGCGGGCCGGGGGCTACGTCTCGGTGCGGGCGGGCAGCGCGCCCGAGGCCAATACCATGCCCGTCGGCCGCGACGTCGCCGAGCGGGCGCTCGATGCCGCGACGTGCATCGGGTGCGGCGCCTGCGTCGCGGCCTGCCCCAACGGATCGGCCGCGCTGTTCGTGGGGGCGAAGCTCGCCCACCTCGGGCTCTTGCCCCAGGGCCAGCCCGAGCGCACGCGCCGAGCCCGGGCGCTGGTGGCCGCGGCGGACGTCGAGGGCTTCGGCGCCTGCACGCTCCACGGCGAGTGCGAGGCCGCGTGTCCCAAGGGCATCGACCTCGGGGTCATCGCGCGGATGAACCGCGAGCATCTCACCGCGGCGCTCGCGGGGGCGTGTCGGCGGGCGGGCTTGCGCTGATCCTCGGAGGGAGGGATCATCCCCTTTGCGACGGGCCGGGCAGGTTGGCGACCGCTTGACGACTCGGCGAGTGGTTTCTGTCGCTTCCCACTCTCGTGTGCCCGCGAAGCGCAGCGACGTCAGCGTGCGCGACGAGTCGTCAACTTTTCGGCAGGCGGCGCGTCGCGCGAGGCGGCGCGGCCGACTACTCCCGCACCTCGATCGCGACCTCGCCGAGGCCATCGATCGCGAATCGAACGCGGTCGCCCGGCGCGGGGAACTTCGTCGTGATGCTGCTCCCCGTCATCACCAGCATGTCGCGGCGGAGCAGGCCCCCGCGGCCATTGAGGAGATTCGCGAGCCACGCCACGGCTTCGAACGGGTGGCCGAGCGCGTCGCCGATCTTGCCCTGGCCGGCCGGCTGGTCATTGAGCCAGCAGCGGGTGACCCCTCCCTCGAGATCGACGGCGTGCCAGGCCGTCACCGCCGTTCCGAGGACGACCCCGCCGTTCCACGTGTTCTGGGCGACGAGGGTGAAGGCGTCGAGCGCCTTGTAGTCGGCGTTGCCGTCCTCGACCAGCTCGAAGGCGGGGAGGCACGCCGCGACCCGGCCGGCCACCGAGGCGCGCGTCCACGGCGCACCGCTCGCGGGCAGGTCGTCGCCGAGACGCACCGCCACCTCGAACTCGACGCCGAGGTGGTGATAGGCGGCGAGGTTCACGCGGGCGGGGGAGGAAGCACGACCCTCGAGAAGATCGCGCCGGCGGCGGGCTGGTCCACGCCGGTCATCTGCTGCATCGCCTTCGACGTGAGGGCGATCTTCCACCCGGCGATGTCGCCCCGCCCGGTCTCGGCCATGAGCCGGTGCAGGGCGTCCTGGATGCGATAGGCGTCGTCGAGGGGCGCCGCGCGACCCGGCCTCGAGCGGCTGGTAGCGGGTGCGCGTCCTGTGCGTCTCGAAGCAGGCGCGGGCGGTAGCGTCGACGATCTCGGCGGTCAGCATCGGTCTCCTCCTTCCGGCGCGGACGTCATGCCGCGGGACCCCGCGCGCCGTCGCGCCTCGGTAGTCTCTCACGATTCGATCGCCGGCAGCGCGCGGAGGGTGCGGACGGGCGACAGGTAGAGCCAGAGGACGGCGAGCAGCATGCCGAACGCGGCCACGACCAGGGTCGCCGGCACGCCGAGGATCGTCCCGAGCGCGCCGCCGATCAGCGCGCCGATGGGCAGCATCCCGCCGGCGATGAACCGCATCGTCGCGTTGACGCGGCCGCGCAGGCGGTCCGGCGTGAGCGCCTGGCGGACGCTCACGGCGTTCACGTAGTAGACGATCACGCTCATCCACTGCCCGAACTCGGCCGCGACCACCATCGCGATCGCGGCGCGCGGCACGAGCACCGCCAGCGGCACCAGAAGCCCGGTCAGGCCGAAGACGAGCTGCGCGCCGATCATCGTGGGCCCGGGCCCGAACCGGCGCGTGGCCGGCCCGGCGACGAGGGCGCCGGCGAGGGAGCCGAGCCCGCCGGTGGCGAACACGGCGCCGACGCCGACCGCGCTCAGACCGAGGTCGCGCGCCATGTACAGGATGTAGACCGCGAGGAACATCCGGCCGAACAGGTTGGTGGTGGCGGAGCATCCCGCGAGGACCCGCAAGAGGGGATGGGTGAGCACCGCCCGCAGTCCCTCCCCGATCTCAGCGGCGATGCTGGCCCGCTCACCCGGCGGTGGCGGGAGGCGGCTCCGCGACACGTATGGCCAGGAGGAATAGCGCCGACACGACGTACGAGAGGGCGTCGACGAGGACCGCGAGCGGCGCGCCGACCAGCTTGACGAGCACGCCGCCGGCGCCCGGGCCCACGACCTGCGCGATCGATGCCGTCACCTCGAGCTTGCTATTGCCCTCGACCAGGCGATCGCGGTCGACCAGCGACGGCAGATACGAGAGGTGGGACACGTCGAACAACACGCTCAGCGCGCCGGCCGAGAGCGCGACCGCGTACAGGAGCTCGATTCTCAGCACCCCGAGCACGCTCGCGAGCGGGACGATGAGCAGGAGCGCCGCGCGACCCAGGTCCGCCGCGATCATCACCGATCGCCGCCGGCGCCGATCCACCCACACGCCGGCGAAGAGGCCGACGAGCAGCGTGGGCGCCGACTCGGCCGCTGACAGGAGCCCCATCTGCCAGGCCGTCGCGTCGAGCATGAGGGCGGCGATGAGCGGCAGCGCGAGCGCCGACACCTGCGAGCCGATGTCGGAGATGGCGGACGCCGTCCACAGCCTGAGGAACGCGGGATGGCGCCAGAGGCTCGCGGAAGGAGCATGGCCCGCCTTCACGGCGCCGACGCGGCCCGAGGCTCAGGGAGCGCTCCGGTAGATGACCTGACCAGCGCGCAGCGTCGCGCGCACGCGGCCGAGCGCGCGGATGTCCTCGGCCGGATTGCCGTCGAGTATCACCACATCGGCGTCGAGCCCGGCCGCGAGTCGCCCCGTGCGCGCGGCGGCGCCGAATCGCGCGGCCGGCGCGGTCGTGAGGGCGGCGAGGATGCGCGCGTACGACAGCCCCGCCTGCTGCATGTAGACGTATTCGTCGGTCGGATCGTAGTCGGTCATGTAGCCCACGTCGGTGCCGAACAGGACCTGACCGCCGAGATCGGCGAACGCGCGGAGCTGCGCCTGGGCGTTGCCGAGCACGGCGTCGACGACGGGCGGCGGCAGCCCGACCTTGCGCAGCTCGTACGGCCAGAGCTTGAGCGTCGGGACCAGCGCCATCCCGCGCTCGCGCATCATGCCGGGGAGGGCGCGATCCCAGGGCCGCCGATCCAGCTCGGACGGGAACGTGTGCACCAGGATGTCGACGCCGCCCTCGATCGCCGCGCGGGCGCCCGCGCTGTTGGATGGATGGGCGATCACGATCTTGTTCCGCCGGTGGGCCGCCCGGTCGCCGCGCGGACGAGGTCGACCGGCATCACCACGATCGCGTCGCGCCGCGCCCACGATCCGGTGAAGAGCTTGACGAGATCGGCGCCGCCGTCGAGCTCGCCGTTGATCAGCGCGGCGGTCTGGGCTCCGTCACGGAGCTCGGGCAAGCGCAGGGGCAGGATGTAGTACGGGCTGCCGCCCTCGGGCACGAAGCCGCTGCCTGCCGTCAGGATCGACGGGCCCGGGATCTCTCCCTTCTCCACGCGCCGGCGCAGGGCAAGGGTGTTGGCGAGGCGCGACCCGGTGTCGACCGCGTGGACGACGCCGTACGACGTGAGCATCGCGCGCACGCCATCGGCGAGCGCGCGGCGGGGGCGCTGGCCGCGTCCTGAGCCCATGATCCCGTGAAGTGGACGTGGCTGTTCCAGAACCCGGCCGTCACCGTGCCGCCGGTGCAATCGATCACCGTCGCACCGGGCGGCACCGCCACGTCCGCGCGGCGCCCGACGGCGGTGATGCGCCCGTCCGCGATGAGCACGACGCCGTCGGGAATGACCGCCGCCTCCGGATCGGGCTGCACGCGACCGCCGACGAGCGCCGTGACGCTCCTGGCGGGGGCCGAGCGCGGCTCGGGCGTCGCGCCGCACGCCGCGGTGAGGAGCGCGACGAGGAGCCAGCCGAGGGCCCGTGTCATCGCGACCCGCCTCGACGAGCTCAAAGCGCGAACCGCCATCTCGTGCCCGCGACCGTCGGCGTCGTCGGGGGGCAACCGTGCGAAGCGATCCTCGCCAATGTCCGATGAGATCTCCGTGTATGCGGGCCGGCGCCTCACGCTCCCCTCAGATGGCAGGCAGAGTGACCCCTGTGGCAGGTGGAGTCAAGAGTGCGAGGGCTTCTCCGCTTCCGCGCGTCCCGGCAGCACCGGACGGCTCTTGACATTGGTCGCCGGTGGGCGCAATCCTGGCGCGCGGCAACGGGGACCGGAGCTGGACGTCTTCCAAGGGAGGGAGCGCGCCATGGCGGAAGGAACCGACCTCTTCGAGATCATCCACACGACGCGGGCGATGCGACGGCTGAAGCCCGACCCCGTGCCCGACGAGCTGATCCGAAAGATATTGCAGGCGGGCGTGTGCGCCGCGAGCGGCGGAAACTCGCAGCGCTGGCGCTTCCTGATCATCAAGGACCCCGTGATCAAGCAAGCGGTGCAGCGCTACTACAAGCGCGCCTTCGACGAGGTGGTCGGACCGCGCTATGCGACGAGCGCCCCTCCGCCGGGCGTCACCAAGGAGCGCTACCAGCGGCAACATGCGGCCGTGGAGTACCTGACCGACCATTTCCACGAGGCCCCCGTCTGGATCGTCGCGTGCATCGAGGAAGGGACGGCCACTCCCACGCGCTCGTCCGGCGCGTCGATCTATCCCGCCGTGCAGAACATGCTGCTGGCCGCTCGGGCGCTCGGGCTCGGGGCCACGCTGACGACCCGGCACCTCCTGTTCGAGAAGGAGACAGAGGCCGCGCTGGGACTGCCGCCCGGCGTCCGTTCTTACGCCATCCTGCCGATCGGTTACCCCATGGGGCACTTCGGCCCCGTCGGTCGCGGGCCGCTCTCCGACGTCGTCTACGAGGATCGCTGGGGCCAGCCCTACCGCGGTCTCTAGCCTTCAACATGCTCGGCGACGCCCTCCGCGACCTGCTCGACCCGCGCCTGCGCACGCGCTGACTCTCATGGATAAGCATGCCGGCACGCAGGGGTGAGGACTTTCTTCGGGGCCTGAAGGACGAGCGCCGGGTCTGGGTGGGCGACGAACGGGTGAGCGACGTCGCCGGCCATCCGGCCTTCGCGGGCGCCGCGCGCTTCGTCGCCTCTCTCTTCGATCTGCAGCACGAGGCGGCGGCGGTCTGCCTGATGCCCGACCCCGAGACGGGCGAGCCGATCAACGTGAGCCACCTGATCCCGCGATCGCGCCAGGACCTCGAGCGCCGGCACGCCTGCCTGGAGCGGATCGCCGAGTGGAGCGTCGGGATCATGGGGCGGACGCCCGACTACATGAACATCACCTTCGCCGGGTTCGCCGGGCGGGAGGACGAGTGGTCGATCGGCGGCAACGAGCGCGGCGCGGCCAACCTGGTGGCCTACCAGAAGCTGCTGGCGCGGCGGGACCTGTCGCTGACCCACACCCTCGTCCACCCGACGGTGGACCGGGCGTGGGGGGACGCCCCGGCCGCGGGCAACGATGTCGCGCTCCACAAGGTGGCCGACACCGCGCACGGCATCGTGGTGCGGGGCGCGCGGATCCTGGCCACCCTGGCTCCGTTCGCCGACGAGCTGGCGGTCTATCCGGCCGCGCCGCTGCCGCCGGGAGCCGACGCCTACGCGCTGTCGTTCTCGATCCCGATGGCCACGCCCGGCCTCAAGTTCCTCTGCCGCGACAGCATGAGCGCCCGCAATGCGGTCGACCATCCGCTCTCGAGCCGCTTCGACGAGCAAGACGCCTTCGTGATCTTCGACGACGTGGAGGTACCGCGGGATCGCGTGTTCATCGACGCCAACCCGGCGGTGTACAACACGGCGGTGGCGACGAGCTGGCCGCCGAACTTCATGCAGCAGACCTCGATCCGCGCCCAGACCAAGCTCGAGTTCGCCTGGGGGATCGCGACGCGCATGCTCGAGGCGACCAATGGCCTGATCCCCGCGACCGCGGAGATGCTCGGGGAGATCTGGAGCTACGCGGAGCTGACCCGCGCGGCGGTCCTCGCGGCCGAGGCAGGGCGCCCACGAGTGGGGCAACGGCGTGTGGTTTCCCGCCGGCGAGCCCTTCCGCGCCCTGCGCGGGCTGCTGCCGCTGTGGTTCCCGCGCGTGAACGAGATCATCCGCCAGCTCGGCTCGCACAACCTGCTCGCCGCGCCCACCGTCGCCCAGATGACCGACCCGGAGCTGCGGCCCCTGATCGACCGCTACCTGCGCGGGGCGGGTACCGTCAGCGCCCAGGATCGCGTGCGGATCTTCCGGCTGGCGTGGGACTTCGCGGGCAGCGCGCTGGGCAGCCGGGGCGAGCAGTACGAGCGCTTCTACATCGGCTCGAGCGCGCGCTCCTTCCGGGCCGCGCACACGCTGGCCTCGCCCGAGCGCGCGCGCCGGCTGGTGGACCGCTTCGTCAAGGAAGAGCTAGCTCTGACTGAGATGGGCTATCGACTCGGGATCGACGTGGGCGGCACCTTCACGGACCTCGTGCTCTACGACGAGGCCTCCTCCGTGCTCGCCGTCGAGAAGGTGCCGTCGGTGCCCGCCGATCCCTCCGAGGGCATCGTCCGCGGCATCGTCCGACTGCTGGGCATGGCCGGCGTTGCGGCGGGCGCCGTGGACTACGTGGCCCACGGCACGACCGTGGCCACCAATGCGCTCCTCGAGCGGAAGGGCGCGCGCACCGCCCTCATCACGACGCGGGGCTTCCGCGACTTGCTCGAGATCGCCCGGCAGAAGCGGCCCGCGCTCTACGACCTCCTCGCGCAGAAGCCGGTGCCGCTGGTGCCCCGCCACCGCCGCTTCGAGGTGGCCGAGCGCGTGCTGGCGGACGGACAGGTGCGTATTCCGGTCGATCTCGCCGAGGTCGAGGCCGTGCTGGCGGACATCGAGGCGCCGTCCGAGGACGGGCCGGTCGAGGCCCTGGCGATCTGCTTCCTCTACGCCTTCCTGGCTCCGGAGCACGAGCGGGAGGTGCTGGAGCGCGCCCGCAAGCGGCTGCCCTCCGTCGCGATCGTGGCGTCCCACGAGGTGCACGCCGAGTTCCGCGAGTACGAGCGGCTCAGCACCACCGTGGCGAACGCCTACCTCGCCCCGCGCATGAGCGCCTACGTGAGCGCGTTCCGCGCGCGGGTCGAGGCGCTCGGGATCCGCGCGGCGCCCTACATCAACCAGTCGAACGGCGGGACGATGTCGGTCGAGGAGGCGGTGCGGCTGCCGGTGCGCACGGCCTTGTCCGGGCCCAGCGCCGGCGTCGCGGGGGCCGCGTGGATCGCGAGCCAGGCGGGCTTCGACGCGATCGCCACCTTCGACATGGGCGGCACGAGCACCGACGTCGCGTTCGTGCGCGGCGGCGCGCCCGCGCTCGCGTTCGAGAGGGAGATCGGCGGCGTGACGCTGCGCATGCCCATGCTCGACATCCACACCGTCGGCGCCGGCGGCGGGTCCGTCGCCTGGCGCGACTCAGGCGGCGCCCTCAAGGTCGGCCCGCAGAGCGCGGGCGCCGATCCCGGGCCGGCCTGCTACGGGCGCGGGGGCCGCGTGCCGACCGTCACCGATGCGAACTTGATGCTGGGCCGCCTCGGGACGGCGGGGCTCGTGGGCGGCGCGGTGCCGCTCGACCCGGCCCGCGCGGAGGCCGCCATCGACGGGCTCGCGCGCGAGCTTCACCTGTCCGCGCTCGAGACCGCGCGCGGAATCATCCGCGTCGTCAACGCCAGCATGGCCAATGCCGTGCGCCTCGTCACCGTGCAGCGCGGTGTCGACCCGACCGAGCTGACGCTGGTGCCGTTCGGGGGCGCGGGGCCGCTCCACGCGGGCGAGCTCGCGCGCGAGCTGGGCATCCGCGCGCTCGCGGTGCCGCCGGGCCCGGGGCTGCTCTGCGCGCTCGGCCTGCTCGTCGAGGACCTGCGCACGGACACCGTCCGCACGCACCTGGCGCCGCTCGACGCCTCGGCCCTGCCCGCGCTCGCCGCGCGCTTCGACGAGCTCGAGCGCGACGCGCTCCAGTGGCTCGATCGCGAGCGCGTCCCCGCCTCGCGGCGGCGCCTCGAGCGCTGGCTCGACCTGCGCTACGTGGGCCAGAACTTCGAGCTGCTGGTCCCCGTGCCCGACGAGACGTGGCGGGATGGGGACTGCGCGGCGCTCCACCGGCGGTTCTTCGCGACGCACGAGCAGGTGTACGGCTTCGCCGCCGAGGACGAGCCGGTGCAGGTCGTCAACGTGCGATCGGTGGCGCGGGGGCTCGCCGATCCGCCCGACGCTCGCGCGGCTGCCGCGCGGCGGCCCGGATCCTTCCGCGGCCCTGGTGACTCGCCGCGGCGTCCACGTCTCCGACGAGCAGGGCTTCGTCGCGTGCGCGGTGTACGACCGGGCCCGGCTCCTCGCCGGCCACCGCATCTCCGGTCCCGCGGTGATCGAGCAGTTCGATGCGACCACCTTCCTCCTGCCCGGTCAGGAGGCGATCGTCGACGACCTGGGCTTCCTCGTCATCCGGGAGCAGGGGAGCCCCGCATGGACCGCGTGACGCTCGAGGTGATCGGCTCGGCCCTCCTCACCATCGCGGAGGAGATGGGCACCGCGCTGATCAAGTCCGCCTATTCCACCAATATCAAGGAGCGCCAGGACTGCTCGACCGCGATCTTCGACGCCCACGGCGAGGTCATCGCCCAGGCCGAGCACATCCCGATGCACCTCGGCTCGCTGCTGGGCGTCGTGCGGGAGATCCTCGCGCGCTATCCGATCGAGGCATTGGCGCCGGGCGACGTCTTCATCGCCAACGATCCCTATACGGGCGGCGGCACGCACCTGCCCGACATCAACCTCGTGAGCCCGGTCTTCGCGGGCGGCGCGCTGTTCGGCTTCGTGGCCAACATCGCGCACCACGCCGACCGCAGCGCCGAGAAGATCCGCACCATCTGGGACGAGGGCCTTCGGATCACGCCGATTCGCCTCGTCGAGGCCGGGCGCATGCGGGAGGACGTGATGGAGCTGCTCCTCGCCAACTTCGCGCTGCCGCACGAGCGCCGGGGCGACTTCCGGGCGCAGATCGCCGCCAACCGCCTGGGCGAGCGGCGGCTCGGCGAGCTGATCGACCGCCACGGCGTGGCCACCGTGCAGGCGGCGTGCGCGGAGTCGCTGGCCTATGGCGAGCGCAAGATCCGCGCGGCGATCGCCGCGCTGCCCGACGGCGTGTACCGCTACGCCGACGCGATGGACGACGACGGCGTCACGCCCGAGCCGATTCCCATCGCGGTCGCGATCACGAAGCGGGGCGATTCGCTCGCGCTCGACTTCTCGGGCAGCGGGCCGCAGTGCGCGGGCGACATCAACGTGGTGTACTTCGCGCTCCTCGCCACGGTGTACTACGCGCTCAAGGCGGTGCTCGATCCCAGCATCCCGGCCAATAGCGGCTTCTATCGCGCGATCACGGTGACCGCGCCGGAGGGCAGCATCGTCAATGCGCGGCCGCCGGCGCCGGTGGCGTGGCGCACGCAGACGTGCCAGCGCATCGCCGACGTGGTGCTCGGCGCGCTCGCGGAGGTGGTGCCGGAGCGCGTGCCGGCGGCGGGCAACGGCGCGAACTGCGCCATGGTCTTCTCGGGGACCGATCCGAAGACGGGGAAGCTCTACGTCTACCTGGAGACGCTCGCCGGCGGCGCGGGCGCCACCGCGGTCGGCGACGGCATGGATGCCGTCCAGGTGCACGTCACCAACACGTCGAACCTGCCGGTGGAGTCGCTGGAATCGGAGTATCCGCTGCTCGTCGTCGAGTACGCGCTGGTCGACGGGAGCGGCGGCTCGGGCCGGCACCGCGGAGGACTGGGCCTCCGGCGCACCATCGAGATCCTCGGCCACGAGGCGCGCTTCCTCGGCACGACGGAGCGCGCGCGGATCGCCCCGTGGGGACTCTTCGGCGGCGGACCGGGCGGCCGGGCGCGCCTCGTCCTCAATCCGGGCGGGCCCGGCGAGCAGGAGCTGCCGCCGAAGGTCTGGGGCTATCCGCTTCGCCCCGGCGATCGCGTGTCGATCGACACGCCGGGCGCGGGCGGGTACGGCCCGCCGCCCTGACCACGCCCGGCCCTCGTCCTTCACAGAGGGAACCCGAGCCTGCGGGCAACCTCTTCCTGGCGCTTGTCGAGCGTGACGAACGCGAGGTCCTTCGGCTCAGGCGCGAGAAACAGTGCGCAGGCCAAATGCCAGAGATCGGCGCCTTTCACGTACCCCTCGACCATGACACGCTCGAACTCACCGCTGAGCGGCCGATTCGGGTACACCCAGGTGATACTCGAGAGCAGTCCGGCCGGGTCGGCCGAGAGCCTTTCGCGAGCGAGCGCCGACCGCAGCTCTGCCTCGAGCAGATTGGACGCGAAGAGACGATCCATCCGCTCGAGCCGACTGGCCACCTTCGTAGCCCCCGCCTCGCCGAACGCGATCGCGACCAGGCAGGAGGTATCGATGTAGGCCAGCCTCACTCCCGCGACTCGAGAAACCGCTTCAGGGCTCCCGGCTTTCTCGCGAGGCGGCGGAGCGGCGCCGCCGGTTTGGCGCTACGGCCCAGAACGCCCTGGTCCTCCAGCCGCGCCATGGTCTTCTCGAGACTCCCGCCACGATGTTCCAGCGGTCGAATCTCCGCGACTTCCTCGCCGCGATAGGCGATCACCACCCGCTGTCCGGCCCGAACCTTGCGGATCACTTCGCTGAACCGCGCCTTGGCCTCATAAGTCGAATACACGTGCGCCACGGGATCCTCCTCTCGGTTCAGCATAGACCAGTCTGACTAGTTATGCCAGGTCATCCAGAGCGCGTCGCCTCACTTCCCCTTCAGCCGTACGTCCTCCAGCGGCGCCGCCCACGGATACGGATCGATCAGCATCAGCCCCGGCTCGGCGACGCGCGGACCAATCCCGCTCACCCAGATGAATTCGTAGAGCGGGCCGAATCGGACGCGGTCGTAGAGCATCTGCTGGATCTGATGGAGCATGGCTTCGCGCTTGCGGCGATCCGTCTCGCGCGCCTGCTGCTTGAAGAGCGCGTCGACGTCCGGATCCGTGCCGCGCGCGTACGTGCCCTCGCTCGTCACCACGTCCACGATGCGCGTCGCCGCGTTGCCGAAGTTCGCCAGCGTGCACAAGCAGACGCCATTCAGCTTCTTGCCCGCCCACGACGTCTGAAAGGCCGCGCGCTCCATCGTGCGCACCTTCATCCTGATTCCGACCGCGCCGAAGTAGTTGACGATCGTCTCGCCCGCCGACCAGTAGGGCGGGTAGGGATAGAAGTCGCCGCCGTCGAACCCGTTCGGATAGCCCGCCTCCGCGAGGAGCTGCTTCGCCTTCGGCGGATCGTAGGCGTAGGGCGGCAGCGCCAGCGTGAACTCGAAGTTGCGCGGAGCCATGCTGCCCGTCGGGCGTGAAGCGCCGAGCGTCTCCGCCTCGCTGAGCCCCTTGCGATCGATCGCGTGGTTGGCGGCCAGCCGCACGCGCCGGTCGTGCCACGGAGATTTCGGATCCCACTGGTCGAAGAATTCCAGGTAGTGGACGCCTATCGCGCCCGAGTACCCCAGCCGGAAGCTCGGATCGCGCTTCAGCTCGAGCGCGGCCGGCGCGTCGAGCATGTAGGCGAGGTCGACTTCGCCGTTCTTCAGTGCCGCGGCGCGCGTGGTGGGGTCGGGAATCGTCTTGAAGACCATCCGCTTCACGGACGGCACCTTCCGCCAATGGCCCTCGAAGGCTTCCACGACCAGCTCGATCCCCGGCGTGTAGCTCACGAACTTGTAGGGCCCGAGCCCGATCGGCTGCTTCTTGAATCCTTCGTCGCCGACCTTCTCCACGTACTTCTTCGGCACGATCCAGCCCGCGCCCGTCGCCAGCGTGCCGTAGTACGCCATGAAATCGGGGAACGGCTCGTGAAGATGGAAGCGCACGCGCGACGGGCTGACGATCTCGACGTCGCGCACGCGGTCCTTGAGCACCTTGCCGACCTTGGACCGCTGGAAGCTGAACTTCACGTCGTCCGCGGTGAACGGATCCCCGTTGTGGAACTTCAATCCCTCGCGCAGCTTGAAGTCGTACACGCGCTGGTCCGCGCTCACCGTCCACGACTCCGCGAGGCTCGGCGTCATGAGGTTGCCGGGCATCGGCTTCACGAGCGCGTCGTGCATCGCGTAGAGCACCCAGAACGGGGTCAGGAAGCCGCCCGTGATCTCGCCCGGATCGAACCACGACGTCGCCAGCGTCACGTAGAGCGCCCAGCGCATCTCGCCGTCCGGCTTGGGCGCCGGCGCCCTCGATTGCGCCGCGGCCTGGCTGCAGAAAGCGACGGTGATCAGAAGAGCCAGAGTGAGTCGTCGCGTCATCGTGTGCGTCCTTCGGCGGCGATGGCGCGACGCCGAGAAGAGCTGAAGATCCGTCACCGTGATGGAACGTGGGACATGACGCCCCGCAGCACCGCTGTGCTGTTCGCCCCGTAGGTACAGCGCGGACAAGGGGCCCGTCAAGGGATTTCTGAGGCGACCGTCGAGGCCTCATCGGCGCGACTGCCGGCTGATGGCGCGAACGCTCAGCCCGGCTACTTCTCCCCGAGGTAGGTCTTCCTCACGAGATCCGAGGTCAGGAGCAGGCTGGCCGCGTCGTGGAGCACGATGCGGCCGGTCTGCATCACGTACCCGCGGTGGGCCACGCGAAGGGCCATCCGCGCGTTCTGCTCGACGAGCAGGATCGTCGTGCCCTGGGCATTGATGTCGCGGATGATGCGGAAGATCGCGTCGACCAGGATGGGCGACAGACCCATGGACGGCTCGTCGAGGAGGAGCAGCGTCGGCCGCGCCATCAGGGCGCGGCCCATGGCCAGCATCTGCTGCTCGCCTCCGGACAGCGTGCCGCCCTTCTGCTCGATCCGCTCGCGCAGCCGCGGAAAGAGCGTGAACACGCGCTCGAGATCGGGGGCGATGGCCTCCCGGTCGGGCCGCGCGAAGGCGCCGAGCTCGAGGTTCTCGAGGACGGTCATTCGCGGGAAGATCCGGCGCCCCTCCGGCGACTGGGCGATGCCGAGGCGCACGATGCGATCGGTCGTGAGGGTGTGGAGCGGCTGGCCCTTGAAGCTCACGGTGCCCCGCCGGGCCTTCACGAGGCCGAGGATCGTGCGGAGCGTGGTGGTCTTGCCGGCGCCGTTGGCGCCGATCAGCGTCACGATCTCTCCGGCCTCGACGGCCAGCGAGATCCCGCGGAGCGCCCGGATATTGCCGTAGTACGTGTGGACGTCGGCAAGCTCGAGCATCGGCCCTAGGTTAGGAGCCTGTCGGAGAAAACCCGGCTAGAGCGATGAGAAGGGTCCAGCTGCGAGGCGGCGCCCGAAGGCAGCCGGCGAGGCGTACTTTCTGTACGTTGAGCCGGCTGTCGAGGGCGCCAACGAAGCAGATGGGCCCTTCTCATCGCTCTAGCGCCGGCTCGTAGCCGGTGCCGAGATAGGCCTCGATCACCTTGGGGTGTCGCTGGATCTCGGCCGGCGTGCCCTCGGCGATGCGCGTGCCGTAGTCGAGCACGGTGATCCGGTCGGAGATCCCCATGATCACCTCCATGTGGTGCTCGATGAGGAGCACCGACAGCGCGAGCTCGCGCCGCAGGAGCCCGATCAGCCCCGTCAGGACCTCGGTCTCGCGCGGGTTCATCCCCGCCGAGGGCTCGTCGAGCAGCAGGAGGCGCGGCTCCGTCGCCAGCGCGCGCGCGATCTCGAGGCGTCGCTGGTCCCCGTACGACAGGTTGCGGGCCATCGTCGTCGGCCTTGTCGCCGAGGCCGACGAAGGCGAGGAGGTCGCGGGCCCACTGCCGAGCGCGCGCTTCCTCGGCGACGACGGCGGGCGGGCGGAAGACCGCCCCCGCCACCGACCCGGCGAGCCGGCAGTTCCGGCCCACCAGCACGTTGTCGAGGGCGGAGAGCTGCTGGAAGAGCCGGATCGATTGGAAGGTGCGCGCGACGCCGCGCGCCACGATGGCGTTGGGCCGGAGCCCGACGAGGCTCCGCCCCTCGAAGGCGATGCGCCCGGCGTCCGGCTGGATGAGGCCGGTCACCACGTTGAAGAAGGTCGTCTTGCCCGCGCCGTTCGGCCCGATCAATCCGATGATCGAGGCGGGCGGGATCAGGAGGTCGACCTCGTTGACGGCGACGAGGCCGCCGAAGCGCTTGCTCACACCCCGCACCTCCAGCAGCGCTGACGCCGCGCCGGCGCGCGCTTCGGGCTCGCTCGCGAAGCCACACCGGCACCGCCTCGACGCGAGGCGCCGGCGGCTCCTCGGCCACGGCGAGCTCGTCGTCGTCCGGCGTCGCCGGGCGGACCCGCCGGCCCGCCAGCCCCTCGGGCTTGAGCAGCATCACGACGGCGAGGCCGAGGCCGAAGAAGAACCAGCGCCAGAGCGTCAGGTCGGCGGTGGCGAGGAAGGGCACGCCGGCGGTGCGGCCCACCCAGCGCACGAAGAACGTGGTCTGGGAGAGGACGACGCGGTCGAAGAGGGTGATGAGCATCCCTCCCAGGATCACGCCCTTGATGCTGCCCGCGCCGCCCAGCACGACCATGCAGAGCAGCATGATCGAGACCTGGAACTCGAACGCCCCCGGCGTGATGGCCTGGAGCTTGGCGGCGTAGACGGACCCGGCGAAGCCCGAGAACCACGCGCCCAGGCCGAAGGCCAGGAGCTTGGTCGTGATCGGGTTGACGCCGGTGCAGTCGGCGGCCGTCTCGTCCTCGCGCACGGCCATCCACGCGCGCCCGAGGCGCGAGTCGCGCAGCCGGGTCATGGCCCAGATGGACAGGGCGCCGATGACGAGGATCAGGAAGTACCACGGCACCGGATCCGTCTCGAACGGGACGCCGGGCAGGTACGGCCGGCCGACCGGGTTGACCCCGTTCTCGCCCCCGGTGAGGTTCAGCCGCTCGACCGGCCGCCAGTCGCCGATCTGGATGGTGACGTCGCCGAGGTTCCGGATGGCCACCGGGATGATCTCGCCGAAGCCGAGCGTGATGATGGCGAGGTAGTCGCCGCGCACGCGCAGGGTCGGCGCGCCGATCATCACGCCGAGCAGCGCCGAGGCCGCCGCGGCGAGCCAGAGGCAGACCCAGAAGCTCCACGGATAGCCGTAGAGCGGCGAGCCGAGGACGGGCGAGTTGAGCAGGCCCATGGCGTAGGCGCCGATGGCGAAGAAGGCGGCATAGCCCAGGTCGAGCAGGCCCGCGAAGCCGACCACGATGTTGAGGCCGAGGGCGAGGAGCACGTAGATCATCCCGTCGGACACGGCGTGGACGGTCTGGAAGCCGAGCGCCTGGTCGACGAATGGGTACGCGATCAGCGCCACGGCGAGGACGTTCCAGCCGAGGGACTGACGGGTCGACGGGCTCACGCCGCTCACATCTTGTCGGGGGTCCGCTCGCCCAGGAGGCCCTGGGGGCGGAAGACGAGGACGAGGATGAGGATGGCGAAGACGAGCGCGTTGGTCCAGCGCGCCGAGATGTACTGATCGCTCCACGCCGACAGGAACCCGATGGCGAAGCCGCCGAGGGCGGCCCCCGGCATGTTGCCGATGCCGCCGAGGACGGCGGCGGTGAAGGCGCGCAGGCCCGCCTGGTACCCCATCCACCACATGCCGATGTTGTAGTACATGCCCTGGATCAGCCCCGCCGCGCCGGCCAGCGCCCCCCCGAGCAGGAAGGTGAGGAGGATCGTGCGCTCCACGTTGATGCCCATCGCCGCCGCCGTCTCGCGGTCCTGGGCGGTGGCGCGCATGGCCTTCCCCCACGCCGTCCGCTTCACGAAGTAGTTCAGCGCCAGCATGAGGGGGATGGTGGCGCCGACCACGAGCAGATCCTTGGTGGTGATGAAGATGTTGGAGTCCATCCCGAACCACTCGCGCAGGATGTCGACGGACGGGAAGACGTCGGGATAGGCGATCGGGGCCGGGCCCTTCCACAGGAGCGCGATGTTCTCGAGCATGAAGGACACGCCGATGGCGGTGATGAGCGGGGCCAGCCGCGTCGACCGCCGGAGCGGCCGGTAGGCCACGCGGTCGATGGCGACGTTGAGGGCGGCGGTGCTGGCCATGGTGAGGATGAAGACGAGCGGGAGGATCGTCACGAGCTGCCAGCCGGTGAGGGTCTTGGTCACCCCGAGCAGCGTGAACCACGACAGCGAGATGAACAGGCCGAGCATGAAGACGTCGCCGTGGGCGAAGTTGATCAGCTCGATGATGCCGTACACCATCGTGTAGCCGAGCGCGATCAGCGCGAAGACGGCCCCGCGGGTGAGGCCGTTGATGGCCTGCTGGACGAGGACCTCCCACCAGTCCATCAGACTCGGAGGGGGGCTCTGCCCCCCTCCGATGCCTCCCCCGAAGATGTTGCGCCGGCGGAGCCGGCGCTCGGAACCGGTCGAAGGGGGCCTCGACGGCCCCCTCCGAGCCTCCCCCATGCAGGGTTGCGCCGGCGAAGCCGGCGCTCGGAGCGGAACGTCGAGCGCGTGGCGGAGGGCAGTGAGGTGAGGGTGGGTCAGATGGCATGCGGGGGATGGGGCGCGGGGGGGAGGGCCGGCGGGAGCGGCCCTCCCCGCGCGGGGGTCACTCGAGGATGGACTCGAACTGGAACTTGCAGCCGATCGGCCCGTCCGCCTTCACCGCCTTGAATCCCGACATGGTGTCGTAGTCCACGTCGCCGTTTTCGTCGAAGCTCCACTTGCCGTTGATGCCCTCGAAGTTCTTGGTGGAGGCGATCGCCTTCCGCAGCGCCTCGCGCTTGGCGGTGGGATCCTTGGCCTTGTCGATCTCCGGGGCGGCCCGGCGGATGGCGTCGATGATCACCCGGCCGCCCTCGGCCGCGTAGAGGGCGTAGGACGTCGGCTCCTTGCCGTACTTGGCCTTGTAGGTCTCGTAGGTCTTCGCGCCGATGCCCCGCATCTTCTCGAACGGAAGGCCGGCGAACGTGATGCGCATCTCGGTGGCGAGGGCGGCGTCGCAGGTGGCGCCCTTGAGCAGCTCCTCCTCGAGGAGACCGTCCGGCCCCATGAAGCGGGTGCGCGGCGCGACCAGCCCGACCTCCTTCATCTGGCGGATGATCACCTGGGCGCCGGTCTCGATGACGCCGCCCAGGTAGACGAGATCGGCGCCGGAGGCGCGGATCTTGGTCAGCACCGGCTTCTGATCGGGCTGCTTCCAGTCGATGCCCTCGTTGGCGACCACGGGGAGGCCGATCTTCTTGGCGGTGGCCTCGAAGACGTCGGCGATGCCCTTGCCGTAGAGCTCCTGGTCGTTGAGGATGTACACCTTCTTGGCGCCGAGGCGCTTGGCCCACTTGGCGGCGACCGCGCCCTGGATGTCGTCGGCCGGGATCGGCCGGAAGTAGTTGACGTACCCGCCGGGCCGGTAGATCTCCGGCTCGCCCGGGGCCGCCCCCCGCTTCTTGGTCAGCCCGGGGTAGGTGTTGGCCGGCGTGACCTGCGCCATGTGGGCGCGGTTGGTGATCGGGATCGAGACCTTGGCGGCGCCGGAATTGTAGGTGCCGATATAGACGATGGCGAGCGGATCGCCGACGGCCTTGTTCGCGTTCTCCGCCTCCACCGCGCCGTCCCACTTGCCCGTCTGCGGGGAGGCGTCGTCGAGGTTCACCACCTCGAGGCAGTACCCGGCGACGGCGCCTCCGGTCTCGGCGACGGCGAGGTCGACGCCGTTCTTCATGCCGGTGCCCTCGGGCAGCATCGCGCCCTGCATCGGCCACGACGTGTACAGGCGCAGCTTGCCTTTTGGGCACTGCTGGGCATGCGCCTCGGGGGCGAACGCGGCGGCGGTGAGGAGAGCGAAGCCGAGCGTGATAGCGCGCGAGACTCTCATGGCAGATCCTCCGTGAGGGGCGCTCCGATGCGACCTTCGATTGGTTGGGCGGTATGAGACTATGCTGGTGCGTCGTTGTCAACAGCGATCTCGGGAGGGAGCGACATGGCCTCACCGCGCGTGATCTACGAGGCAAAACCCGGCTCGCCGCTTCAGATCGACCGAGCGCGCTACGCGCGGCTGGCCGGTGAGACGGCCGGCCGCGCTCTCGTGGAGCGGTTCACGGTGCCGCGGCGCTCGGGCCGCGCGTGGCCCGTGCGCGCGGGCCAGCTCGTTCGCATCGTCGCCGTCGAGGGGCCGCAGGTCGCCGATCTCAACGTGTGGAGTCTGGCGAATCCGCGCGAGCGCTTCTGGGCCTCCCGCACCCGACAGCTCCACCAGGCGCATCTGACGGCGTTCGACCGGCTCTGGTCGTGCCTGCCCTATCTCCGGCCGATGCTGACGATCACCGCCGATACCATCCAGTACGGCCGCGACGAGGACGGCGGCGGCTGCCACGATCTGCTCGGAACGCGCTGCGACCCCTATGTGCACAAGCTCCTGAACGGCGAGGACTTCGACCTCTGCTGCCACAGCAACCTCGTGCGGGCGGTCGCCCCGTTTCACCTGACCGAGCTCGACGTGCACGACGTGCTCAACGTGTTCCAGGTGACCGGCCTCACCCCCGAGGGCCGCTACTTCGTCAAGCCGAGCCCGGCGCGGACGGGAGACTTCATCGAGTTCTTCGCGGAGATCGACGTGCTCTGCGCCATCTCGGTGTGCCCGCACGGCGATCTCTCGGTGCCGGTGTGGGGACCCGATGCCGGCGATCCGCTCGCCACGTGCCGCCCGCTCGGCGTCGAGATCTGGGAGCCGGCCGCGGATCTCCTCGCCGGGTGGGCGCAGCCGCAGCCGTCGGACTATGCCGGGGGCCACGGGTTCTTATCGAAGGGAGCCTCGAGCCCTCACGAGTCCTTGTGAGTCAGCCAGCGGATGAAGCCCATCAGGAACAGGCCGACGCCGACCATCAGCGGAATCCAATACGTGGGAACTCTCAGCACCCGAACCAGGATGATGCACACGCCGACGAACATCACGATGGCCCCGGCCGTCATGAGGCCCGTGCTGGATCTGTTGGCCACAGGTAGTCCCTCCCATTGGTCAGATACAACACAGTCGAATCTGCGGTCAAGCGGGACGGATGAGGCTCGCCCCGCCCGGCGTGTCGGTTCCGATCCGCAGTACAATGCGCTTCGCGCGTGGCGATGCCGCGCGGGCCACCTCACACCGATCGGAGGACACATGGACTTCGGGATCAAGGGCAAGATCGCGCTGGTCACCGCCGCCTCGAAGGGCCTCGGCCGCGGCTCGGCGCTCGCGCTCGCCGCCGAGGGATGTAAGGTCGCCATCAGCGCCCGCACGCAAGCGGACGTCGAGCGGACCGCGAAGGAGATCGCCGCCCAGACGAAGGCCGAGGTCACGCCCTTCGTCGGCGACATGTCCAAGCCCGAGGAGATCGAGCGGCTCCTGGACAATGTGCGGAGCCGCCTCGGCGAGCCGGACATCGTCGTCTGCAACGCGGGCGGGCCACCCCCCGGGAACTTCGCGACCACCAAGATCGAGCAGTTCCTGCCCGCCGTGGAGCTCAGCATGATGAGCTCCATCCGGCTGACGTACGCGACGGTGCCGGCCATGGTCAAGAAGGGCTGGGGCCGCATCGTCTACATCACGTCGGTCTCGGTGAAGCAGCCGATCCCGTTCATCCTGCTGTCCAATACCGCGCGGGCCGGCCTCGCGGGCTTCATGAAGACGGTGGCCCGGGAGATCGCCGATAGCGGCGTCACCGTCAATGCCGTGCTTCCCGGGACCCACGACACGGACCGGGTGCGCCAGACTGCGAAGACGCGCGCGGTCACCGAGGGCACCACGTTCGAGGAGGCGCTGCGCGCTCAGGGGGCGATGAACCCGATGCGCGTGCTCGGCGACGCAAACGACTTCGGCGCCGTGGTGGCCTTTCTCTGCTCGCAGCAGGCGCGGTTCGTGACGGGGGAGAACGTGCTGGTCGACGGCGGAGCCTACGCCGGCCTGGTGTAGGCAGGATGCTTGGGTTGGGCTGCCGGCGAAGCGCGAGGGCAGGGCTCGTCGCGCTCGTGGCCGCGACGCTGCTGGCGGTCCCGTCCGCGGCCGCGCAGCCCGCCGGCGCGGGTGCGCTGCGTGGCGCGGATCTGCTCGGCGCCCTGCGCGCCGGCGGGCTCATCTTGTACTTTCGCCATGCCGACACCGACCACAGCCAGAAAGACACGCGCATGGGGAGCGTCGAGGACTGCGCGAGCCAGCGCAACTTGACCGACCGCGGTCGCGACCACGCCCGCGCCATCGGCGAGGCGATCCGCGCGCTCGGGATTCCGATCGGTGTCGTGCTGGCGAGCCCGCTCTGCCGCACCGTCGAGACGGCGACCCTCGCCTTCGGCGCCGCCGAGCGCTCCCAGGCGGCGCGCGAGGCCGGGCCGGCACCGCCGGGCAGCCCCGACCGCTTCGCCGCGTTGCGAGGGCTCCTGTCCACGATGCCCGCGAGCGGGACGAACGCGGTCATCGTCGGCCACGCGTACCCGTTCTACAGCCTGGCCGGCGGGCAATATCTCGACGAGGGCCAGGCGGCGGTCGTGCGGCCCGGCGGTGTCGGGATCCAGGTCCTGGCTCGCGTCGGCCTCAAAGAGTGGCGCGAGCTGGCGGCGCTTCCGCGCTAGACGGTCGAAGGGTCGCGTCAGATGACCCGCCGGGCTGCCGCGGTAGCGGGATCGCCGGTGTTCGGAGTGCCGGAAGGCTCGATCAGCAGGATGTGGACCTCCTCCTTGGCGACCGGGCGGTGCTCGACCCCCTTGGGCACGACGAACAGCTCGCCCGGCCCGAGTGTGATGTTGCGATCGCGCAGCTCGATGGTCAGGTGGCCCTTGAGCACGAGAAAGAAGTCATCGGTGTCGTCGTGCTTGTGCCACACGAACTCGCCCTGCGCCTTGACGACCATGAGGTCGTGGCCGTTGAACTGGCCGATCGTCCTCGGCTGCCAGTGCTCCGAGAACGTCGCCAGCTTCTCTGCCAGATTCAGCCTGTCCATGTTGGCCTCCCCCCTGGTGCCCAGGAGAATGCCATGATTGTGGCACCAAGGGCCGAGGGGCCGGCCCGGTGGCGGCGATCGTGACGGCGCGGGCTGAGAAGGTTTGAGAGCCACCGAGATATTGACATCGGTGATGACCGCCGTCAGTATCCTCATCATGACGAGAGGGCGACGGATCACGGCGAACGTGCCCGAGCAACTCCTCGAAGAAGCGATGGAAGTGACGGGAAAGGGCATCACGGAGACCCTCGTCGAGGGCCTCCGCCTTGTGCGCCGCGCGCGCGCCTACGAGAAAGCGATGGCCCTGCGTGGCAAGGTCAATCTCTCCATCGATCTCGACGTATCGCGTGAGCGCCGTCGTCGCTGATACCTCGGTCTGGATCGAGTTTTTCGCCGGGCGGCCGGTGCAGCCCCTGGAAGAGGCTGCGCCAGCGTCTAGCCCGACCAGGCGTGCGCGCGCGCCGTCTTCTCGTTGAGCTCCGTGCCCCAGCCGGGCCGCGTCGGGATCGTCATCTGGCCGTCCACGATCTCGGGCAGCACGGTGAACAGCTCGTCGCGGATCGGGACCGCGTCGGGATCGCTCTCCATGATCTTCACGTTCGACACGGACGCGACGAAGTTCAGCGCCTGGAACGAGGACAGGTGGCCGTTGTAGTTGTGGGGCGCCACGTTGATCTCGTGTGTCTCGGCGAGGTCCGCCACTTTCTTCGCCGCCGAGAACCCCTGCCAGCAGACGTCCACCATGATGGTGTCCAGCGCGTGGCGCTCGAGGTACGGCCGGTACTGCCGCACGGTCTGGAGCTGCTCGCCCCCGCAGAGCGGCGTGCGCGTGCCGGCGCGGAGCTCGACCAGCGCATCGGCATCCTGGTTGTCGATCTCCATCCAGAACAGCTTGAACGGCTCCAGCTCGCGCGCGAGCAGGAGCGCCTCGCTCGGCTTGAAGTTGACGTTCACGTCCAGGCAGATGTCGACCTTCGGTCCCACGGCCTCGCGCATCGCGCCGATCTGGGCGACGGCCTGGTCGATGATGTCGCGGGTGGCGAGCTGGTCATGCGGACCGACGCGGCCCTGGCTGATGCGGCGCGGGGGATCGCCGGGCCAGATGATGTTGGTCTTGAACGCGGTGTAGCCCTTGTGGACGGCCTCGCGCGCGCAGTCGGCGACGTCGGCCATCGAGCGGAGCGGCTTCACGCGGAAGAGCTCCGCGTTCTCGACGCGATACGTCGCGCAGTGCGACCAGTACACGCGCTGCCGCTCGCGGTGCGGGCCGCCCATGAGCCGCCAGACGGGGACGCCGAGCGACTTGCCGGCGAGGTCCCAGAGGGCCAGCTCGATCCCCGCGATCGCCTGCTGCGTCGCGCCGTACGGCGCCTGGCGCGTCGACCGATACATGTCGACGTAGTGTTTCTCGACGGCCGTGGGATCCTTGCCGATGAGCTTCCCGCCGAGGTCCTGCACGAGCCCGACGAGCCCGCGCGTGATCCCGTCGCTGCCGAACTCGCTGTAGCCGGTGAGGCCCTCGTCGGTGCGGATGGCGCAGAACAGCCACGGCCGCGGCGGCTTGAACCCCGTGTTCACGGCGAACGTCTCGATTGCGGTGATCTTCATGGCTTCGCGCCGGCCGCGGGCCAGGCCGTCAGCGACTCCGCGTGCCGGTCGGCGCCCGCCTGCACCCGGTAGAGGACCATCCGGGTGAGGGCCTGGACCTGGTGCACCTCACCGGCCGGGAAGATGACCGTGTCTCCGCGGCCGAGCCGTCGCTCCGTGCGCCCGTCGTTGAAGAGACCTTCTCCCTGGACGACGTGGTAGATCTCGTCGGCCCCGGGGTGACAGTGGATCGGTGAGATCTGCCCCGGCTCCCAGCACGCGATGCTGATGTCGGAGTGGGACGTGGTCGTCAGCGACTTGTGGACGTGGTGATCCGGCGAGAACTCTTCTGCCGCCTTCAGATCGACGATCTCCATCTCTCGGCCTCCCGTGTCGATGCGTGCGTAAAGCTCGGGCAAGCAGCTCGTGTCCCTGCCGAGGGATATACGGGTAGATCGCGAAGCCGTCAAGCGCCCCCCGCAATGTTCGCGATGGCTCTTCGTCCAGTTGCTGAGCATCTGCACTTTCCGCTTGACAGCCCCGGCCGGGTGGCGCGGCCGAAGATCGGCCGCCTCCAACGGACGCCGGCCCAGCGGCCCGCGCGGGCCCCGTGATGGCCGGCCGCGCGGGACCGAACCGAAAATCATCGCTCGCCCCCGCATCGCCTGTCCTGAGCGCTCCAGGGTGGCTCCGAAACGCGGGTGTAGAGTCGCCCCAGTAGAAGGGAGGCTCGCCATGGAGATCCACTCGACACCCATCCGCACGACCCTCGGACCCGTCGCGGAACTGGACCGGCTGGGCGATGAGATCGCCGAGCTGTCGGCGCATCTCGAGGCCGCCTCCGCGCGCCTCCTCGACCTCATCCGCGAGTTCGATGCCCGCGGCGGCTGGGGGAACGGGTTCCGCTCCTGCGCCGACTGGCTGGGCTGGCGGGTCGGACTCGACCTCGGCACGGCCCGGGAGAAGGTCCGCGTGGCGCGCGCCCTGGGGACGTTGCCGCTGCTGGCCCAGGCGCTCGCGCGCGGGGAGCTGTCGTACGCCAAGGTCCGGGCCCTGACCCGCGTCGCCACGCCGGAGACCGAAGCGCGGCTGCTCGGGGTGGGGCGCGGCGGCACGGCCGCGCACGTCGAGCGGATCGTGCGCGGCTGGCGCTGCATCGATCGCAAGGCCGAGGCGCGGGAGACCAAGCGCCAGCACGCGAGCCGGGCGCTGCACGTCCACCAGGACGAGGACGGCACGGTGGTGCTCCGGGGGCGGCTGGAGCCGGAGGTGGGCGCCCTGTTCATGAAGGCGCTGGCCGCGGCCCGCGAGACGCTGTACCAGCGGGCCCGCGAGGTGGTCACGCGCTTCAATGATCCGTCGGCCGATCCCTTCGCGGAGCGCCCGACCATGGCGCAGCAACAGGCCGACGCGCTGGCCCTGGTCGCGGAGGCGGCCCTCGACCACGGGCTCGATCCCGGCGCCCCGGGCGAGCGCTACCAGGTCGTGGTCCATGTCGACGCCGCGGCGCTCGCCGATGCGGATCAGCCCGGCCAGTCCGTGCTCGAGGACGGGGCGCGCGTTCCCGCGGAAACGTCGCGGCGCCTGGCGTGCGACGCGAGCCGGGTGGTGATGCGGCACGACGAGGACGGGCGCACCGTGGAGGTCGGGGCCCGGACGCGGACGATTCCGCCGGCACTGCGGCGCGCGCTCCACCACCGCGACCAGGGCTGCCGCTTCCCGGGCTGCCGGCTGCCGTTCGGGCAGGGCCATCACCTCCATCATTGGGCGCAGGGCGGCCCGACCACGCTGTCGAACCTCGCGTTGCTCTGTCGCCGCCATCACCGCGCGGTGCACGAGGAGGGCTATCAGGTCGAGCGCCAGCCCGACGGCGCGCTGCAGTTCCGGCGACCGGACGGCAAGCTGCTGCCCGACGTCCCGGCCCCGGCCGCGGTGCCCGCGGATCCGGTCCAGGCGCTCCGCGCGCAGCACGACGCGCAGGGGCTCCGCCTGCACGCGCGGACAGCGTGCCCGTCCTGGCTGGGCGAGCGACTGGATCTGGGTTACGCGCTCGACGTCCTGCATCCGCTGGCCAACCGACTCCCGGGATCGTCCACGGCGAGAGGGCAGCCCGCCTTCGACGGGATGATCGCCGCCGCCGACAGACGGCGTGCGTGAGGTCGGCGGCGTCCTGACACGAAGGATCCCTGTCTTCCGTTGGAAGCGGGGCGCTGCGCGACACGTGGTCTGCTATCATGCCGCGCATGTTTCCCCTGACAACGCCATGACATCGCTCAGCCGGCAACTGGCGCGCTGGGTCGTCGGGCTGCGCTACGAAGATCTGCCGCCCGAGGTGATCGATCGCGCCAAGGGCGTGACACTCCACGGCCTCGCGTCGGTGCTCCTCGGCTCTCGGTCACCGGACGGCGCCGAGGCCGTGAAGCTCATCATCGAAGAAGAGGCCGGTGTGCGCGCGGGCGCCACCATCATGGTGAACGGCACCCGGGTGACGAAGGGCGGCGCCGCGTTCGCCAACGCGGAGATGGCGTTTGCCGGCGGCAAGTGGGACACGTTCCGCATGCTCACGCACCCCGGCACGAGCATCATCCCGGGCGCCTTCGTCGCGGCGGAGACGGCGCGCGCCTCCGGCCGAGAGCTCATCACCGCCCTCGCGGCGGGCTACGAGGTCATGGAGCGGATGGCGGCCGACTTCATTCCGACGGTGATGGCGCGCGGCTTCCACGCCAGCCCGGTGTTCGGCATCTTCGGCCCCGCCGTCGCCGCGGCGAAGCTCCTGCGCTTCACCGAGGACCAGGTGAACAGCGCGATCGCGCTCTGCGCGAGCCTGGCGGCAGGCAACCTCGAAGGAGCGCGGAGCGGCGGCCGCGCCCTGCGCGAGGGCGGCGCCGTGCGCAATGCCATGCTGGCGGTGGCGCTGGCGGGGCGGGGGCACATCGGCGGCGAGACCGTCCTCGAGGGGGACGCCGGCTTCTATCACGCCTACGCGGGCAACAACACGGGCCGGCTCACGTACAGCTTCGTCGGCGACACCGCGGCCAGCCTGGACAAGATCACCGCCGCTCTGGGGAAGGACTGGCTGTTCCTCGAGACGCTCTACCGGATCTACTCGACGGCCGGCTACAACATCGCCCACATCGACGTCACGGCGCGGCTCTGCGAGGACCACGACATCCGCTATGAGGACGTCGATCGCGTCGAGGCCGTGGTGAACTGGCTGGAGACGCAGTATCCCAGCCCGGCCTTCCCGAGCCGGAGGGAAGACCTGGAGTCGGGGCCGGGCAGCACCGCGTACTACTCGGCCTACGGAGTCGTCAAGCGCGGCTTCCCCGTGCTGCGGGGCCAGCGGGTCGACCCGGCGGGCGCCGGCGACCCGCCCGAGGTGCTGGAGCTGATGAAGCGCGTGACGATCATCCCGTCGCACCGGATGACGCTCTTCGGGCCGCGGATCACGATCCACACCAAGGACGGCCGGAGCTACACGAAGCAGTCCACCGGGCGCGAGTTCATGTGGGACTTCGACGAGGAGGCGCGCCGGATTCGCGACGTCATCCCCGGCCTGCCGATCCCGGCGGCGCAGTTCGAGGACATCATCGCGACCTGCCGCGATCTCGATCGACGAGATCGAGCCGCCG
>CAWIZN010000066.1:0-20247 GCA_963840495.1 uncultured Candidatus Rokubacteria bacterium
CTCATGCTACGCAGCGCTCGGCGACACTTCAAACTGCACACGAGAGCACAATCGCGGCCGAGGTCAACACGTCGTGAACGACGGACTTGACATGGCGAATGTGGTCGCACGCCTGACACTCCAGCCATCAGCGCCCTGTCGAGAACGGTGCACTGGATTTCCACCCGCCCGATCTGCCGCCGCCACGTCGATCAGTTCCCGTTGGCGCCGCTGGCCGCCATGCACCGCGAGGCGCCCTGGGTGGCCATCTTCAAGAGATCGAGGGCGGCGAGGCTGAACGACACCTGGAAGCCGTCCGGTGTCCCGAGCGTGACGATCACCCCGCCCTGGACCGAGCTCCCCGCGACCTCCCAGTGCCCCACCGGATACACGAGGCGCATCGATTCGTCATGAAATCGGAAGGTGCAGGGGGCGTCTGAGAATCTCGGGGAGCGTCATGATGAGAGCGTTCAGGCATTCCGCGGGCAACAACACGGTCGCGGGGCGCGACTCCTCGTCCATCAGGTGAATGGCGATGGACGCGGCGTCTGGAGCCACACCGAACCCCGTGAGGCGCTGACCTCGAATCACGTTCATGTCCATGGCACGCTATTCCCTACCAGATATATTGAAGAGTGTCAACCCGATCGTCATCGAAGGTCAGATACAAGATGCTCGTTATATCCATATGGGAATATACGGCGAGGACGTCGACATCGGCGTCGGTACAAGGCGGGCCGGCCAGGTGAACCTGAACGGCGCTCCGTGAGACATGGCGGCCCCGTTCGGCGGCTCCAAGCAATCCGGCAATGGACGAGAGTGGGGCAAGGACGGCTTCGAGGAGTCCCCGAGATCGGCAACGACACGGCGAGATGCAGTCCTGGCGGCCCCGTAGCGGGCCGCCAGCGACTCGCGGGGGGCGGGCTACCGGCGGATGCCTTCCCGCCGCTCGAGGTGGCGCGGGCGTGCGGAGCCGGCAGCGCCCGGGCGTGTTTCCTGCGCTTCAACACGGTCGACCCGGGTTAGGGGCGAGCGCATCGGTGTGGTGTGGCGACCGGCAGCTTCAGAAGATTGGCCGTGACCTGCTCGACCGTCCACGACCGGAACACGCGCGCGCCCATGGGCGTGCAGTTTCCGCGCTCCACGCCGCTGATGGGGCGAAGGGCCTCGAGGGCCCGCTCCTGCTCCGGCGACGCCCAGGCTCCGATCACCCGTTCGAGGAGCGCCGCGTCGGCATCCGCGAGGCCGGCGATGCGGAGGCCGCTCGCCGGCGCGGGGCGTCCCCCGACCGGGTCCCATGCGGCCGTCGCCATGGCGGCGATCGACGGCTGTGGGGCGGGATCCACGTCAACGCCGAGCGGATCGGTCAGGCTGAGCGGGTTGTTCTGCGCATAGGCGTAGAGATTGGCGCGCGCGCCCGCGAACCCGATGGGGTTCTCGGCGATGAAGCGCTGAAGCGCCGGGTGATAGTACCGCGCGCGATGGAAATAGAGGCCGATGCCGTCGTCTTCGCGGCCGGTGAACCGGTACGGGTTCGGGTCGGGCGCGGCCGGACCCGCGGTCGCCCCGAACGGCTGGTACGTGTACTCGGTGCCCACGGAACCCGCCTCGTCCGTCAGGGCAAGGATCGAGCCCACGGCATCGGTGAGTGGAACGAAGCCGGCGCCCGGCTCGCCGAGCGCCAGATGCTCGCCCACCTCGAGCGCCGCCGAGCAGGCTCACCGCGCCGGCCGGCCCGAACATCTCCACCGCGTGGACACCATCGTACAGGAACCGCGTCACCACACCATCGGCCTGCCGCTCTTGCCGGCGGCCCAGCGCGTCGTGGCCGAAGCGCACCGAGATCCCGGCCCCGTCGACGGCCACGAGCTGATTGCGGGCATTCCACATATACGTCCTCGCCCCGTCGCTGGTGAGGTTGCCGTTGTCATCGTGGGTCAACGCGGTGCCGCCAAAGGTGAGGACGCGATTGGCGTCGTCGTGCGTGACCGGAGGCGACGGGCTGGGGGCAGGCCCACTCTCGCCCAGGTGCCGCCGGCCCGCACGCGATTGCCCGCGGCATCGTAGGCATAGGTCAGCGTGCCGAGGACGCCCGGGCCGCGGCGGTACGTGAGGCCGATGAGCTGCGACGCGGCATCATACGCGTACTCCGCGGTGACGCCATTGGGAAGGACCAGCGAGGTCCGACGGCCGGCCGCGTCGTAGTCCGCGCTGACCGACAGGGCGCCCCGTGAGACGTGCGTGAGGCGGCCGGCCGCGTCATAGCCATAGCCGACGGTGGGCTGACCGGCCACCGACATCGCGGTCCGCCGCCCCGCGGCATCGTACGAGTATTCGACCGTGCCGAGGGCCGTGGTCTCAGAATTCAGCCGGTCGTGAGGGTCCCAGGACCGCGTGATGGTGCCGGCCAGCGAGTCCACGATCTGGATCAGGCGGTTGCCGGCATCCCAGGCATAGCTCGCCGTCGATCCGTCGGCATAGCTCACCGTCACCGGCCGGTCGAGGGCGTCGTAGGTGACCACCGTCATCTGCCCCTTGCGGTCGGTCGCGCTCGTCACGTTGCCGTTGTCGTCGTAGGCGAAGCTCTCGGAGCGCCTCCAGCGGGTCGATCCGGTTGACGAGGCGGTTCATGCCGTCGTACACGAAGCGCGTGGCCTTGCTCCGCGCGTCGGTGACGGTGACGAGATTGCCGTTCGGGTCATGCTGAAATCGCGTCGTCCCGCCCGCGGGGTCCGTGATCTGCACCAGGTGATCCCGCCGGTCATACGCATAGGCGACTCGCTTCCCCAGGGGATCGGTCCGGGAGACCAGGCGCCCGCCCCCGTCGTGGCCGAGCGCGGTCACCCGGCCGAGCGGATCGATCGCCGAGACGACGTCCGCCCCGTTGTCGCGACGAAGCTCCGTCCCATTGCCCAGCGCATCGGCCAGCCCCCGCAGCATTCCATCAAAGCCCGCGACGCTCGTCCGCCCACCCAGCGGATCCGTCACCTGCGCCGGATAGCCGGCCGAGTCATAGGCGAACGTCGTAGCCTGTCCCAAGGGATCGGTGATGCTGGCGATGCGCCTGATGCCCACGCCGCCGGTGGGCGCATAGGTGAGGCTGGTGCTCGCGGCCTGGGCCGATCCGGCCAGGCGAGTCACCGACGTGATATTGCCCTTGGCGTCGCGCGTGAACGCCGTCCTGCGACCGAGCGGATCGGTCACCGAGAGCACGAGACCGGAGACCGCGCGCTCGTAGGTCGTCGTCTGCTCGATGGGGGTTCCCAGCGCCCGCGTATCGCTCACCCGATAGCCCCGCGCGTCGAACGTCACGCGCCGCACGACGCCGCGCGGATCGGTGACGTCGGTCCGGACGACCCTGCCGCTCGGGTCGAGGCTGTAGGCGAACCGATACTCGGTCAGATCGGCCCGCGTCTGCCGAACGACGCGCCCCGCGGTGTCGTACTCGTTCGTGAGAGCGACGGTTCCGCGCGGGTCCCGGATCGTCAGCATCCGGTGCTGGCCGTCATACGTGTAGCGAGTGATACCGCCCTCGGCGTCGGTCACCGAGGCCAGGCGGCCGGCCGCGTCGTAGCTGTAGGCAATGATGCGGCCGAGGGTGTCCCGGGTCTGGACGATCCGGTCCAGCGCGTCGTACGCGAAGATGATCCACCGGTCGTTGGGCGAGATGATTTGCGTGGGCGAGATGACATGCGTGACCACGCCGGTTTCCGGCCCGATCGCGGCGCCGTGCCGGAACACTTGCACCAAGCGGTTGAACTGATCGTCGATCCGCTGCAGCGGGGCATTGGCGCCGAGCTGGTAGACCCTGCCATCGGCGGTCGCGAGCGTCCAGAAGCTCGCCCCGGTGAGCGTCGATCCATAGAAGTCGGTCGGCGTGCCGACGTGCTCGAACACCGCGCCGAGGACGTCCGTGCCCGGGCTGGTCCGGACATAGCGGATCGCGCTGCCGTCGGCCAGGATGAGGCTCGCCTCCTGGTACGGCGCCGTCGCCGAGAGAAAGATCTGATAGGGATGACTGCTGCCGATGCCGAATGGGCGTGCGCCGCTGTCACCCGACCGGTACGTCCGGGTGAGCGCGATCGGGATCGCGGCGTCGAGATAGAGATCGGTCTTGCGATGGACGAATATCCCCGTGCTCAGGTCCACGGAGTCGCCATCCCATGCGTCGCCGCCCGGCGTGGGCGCGGTGGCGGGCGCCGGCGGGTCCATGACGGACTGCACCACCGTCAGGCCGGGTCTCACGCCGTCCGTGCCCGGGCGCAGAGCATCCCCGCCGCGGGGACCACCGCCTTCGCCCGCCGGCCCCGCGCCCGGAGCCTCGCCGCCGATGGCGACACTCGGCACGGTCGACCCGTCGGGCGAGGTCGGGCCCGGCGCCTCCCCGGACGTCCCGGGGCGATGCGGCGGCGCCGCCGCCGTGGAGAACGCCACAGGGCCGAACCGCGCGAGGACCTCGCCGGGGTCGACAGCCGCCGACGGCGACAGCGCATAGGTCACGCCCCCATCGAGCGGCGTCACCGGGGTGATGAAGAGCAACCGCCCTTCTTCCGCGGGCACGACCCGGACGGCTCTCGGCCCCTCGGGTCCGGCGAGGATCAGGCCCGGCGACTGGAGCTGCTCCACCGGAACGGGACCGGAGAACCGGAGGCTGATCACGGCATCGACGGGAACGCCCACCGCCCCGTGCTCGGGGATGGACGCCTCCACCTGAAGGAGGGCCAGTGGATCGGTCGCTCCGGGCGGCGTCCGGACGGAGACGAAGCGCGACTGCTCCACGTCGAAGCGCTCGCCGTCCGCGACGGGCCGGCCCTGTCCATCGACACCGCCCCACAGGATCACGGACCCGTCGGCGGCGAGCACCGCCTCGTGACCGGCGCGCGGGCGGATCAGGGAAGACGGCACGGGAGATACGAGCCGCGCCGGGATATCCCATTGCTCGGCCGTGTCGAGCGCCTCGCCCGTCGTCGGAGAGTCCCCCGGCGACCAGCACGCGCCCGTCGGTGAGGACGGTCGCCGTATGGCGCATCCGAAGGCTCGCTCCCGCCGGCAGGGGCAGCTCGGATGGTCCCGTGTCGAGCACAAAGAGCTCGGCGGCGCCGACCAGGTCCCCGTGGGCGCCAAGCCCGCCGAGGACCAGCACCGTCCCGTCGGCCAGGAGCGTGGCGGTATGCCAGGCGCGCGGGCTGCGCGAGCCGCGCGGACAGCTCGACCGTGGAGCCGTCGCGCGGGTCCCAGATCGCCGCGTTGCCCATGGGCCCGTTCGCCCCGAGGCCACCGAGCATGAGCCATCGCCCATCGGGAAGCAGCGTGGCGCTCTGCCCCATCGCGATGATGGCCGGCGCCTCGCCGGCGACCCCCGCGGACGGCGCGCCCAGCACGATACATCCGATCGCGATCCACACCGCCGCGCTGCGACTGAGCGTCTTCATGCATGTCCTCCCGGGTCACGGCGCGATGGTGAGCGGCACCACGCGCAGGTTATTGCTCTCGTCGGCCTCGTACACCGCGCCGCCCGTGTCGACCTTCAGGATCAGGAAGTAGTTGCCGGGGGGCCGGTTGGGGATCGTGACGCTCTTCGTCTGCGCATAGCCTCGCGCCGGGCGCGAGCGCCACCGTGTGACTGACGGTCGCGAGCGCCGTGTCGCCGGCGCAGCACGTCGGGTCCGCCGAAAGGTAGACGACGTCCATCCACGGCGCCTTCGCCGCGCCCGATCCCGGATTGCTGACGGTCCAGCCGAGCGACACGACTTGCTGGGCCCTCACCGACGCGGGCGCCGTGAGATCGGCGGCCACCAGGTCCGGCGTGGTCACGGCGATCGGGATCGTCCGGTGGTTGTTCCCCTCGTCGCTCTCGCCGATGGCGAGCCCGTCGTCGGCATTCACGTGAAGGAAATAGCTCCCGGCGGGGACATTCGGCACCGTGAGCAGCTTGGTGGCCGTGTAGCTCGCGCCGGGCGCGAGCGGCGCCGGTCGACTCGCGGTGGCGACGACGGGATTGCCGAAGCAGCAGAAGGCCGTCGTGGAGAGGTAGATGCGGTCGTTCCACGCCATGGTCGCCGCGGCATCGCCCTGGTTCTTGACCGACCACGACACCGAGATCGACGCTTGCGTCGTCACCGCCGCCGGGGCGGTGAGCGCCGTGAGGACGAGGTCCGGCGCCGTGACAGTGATGGGAATGGCGCGCCGATTATTGGCCTCGTCCGTCTCCGTCACGAGCTTGCTGTCGTCGGCGACGAGGACCAGGCTGTACGGTCCGGGCGCCAAGTCGTCGGGCACCTTCAGCGACACCTTCTTCGAGTAGGCCACGCCGGGCGCGAGAGGAGCGGGAGGGCGCGCGCTCCCGACGAACCGCGCGTGGTCACAGCAGGCCGGGCCCGGAACGGGAGCGAGATAGAGCGCGTCCGCCCACGCACCGTACGCGGTCCCGGCGCCCTGGTTCACCACCGTCCACGACACGGAAACGGTCTGGCCGCGCACCCAGGTCGCCGGCGCCGGCGAGCGCGGTGGGAACCGGGTCCGGCGTCCTGACCGTGATGGGCAGCACGCGGCGGTTATTGGCCTCGTCCGCCTCGGGCAGGACGCGGCGGTCGTCCGTGCTCACGATGAGGTAGTACTGGCCCGCGGGAACCCTCGGAACCGTCGCGGTCTGGGTCCTCGTATAACTCTGGCCCGCGCGGACGATCGCCGTGAGCTCGACCGCGGCCACGGCCTCGTCGACCGCGCAGCACACGCTGTCGGTCGACAGATAGACGACGTCGTTCCATCGCGGCGCGGCCGAGCCCGTCCCTCGATTCGCGACCGTCCAGGACACGGTGATGGGCTGCCGAGGCGACACCGAGGCTGGCGCCGTCAGCCCGTCGGCGCGAGGTCGGGCGCGGTCACCGTGAACACGCCGCCGCTCCGCGCCGACGCCGCGGGTGTCGTCACCGTCAGCGGTCCCGTCTCGGCTCCGACAGGGACCGTCGCGACGAGCCGCGTCGCCGTGCTCGAGGTGACGACAGCGGGGACACCGTTGAACGTGACCGTGTTGTCGCCGGCGCCCGCGCCGAAGCCCGTGCCGGAGATGGTCACGGCCGCGCCGATGCCCCCGGTCGCCGGCGTGAAGCTCGTGATGGCGGGACCGCCCGGTGCCGCCCGCTGAATGCCGACCAGGTTTCCCGCCGCATCGTAGCGATAGCCGGCGCTGTCCCCCGCGGCATCGATGACGCCGGTGAGGCGCCCGACGTCATCGTAGACGTAGATCACGTCGGCGGCCGCGGGCGTCCAGAGCGCCGGTGCGAAGAACAGCGCGAGGAGGGGTGACGTCCAGCGCTTCACGCAACGCTTCAGGCACCGCATCGATCTCGTGCTCATCGCCGCCTCCTCTGCGTCTGGTGCGATACCGGCGCCTGAACCGGCGCCGTCCGTCGCACGAGCGAAGAGCAAGGATCGCGCCTCGAGCGCCTCGCCGCGCTCGATCGAGCCGAGCGCCATATTCGGCGCGCGCTTGCCACCGCGACTGTCTCTCCGAGAGAACACACACGCGCGCTGCGGCCATTGCCCTGCCCGCCGGGCACCGTGCATGCCGGGCTCAACACATTCGGTGGCTTCGGATGCGATGCGGACGCGGGCCTCGCTCGGAGTAAGATGACCGAGCACCGGCCTGATCAGGCGCCGGAGAAAGGAATCAGCCATGTTCATTCCGAAGAAGACGGTGGGCCAGATGGTGGACGCGGCGAAGCAGCGCATCGAGAACCTGAGCAACGAGCAGCTCCGCGCGGAGATGGCGCGGGGCGACGTCCAGATCCTCGACATCCGCGACGTGCGCGAGCGGCAAAAGCTCGGGTTCATCCCGGGCTCGCTCCACGTGCCGCGCGGGATGCTGGAGTTCTGGCTGGACCCGACCTCCCAGTACTACTCGGGCAAGGTCGACCCGGAGAAGCGCATCGTGCTGCACTGCGCGGGCGGGCATCGCTCGGCGCTGGCCGCCGACGTGCTGCGCGAGATGGGCTTCCCCAACGTGGCGCACCTCGAGCCCGGCTTCAATGGCTGGGCGGAAGCGGGGTTGCCCGTAGAGGGCGGCGAGGCGAAGAAGGCCTGAGGCGGCTCTAAAGGTTTAGGACGCGAGCTCGTTCCAGATCACCATCCCCGTCCCGGTCCGCCATGCGATCGCCGGCATATAGGCCAGGATATCGGCCGGCCCTCGCGTGAAGGCCATGACGAGGATCCACGCCAGGAGCTCCGCGGTGCCGCCCGAGCCCGCCGCCTCCATTCGCTCGAGGGTGCACTCGCGCAGGACCGCCGCGTGGTCGCCCTTCTTCAGCAGATCGAGGAACCAGAGGTCGAACTCCTCGTCCACCCAGAAGTAGCGCGGGCCTCCCGGCTCGTGAGACAGGCCGCCGGTGCCGAGCACCGCGATGCGCGCATCGCCCGGATACGCCATCAGCATCTCGCGCAGCGTCGTGCCGACGTGGTACGCGCGCTCGGGCGTGGGGATGGGCGGAATCGTGCAGTTCATGGTGACGGGTACGAGCGGAATCGACGACGACGGATTCAGGTAGTGCATGGGCACGGAGATGCCGTCGTCGAACTGCATCCGCCTGAGGTACGAAAACGCGAGCCGCCGCCGCGCCCCCTCGTTGACGATGTAGCGCGCCAGCGCCGGATGGCCGGGGATCTTGTACTTGTCGAGCGCCAGCCACTCGTCGTACCAGTCGGCGGGCCCCACGTGCTCCTCGTCGATGCCGACGGTGTACTCCGGCGTATTGTTGATCGGCCAGTTCAACAGGTGGTCATTGCTGAAGGCGACGATGACGTCGGGCCGCGCGGCGGCAAGCCGCTCGCGCATCTCCGTCATGGCCTGCAGGGCCTGCGTCTGCTGGCTCTGTCGGCGCGCGGTCGAACCAGCCCGTGAGCCCCGGCGAATGCGTCATGGCCATCGCGGCGACGATCCGGGCCATGGCTCAGTGCTCCCGCCGCTCGAGCTCGGCCTGGAGTTTCATCGCCTGCGCCGCCTCCTCCGGATACGCCCGCTGATAGGCTTCGAGCGCGGGATGCGCATTGGTATTGCCCGAGGCGCCGTAGAAGAGGCGCAGGATCTGCGGCACGTAGTACTGGTGCACGCCGAGGTCGTGGAGCCGGCGCACGTCCTTGTCGCGGAGGGCCTCGTATTCCTCGCGGCTGAGCCCGAACTCGCGCGCCAGGCCTTCGAGGTCGGTCAGCCAGCGGGCGCGAAGCTCGGCGTCCCGGCGCACGTAGAAGATCATCTCGTTGAGGGGCAGCGTCTTGTCACAGCGCTCGACATGACCCATGGCCGCCCTCCTACGCTCGGGGGAGCATCTTGGGGTTCACCTTGATGAACATGATCACGCAGCGCTCGGATCCCAGGTTGCGCACGTCGTGCAGCACCTGGGTGGGGAACTTGACCAGCGCGCCGGCGGGCACCACGACCTCCTGCCCGTCGATGTTCATGTTGGCCGTCCCCTCCAGCACGAAGATGGCCTCTTCCTCCTTCGGATGCTGGTGCATCACCGTCGACTGGCCGGGCTCGTAGCAGGCGATCTCCGACCAGAGCTGGTCGCTCTTGAAGAGCATCTTGCGCACGCGCTTGTCGGGCGCGAACGCCTTGAGCGCGTGCAGATCGAACACCTGCGCCACACCGGTCACGTTCGCGACGGCCGTCTCATCGTCCATGGCACAACCTTTCCTGGGAGAAGATCGGAGGGGGCGGTCGAGGCCCCGCCGCCAAGACTACCATCCCGGGACACGCTCCAAGCTCTTGGGCGCGGCGCCATCGCCACGCCTGCTCATCAAGAGAAGATGGCCCGGAGGCGGTCGATCACCCAGAAGGCCGCGAGCGATCCGATGGCGTAGGCCGGAAGCCGCGCGCCCGCCTCGATCCACCGTGTCGGCAGGGCGCCGAGTGCCGCCCTCGCGGCCAGCACCACGGCCACGAAAAGGAGCTGGCCCGCCTCGATCCCGACATTGAAGGCAAACAGCGCGAGGGGGATTTCATCGGCCGGGAGGCCCACCTGGGCGAGCGCGCCCGCAAACCCGAGGCCGTGGAGTAGGCCGAAGACGAAGGCCATCAGCCAGGGTGCCCGCCGCATCCAGCCCTCACGCCCGGCTTGCTCGCGGGTCAGCTCCACGGCGACGGCGAAGATGGTGACGGCGATCAGGGCCTCCACCGGCGCGGGCGGGATACCGGACGACCCCGAGCACGGCGAGCGAGAGCGTGACACTGTGGCCGACGGTGAACGCCGTGATGGTCCAGAGCAGGCGCGCGCCGACCCCGCACCAGCAAGACCAGACCCAGGACAAACAGCAGGTGGTCGAGCCCGGTCAGGATGTGCTCGAAGCCCAGCCGGAGGTAGTCCCGGAGCACGTCGAGGCGACCGACGCGAGCCGGCACGGTCACCGCGGGCTGGTCGCCCCGGAGCACTACCTGGATCAGCCGGCCGTCGTCCAGGTGGACGCGGAGGAGGGCTTCCGTCCTGCTCTTGTCCAGGCCGTCGACACCGATCCGTTCCCCGACCAGGCCCCGGCCATCACAGTCGACGCGCCACCGATAGGTGACGTGGGGGCCAACGCCGTCGCCCGCGCGAGGAGCGGAGCGCTCGACGCAGCCGCGGGGCAACGCGGGACGCAACGGCGCCGTGGCGGGCCCGGACCGCGGCACGCGCCAGAGCACGGCGAACTGCCCCGGCGGGGACTCGCGAAGCTCGAGGAGTGCCGGGTCAAGGGGATGAGCGAAGGCGGCGGCGGCGATCCCCAGCCATAACCCGGCCGCGACGGCGCCCATCACGGCGACCCGCCAGTTCATGGCCGTTGCGCCAGCGACCAGCCCGCGGACGCCATCTCGGCGGGCGGCTCGACGCGCACCTCGTACAGGCTCCGGAGCCGCTGGACGCCGCGCACGACGCGCTCGACGGCCCGCTCTTCCGCGAGCGCCCGGGCGACTTGCGGCCGGACGAGGTCGAGGGGAGGCATCGCCCCGGGGATCCTCTCCTGCACCCACACGAGATGCAGACCCAGCGTCGAGGCGATGGGGCCGACCCACTGACCCGGCTCGAGCGCCAGGACGCGGGTGGCGAACTCGTCGCCGAAGCGACGCGCCAGGGTGGCCTCTGGCCACCCTTTGAGCTCGAGGCCCAAGGGAAACGGATCCGACAAGTCGTCGCTCGCCCCGGGACGCAGGGAACGCGCCCGAAGCTCGCCGAGCACGATTTCGGCCTCCTCGCGGGCTCGCCCGCCGTGCACCCGCGGGCTCACGAAGACGTGCGAGAACGTCACGGCCTCCGCCCGCGCGAAGCGATCGCGGTGGCGCTCGACGTACTCGCGCACCTCGCGATCTTCGATCGGAGCATCTCCCCCGTCACGCCGGAGCAACAGGCGCATCTTCTCGCGAAGCAGTCTCCGGATGACCACGTCGTCATCCAGCCCGAGCTCGAGGGCTTCGCGATGGAGCGCCTCCTCGGACTTGGACAGATCCGAGTTGAGCGCCCGCATCTTCTGGACGAGACGGAGCCGAATGCTGGGGTCGCCGAAGCCGACGCGCCAGACGGCGAGCCTCGCGATCGAGCACTTCGTTGTCGACGGCTTGATCGACGAAGCTGCTGAACTCTTCCCGCGAGGGCGACCGGCCGAACTGCTCCACGAAGTCCGCGTGGAGCTGGCGGACCCGCTCGGGCGAGAACACGATGACGCGAGCCGTCGGCCGGCGCCGCCGAGGGCGGGCCGGCCGAGGATCTCGCGTCGCGATCCCGCCGCACCTCCGAGAGGCCGAACAGGAGGCCTCCGATCAGGACGAAATGGACGCGCGGGGTTCCGAAGTCCGCGGCCCAGCACCCCGCCGAGTTTCACTGCGGCGAGGGCGTGTACCAGATCGGGCGACGTCCAGGCGCGCTGCTGCACGGTCTTGGGGATGCCCGCCGAGCAGCACTGCTGATACTCGAACTCGGTGTAGGTCGCCGGCGCGTTGCACTGCTCACCCTCACGGCAGTCGCCGTCGGTGTTGCACCCCTTCCCGCTCGAGCAAATCCCCATGGGCTTGCTGCAGTCGACGCTCTTGGCATTGCAGAAGAACTGGTTCCAGCGGCAGCTCGGGTTCTCGAGCACGCGCGCGTAGTAGAACGGCGTGCTCGATCGGGGCTCGAACGTCGGGATCCGTCCACACCGCGCACAGGTCCTCGCTGCCCGCCGCCGCTCGGCTTGCAGTTCTTGAGGTCGACCGAGGCGCTACTGTTCGGATCGCCCGGCCACGTCGTACACCTTCTCGTGGGTCTGGCCGGCCGCGTCGACCCAGCCCTTGATGATCTGCGCGCGCTGGAGCTTCGTCCCGGGATGCCCGACCCAGCCCGGGTCCATGGTCGCCGAGACCGCGAAGCTCGGCGCCTTGGCCGGTGGGCCCGGAGAGCGTCCCGCCCATCGGCACGCCGTTGTCGTAGCCCTTCTGGGCGAAGTTGCCCTTGCGGCACATGTCCGCCGGCAGGTTGAAGCCGCCGAAGAGGCGCACGACCGGGCGCGTGCCGCTCGTCGCGAAGGTCTCCCGGCGCTGCAAGGCGGCGAAACAGCGAGTCCCGCGAGTTCTCCTCGGCCCAGACGCCGGTGAGGCCGCCGCCGTTCGTGTCGAGCGCCGAGGAGGAACGTGGTGTTCAGGATCTGGCCCGACACGGCGAAGCTGAGATCGCCGTGCGCCCCGGTCTTGGCGTACTGCGATGGCGTCGCTCGCCCCCGGCGTGCCGTTGTGGTTGTCGAGGCCGCCGACGAACCCGAGCTGGAACGGGTTGACCCCCGTGCTGCTGCTGGAACTGCAGGCCGTTCTTCAGCGTGTTGCGGACGTAGCTGTTGGGCAGCACGTTGCTGGCGTCGGGGTCGGCGAGGAACTCGCCCCCGAGCCGGCCGAAGCTCAAGTTCTCGAAGTTGCACAGCTCGTCGACCGTGTTCCAGGCGCCGGGGTTCTTGGAGGAGAACCGGCACTCCGATTGCCCCTTGATCTGCATCAGCTCGACGAGCGGCTCCTTGTCGCGGCGGAGCTGCGCTTCCTCGATGGTCTCGGGCAGCAGGAACATCGCGCCGCCGCTCAGGTTCGGGTTGTGCGGGATCGAGAGGTACTGGCACCGCGACGTCGCGCCGTTGTCGACGCACCGCGGAGTTCAGCGTATTCAGCAGCAACTGGGGTGACGCGAGCGGGCCACGCGCGATGCTGATCGTTGCAGTTCGATCCCGCGCCCACGCCGCACCCGGGCGGCGCCTCGATCGTGCTGACCGGTAGCGACGGCACGTCAGCGTTCCTGAAGATGATGTTCCGGTGCAGGTTGTCGCCACCCGCAGGGGCCGGCGACGCTGGCACGTCTCACCTGCGGTGCCGGCAATCCGCGGTTTCCCAGCACGGCGCGTGAGACCCTCCGCCGTTGCCGGTCTGGCACTCGCCCTCATCGCCGGCTGGGCGGTGTACTCGTAGCCGATGAACGAGGTGAACGTGCAGGCCGACGTCCGATCGTAAGCCTCCTCGGCGTCCTGCTGGATCCGCTGCCAGATGTTGCTCGCCTGGAACAGGCAGTTCCCGCCGTTCGGACCGCAGAACGGAAACCTCTGCCCCGGGTTTTCGGGCTCGATATACAGCCGAGAACAGGTCGAGCCCGAGGCCGCCGCGGAGCCCGGCGATGGCCTGGCGCGCGAGCGTGCACTCGGGGCTGTCGTATCCGATGGGAACGCAGCGCCCCTCGACCGAGGAGCAGACCTGGCCCGCACTGCAGATGCCCGGCGGACACGGCACGTTCTCCTCGTAGAAGCAGATGTTGCCCTCGCCGAAGAACTCCGAGTGATCGGTGATCGCCGCGAAGTCGAGCGCCCGGCCGGGCGGGAGCTGGATGGTGCGCGTGGCCATGCGCTCGCATTTCTCGCCGGGGAAGCAGTAGGGGTGGCTCGACACGGGCGGAGACGACCGCCGGCGGCGGCGGGGAGTCTCCGTCCCCGTGAGCGTGTTGATGAACGGGGGCACGCCCACCTTGAGCCCCTTGGCGAACAGGTAGGCGTCGCGCGGCGTGTTGCGGGTGTCGAGCGTGGCCGCGTCGGTCGAGTACTGCGTGTGCAGGTGCAGCTCCCCGAAGAAGGGCTGGCGGAGCGGCTGGTTGTTGACGCACGCCTCTCGGTTCTCGGTTCGCACGAACGCGGGCGACCCATTGCCCGCCATCGCGGCGGATCCCGCCATGAGCATCACCGCTGCCATCGCCGCCACCATCGCGCCGGTCCTGGTCCTCGCCATGTCCATCCTCCCTGGTTCGGCGGTGTGTCTTTCGGGTTGAGGAGCCGATGATTCTACCGGGTCGTCAAGATTGTCAATTCCTATTTTCCCCGACGGCGAATCGCCTGGAAGGGCGCGACCGACGACTTCCCCTTCGCGGCCCTGGCATCGAGTACGGCCACCCGCAGGGCCACCGCATCGGCTTGACAGCCTCCGGGCCGGGGCCCATCATCGACCGCGCAGCCCATCCCACTCCCCCTTGCCAGCGAGGTACCGCCATGGCCGACGGTGTCAAGATCGACACGGTGCGCTCCACCAGCAGCGGCGTGCTCGGCCGGTCGCTCAACACGGCCCGCACCCAGCACTTCATCCTCGACTCGCCCTCGGGTCCCAACGAGGCGGTGACCAATGGCGAGGCCTTCCTCGCGGGCATCTCCTCGTGCGGCGTGACGCTCATCGAGAAGTACGCCGCCGACAATGGCATCCCGCTCCAGAGCATGCAGGCGGTGATCGAGGGCGTCCGGAGCAATGCCGAGCCGAACCGGTTCCAGGCCGTCAACGTGAAGTTCGAGCTCCGCGGCGTCGATCAGGCGCAGGCCGAGCACCTGGTCGCGACCTGGCAGGACCGCTGACCCCTCTACCGCACGGTCGCCGTGGCGACCGCCGTGAAGGTCGAGGTGATCGCCGTCGCCCCGAAGACCCAGACGTGACCGCTGGAAAGGAAAAGCCCATGAAAGCTGCCGTCCTCTTCAAGGCAAACACGCCCCTCGAGATCGTGGATCTGACCCAGGAGGGCCCGCGCGCCGGCGAGGCCCGCGTGAAGGTGAAGGCCGCGGGCATCTGCCACAGCGACTGGCACATCATGAACGGTGACTGGACGCCGCCGCTTCCCATGGTGCTCGGCCACGAGGCGGCGGGCATCGTCGAGGAGGTCGGCGCGGGCGTGACCAACGTCGTGCCCGGCGACCACATCATCTTCTCGTTCCGGCCGCATTGCGGGCGCTGTCTCTACTGCTCGATCGGGCGGAGCATCCTGTGCGACGGCTACACCTCGCCGCGCTGGGGCATGCTCGACGGCACCTATCGCCTGAAGAACAAGGGGCAGGACATCTACCAGATGGCGCGCATCGGCACCTTCTCCGAGCGCGTGGTGTGCCCGGCGGAGATGCTCGTGCCCATCCGGAAGGAGATGCCGTGGCCGCAGGCCGCCCTGGTCGGCTGCTGCGTGCCGACGGGCGTCGGCGCCGTCACGCGCTGCGCCGAGGTGGAGGCGGGCGCCTCCGTCCTCGTCGTCGGCTGCGGCGGCGTGGGGCTCAACGTCGTTCAGGGCGCGCGGCTCGCCGGGGCGGGCATCATCGCCGCCGCCGACCTGCTCGACAACAAGCTGACCTATGCCAAGGAGTTCGGGGCGACGCATACGTTCAATGCCTCGCGCGACAACGTGGTCGACCGCGTGCGCGAGCTGACGGCGGGCCGCGGCGTGGACTATGCCTTCGACGCGATCGGCGGCGAGGCGACGACGCTGCAGATCCTCGACGCCATCCGCCCGGGCGGCACCGCGGTGATCGTGGGCATGGCGGCGATGAACGTGCGCGCGCCCATCGCGCCCTACTTCATGGCGCTCCAGGAGAAGGCCATCAAGGGCACGATGTACGGCTCCGTGCGCCCCAATGTCGACTTCCCGAAGCTCGTCGATCTCTACCTCGACGGGCGCCTCAAGGTCGACGAGCTGGTGAGCCGGACCTACACGCTCGACGAGATCAACGAGGGCTTCGCGGCGATGCGCGGCGGCCAGGTCGCCCGCGGCGTCGTCGTGTTCAACTAGAGTGGGGGGCCCAGACATGGCCCCCCACACCCCCAGACGCTCGGAAGCGCCCCGGCACAGCCGTGGCGCTCCTCGACCGCGCGCTGAGCCGGGCGCTTCGCCTCCTCCGATTCGTCCTGCGTCCGGTCGGGCGGCTGCTGAACCGCCGCCCGACCGGGCCCATGGCGCCGCCCACTCCGCTCGACGAGGTGCTCGCGGGCGATGACTCGCCCGGGAACCTCGCCCGCCTCCTGATCGGCCGGGACACCGCGGGCCGTCAAGCCGCCGTGGCCCGCTACCTCGAGCACCGCGGCATCCCGTTCCGCCGTCATCCCTTCACGCGCGGCGAAGGACAGGGCGAGACCTACGCCGTCGAGATCGGGTCGGGCGATCGCGTCCTCGTCCTGTGCGCCCATCACGACGCGGTCCCGGGCAGCCCGGGCGCCAATGACAATGCCGCGGCGGTGGGCGTCCTGCTCCACCTGATCGCCAGGCCCGAGGGGCTCGTGCCCCGCTGGCTGGCGGGTGCGGTGCCTCTTCACCGCGTTAGAGGAGATCGACTACCTCGGCGCGCGGGTGTACGTGGAGGAGACGCCGCTCGACGGCATCGCGGGCGTGCTGAGCCTCGAGCTCTGCGGCCGAGGCGACGCCATCGCCCTCTGGGACGCCGGCGACGACAGCCCCTTCCTGCGCCAGGTGACCCAGGCTCTCGAGGGCGCCGGGCTCGTGCGGGATCAGGGCTATCACGTGATCGGGCGCATTCCCGTCTTCGGCAGCGACCACCGGGCATTCGCCGCGGCCGGCCTGTCGGCCTACGGCTTCACGCTCGTCCCCGTCGCGCACGCCGACGCCCTCCGCCGCTTCGTGCTGGATCCCGTGCGCAGCACCTTGCGCGCGCTCTTCGACCGGCCGCCGCCCTTCGACACGTATCACACGAGCGCCGACGCGCTCCCGACGCTCGAGCCCGCGGCGCTTGCCCTCGCCGTCCGCGCGGTGGCCGCCGTCGTGCGCGGCTTGCGGTGAGACCCGGGCTGCTCCCACGCCCCGCCGCGCCTCGCGATTGATGCGCACCGACGCTCGTCTTGAGGCTCATCTCTCGGTCGCCGAGAAGCCGGCCGGTGCCATCCGGGTCCTTGCTGCCCAAGGCGTCGCGGATGTCAACGTCGCACGACGATCATCGGCACACCGAGCTCGTGTACCGCCGCGGAGTACGGCCGGCCCGCTCGGCTGATGACGCGCCGCCTCGCCGCAGGGGCTGACGTGACGTTACGGGCCGCATGGCGAGGCGCGATGCTGAGACCGGACGAGCGCCGAGGCACGCCGTCGACGGGCCAGCTATTGAACAGTCTGGCGCCGAGCGCAGAGAGCGACGGGGCGTCAAGAGGACCCAGCCCTCGCGCTCGCCGCGACTGAGCTCGCGAGCTGGGGAGACAGCGTATGGCAGACACGCCCAAGCGGATCAAGCGTCTCCTGCGTGAGCATGCCGGACAGGCGCACGAGGAAGAGCTCCGTCGAGCCCTCGTGCCCGTCGCCGAGGCCTTCAAGCGCTGGGAGCACGGCGAGCTCGGCAGCGCGGAGCTGAGCGACATCATCCATCGCTTTCACCAAGGCCCAGCCCGAGAGCTATTCGGCCGCTACAACAACTCCCTACTTGGAGCTGGCCGTGGCCTACGCGATCACGGTAGGCGTCCTCGACCGTCAGACGATTCCAGCCGAGCTGCTCGATCATCTCGCTCGTGCGCTCGCGTTCTACGAGAGTCAGCAGGCGACGTCATGAGAGGGCTCGACGGAGGGAGGCGGGCCGCGCTGAACGGCCCGGTCGCGCACCCGCGCTCGGACGCCCGCGCGGACATCGTCCTGCTCTTCGGCGCGCGCGTCTTGCGCATGTTCGGCTACGGATTCCTGTCGGTCGTGCTCGTGCTCTATCTGGCCGAGCTCGGCTTCACGGGTGGCCAGATCGGCGTCCTCTTCGCGCTCACCCTCGCCGGCGACTCGGCGGTCTCGCTGCTGATCACGAGCGCGGCCGACCGCGTGGGGCGGCGCACGATGCTGCTGCTCGGTGCTGCGTTGATGGCGCTGGCCGGGGTGGCCTTCGCGCTCACCGGCAATTTCGCCCTGCTCACCGTGGCGGCCGTCGTGGGCGTCATCAGCCCGGGCGGCAACGAGGTGGGCCCGTTCCTCGCCATCGAGCAGGCCTCGCTCTCGCACCTCGTCCACGACGCGCGGCGGACGAGCGTGTTCGCCTGGTACAACCTGGCCGGATCCCTGGCCGGCGCCGTAGGGGCGCTGGGGAGCGGTGGGCTGGTCCAGCTCATGCAGGATGCCGGGTCCTCACCCCTGGCCAGCTACCGCATCGTGGTCGTGGCCTACGCGGGCATCGGAGGAATCCTGCTCCTGGTCTTCACCGGCATGTCGCGGAGGGTCGAGGTGATCTCCGAAGCGGGCGGCGCGGAGTCACCGAAGCCGGCGGCGCCGCGGCGCTGGCTGGGCCTCGGCGCCTCCCGTCACGTCGTCTTCAAGCTGAGCGGTCTCTTCGCGCTCGATGCCTTCGCGGGCGGCTTCGTCGGTCAGAGCCTGCTCGCCTACTGGTTCCATCTTCGCTACGGCGTCGAGCCCGCCGTGCTCGGCAGCATCTTCTTCGGCGCCAATGTGCTGGCCGGGATCTCGGCGCTGCTGGCCTCGCGCATGGCCGCGCGCTTCGGCCTGATCAATACCATGGTGCTCACGCACGTCCCATCGAACGTGCTGTTGATCCTCGTCCCCCTCATGCCCAACCTGCCGCTCGCCATCGCCGTCCTGCTCGCGCGATTCAGCATCAGCCAGATGGACGTGCCGACGCGGCAGAGCTACACCATGGCCGTGGTCGCCCCGGACGAGCGCAGCGCGGCGGCCGGCGTGGCCAATATCGCCCGCACGATCGGCGTGTCCGTGTCCCAGCTTCTCGCCGCCCCGCTCATCGCCGTCGGGGGCCTGTCGTTCTTCGTCGCGGGTGGGCTCAAGCTCGTCTACGACTTCGCGCTGTACAAGCGCTTCGCGGCCCTGCCCGCCGCCGAGGAGCAGGCACGGCCGCGGCAGCGCCGGTGACGACATGATCGCCCTGCTCGTATGAGAGTAGAGACCGCTACCGATCCAGCCAGGCCGCCATGAGCCGGCCGCCCCAGTCGAATCCGAGGTTGGGGCCGTAGTTCCTGAGCGCCCTGTCCCAGACCGCGACGTTGACGGCGGAGGCGAGCTGGACGTAGTACTGCTGCTTCGCCAGATAGCGCTGGATGTCGAAGATGATCTCGCGACGCTTCACCGGGTCGAGCGTTCGCCGCTGACGCAGCAGCATGTCCGCCACCACCGGATCGTTCACCATGCTCGTGTTCCTGGACTCCCCCGGGTAGTAACGGAAGAAGAGGAAGCCGTCCGGATCGAGGAACGGGGTGTAGGGTCCGAACCCCATCGAGTCGTGCTTGCCGCCGAGGACCCGCGCGATGTACGCGCCGTATTCCAGGGTGTTGAGCTTCGCGTCGATGCCCACGTCCTTGAGATACTTGATGACGAGCTGCACCGCATCGACCAGCACGGTCGAGCCGTAGGTGGTGAAGTCCACGGTCGCCGGGAAGCCTCTCGGATAGCCTGATTCAGCGAGGAGCTTCCTCGCCGCGCCCGGATCGTACCGGAGGTATCGCTCGCCCTCGCCGAGCTGGTCGAGGGGGAGGGACCACTCTTTGAGGCCCGCCGGCACCGAGGGGTTCATGACGCCTACCCCTTCGAGCGTCGCGTTCACGATGGCGGGCCGGTCAATGGCCATGGACATGGCCTGGCGCACGCGGACGTCGCTGAACGGGGCCTTGTCGGTGCGCATGAAGATGGAGGATATGACGTTGGAAGGAAACTCGGCCGTCTGTAGATTTGGGCGGCGGCGCTTCAGTGTGTCCTTGATCTGCACCCAGTCGGTGCGATTGATCGTCCCGGGATTTTCCCAGCCGATATCGTACTTGCCGCCGAGGAATGCGGCCATCCGCGAGGAATTGTCCTCGTCCACGAAGATCTCGACCTTGTCGATGTAGGGCAGGCCGGCCACGAAGTAGCTCGGGTTGCGCACCAGCGTCATGCCGACATTGGGCCGATACGAATCGAGCATCCAGGGGCCCGTTCCCACGGTCGCCTCAGGGCTCCTCAGGTCGCCGAACTTCTCGACGCATTCCCTCGCCACGATGCATACGGCCATCGGGTTGGCCAGCATGTCGAG
>CAWIZN010000067.1:0-46990 GCA_963840495.1 uncultured Candidatus Rokubacteria bacterium
GGGGCGCTACGTCACGTCCTCGCGGGCGAAGCCGGCGATGCGCTTGTACTCGTCCGAGAGCCGCTGGAGCGCGGCGCGGGTGATGTGGCGGTCGAGGTCGTCGAACGGCGCATCGCCCACCAGCTCCTCCACGCGGCGGATGAGGTAGTCGGGCGGATGCTCGCGGTTGGTGCGCACGACCCGAGCCGTCGGCCCCGAGCGCGCGGCCTCGTAGGCCCGGAGCGCGGCCAGGGGGTCGCCACCTGCGGCCAGGCAATCGGCGAGCGCGCGCGCATCGAGGATGGCCTGGGCCGCGCCGTTGGAGCCGCGCGGGTACATCGGGTGCGCGGCGTCGCCCAGCAGGGTGACGCGGCCGAAGGTCCAGCGATCGACCGGGTCCTTGTCCACCATGGGGTACTCGAAGATGACGTCGGAGCGGCGGAGCAGGTCGGGGACATCCAGCCAACCGAAGGTCCATTGCGCGTAGATGTGGAGGAAATCCTCCAGGCGGCCCGGCTTGTTCCAGTCGTTGCGGTCGTACCCGGGCTGCGCGACCTGGGCGGTCCAGTTGATGAGCTGCCGCCCCTGGCCGTCGACATCGTCGACGATCGGATAGATCACGAGATTGCCGGACTGGATCGAGCCGACGCGCACATAGCTGCGGCCGGTCAGGAAGGGCTTTCGCGCGCGTGACCCCGCGCCAGGAGTTGATGCCGCCGAAGCGCAGCTCCTCGCCGGGGTAGAACTGCCGGCGCACGACCGAGTTCACCCCGTCGCAGGCGATGGCGACGTCGGCGGTGACGGGCGCGCGCATCGCGCCGGTTGCGGCCGAGTGGAAGTGCAGCGTCACGCACTGGTCACTCTGGTCGAGCCCAACGCACTGGTGATCCGCGAGGACGCACGCCGCGCCGAGCCGCGCCACCGCGGCGTGCCACAGGGCCAGGTGCAGCCGGCCGCGATGGATCCCCACCTCGGGGACCGGGTAGCCCGCGGCCCGGCCGCGCGGCTCGGCGTAGATGAGCTGGCCGAAGCGGTTGAAGAAGCAGCTCTCGCGGTTTTCGATGCCCTGGCGCGCCAGCGCCTCGCCGAGGCCGAGCGCGGTCAGCTCGCGCATGCCGTGCGGCAGCAGCGTGATGCCCACGCCCAGCTCTTTCACCTCCGGCGCGCCCTCGTACACGCGGCAGGGGATGCCGCGCTGGTGCAGGGCGAGCGCGAGGGTGAGCCCGCCGATGCCGCCGCCGACGATCGCGATGTCCATATGCCCGAGTCCCGCTCCGTGGTGCGCGGAGTGTACCGTGCGCGGGCGAGACCGGCAACGGCCGGGAGACGCCCGCCCAGTCAAGACGTAGGAGCGCGCGCCGCCACCCGGTGGTGGGATCGACGGCGGCCCGGTCGCCCGCCCCTTTCGCCACCCTCCGGCTGGGCGGCGCCGGTCGGTCACCCCGCCGCGCCTTGCCGGCCCCGGAGCCTACAGCTTCTTCAGGGCGCGCACCGCCTTGGCGGCGTCCGCCGCCGAGTCGAGGGCCACGTGAGTGACAAAGGTCTTGCCGATGGCAGCGGCGGAGAGGCCGCGCACGTTGAGGCCGGCGTCGGCGAGCGCCGCCGCGATCCGAGCCCCCTCGCCCGGCTTGTCCGGGCCCTGAATGCGCACGGTGTGCAGGGCTCGCGCTCTTGGCGAAGCCCGCCTGCTTGGCCGCCCGCTGCGCGGCGCCCGCGATCGGCGTCACGAATGCCACGCCCGTCCCGGGCCGGTCCGGAGCCCGGCGGGCAATGACGAACTCCAGATTGGCCTTGCCGTCGGCCAGCGCGCGCAGCTTCGCGGCAAGCCCGCCGGGCCGGTCCTCGATGGTCACCGCCCACGTGTCGACCCGCGTGACCTTGAGCGCCATGGTGTCCTCCTCGGGGCTAGGGGTGGTCCGTTGCGCAAGTGGCCCGCCGCCACGCGCCCGTCAGGATAGACGACGTTCAGGGTGTGCGCCAGGGCCGAAGCGTACCTGCTTGAGTCGGCCTCGTCGTGACATGATGCCGCCAGCTGAGACACCTGTCAAGACGTTCGGATCCGGCTGACCCCTCAGGGGCCGCCACGCCCCTCGCTCACGCGTGGGTGATCTGCACGCTCTCCGTGAGCGTCCGGTGCACCGGGCAGCGCTCGGCGATCTGCAGCAGCCGCTGCTTCTGCTCCTCGTCGAGGTCGCCGCCGAGCATCAGCTCGAGGGTGATGGTCGCGATCTTCCCCTGGGGCGGCTGCCGGTTGAGCCGAGCTTCGATGCGGTCGAGGGGCCACTGCTTGCGCTCGGCATACAGCCGAACCGTGAGGACCGTTCAGGCGCCGAGGGCCGCCAGCACCAGATCGACGGGCGTCGGGCCCGCGTCGTCGCCGCCCTTGTCCACCGGCTCGTCGGCCACCAGCCGGTGAGGGCCGATCCGTATCTCCGTCTTCAAGCTCTCGAGCCAAGTGACCGCCACCTCTCGTGCCATGCGAGCCTCCGTATGCTAAAATCCCGCCGTCATGCGCGCACTCATCATGGGCGGCACCGAGTTCATCAGCTTACACCTCGTGCAGTCGCTCCTGGCGCGAGGCCATGAGGTCGCCGTGTTCAACCGCGGGCGGCGCGGCGAGCGCCTCCCGGCTGGTGTAGAGACTATCGCCGGCGATCGCAAGGATCACGCCGGCCTGCGCGAGCGGCTCGGTGGCCAGCGCTTCGACGGCGTCTTCGACGTCACCTACGCGCCCACGCTGGGCGAGGACGTGACCGCGCTGCTCGACGCCCTGCCGGGCCGCCCGCACGCCATCTTCGTCTCGACCGCCCGCGTCTACGACCACGCGCTCCCCATCCCCTACTCCGAGGAGACGCCCCGTGGATTCTACTGGGGCGACTATGCCCGCCACAAGATCGCCGGCGAGGACGTGCTGTTCGAGCGGCATCGGCAGCACGGGCAGCCCGTCTCCATCGTGCGGCCGACCCACGTCATGGGGCCGCTCAATACGCGGAACAACGAGACGTTCTTCATGGATCGCATCTGGCGCGGCCGGCCCGTGCTGATCCCCGGCCACGGCGGCTGGCTCCGCCAGTTCGGCCACGTCGAGGACCTGGCCGGAGGCCATGGCCGCGATGCTCGGCGACCCGAGGGCCTACGGCCAGGCCTACAACGTGATGGGCGACGAGATCATCTCCCAGGTCGGCTTCGTCGAGCTGATCGCCGAGGTCATGGGCAAGCCGGTCACGCTCCGCTACGTCGACCCCGCGCTGCTCGAGGCCGCGGACAAGCCGGGACCCGTCTTCGGCCAGAACCTCGTCTACGACTGCCACGCCGTCCACACCGACCCACAAGCTGCGCACGGAGCTGGGCATCCGCCCGCGCTATACGCTCGCGTCGGGCCTGCACCACACCTGGAAGTGGTATCAGGCCTCCGGCCTTCTCGAGCGCCCGATCGACTTCACGTTCGAGGACCAGCTCCTCGCCAAGCTCGGCGCGTGATCCCGCGCGCCATCCTCGTGTACCACCCCGACGCGGCGGAGGCACGCGCCTACGCCGAGCTGGTTCGGCTTCCGCGCCCGTCCCTCAGCGTCCGCGTCGCATCGACCCCGGAAGAAGCCGCCGACCTCGTCGCCGAGACCGAGATCCTGTACGCGTGGAAATTCCCCACTCCGCTGCTCCGCCTCGCCCCCAAGCTCGGCTGGGTGCAGTGCATGGGCGCCGGCGTCGAGCGGTTCATCGTCCCGGAGCTGTCGCGGCGGGTGATCCTGACGCGCGCGGCGGGCATCTTCGGCCCGTGGATGGCGGAGTACACGCTGGGGTGGTGCCTCTGGATCACCCAACGGATGGAGCAGTTCCGGGCCCAGCAGCGGCAGCGCCGCTGGGTCGAGGCGTCCCCGCAGCGCCTGCGCGGCGCCACGCTCTGCCTCGTCGGCCTGGGGGACATCGGCCGGGCCATCGCCCGCGCCGCGCGCGGATTCGGGATGCGCGTGATCGGCGTGACGCGCAGCGGCCGGCGCGCCCCCGAGGCCGAGCGCGTCTACCGGACCTCCGCCATGCGCCAAGCGCTGGCCCAGGCCGACTTCGCCGTCCTCACCGTGCCCCTCACGCCCGCCACGCACGACCTGATCGGCACGCGCGAGCTGGCCGCGATGAAGCCGTCGGCCTGGCTCATCAATATCGGCCGCGGCCCCGTGGTCGACGAGGACGCGCTCATCGCCGCGCTCCGCGACAAGCGCATCGGCGGGGCCGTGCTCGACGTCTTCAACCGGGAGCCCCTGCCCATCGACCACCCGCTCTGGACCCTCGACAACGTCGTCATCACGCCCCACATCTCGGGCCCCAGCACCCCCGCCGAGATCTCCCCCATCTTCAACGACAACCTCCGCCGCTATCTCGCCGGGCGCCCCCTCCGCCACGTCGTCGACCGCGCGCGCGGCTACTAGGCTAGAGCCGACGGAGAAGGCCCATCTGCTTCGTCGGCGCAACCTCGGCTAGCACGCTCGACGTAGAAGGGTCCAGCTCGCGAGGCGGCGCCCGAAGCGCCGCACGCGAGGCGTACTCTCTCTACGTCTGAGCCTGCAGTCGAGGGCTCCGACGAAGCAGATGGGCCCTTATCCGTCGCTCTAGCACTACTTCTTCGAGATGAGCCAGTGGCCGATGGCGAGGTGGGGGAGGCCGGAGCGCTCGAACGTGTCGACGGCGTCGCCGGCCGTGCACACCACCGGGTCGCCGTGGAGGTTGAACGAGGTGTTGAGCACGGCGCCGACACCGGTGCGCCGCTCGAACTCGCGGATGACCGCGTGGTACTCGGGGTTCCATGATTGCTCGAGAATCTGCGGCCGCGCGGTGCCGTCCTGGGGATGGATGGCCGCCGCCAGGGCGTCCCGCGCCTGGGGCTGGGTCGCCATGGCGAGCATCATGTACGGCGAGGCGAGGCCCTTGGGATTCACGAGGTACTCGTCGGCCCGCTCGGCCAGGATCGTCGGCGCGAACGGCATCCAGAAGTCGCGGTTCTTGATCATCCGGTTGATGAGCGGCACCACGCGGTGATCCGACGGATTGGCGAGGATGGAGCGGTTGCCGAGGGCGCGCGCGCCGAACTCCATCCGCCCCGCGCAGCGGGCCACCACACCGTCGGCCACGAGGAGGTCGGCGATGCGCGCCTCGATCCGCTCGTGATAGGCGACCGCGTACCGGTCGTCGAGCTGGCGCTCGCGGATCACCGCCTCGGCGTCTTCGTCGGTCACGCTCGGCCCCAGATACGCGGGGCCGAACGGGGCGGGCGTCGGCGGCACCCCGCGGCGCCCGCATTCTTGCAGGTATCCCAGGTAGGCCGCGCCCACCGCGTTCGACTCGTCCCCGCATGACGGGAAGGCGAAGAGGTCTTCCACCCACTCCTCGCCCGCGATGAGCATGTTCGCCTTGACGTTCATGAAGACGCCGCCGCCGAGGGCGAGCCGGTCGCCCCGGTAGCGCTCGCGCATCAGCCGGACCCAGCGCAGGAGCAGATCCTCGAGGAGCCGCTGGGCGCCACCCGCGATGGCGTCGAAGCGCAGGCCGAGCGTGGCGCGCAGCAGGAGCTGGTAGCGGTCGCCGGGCTCGCGCCAGCGAAAGCGCGCGGGCTGCCCCTCCTCGAGGTCGAATACGCCGCGCAGCGCCGCCTCCGCCCGCTCCGCATGCTTGGCCTGCCGCATAGGGCGCCAGGCCCATCACCTTGTACTCGTGCTCGCCGAACTTCATGCCGAGCAGCAGCGTCGCGAACGAGTAGAAGGCGCCGAGGGATCCGGGCGCGCTCGGCGACGCCTCGTGCCGGGCGAGGCCGAGCGCCTGGCCGGTCGACGCGGTGGCGCAGAGCCCGTCGCCGGAATTGTCGTTGGTGAGGACCAGCGCCTCGCGGCCGCCGAAGCCGGAGCCGAAGTAGGCGGACGCGGCGTGGCAGCTATGGTGATCGAGGCAGACGATGCGGTCCGCGGGCACGCCCAGGTGTCCCGTCACGGCGTCGAACCGCTCGCGCTGCGAGATGCGGAACTTGCCCCGCGACGTCTCGACCAGGCCGAGGCGCGATCCGAGCTTGCGCAGCCGCTTCTCGACGAGCCGGCGCGGCGAAGGCAAGCTCACCCCGTAGTACTCCCGGGCATAGGCCTCGTCGTGCAGGACGCGGTTCAGCCACTCCCGAGAACCCGCGCCCGCGCCCGCGAGCGCGACCAGGTCGATGTCAGCAGGCGCGATGTGGAGCTCGGCGAGCAGGGCATCGATGGCCAGGCGCGGGTAGCCGGCGTCGTTCTTGAGGCGGGTGAAGCGCTCCTCGGAGGCGCAGCCCACGACGCGCCCGTCCGCGATCACAGCCGCCGTGGCGCAGTGGGTCTCGTTGATGCCGAGGACGATCATGTGCTGAGGGGGACGCCTCTCAGAGCGCCTTCGCCCGGTCGAGCGAGATGCTGACGCGCTGCTGATCGCGCTCGACCAGGAGCGACAGCGGCCCGTCGGGCGCGACCGCCTTCAGGGCTTCCCTCGCCGCTCCCACCGTGTCCACGGGCCGGCCGTCGATCGCGACGAGCACGTCCCCGGTCTTGAGCCCCGCGGCGTCGGCGCGGCTCTTGGGTACGATGCCCGCGACGGCGGGCGGGCCGGCGGGGAGCCGGGCGCCGCCCAGCTCCGGCTGAGCCTCCGGGTCGCGCACGAAGAAGCCGTACTCGGCGGCCACGCGCTCGGCCACGACATTGTCCGGCATGGCGCCCAGTCGCACGGAGATGGGCCGGCGCCCTTCGTTCCGCCGCAGCACCGTCATGGGCACGGTCTCGCCGATGCTCGCCGTCGCGACAAAGCGCTGCAGGGTGCGCGTGTCGACGACGGGCCGGCCGCGAAACGCGACGACGACGTCGCCGGCCGAGAGGCCCGACGCCTCGGCGGGCGCTTCCTTGATCACGTCGACGATCACCGCGCCAAAGCCCTCGCGCAGGCCGAACTTCTTCGAGATCTCCTCGACTTCCTGATCGGAGAGGTCACGGATTCGGACCCCGAGCCAGCCCCAGCGCGGGGCCGCGTCGACGGCGGCCGCCAGGAGCCCGAGGACGAGGAGGACCAGCGCGCCCACCCGCCGCATCACCGGTCTCCCGTGAGCTGCCGCAACAGGTCGTCGAGAGCCACCGTCAACCGCTGGAGCCGCCGCTCCACGTCGAGCTCCTCGAGCAGCGCCTGGCGCGCCGCGGGGCCGGGCAGCACGGCCGAGGCGACCTGGTCGCAGAGCTCCCCCGGCGACCGCACGGCGTCGAGCGACTCGCTCATCTCGGCCCGCGTGCGGCCGACCGCCTCGAGAATCTGAAGGCACCGCTCCTTCACCCGGACCGTGAGCGCCGACACGGCCGGGCGGTCACCGCCCACGTCGGCCAGCGGCATCGCCTGCACCAGCCGATAGAGCGTGTCCGACGGCAGCTCGCGCTCGATGCGCGCGCGGCACTCGCCGTGGAGCAGGATATTGAACCGGCCGGTGGGCAGCCGTTGGCAGCGGACGATCTTGCCGATGCCCACGATCTCGTTCACCGGCGGCCGGCCGTCGTAGCTCGACTCGTAGCCCGGCTTGAGGCTCGCGATCGCGAGCCGCCGATCACGCCCCATGCAGTCGGTGATCATGGCGCGATAGCGCGCCTCGAAGATGTGCAGGGGCAGGAACGTGCGCGGGAAGAACGTCTGGTCCGGCAGCGGAAAGATCGGCAGGTAGACGGCAGTCACACGCGTGCGCGTCGTCAGCCGATGGTTGGGAGCTTGAGCGCGGACACCTCGTCCACGCGCGCCGTCACCGCCGCCGCCAGCTCGCGAAACGCCGCCGCCTGCTGGGACGCCGGGGCACCCACCGTGATGGGCACACCCGCGTCGCCACCCTTGCGCGTCTCGATCTCGAGGGGGATGCGGCCGAGCAGCGGCACGCCGAACTCGTCCGCGACCTGCGCCCCGCCGCCCTCGCCGAAGATGGCATAGCGGGCGCCGGTATCGGGAGCCAGGAAGTAGCTCATGTTCTCGACCACGCCGAGGATGGGCACGTTCAGCTTCCTGAACATCGCCAGCGCCTTCCGGACGTCGAGGAGCGCCACGTCCTGGGGTGTGGTGACCATGACCACGCCGCCGAGCGGCACGACCTGCGAAAGCGAGAGCTGGGCATCCCCGGTGCCCGGCGGCATGTCGAAGATCAGATAGTCGAGCGGGCCCCACCACACGTCGCGGAGGAACTGCTGGACGGCCGAATGAATCATCGGACCGCGCCACACCAGCGCCTCGCGCTCGGCGACGAGGAGGCCGATCGACATGATCTTGATCCCGTGCGCCTCGATGGGCACGATCTTGTTGTCGAACATGTTGGGCCGCGCCTTGGCGCCCATCATGATCGGCACGTCGGGCCCGTACACGTCGAGGTCGACGAGGCCCACCTCGGCGCCCCCCTGCTTCAGCGCCAGCGCCAGGTTCACGGCGACGGTGCTCTTGCCGACCCCGCCCTTGCCCGACGACACCGCGACCGTGTGCTTGACCTCGGGGATGAGGTCGGCGGCCGGAGGCGGTGCCCCGTGGGCCGCGGCCGGCTTCGGCGCCGCGGCGGAGCCCATCTTCACCTGCACCTTCCGCACCCCGGGGATCTGCGAGACGACCTTGGTGGCGCTGCTGTGCAGCGACGCCTTCGCGGCGGGCGACTGACCCGCGAAGGCCAGGGTGAACGTCACGTCGGCGTCGTGGATGTGCAGGTCTTTCACGAGCCCGACCGTCACGATGTCCTCCCCGCGATCGGGATCATGGACGCCGCGGAGAGCGTGGAGGACAGCGGCTTCGGTGACGGTGGCGCTTGGAGTCGTGCTCATGGGTCCCGAGTATAGCCCTCGGGGCAACTGCGTCGCAAGCCCTTGGCGCGCTTGAAAAATCACGAGCGACCTGCTACAACGATCAGGTGCTAGGCCCCGACGAGTTCCGACGCGCGCTCGGCCACTTCGCCACCGGCGTCACCATCGTCACCACCTGGGACGACGAGGCGCGGCCCACCGGTCTCACCGCCAGCGCGATGAGCTCGGTCTCGCTCGACCCTCCGCTCGTCCTGGTCTGCGTCTCCCACAAGTCGCAGAGCTACCCCTCGTTCCAGGCGGGGCGCCGGTTCGCGGTCAATGTGCTCGCCTCGGACCAGGAGCCCCTGGCCCGCCGCTTCGCCTCCTCGAGCCTCTCCGGTGTCGAGAAGTTCGAGGGCGTCGCGTACCATCGAAGCGCGCTCGGCCTGCCCGTCATCGACGAGGCGCTGGCCGAGTTCGAATGCACCATCGTCCACGCCTACCCTGGCGGCGATCACACGATCTTCGTCGGCCAGGTCGAGGCCCTCGACGCGCGCGGCGACCACGGCCGCGAGCCGCTGCTCTACTACCGCGGCCGCTTCGGCCGCCTCCTGTAGCGCGGGATGCCGATAGAGGCCCATCTGCTTCGTTGGCGCCCTCGGCAGCCGTGCTCAACGTACACGCAAGTACGCCTCGCCGGCTGCCTTCGCTGCGCGGCCTCGACATGCCCCGCGACTCTCTCTCGACGACGCCTCGCGGCTGCCTTCGGGCGCCGCCTCGCACTGGACCTCTCTCGACATCCCGCAGTGGTCACCCCTTAGGAGGAACCTGCTGATGGCCGTTCCGCTGTCCCGCCCACCCGTCGATGACGAGATCAAGGCCGCGGTCATGGCCGCCATCGACTCGCGCCAGTACATCCTGGGTCCCGAGTGCCGCGCCTTCGAGCAGGAATTCGCCCGCTACAACGGCGCCAAGCACGCCGTGCTGACGTCGAGCGCGACGGCCGCCCTCTGGATGGCGCTCGAGGCCTTCGGCGTCAAGTCGAGCGACGAGGTGCTGGTCCCCTCGCACACCGCCTTTCCGACCATCGAGGCCATCTGCTTTGCCGGCGCCGTCCCGATCTTCGTCGACGTCGACGACTCCTACACCGTCGACCTGGAGGACGCCGCGGCCAAGGTGACGCCGCGAACGGTGGGGTTCGTGCCCGTTCACCTCTACGGGCACCCCGCCGATCTCCCCGGTGTGCTCGAGCTCTGCGCCGCGCGCAGCCTCTGGCTCCTCGAGGACTGCGCCCAGGCGCACGGCGCGGCCTGGCAGGGGCGCAAGGTGGGGAGCTTCGGGCGGGCGGGCGTCTTCTCGTTCTACCCGTCGAAGAATCTCACCGTGATGGGCGACGGCGGGCTGCTCGTCACGGACGACGACGACGTCGCCGTGCGCTGCCGGCGCCTTCGCGATCACGGGCGCGTGAACAAGGACGTCCACACCGAGGTCGGCTTCAACCTGCGCTTCAACGACATCCAGGCGGCAATCGGGCGCGTGCTCCTGCGCCGGCTCGACGCCATGAACGACCGCCGCCGTGCCCTGGCCGATCGCTATGCGCGCGGGCTCGCCGGGCTGCCCCTCACCCTGCCCCGCGAGGTCCCCGGGGCCCGCCACGTCTATCACCTCTACGTCGTGCGCGCGCGCGAGCGCGATGCCCTCGCCCGCTTCCTCAAGGAGCGCGGCATCGCCACGGGCATTCACTATCCGGTGCCGAGCCACAGGCAGCCCGCCGTGGAGCACCTGGCGCCGCCCCCGCTCGAGCGGACCGAGCGGCTCGTGCAGGAGATCCTCACGCTGCCGATCTCGGCCGGCCACACCGACGCCGAGATCGACGAGGTGATCGCCGCGGTGCGCGCCTTTCACGAGGGGTGAGCGAGTCCCTGCGGATCCTGCAGCTCTATCCCAAGGCCGACTACTTCACCGGGGCGGCCATCCAGCTCCGGGACCTGGCCTGGGGCCTCCACGCGCGGGGACACGAGGTCGTGGTGGGCACGCGGCCGAGCGCGGTCTGGGCCGAGCAGTGCGCCGCGGCGGGCATCCCTCACGCGGCCATCCCGATGCGCAGCGAGGTGGACCTGGCCTCGGCCGTGGCGCTGGCCCGACTGATCCGCGCGCGCCGATTCGACATCGTCCACTGCCAGAAGGGCAAGGCGCGCACGCTCGCCCTGCTCGCCGGCCTCCTCGTGAAGATCCCCGTGCTCATCCTCAACCGCGGGGTCAGCTTTCCCCTCGACCGCTGGAACCGTCTCGGCTATACCAACCGGCGCGTCACCGCCATCGTGGCCGTCTGCGAGTCGATCAAGCGCGGCCTGGTCGCCGCCCACGTGTCCGCCGACAAGATCGAGGTGATCTACTCGGGCACCGATCTCGATCGCTTCCATCCGGGTGTGGACGGCGGCGGCATCCGCGCGGAACTGGGCCTCGAGCCGGGGCATCAGCTCATCACGCAGATCGGCATGCGCTCGTGGCGCGGCAATGACGACGTGCTCGACGCCATGGTCCGCGTGCACCGGGCCGCCCCGCACTGCCGGCTGCTCTTCGTCGGCGCGCCCCCGCCCCGCATCACGAGCACGCTCGACAAGGCGCGCGCGCGCGGCCTGGACGGTAGGGTCTTCGTCCTCGGCCACCGCCGCGACGTCCCGGAGATTCTCGCGGGCAGCGACCTCGTCGTGGACGGGTCGTACGCCGGGCTCGGCCTCACCGGCTCGCTGCGTGAAGCGCTCGCCGTGGAGACCCCGGTGATCGGCACCAACCTCGAAGGCGTCCCCGAGCTGATCGCCGACGGCGAGACGGGCTTGCTCGTGCCGCCGCGGAACCCGGAGGCGATGGCGCAGGCCATGCTCCGCATGGTCGAGAATCCGACGCGCGCCAAAGCCATGGCGCGGGCGGGGCGCAAGCTCGTCGAGGCGCGCTTCTCCACGGCGATCAAGCTCGAGCGCACCCTCGCCCTCTACCGCCGGCTCCTCGAGGCCCGGTCGATTGCCTAAGAAGCACGCCGACAAGCCGTCCGCGAACGCCGACTATCGACTGCTCTATCGCCTCGTGCCCTACCTCAAGCCCTACTGGCATCTGCTCGTCATCGGGGGCGTGTTCGCCCTCGTCGTCGCCGCCACCGAGGGCATGACGGCCTGGCTGGTCAAGCCCGCCATGGACGACATCTTCCTCAAGCGCGACGTCCTCATGCTCAAGCTCCTGCCGCTCGCCCTGCTCGGCGTTTATCTGTTGAAGGGCGGCGGCCGGTTCGGCCAGTCCTACCTGATGGCGTCGGTGGGGGAGCGGGTCATCGCCCGCATCCGCCGCGAGCTGTACGCCCACATCCAGGGCATGCCGCTCGCCTTCTTCGCCTCGCTGCACTCCGCCGACCTGATGTCGCGCGTGGTCACCGACGTCAACCGCCTCGCGCGGCTGTCCTCCACCGTGCTCGTCATGGCGGTGCGCCAGGCCGGGACCATCGTGGCGCTCCTCGTGGTCATGTTCAGCCGCGAGTGGGTGCTGACCCTGATCGCCGTCGCGATCTTTCCCCTCGCCGGCGTCACCATCCGCGCGATCGGCAAGAAGCTCTACAAGATCAACAAGCGCTCGCAGCAGAAGATCGCCGAGCTGAACGTGGTGCTGCAGGAGTCGTTCACGGGCACCAAGATCGTCAAGGCCTTCGGCCGCGAAGCGCTCGAGCAGCAGCGCTTCAACGACGTCAATGACCGGCTGATGCGCCTCGCCCTGAAGGACCACCGGACCGACCAGCTCGCCGAGCCGCTGATGGAGGTGATGGGCGCGCTCGGCCTGATGGGCGCGCTCTGGTACGGCGGCTTCCAGGTCATCTCCGGGGCGCTGACCCCGGGGGAGTTCTTCTCCTTCACCGCCGCCGTGCTCCTGCTCTACGGCCCCGTGCGCCAGCTCTCGCGCATGGTCAATACCGTGCAGCAGTCACTCGGCTCCGTCGAGCGCGTCTTTCAGATCCTCGACACGCCCCAGGCCATCGTGGACGCCCCGGGCGCGATCACGCTGCCGGGCTTTCGCGACCGGCTCGTCTTCGAGGACGTGTCGTTCTGCTATCCGGAGATGACGGAGCCGGCGCTGCGCGACATCTCGCTCGAGATGCGGAAGGGCGAGCTCGTGGCCTTCGTGGGCATGTCGGGCGCGGGCAAGACCACGCTGATGGATCTCCTCCCCCGCTTTCACGACGTGACGTCGGGCCGCATCACCGTCGACGCGCACGACGTGCGCGAGGTCACCGTCGCATCGCTGCGCGGCTTGATGGGCATCGTGACCCAGGAGACATTGCTCTTTCACGACACCGTCGAGTACAACGTCGCCTACGGCAAGGCCGGGGCCACGCGCGCCGAGATCGAGCACGCCTGCCGCCTGGCCCAGGCCCACGACTTCATCACGGCGTTCCCCGATGGCTATCGGACCGAGGTCGGCGAGCGCGGCGTCCGGCTCTCCGGCGGCCAGCGGCAGCGCCTGGCCATCGCCCGCGCCTTCCTGAAGGATCCGCCCATCCTCATCCTGGACGAGGCCACGTCCGACCTCGACGCGGAGAGCGAGTTCCTGGTCCAGCAGGCGCTGTCCGAGCTGATGAAGGGGCGCACGGTCCTCGTCATCGCCCACCGCCTGGCCACCGTGAGGAACGCCGACCGCGTCGTGGTGGTCCACGGCGGCCGCATCGCCGAGATGGGGACCCACGACGAGCTGATGGCCCGCGAGCACGGCATCTACCGTCGCCTCGCGACGCTTCAGGCTCCTCGACCTGTCCGGCGTCGTCACTGGAGACTGGCCGCGCGAGCACGGCGCGGGCAGGAGACCGCCTGACGTCTACTCCTGGAAGCGATTGACGATGGGCAGGCGCCAGTCCTTGCCGAAGGCACGCGGGGTGATCTTGATGCCGATCGGCCCCTGGCGGCGCTTGTACTCGTTCTTGTCGACCATGGCAATCACGCGCTTGACCGTCGCCTCGTCGAATCCTCTGGCCACGATGTCGGCCTTGCCCTGGTCGCCCTCGACATAGGCCTCGAGGATGGCGTCGAGCTCGGGATAGGGCGGCAGCGAGTCCTGGTCCGTCTGGTCGGGCCGGAGCTCGGCGGACGGCGCCCGGTCGAAGATGCTGCGCGGGATCAGCTCGCGGCCGGCCCGGACATTGGCGTGCTCGGCAAGCTGATAGACGAGCATCTTGGGCACGTCCTTGATCACCGCGAACCCGCCGGCCATGTCGCCGTAGAGCGTGCTGTAGCCCACGGCCATCTCGCTCTTGTTGGCCGTCGTCAGCACGAGCCACCCGAACTTGTTCGACAGGGCCATCAGGTAGTTCCCCCGGATGCGGGCCTGGAGGTTCTCCTCCGTCACGTCCTCCTTGACGCCCTTGAAGGCCTTGGCGAGGGCCCGGCGGTACCCCGCGAACACGGGCGTGATCGGCAGGCGCATGAACTCGATGCCGAGGTTCCGGGCGAGCCGGGCGGCATCCCGCCGCGTGCCGCCGGAGGAAAACGGCGACGGCATGGTGACGCCGGTGACGTTGGCGGGCCCGAGGGCGTCGCAGGCGATGGCCGCCACCAGGGCCGAGTCGATGCCGCCGGACAGCCCGATCACGGCGTGACCGGAAGCCGGTCTTCGTGACGTAGTCGCGCGTGCCCAGCACCAGCGCCCGGTAGATCTCCTCGACCGGCTCGAGGACGTCGCGCGCGCGCGCCGGGAGCGCGGGCTGCTCGCGCGCGGGCAGCGGGGACAGCGCGACGCGGGTCACCGCCGCGCCGCTCCGGAGCTTCTCCTTGCGCCGCCGGGAGTCGTGCAGGCGCGCGCGGAAGACCTCGTCGAGGTCGAGATCGACGACGAGGAGATCCTCCTCGAACGCCCGGGCTCGGCCGACGCACTCGCCCTTTTCGTTGAACACGAAGGACTGGCCGTCGAAGATCAGCTCGTCCTGTCCGCCGACGCAGTTGACGAAGGCCAGGCACACGAGGTCGTCGGCCGCGCGCGTGGCGAGCATCTTCTCCCGCGACTGGGCCTTTCCCGCGTGAAACGGCGAGGCATTGATGCTGACGACGAGCTCCGCCCCGGCCAGGGTCTGCCGCGTCGTCGGCCCCGTCGGATACCAGATGTCCTCGCAGATATTGACGGCGACCACCGTCGCCCCGAGCGCGAAGACCGGCGACTCCGTCCCCGCCTGGAAATACCGATTCTCGTCGAAGACGCCGTAATTCGGCAGGTATTGCTTGTGGTAGGTCCCCACGTGCACGCCGTCGTGCAGCACGGCGGCGGCATTGAAGATGTCGTCGCGCTTGTCCACGAAGCCGAGCACCGCGGTGAGGCCGCGGCTGTGCGCGGCGACGTCGGCGAGCGCCCGCCGGTTGGCCTCGATGAACGCCGGCTTGAACAGCAGGTCCTCGGGCGGATAGCCGGTCAGGGTCAGCTCCGGGAAGGCCACGATATCGGCGCCCTGACCGCGGGCGCGCTCCATCCAGTCGATCACCAGGCGGGCATTGGCCTCGATGGCGCCCACGGTGGGATTGACCTGCGCCAGCGCGACCCGGATGCGTCTCATGGCGACGATTCTAGCCCATCCCGCCGGTCTATCCCATTCCGCGGACTCTCTCGCCGTCCCGCCCGGACGGCGAGATGGACCCCGAGCAAGATGAGGGCGCCGCCCGCGACCATGAAGGCGGTCAGCGGCTCGCCCAGCCACCACACGCCCAGCAGCGCGCCCAGGAGGGGCTGGATATTAGGGCGTTCGGCACGACGCCGAGTATAATCCCGCCCATGAAACCCAAGGTTCCGTGGCTTCCCGCGGAAGTGCAGCCCGGCCAGAAGACCGAGACATGCCCGCGCTGCGGCGCGAACAAGATGATTCCCTGGACGCTCGCGCGCGATCCCAAGCGCGTCGGTCTTCTGCGCACGTGGGTGTGCACCGCGTGCCAGCTCGTCGAGGAGCGCGCCGAAGCGGACGACTACGCGCGCATTCATTCTGCGGCCGAACCACGCTGCGCGGCGGGCGGGGGACGCGGCGGGGGCCGGGGGATGGGTCCTCTGACCACCGCCGACTCCGTACCGGTCACCCGGCGAGCCGTCGCAGATGGTGCGGGCTAGTTTAGCGCGCGGTAGGGCACCGCCTGTCGCTCAGCTCTGGTTGATGAGCTCCAGGAGCTGGCGCAGGCGATGGATGCGCAGTCGGTTGAATCGCAGGACGAGGCGCGGCAGATCCGGCAACTCGTCGTCCTCACCCTTCACCGGCCCCGCCGTCTGCTCCACCGGCCCGCTGAGGACGTCCGCGAACTGTGAACCGATCTCGCTCGAGCACCGGCTCGGGGAGCGGGCGCTGCAGGCGCAGCAAGAGCTTGTCCCCCAGATGGCGCTGCGAGTGATAGACGCGGTAGAAGCGCTCGATCTCCGACGCGGCTTCCTCCACGTCATCGGTGAGGTGGAAGAGCTCGAGGTCCTCCTGCGAGATCATGCCGTGCAGCAGCATCTCCTCCCGCATGAACGCGACCACCTTCTTCCAGTACGTGCCTCCCGGCGCGTCCAGCAAGACCAGGGGCAGGAGCGCCGCCTTGCCGGTCTGGATCAGCGTCATCGCCTCGAACGCCTCGTCGCAGGTGCCGAAGCCTCCCGGCAGGAATGCCATGGCCTGCGCCTCGCGCACCAGGAAGAGCTTGCGCGTGAAGAAGTACTTGAAGCTGATCAGCTTGGGATCGTTCGCGATCCACGGATTGGGGTCCTGCTCGAAGGGCAGCCGGATATTGAGCCCGAACGAGCGCTCGCGTCCGGCCCCGTGCTGGGCCGAGCCCATGACGCCGCTCCCCGCCCCCGTCATCACCATGAACCCGCCGTCCGCCATGCGCTTGCCGAACTCGTACGCCTGGCGTGACACCGCGTGGTCCGCCGAGGTGCGCGCCGAGCCGAACACGGTCACCTTGCGCACGTGCCGGTAGGGCGCGAAGACCTTGAACCCGTACCGCATCTCCTTGAGCGCCGCGGCCGTGATCTTCAGGTCGGCCACGCCCGCCCCGTCTTCGAGCATCTTGAGCACCGCGGTGAGCATCTCCCCGTAGAGGCGCCACGTCGACGCCGGCACCCGGAGCTGCTCGAGGAGCGCATCGATGCGACGGTTGGCATCCTCGGACTGGAGCTGATAGCGGCGATCGGCGCTCACGCTCAAAGTATACATCCCGTGTTCCGCCCCTACGCCAATGTGTGGCGGACCATCTTGCCCTCGACGAGATAGATCACCATCTCGGCGATATTGGTGGCATGGTCGGCCACCCGCTCCATGCAGCGGGAGATCAGGATCAGCCGGATGGCGCGGGGAATGGACCGCGGGTCCTCCATCATGAAGGTGAGCAGCTCCCGGAAGATCTGCTCCTTGAGCGCATCGACCTCGTCATCCTCGGCGCGCACCCGACGCGCCAGCGCCGTGTCGCGGGCCACGAAGGCGTCCAGGCTCTCCTTGACCATGGCCTGGGCGCGCTCGGCCATGCGCGGGAGGTCGATGTACGGCTTGAGCTGCGGCTCCCGGTTCAGCTCGATCACGCGCTGCGCGATGTTCACCGCCTGATCGCCGATGCGCTCGAGGTCGGTGACGATCTTCATCGCCGTGGTGATGAACCGCAGATCCCCCGCCGCGGGCTGGTGCAATGCCAGGAGCTCCACGCACTGCTCGTCCACCTCGACGTCGTAGGCGTTGACCTGCCGATCGCGCTCGATGACCTCGCTCGCGAGCGCGTCGTTCCGATCGACCAGCGCCTGCATCGCGTGGCGCATCTGGTCCTCGACCAGCCCGCCCATGGCGAGCAGCGTCTGCTTCAGCGCGTCGAGCTCCTCGTGGAAATGCCGTGTCATGGGCCCCCTCCGCCCTAGCCGAACCGGCCGGTGATGTAGTCCTCGGTCTTCTTCTCGCGGGGATTGGTGAACAGCTCGCGCGTCACGCCGAACTCCACCAGCTCGCCCAGGAGCATGAAGCCCGTGTAGTCCGATACGCGCGCCGCCTGCTGCATGTTGTGGGTGACGATGACGATGGTGTAGCTCGCCTTCAGCTCGAGCATCAGCTCCTCGATGCGCGCGGTGGCGATCGGGTCGAGGGCCGAGCAGGGCTCGTCCATCAGCAGCACGTCGGGCTCGACGGCGATCGCGCGCGCGATGCAGAGGCGCTGCTGCTGCCCGCCGGACAGGCCGAGCGCGCTCTCGTGCAGCCGGTCCTGCACCTCGTCCCAGAGGGCCGCGGCGCGCAGGCTCCGCTCCACGATGCCCTCGAGGTCGCTCTTGTGGCCGAGGCCGAGGATGCGCGGGCCATAGGCCACGTTCTCGAAGATCGACTTCGGAAACGGGTTCGACTTCTGGAAGACCATCCCCACCCGCTTCCTGAGATCGGTGACGTCCAGGCTCGGATCATGGATGTCCGTGCCGCCGATGCGGATGCTCCCGGCGATCCTCACGCCGTCGATGAGATCGTTCATGCGATTCAGGCAGCGGAGCAAGGTCGACTTCCCGCAGCCGGAGGGTCCGATGTAGGCCGTCACCTGGTGCTTGGGCATGGACATGGACACGTCCTTGAGCGCGATCTTCGTCCCGTACCAGAGCGACAGGTGCTCGATCTCCACCATCGGCACTTCCAGGATGGGCGCGGTGGGCGGGGCCGCCCTGAGCGCGCGCCCCACTTCGATGTGTCCGACCATGGAGTGCTCTCCTCGCTTGGCTCTAGACGGCCGACGTCGCGTATCGGCGACGGAGGCGGTTGCGTGTGCTGATCGCGAACAGGTTCAGGAACACCACGATGAAGAGCAAGAGCAGCGTCGTCGCGAACACCATCGGGCGCGCCGCGTCGACGTTGGGCGACTGGAAGCCGACGTCGTAGATGTGGAAGCCCAGGTGCATGAACTTCCGGTCGAGGTGAAGGAACGGCCAGGTGCCGTCCACGGGGAGCGACGGTGCGAGCTTCACGACGCCGGTGATCATGAGCGGCGCGACCTCCCCGGCGGCTCGCGCCATGGCGAGGATCAGCCCGGTGAGGATCGAGGGCATGACCGCGGGCAAGACCACGCGCAGGGTCGTCTCGAGCTTCGTGGCCGACAGCGCCAGCGAGGCCTCGCGCGTCCCGCGCGGGATCGCGGCCAGCCCTTCCTCCGTGGCCACGATCACGACCGGTACGGTCAGGAGCGCCAGGGTCAGCGATGCCCAGAGGATGCCCCCCGTCCCGTAGGTGGGCGTCGGGAGCAACTCGGAGTAGAACAGCCGGTCGATCGTCCCGCCGACGAAGTAGATGAAGAAGCCGACCCCGAACACACCAAAGACGATCGAGGGCACGCCGGCCAGGTTGTTGACGGCGATGCGCACCGCGCTCACGAATGCCCCTTGCTTCGCGTACTCGCGCAGGTAGAACGCGGCGAGGACACCGAGGGGCGTGACCAGGATGCTCATGATGAACACCATCATGACGGTGCCGAAGATCGCCGGGAAGACGCCCCCCTCCGTGTTCGACTCCCGCGGCTCCTCGGACACGAACTCCCAGACACGGCCGGCGTAGTAGAGCCCCTTGGCGGGCACGCTCATGGCGTTGGGGAAGCGCACGTCCACGACCTGCGCGAGCGGAAGGTCCTTCTCCTTTCCCCCGTCGGCCGCCACCACGACGCTGATCGTCTGGCTCTTCCGGAGATCGCCGAGCCGCGTCTCCTGGATCCGGTAGCGCTCCTGGAGCGGCGCGATCTCGGCCTTGATCGCCTCGACCTCCGGCCCCGCCGTCACGCCCTTGAGCTCGAGGCGCCGCAGTCGCGAGTCGGAGCCGTTCCTGAGCGTGATTGATCGCGCCGATGTCGCGCGTCTCGATGCGTCGGATCTCCCGGCGAGCCCTGGCGGCCTCGGGCAAGCGGCTCTGGAGCGCCGGCCACGCCGCTCGGTCCCGACGCGATCACCCGATCTCCGTCTCGCACCTCCTTGATCGTGCCGATCAGTGCCCCCCACTCGCGTCCGATCGATCACGGCGATGTCGGCGGGATACTCGCGCCTGGCGATCTGGCCCTCGTCGACCCACTGGAAGTCCGCACCGTACAGATCGCGGTTCGCGACCTTCAGCTTGATGCGGTATTGCCCGGGCTTCCCCGGCACGGGCTCTCGCTCCACGATCTGTCCGGTCATCGCGGCGCCATCCTCGAGCGTGAGCCGCACCACGTCCCTGGGCCAGAAGAAGCCGAGCCCGTTGTAGAGAATGAGTCCGATCAGTCCGGCCACCAGCAGGAGCGAAAGCGTCAGGGCCCCGCCCGTCAGCCAGATGAAGGGCTCGCCGCTGCTCCAGACACGCTTCATCGATGTCCTCATAGGTATCGGTACTTGTTCCGAAGCTTGAGCCGCACCAGCTCGGCCGCCGTATTGACCACGAACGTCAGACAGAAGAGCAGGAAGGCGGCCAGGAACAGCACCCGGAACAGCGTGCCTCCCTCCGGGGCCTCGGGCAGCTCCACGGCGATGTTCGCGGACAAGGCCCGGAAGCCGTTGAAGATGCTCCAGTCCATGACCGGCGTATTGCCCGTGGCCATGAGCACGATCATGGTCTCGCCGACCGCCCGCCCGAAGCCGATCATGATGGCGGAAAAGATCCCCGGACTGCCCGTGGGCAGGACGATGCGGAGCGCCGTCTGCCACCGGTTCGCCCCGAGCGCCAGCGATCCCGCTCTGAGGTGCTGGGGGACATTGGCGAGGGAATCCTCGGCAATGGTGAAGATGATGGGGATCACGGCGAAGCCCATGGCCACCCCGACCACGAGCGAGTTGCGCTGGTCATACGTGAGACCGAGGGCAGAGAGCAGCCAGCCGCGGTAGTTGCCGCCCAGGAGCAGGGTCTCGACGAGGCCGCCCAGGGCGAAGGCCAGCCAGGCCCCCAGCACCACGACGGGGACGAGCAAGAACACCTCCGTCCCCGGCTTGAGGCGGCCCCGGATTCGGGTCGGCACCGTCTGCCAGAGGAGGAAGGCCGCGAGGATGAGCACGGGAAGCACCAGCGGCAGCAAGAAGAGGCCCGGGACGATCCGTTCGATCATCGGCGCCAGCCACAGCCCGGCCAGGAAGCCCAGCACCACGCTCGGCAGCGCCGCCATGACCTCGATCACCGGCTTCACGTACCCCTTCACCGTGGGATGCATGAACTCGCTCACGTAGAGCGCCCCGAGAAGAGCCAGCGGCACGGCGATGAGCAGCGCGTAGACCGTGCCCTTGATCGTGCCGAAGATGAGCGGGGTGAGGCTGAACTTCGCCTCGAAATCGTCGGTGCCGCCCGTGGATTGCCATACGTATTCGGGCTGGGAGTAGCCCTCGTACCAGACCTTGCCGAAGACGGTCCTGAGCGTGACCTCGGGATGCGGGTTGTCGAGCTGCCACTGGGCAATGGTCCCCTTGCCGTTCACGGCGAGGACACCGTCCGCCTTCGGGGCGAAGACCACCGATCGCAGATCCCCTCCCTCGGCCTTCATCGAGAGCAGCGTCTGGCCGGATGTCCCGTAGTGGACCCGCACCAGTCCCGACGCATCCCCGGTGGCGAAGCCCTTGTCCCGCTCCGAGAAGCCCAGCGCGACGACGGGACCGGGATGCCCTTCGAACTGGTACACCCGTGTCAGCCTCCGCTCCCCGCCCCCCGGCGGCGGGATGATCTGCCATGTGGACACCCCCCCGGCGCTATCCCCCACCACCAGAGTCCGGTCGCCGATGAGAAATCCCAGGGTCGTCACACCCGCGCCGGGGCGGGTCGAGACCGTCGTGCCCTCGGCCAGCTTGGGATTCTGCCGGTCGCGCATGTCGTAGTGCAGCACCTGCCCCGTCGAGGTTCCGACGAACAGATCCTCGCCTCGCCCATCGAGCGCCAGGGCGGTCACCTCTCCGGCACCCTGGACGTCCACGCGCTGAAGCGACTCCTCACGCGTGCCGGGCCCGACCAGCGCCTTCTTCTGGACCACCGTCTGCACCACGAGCTCCGCGGGGCCCGATCTGGGCCACCGTCAGGGCACCCGACTCGGGCGACGCGGACGCCAGACGCATGATGGGCCGCGGGTTCGCGGGATCGAGCGCCGAGGGCGCCCCGAAGACCGGCTGCGGCGTCACGGTCCGCTTGCCGTCCTTGAAGACGACCTCGAACCGCATCTCGAGGGGAATGACGCGGCCATCGGAGGTGCCGATGACATAGCGCCCCTTGCCGAGGCCCGCCATCCCTGTGACCCGGGACCCGTCCAGGCCGGGGACCGGCACCGAGGCCAGGTCTCGTTTCCCCTTGAGCGACGAGAATTCGAGCACCCCTGCACGCGCTGACCTCGAAGGCGACCTCGCGGTATTCATCGACGCCCGCCGAGGAGCCCGGTGCCGGCGACGACCCGACGGCCGTCGCCACGGCGGGCGAATACGCTCCGAGCAACGTCGCCGTGGGCGGCTTGAACAGCGGGTAGACCTCGGAGGCGATGACGACGAGGATGGCGAGGATCGCCGCGATGATGATGATGCCCCCGGAGATCACCAGGCGCGACGCCCAGCGGTCGAGGACGATGCGCCGAGCCGTTCGGCTCCGAGAGACGACGAGCGGGCGGGCCGGGATCGCCGGCCCGCCCGCTCGTACGGTGTCGGGGTTGACGCTCACCTACTGGATCTTCCCGAGCTCTTCCTTGGCGATGCTCGCCGGGATGGGGAAGTAGCCGTCCTTGATGACGACTTCCTGGCCCTGCTTGGACAGGATCAGCTTCGCGAACTCCCGCGTGAGCGGGTCGAGCGGCTTGCCGGGCGCCCGGTTCACGTAGACGAAGAGAAAGCGGGCCATGGGATAGCTTCCCGAATAGGCGTTGTCGGGATCGGCCTCGAAGCACTTCGCCCCGTCCTTCTCGGCGAGCGGGACGGCGCGGACCCCCGCCGTCGCATAGCCGATGCCGCTGTAGCCCATGGCGAAGCGGTCGACGGTGATGCCCTGGACCACCGATGCGGAGCCGGGCTGCTCCTTCACCTCGTCCTTGAAGTCACCGTTCTTGAGCGCGTGCTCCTTGAAGAACCCGTAGGTCCCCGACGCCGAGTTGCGGCCATAGAGGCTGATGGGCTTGCTCGCCCAGTCGCCCGTCAGTCCGAGCTGGCCCCAGGTCTTGATGTCGTCCTTGTAGCCGGAGCGGCGGGACTTCGAGAACACCCCGTCCACCTGGGCCAGCGTCATGCACTTGATCGGGTTGTCCTTGTTCACGAAGACCGCCAGGGCGTCGACCGAGGTCCGGATGGATGTTGGCTTGTAGCCGTACTTCTTCTCGAAGTCGTCGACCTCGGTGCCCTTCATCTCACGCGACATCGGCCCGAGCTGGGCGGTGCCGGAAATGAGGGCCGGCGGCGCGGTGGACGAGCCCTTCCCTTCGATCTGAACCTTGGCGTTGGGGTAGAACTTGCTGAAGCTCTCCGCCCAGAGCGTCATGAGATTGTTGAGGCTATCGGAGCCCGATGCTCGAGATATTGCCGCTGACCCCGCTCACCGCGGTGTACGCCGGCAGCGCCGGGTCCAGCTTCGGCGGACCGCTCGCCAGCCGCGTATCCCGCCGAAAGGGCGAGCCCGGCCGCCACCAGCGCCATGAATCGCTTGCTCATCTCCGCGTCCTCCTTGTTCGCTCTCGCACGTTAGGGTGCCCTCCCGAGGTTTCGGACAAGTAACTGCCGTGTTACGGGATTGTTACGATTCGTCCCTGGGATCCCTGAAGCGATAGCCCACACCGCGCACCGTCTCGATCCCCGGCTCGGGCAGCTTGGCGGCGCTGAACTTCGCCCGCAGCCGGGCGACGTGCACGTCCACCGTGCGCGGCTCGACGAAGCCATCCCGTCCCCAGACCAGGTCCAGCAGCTCCTCACGCCCGAACACGCGGCCGGGCGTCGCCACGAGCACCGCGAGGAGATCGAACTCCTTGCGCGTGAGCTCGACCCCATGGCCCTGCATCTTGACCTCGAAGCGGTGCCGGTCGATCTCGAGCTCTCCGGCCTTGAGGTGATGCTTGGCCTCGCGCGTGTCCACGGCCGAGCCCCGCCGCAGGACGGCGCGGACGCGCGCGAGGAGCTCGCGCGGGGAAAACGGCTTGGTCACGTAGTCGTCGGCGCCCATCTCGAACCCGAGGACCTTGTCGCCCTCCTCGACCCGGCCGGTGACCATGATGACGGAGATGCCGCGCGTCTGAGCGTCCTGCTTGAGGCGGCGGCAGACTTCCCAGCCATTGAGCTGCGGCACCATGATGTCGAGGAGGACCAGCTCGGGCCGGACCTCCCGGACCTGGCGCAGGGCATCCGCGCCATTCCCGCTCACGCGGACGTCGTAGCCTTCCTTGGACAGGTGGTACCGGACCAGCTCGGCGACGTCCTGCTCGTCCTCGACGACCAGGATCCGCCCGAGGCGCGCAGGCGATCGAGTCGCCACGGACTCCGTCACACGCCTCCTCGCTCCCATGTCACTCACCTCCGCGACGATCTTCGTCATGGCCCGGAGTGTCCGGGAGCGGGGTTACAGCAGGATGACGCGCGCGTAAACGTTACGTGAACGGCCTACGGGGGCGCGCGGTGCCCGATCTCGACGCGGAGGTCGGCTGCCTTCGCCGCCGCTCGCCGCTTCCAGCCGATCTCCAGGACGATCTTTCCCTTGTTGTCCTGGTCCTTGACCGTGAGCTCGAGCTTGAGGTCAGCCGCCGGCGTGAGGCGGAGCGTGCGCTTGGGGGACTCGAGGCTCACCTCGCCCCGCCTGAGGCCGGCGGCGAGCGCGCGCAGGACATCCGAGACCTCCTCGGGCGAAGCGATCCGGGCGACCTCGAACGTCTCCTTGGCCATCACAGGGGCCTCCCGGCCGGCTCAGCGCTCGTCCGTGTCCGTGTCGGGCGGCCGACGCCGCCAGGCAATGGCGATCTCGATCTTCGCCTTGCTCTTCTTCTCGGTCGCCTGGATCTCCAGCGCGAGGTCCCCGTCCGGATAGACGGTGATCTCCTCCTCGCCCAGCGACACCGAGAGCGCCCGCTGCGCGTATGCCATCGGCGATGCGGCACAGCGTTTCCGCGACCTCGGCCGGCGAGGCGGCGCCCTCGAACTCGAGCTCCCTCCGCTCACTCATGTCGCGCCTCCGTCGAACGAGGCCACCCGGATGAGCGGGCGCCGCGGCCATCGCACGGTGATCTCCACGCGGTTGCCCCGCTTGCGCTGCACGACCTTGATGTCCAGGAGCAGGAACTCGGACGTGGCCAGGACGAACTGTTCCTGACCCGACACGATGCCGACCTCGCCCGCCAGCAGTCCCTTGGCGAGCTCCGCGAGATAGAACGCCGCGGCGTCCCGGCGCGTCCGACCGCGAAACTTCTCGGGGATTGTCGCCGCCACGCTCGTGCCGCCCCTTTCGCCGCTCGATCCGGCTCGACACCCGTTCAGCACGCCACGGGAGGGAGAGCTCCCACCGATCGCGGCCTGGATTCTACTCGGTCCGACATTGCGTCGGCGTGACGTTGCCGCGACTATTCCGCGACGCGGCACGGCGGTGGTTATGTCGGTGGACGGCGGTGGATAACGTCGTAACGATCGTGTGATTTGACCCTCATCGCGCCTTTCGACACACTCGGCATATGCCCGAGCTCCTCGCGCTCCTGGATCTCGGGTCCAATGCGGCGCGCTTCGTGCTGGCCCGGATCAATCCCGGCGTGGGGTACCGCGTGCTGCAGAAGGAGCGGATCCAGACCCGCCTCGCCGACGGGCGCGCCGGCGAGCTCCCGCCCGACGCGGTCGCGCTGACGCTGTCCTCGGTCACGCGGATTCCTCGAGCGCCTCGGCATCAATGGCGCCCCACTTCGACTCCTGGCCGTGGCGACGGCGGCCGTGAGGGACGCCCCGAATCGAGATTGCCTGCTGCAGGTCCTGAAGCAGCGGGATGGAGCGGATGTGCGCCTGCTGAGCGATCGGGAAGAGGCCCACCTCGGAGCGCTCGCGGCGATGCGCCACCTGCCCATCCAAGAGGGCGTCATCGGCGACCTCGGCGGCGGCAGCCTCCAGCTCACCCAGGTCCGCGCGGGCCGCATCACCTCGGCCGCGGGCGTCCCCGTCGGCGCCGTGCGCATGACGCGCCGGTTCCTGCGCGGAGATCCGCCGACCCCGCGCGAGATCCGCGCCCTGCGCGACCTGGTGCGCGACCACCTGTTGGGGGTCCTGCCCGCGGCCCGCCGGGGCGATGAGCTCCTCGGGCTCGGCGGCACGGTGCGGACGCTGGCCCGCATGCACCTCGCGGCTCAGGCCGGTCCCCGACGCAAGCGCCATGCGCTGTGCCTCACGCTCGCGGACGTCACGGCTCTCCGCGAGCGCATCGAGGCGCTCCCCGTGCGCAAGCGCCGGCGCATCCCGGGCCTCAAGGCGGAGCGCGCCGATATCATCCTGGCCGGCGCGATCACCGTGGAAGAGGTGATGCGCTTCGGCGGATATGGCGCGCTCACCGTGTGCAAAGGAGGCGTCCGTGACGGCATCCTCTGGCAAGAAACCTTCAACGGGCTAGAGCGATGATAAGGGCCCATCTGCTTCGTTGGCGCCCTCGGCAGCCCGCTCAACGTAGCAGAGACTACGCCTCGCGTGCTGCCTTCGGGCGCCGCCTCGCAGCTGGACCCTTCTCATCGCTCTAGCCGCGTTTCTCCGAAGGCTCCTAGGCGATGACGGCCAGCGCGTACATCAACCGCGAGCTGTCCTGGCTCGAGTTCAATCGCCGGGTGCTCGAGGAAGCCCAGGATCCCACGGTGCCGCTGCTCGAGCGCGTCAAGTTCCTCGCCATCTTCAGCTCGAACCTGGACGAGTTCTTCATGGTCCGCGTGGCCGGGCTCAAGCGGCACGCGGGAATGGGCGAGCCGGCGCCGGGACCGGATGGGCTCACGGCGGGCGAAACGCTGGCCGCGATCTCGGAGCGCGTCCACGAGCTGGTCGGCGCGCAACACCGGTGCTTCCTCGACGAGATCCAGCCGCTGCTCGCCGCCGAAGGCGTCCGGATCCTGCGCCCCGAAGACCTGGACGCGGACCAGCGCCGCTTCCTCGACCAGTACTTCAGGCGGGCGCTGCTCCCCGTGCTGACGCCGCTCGCAATCGATCCGGGGCATCCGTTCCCGCATCTGGCCAATCGCTCCCTCTGCCTCGTGGCCTCGATCCGCCCGGTCACGTCCTCGCTCCTGCCGCACGCCTCCCTCGCCGTGGTCCACATCCCGGGTCTCGTCGTGCCCCGCTTCGTCGCCCTGCCCGCGGCGCCCGGCCACTACGCCTTCGTGCTGCTCGAGGATGTGATTCGCCTGCACCTGCCGCTCCTCTACAACGGCTACGAGGTGATCTCCTGCCACGCCATCCGGGTCACGCGAGACGCGGAGTTCGAGGTCAAGCGCGGCCGCGCCGACGATCTCCTCACGAGCATCGAGGCGGGCCTGCGCGAGCGGCGCATGGGAGACGCCGTCCGCCTCCAGTGCGAGGCGGGCCTGCCCGAGGAGGTGCGGGCGGCGCTGGTCGACGAGCTCGAGCTCAGCGCGGAAGACCTGTACCACGGCGAGGGCTTCACGGCCTTCTCCGACCTGTTCCAGCTCTACGCCGCGGTGAACCTGCCCCGGCTCAAGGACCAGCCGCTCCCGCCGCACCCGGTGCCCGGCTTCGAGAGCGCCCCCGACGTCTGGTCGGCGATCCGGGCCGGCGACATCCTCGCCCACCACCCGTACCAGTCGTTCGACGCCGTGACCCGCTTCGTGAGCGAGGCGGCGCGCGACCCGAAAGTGCTCGCCATCAAGATGACGCTCTACCGCGTGAGCCCGACGTCTCCGATCGCCCAGGCGCTGACGGTCGCCGCCGAGAACGGCAAGGAGGTCGCCGTGCTCGTCGAGCTGCGGGCGCGGTTCGACGAGGAGGCGAATATCCACTGGGCGCGCGCGCTCGAGGAGGTGGGCGCCCACGTCGTCTACGGCATCGCGGGCTTCAAGACCCACTGCAAGGCCTGCCTCGTCGTCCGCCAGGAGGCCGACGGCATGCGCCGCTACTGCCACCTGGCGACGGGCAACTACAATATCCGCACCAGCGGAGTCTACGGCGACCTTGGGCTCTTCACCGCGCACGACGAGATCGGCGCCGACGTGACGGAGCTGTTCAATATGCTCACCGGCTACACGCGGCCGCGCGCCTTGCGCCACCTCATCGTCGCGCCGGCGGGGCTGCGGGACGGGCTCGTCGCGCGGATCCGCCGCGAGGCCGAGCACGCTCGCGCGCGCGGCGCCGGGCGCATCGTCGCCAAGATGAACAGCCTGGCCGACCGGGCGCTCATCGACGAGCTGTACCGCGCGAGCCAGGCGGGCGTGCGCATCGACCTGATCGTGCGCGGCATCTGCTGCCTCAGGCCCGGCGTGCCCGGGCTGTCCGACGGCATCCGGGTGATCTCGATCGTGGACCGGTATCTCGAGCACGCCCGCGTCTTCGTCTTCGACAATGCCGGCGAGCCCGAATACCTGCTCGCCTCATCCGACTGGATGCCGCGAAACCTCGACTATCGCGTCGAGACCGCCTTCCCCATCCTCGATCGCCAGCTCCAGCGCCGCCTCCGCGACATCCTCGACACGCAGCTTGCGGACACCGTGAAGGCCCGGCTCATCCTCCCCGACGGCCGCTCGACCCGCGTGATGCCCGGCGACGAGCCTCCCCTCCGCTCGCAGGAGCGGCTGTATGCGCTGGCCGGGCCGGCCGGCGAGCTCGAGCCGGCCGATCCCGCTCGGGCTGCCTGCGAGGCTGAGCCTCGACCGGGTCCGATCGGCAGCGAGCGCGGTCACGCCGGCGTTGTCAACTTGTCACTTGACCGTGCGTCCTTCGCGCGAGAGCGTGAAGGCATGACAACCATGACTCGACTCTCGACAGACACAGACACACCGGCGCGCTGGCGCGTCGCTCTGCTCGGCCTCACCGGCGAATCGCTCTCGACCATGACGGCAGCCGTGACCGACGCGGGTGGTCAGGTGACGATCGAGGCCCCGGCGCGCCTCGACAGCTTGTCCCTGGTTGCCGACCCGGCCTCCGACGTCATCGTGCTTCAGCCCAGCCGCACGGCAGGCCCACGCCCCGACCTCCTCCCCTTCGCGGAGTCAGGGCGCCCACTCGTCCTCTTCACGCACAATACGAGCCGCACGCTCTTGAAGGTCGCGGCGCGGGCGGGCGTCGCCGCCTTTCTCGTCGCGCCGCTGCAGCCCGCGCAGCTCGCGCCCACCCTCGACCTGGCGGTTGCGCGATTCAGCGACCGCGAGGTCCTCCGGCGAAAGCTTGCGGATCGAAAGGTGATCGAGCGGGCCAAGGGCCGGCTGATGACGGTCGCGCGCCTCTCCGAAGACGACGCGTTCCGCTGGCTCCGCACCCGCGCGATGCAAACGCGATCCACCCTCGCCGACGTGGCGCACACCGTGCTCGGGATGGCCGGACGGGACGCAGGCACGGACGCCCTCAATCGGCTCACCGAGCCTCAGGGCAGGATCGGCCACGCCGAGCTTCAGATTCGCGGCTCGCGGCTGATGCTCGCCGACGAGTATCCGGACTTCGGCGCCCTCAGCCCGGCGTCCGTCGGCGGCTCGCCCGTATCCCTTCACCTCTATGTCGAGGACGTGGACCGCATCGTCGAAGGCGCAGCCGCGGCGGGCGCAACGGTCCTGCGGCCGGTCAAGGACGAGTTCTACGGCGACCGCACCGGGATGATCGCGGATCCATTCGGCCACAAGTGGCAGATCGCGACGCCCGTGGAAGACGTGTCGCCGGCGGAGATGCAGCGGCGCTGGAGCGCGACGCTCGCCTGATCAGCGCGCCCGGCGTCACTCGGTGCGGCTGACCAGGACCTGGCCGTTCTGGCCGAGCGGCCCGTGAAACTTGCAGAAGAAGGCGACGGGGCCGGTCGCGGGCACGGTCACCTCGAGGGCGACGCGGCCGAGCGGCGGCAGATCGCGGTCGATCCCGAGCGCGGGCATGCTCAGGTTGTGGAGCGTGTTGGCCGAGTTCTCCACGTTGAGCCGCAGGTGCTGCCCGGGCCGGCCGCGCAGGAAGGTCGGGGCGAAGTAGTAGTCGTCCGCGCGCAGGGTCACCTCCGCCGCCGTCCCGACGTCCAGCGTGCCGTGATCGGCGAAGGTGACGCCCTCGATGGTGACGGAGCGCCCGGCCGTCGGCGCCGGCACGGGCGCGCCGGCCTGCCGGATCGGGCCCGGCTGCACCGCCACCTTGCGCGGCGCATTGCCAACCGGGATCGTCGCCACCACGGTGCGGCGGACGAGGTCCACCACGGAGACGTCGTTCGACGCCTCATTGGAGACGTAGGCCATCGTGCCGTCCGAGCTCAGCGTCACCCAGTGGGGCGTCTTTCCCACCGGGATGGTCGCCGCCACCGTATTGGTCGCGGTGTCGATGACGCCGAGCTCCCCCGGTCCCTGGACAGGCACGAGGGCCCAGCGCCCGTCGGCGGCGACAGGGGCCTGATGCGGTGAGGCGCCCACCGGGATCTCCGCCGCGACCTGGCCGGTGGCCGTGTCGAGCACCCGGACGGCGGCGAGGCCGGCCACGGTGAAGTAGAGCCGGCGCCCGTCCGGCGTGAGGTCGAGGGCGCGCGGTGTCTTGTCCAGCGGCACACGGGTCGCTTCCTTCATGCCCGCTATGTCGATGCGCACCAGGGCCGTCGCCCCCTGCTGCTGGGACCCCACCCACGCCGAGCGCCCGTCCGCGCTGATCGTCCCGTTGTGGGCCTGGGCCACGGGCACTCGTCCGACGACCCGGTCGGTGGCGGTGTCCAGGAACACGGCCTGATTGGCACCCCAGGCCGAGACCAGCACCAGCTTGCCGTCGGGGGCCATCGCGAGGCCGTGCGGGTTCGCGCCGACGTCGACCGTCGCGACCACCCGATCGCTCGCGGTGTCGATCACGCTCACCGACGAGTCGCCGTCGCTCGACACGTACAGCTTCCGCCCATCGGGCGTCACGACGAGACCGTGCGGTCCCTTGGGCACCGGGATCGTGCCGACGACGCGGTTCGTCGCCGTGTCGACCACGGCGACGGCATTGTCCTGGAAGAGCCCCACGTACAGCTTCGGGCCGGCCGGCGAGGGACTCGCCCACGCGGCCAGCGCGACCTCCACCGCCAGGGTCAGTGCTGCGATCGTCGACCAGCGCGCCATGTCAACCCTCCTCGTCCCGCGATCGATCAGACCTGCTCACTGGTGCTAACGCATGACGCCCCGCACCGTTCCATGCGAGGCGGACAGGTCGCGGTGGCCCCGCGTGCTACGATCCGGACGTGATGCACCCTCGGTCCGCGGACGAGCGCTCCGCCTCGATCGGGCAAGACGCGCTGGCGTATGCCGACACGCTCTTCAACCTGGCGCGCTACCTCACCGGCAATAGCGCGGACGCCGAGGATCTCGTGCAGGAGACGTATGCGCGGGCGATGCGCGGCGCCGCGCAGTTCGAGCCCGGAACGAATCTCAAGGCCTGGCTCTTCCGGATCCTGCGCAATACCTGGCTCAGCCTGGCGCGCCGGCGGCGGATCGACCCCACCGTCGGCGGACTCGACACGGTGGCTCCGGCCGCGCCGCTGCCGGCCAAGGCGGCGGCGCTCCGGGACGACGCGGAGCTCGACTGCCTGCGCAAGCTCGTGGCCGAGGACATCGAGCGGGCGCTCATGCAGCTCACCGAGGACGCCCGCACCATCGTCCTCCTCGACCTCGAAGGGCTGACGGAGGGCGAGGTCGCCGCCGTGGTCGGCTGCGCGGTGGGCACGGTGAAGTCGCGGCTCGCCCGCGCGCGCCAGGCGCTTCGTCGACTGCTCCAGGACTACGCGCGATGAACGGATCCGCGATGGACTGCTCCGAGGCCCGCCTCCACCTGCTCGACGATCAGCGCGGGCGGCTCGACGTCGCACTCGCGGGTTCGCTGGCCGCTCACCTCGCCGACTGCGCCGCGTGTGCGCGGGAGGATCTGGCCGAGCGCCTCTTGACCGAGCAGCTCGAGCGCCGCCTCCCCCAGCACCCGGCCCCGCTCGCGCTCAAGCGCCGGCTCGCCGCCGAGTGGGCGACGTCAGCGCCGGCGGCGCGGCCTGTCCCCGCTCGCACCCGGCGCGCCGCCGTGCTCGCGGCGGTCGGCCTCGTCGCCCTGCTGGGCGCCATGGCCGTCGCGGTCTGGGTCGGACGGCCGCCCGCCGCCGACCGCCTGGTCGCGGAGGCGGTGACCGATCACCTCCGGCTCCTCGCCCGTGCGGATGCGCTCGACGTCCGGAGCGGCGACGTGCATCAGCTTCGCCCTTGGCTCACGAGCCGCCTCGACTTTGCGCCGGTCATCCCCTTCGCGGGCGACGCCGAGTTCCCCCTGCGCGGCGGCACCACCGAGTACTTCCTCGACCGCCGCGCCGCCGCGGCCGTCTACGGCCGGCGCCTCCACGCCATCACCCTGCTCGTCGTGGGCCGCATCGATGACCTCGCCTGGCCCGCGCCGGGTCGTCCGCTGACGACGAACACGCGCGGCTTCAACGTGAGGCTGTGGCAGGCGGGCGGGCTCGGCTACGCGCTCGTCTCCGACGTGGACGGCGCGGAGCTCGCGCGGCTCGCCGCCCGCCTCGGCGGCTGACCCTCGCGACCGGAGGCCAGGCGGCGGGATCCCCGGCAGAGCTGACGCTCGGAGCACTGACGCGCAGGACCGCGCGCTCCGCGTCGCACCCCGTCAGTCGCCGCCATGGAGTCGTTGCCGCACCGTCGCCGCGCCGCAACGTTGACCCGCTACCGTGAGCCCATCTCGACCGTCGGCTCCACCAGCGGCACCATGAAAGGAGAGCTCCATGATCGAACGGATGGCGACTCGGACGACCGCGGTGCACGGGCGACCCTGGGACCCCGCCCCGCCCGCCGACGCGGACCAGCAGCGCGAAGATGCCCTGCGATCGCGGGTCCGGAGGCTCCTGGTCTCCGGCGCGCTTCACCGCCGCCCCTGGCGCCTGTCGACACGCCTGCGTCCCATGGCGGGCGGTCCGGAGCCGTGCGTGGTCTGCTTCGACCTGGCCGACACGACCTACGAGGAGCCGACCTCGAAGTTCACCGTGGCGGCCCATGCCGAGCCCTGTGGACGGCTGTGGATCGAGGAAGCGCTGGAGGCGCAAGAGTAGCCGCCCCGGCGCCGCTCATGACTTACTGCGCCGTGAACCCGCCGTCGACCGGGAAGATGGCGCCCGTCACCCACGACGACTCGTCCGAGGCCAGATAGAGCGCGCAGTACGCGATGTCCTCCGGCGTGCCGAGGCGGCCGAGCGGATGCGCCTGCGCGAAGCGGCTCTGGCGTTCCTCGGTGTCGATCAGGCCGGCGATCATCGGGGTGTCGACACCGCCGGGACAGATCGCATTCACGCGCACGCCGCGCCGCGCGTAAGCGACCGCCATGGCTCGCGTGAGGGAGATGACGCCGCCCTTGGTCGCGCTGTAGGCGTGCGAGCGGTTCCGGCTGCCGATCAGACCGGCGGCCGACGCGATGTTGATGACGGAGCCGCCGCCCGAGGCGATCAGGGCCGGGATCCCGAACTTGCAGCAGAGGAACACGCCCTTGAGGTTCACGTCGAGGATCCGGTCCCAGCCGTCCTCGGTGAGCTCGGTCACGAAATCGTCGAGGCCGCCGCCATAGATGGCGGCGTTGTTGTAGAGGACGTGGAGCGCGCCATACGCGCGTGTCGCCGCCTCGACGAGGGCCTCGATGTCCTTCGCCTTCGAGACGTCCGCGCGCTGGAAGATCGCCTCGGCCCCGGCCTTGCGGACGAGCTGCCACCGTCTCTTCGCCTCCCGCCACGTTGACGTCGCTGACCACCACACGCGCCCCCTCACGCGCGAACAGGACCGCCGCTGCCCGTCCCTGCCCGCTCCCGGAACCCGTGATGAGCGCCACCCTGCCGGCCAATCGCGTCATCGGGGCCTCCGGAAGGCGGGCAGCGTCAACCCGTCGGTTGGCCGCTCGAAGGTGACTTCGACGGGAAGGCCGATCGTGACGGCATCGGGCGCGACGCCGCGGAGCTGGGCGATCATGCGGACACCTTCCTCCAGGTCGACGGTCGCCAGCACGTACGGCAGCTCGGTCTTGAAGCCCGGATGGAACGGATGGTGGGCCACGGTCCAGCTATGGACCGAGCCTCGGCCCGACACCTGACGCCAGGCGACCTCCATCGAGTAGCACGCGTCGCAGACGGGCCGAGGATAGTGGCGGAGCTTCCCACACGCGGCGCACTGCTGGATCACCAGCCGTCCCTCGTTGAGCGCGTCCCAGTACGGCTTCGTGTCGCGCCCCGGCTCGGGAAGAGGCTTGGCGTACACGTCCTCCGTCACCGCGTCACCCTCGTCTCATGATGGCGACGGCGCCGTCGCCCATGTCACCGTAGCCGGTCACCAGCCCGATCTCGGCGTCCGGGACCTGCGTGGCGCCGCCCTCGCCCCGGAGCTGCCGGACGAGCTCGACGATGTGATTCAGGCCCGCCAGGTGCGCCTGGGACAGGAGGCCACCGTGGGTGTTCACGGGCAGCCGGCCGCCGAGTCCGAGCGCGCCACCCTCCACGAACGCACCGCCCTCGCCCTTCTTGCAGAAGCCGAGGTCCTCGATCTGGCACAGCACGATGTACGTGAAGCAGTCGTAGATCTCGGCGACGTCGATGTCCGCGGCCGTCACCCCGGCCATGGCGAACGCGCGCGGCGCGGCCTTGGCGGTGCCGAGCGTGGTGAGATCGGGCCGTTGCGTGATCGTGCTCGGCGAATCGGGATGGCCTTCGGCGACGCCGGAGACGTAGACGGGCCGCTTCTTCAAGTCTCGGGCGCGCTCGCCAGCACTCACGACCACCGCGGCGGCGCCGTCGCTCTCGAGGCTGCAGTCGAGCAGCCGCAGCGGGTCGGCGATCATCCGCGACTGCTGATGGTCCTCGAGCGTGATGGGCTTCGTCATCATCGCGTTGCCGTGGAGCGCCGCGTGGCGGCGGGTCGTCACCGCGATCTCGCCGAATTGGCGAGAGGTGGTGCCGTAGAGCTCCATGTGCCGCCGCGCCATCGGTGCGTAGAGCTGGGCGGGCGCGAGGGCCCCGATGGGCATCTCGAACTCGCCGACCACGCGGAACTGCGGCAGCTGCCGGACGCGCGTCCCGATGCGGCTCTCCGAGGCGCCGTTGCGTCCCAGCGGGATCAGGACGTGCCGGCAGATCCCGGCGCTGATCGCGGCCACCGCGCACTGGACGGCCGCGACGCAGCTCGCGCCGCCCATCGGCGTCGTGGCCGAGAAGCGGAGGTCCGGGATGCCGAAGTTCGTGACGAAGTCCTCGGCGACGACCCCGCTGGTCGTGTACGGGATGATGCCGTCGATGTCCTTCGGCGTGAGCCCGGCGTCGCCGATGGCTGCCAGCGACGCCTGCATCTGGAGGGCGACGACGCTCCGGCCGGAATTCCGGCTGTACGCCGTCTCGCCGACGCCGGTGATGGCGCCCCTGTCTCGAAGCGACATATCGTCCTCCCTCAGCGCTCCTCTCTCGATCACGATCGCGACGCCTCGGCTCGACGACGACTCGGCGCAGCACCTCTCCGGATTCGCGGCGCCGATCGTGTCAGGCTTACTCTTCTACTTGCGTGGTTGTACTGCCCTTCGCCGTCAACGCGATGTGAGAGAACGCCGAGTCGTGCGTGGCTCCATGCCAGTGTTTCTCTTCCGAGGGAATATGGACGACATCGCCTGGCGTGATGATCTGCTGTTCCGTTTCCGTCGCGATGATGCCCTTGCCGGCGGTCACAAATAGAACCTGATCACTACTATGGGTGTGCATCTTGTTTCGCGCACCAGGGCCGAAGTTGACGATACCCAGATTGAAATAGTTGCTTGATTCAGGCGTCAGCAGCGTTTGCCGCGTCACGGGACCACCCGTGAACAAAGGAGCGTTGACGGGCTGAGCAGGGATTTCGTCGGGTTTGTGTACCTTCATTGACGCATTCTCCTTTCAGGCGTAGGTACGGCCGTCGTCGATCGCAGAAGTGTACCGACATCCCCCTTTCCGCACAATAGGACGAACGGGGCGTGGTCGGGGCGTGGGCGCAGGCATGTCCGACGTCTCACGCCGGCGATCTCATGTACATTGCATGATGTCCCGTGGGAGGAGCCGCCGAGACGGCGGACATCGGCCGTCGACGCCTATTCGCCAGTGACTACCGACTACGACCCGTGGAAGAACGACTTCACCGGCCCGATCAAGAAGGTCACGGTGAAGCACAAGGAGGTCCAACCGGCCTAGCCAGCGACCTTGGCCGGACCATAGCGCAAGGTGTCCATCGCAAACAGCCGACAAGGAGGCGACACATCGCTATGCGCCGCTGTGGATCGAGGAAGCGCTGGAGGCTCACGAGTAAGCGTCCCGTCCCGCTCGTGTGACTGTGCGGCTCGAGGCGCCCCCGTGATGCCTCGTTGTCCCCGCCGTCGCGCCACCAGCGGCGAGGGCCAGCTCGCAGGCACCGAGAGGCTGCCGATCAGCTCGGTGGCGACCAGAGACCGCGGAAGCGCGTCGCGACGACCGCGTCGTAGGCCACCGGCGTCGCGAGCAGGCCGATGGCCTGCGCGAAGGTGTTCATCGCCGCGACCGCGGCCGGCGAGATGACGGGATCGTAGAAGGGCAGATCGCGCTCGACGATCCCCGCGATCATTTCCGCGGACGCGGGCGGGAACCGCCGCCGGCCGACCTCGGTCGCTCGGGCGGGCTCCAGCTTCAACAAGCGCTGGGTCCGCACGATCGCGCGCACGATCGCCGCCACGCGCTCCGGCTCGCGAGCGACCAGCGCCTCGGTCGTCGAGAGGGCGGCGAACGTGTAGCGGCCCGCCTCCGGCGGGCCGTCGCCGCGACGGACGTCGGCGACGATCTTCCCGACCCCCCGGCGGACGGCGGTCTCGCTGCCGAGCGCGTTGGCCCAGAATCCGTCGACGAGCCGGCGCTCGAGCGCGTCGGCGGCGACGACGCCGAACGATGCGCCCGGCTCGAGCGCCCCGGGCACCGGCCCGATCGCGATCCCGTCACGGGCGGGATCGAGGCCGACCTTACCGAGGAGGTGGAGGAGCGCCCGGTCTGGCCCAGGAGCGGCTCCGATGCGCAGCCCCCTGACGGCGGTGAGGTCGCCGCGCCGGGCTGGGAGGTCCGCACGCAAGACCAGGAGCCACGGAGTGCCCTGCGACAGGGTGACGACGAGCTTCGCCCCCTGCCACTGCGGGAACGCGAGCAGCGTGGTATGGGCGCCGCCGGCCACGAAGTCCACGGCGCCGTCCCGCAGCGCATTGACCGTGTCGAGCGAGGGCAGCAGCTCGACGTGCGCATCGACGCCCTCCTCGCGGTAGACGCCGAGCTCCTCCGCGGCCAGGGCGGGAAAGTACGAGTTCGTCACCAGATCCGGGGTGGCGATCCTCATCGACTCAGAAGCCATTCGATCGCGCGCGATCCGCCCCTCAGGAGGCCGCGCTCGACAGAGCGCGCGTCGCCAGTGCGGCGCCCTCGGCGAGTGCCCGCAATTTTGCCCACATGATGCTGGGGTGCACGCGCCGCCCGAACGGGCCCTGTGCGAAGCCGCAATCAGTGCTGCCGATGACCCTCCCCTGTCCGACCAGCCGCGCCAGTCGCACCAGGCGCTCGGCCACCAGCTCGGGATGCTCCACGATGTTCGTCGCGTGGCTGATCACGCCCGGGAGCAGGACCTTGCCGTCGGGGAGCTTGACGTGCTCCCATACCCGCCATTCGTGCTCGTGGCGCGGGTTCGCCATCTCGAGCGAGTAGCCGCCCACCTTGACGCGCAGGATCAGGTCGATGATGTCCCGGGCCGCGACGTCATTGGTGTGCGGACCGTTCCAGCTGCCCCAGCAGACGTGGTACCGGCTCCGCTCTTCCGGAATGCCATCGAGCGCATGGTTGAGCGCCTCGACCCGGACCGCTGCCCACTTGCGATAGTCCTCGAGGCTGCGGGGCGGGACCATGACGTCGTACGTCGTGGCCAGGAAGGCGTCGTCGATCTGGACGGTCAGTCCGGCATCGACGATGGCCTTGTACTCCTCGCGCAGCGCGCCGGCGATTGCGAAGAGCGCCTCCTCCTCGCTCCGGTAGTACTCGTCCTTCCGCTGCGGCAGGACGCTGGCTGGCGCCACCACCGGGAGGAAGCCGCCGGCCACCGGGGTCGCAGCCAGGGCCGCTTTGACATTGGCGATGTCGCGGCCGATCGCCGCGTGACCGATGTACGTGATGGGTCCCGTGATGGCCCAGCCACCGGTCGGGCTGATCGACTTCCCGAGGCCCGCCGCGCCGTGGGTGCCCTCGTATTCGGTGTAGAACTCGGCGAAGTCGCGGTGGTCCTTGCCGTGGATGGCCGAGATCAAGGGCGTGGCGCTCGGTCGGTGCTCGATGCCGCCGAGCCGCTCCAGCACGTAGCGCGACCAGCTCACCGTCTTGCCGAACTCGCCGTCGCTGACGATGTCGATCCCGGCCTCGGCCTGCTGCCGGACGACGGTGGCCACCGACTGGCGGAGGGCGGATGCGAACCCCGCCTCCTCGAGAGGGCGCCCCTCCTGCTTGGCCTCGAGCCATGGAATCAGCTCGGGGGGCCTGATCAGGCTGCCGACGTGCGTCGTGAGGATTCGGTTTCTGCTCGCTGCCATGGCGATCCTCCCGTGGATGGCGCCGGCCGAGGTCGTCCTTGCCGCCAGATGGCGGCGACCAGGGCCTCGCTGGGCAAGTATGCGGTCGGCCGTGCTCGTCGCCAAGCCCGTACTGCGACTCAACCGATCCGTCAGCCGACGACCATACACTCGCCGGTGGCCCCTGGCGGTCCGGCGACGGAGTGCCGCTACACCTCGCCGCGATCAGCGAGGAGTGGAGCAAGGGCCCGGGAGCCGGGACGACGGTGAACTGGCCGAAGAGCGACAAGTTCGTGGCCTCCCCCAAGAACGACGGCGTCACCGCCACCATCAAGCAGACCCCCGGCGCCATCGGCTACATCGAGTTCGCCTTCGCCAAGTTCGCCAAGCTCGAGATGGCGCAGCTCCAGAACCGGGCGGGTCAGTTCGTCGGCCCCGGCGGGGAGGGTGGCCCGGCGGCGCTGGCCAGCGTGCCGCTGCCGGCCAACCTGCGCGCGTGGATCTCCGACCCGGAGGGCCCCAAGTCCTACCCGATCGCCACGTACACGTGGATGCTCTTCTACAAGGAGAACAAGGATCCGAAGAAGGCGGCGGCTCTCCGGCAGATGGTCGAGTACTGCTTGACGGAAGGCCAGAAGACGAGCGCCGCGATGGGCTATATCCCGCTGCCCGAGACCGTCGTCGCGGCGGTGCGGAAGGCCTCGGCGAGCATCCAGTGAGCCCGAGGGCATGAGCCTCATCGGGCTCGATCCCGATCGCGAAACAGGCGTTCCGTCTCGGGGCCGCCCACGACCTGGGACTATTTCGCCGACCGTGCGTTCCGCGCCCTGGCCCATGTCGGAGTCTGCCTGATCCTGCTGCTCCTGGCCTTCATCCTCTGGACCATTGGCGGCAAGGCCTTGGTCGCCATGCGCGATCACGGATTGGGCTTTCTCACGTCGACGACGTGGGACGTCGGCCGGCAGCAGTTCGGCGTCCTGCCGCAGATCTGGGGCACGCTCTACAGCTCGCTGCTGGCGCTGGCCATCGGCGGGTTCTTCGGCGTGGCGATGGCGATCTTCCTGACCCAGGACTTCCTCGAGCCGCGGCTGGCCCAGGTGTTCCGGACCATCGTCGAGCTCCTCGCCGCCATCCCCAGCGTGGTGTACGGGCTCTGGGGCCTCTTCGTCGTCGTCCCCGCCATGCGGCCCGTGGCGGGCTGGCTCTACGAGCACCTCGGCTGGATCCCCTTCTTCGGGACGACGCTGAGCGGCCCCGGGATGGCGCCGGCGAGCCTGGTCCTGGCCATCATGATCCTGCCGACGGTCGCCGCCGTCTCCCAGGACGCGCTCCGCCTCGTGCCGTACAAGGTCAAGGAGGCGGCGTACGGCATGGGCACCACGCGAGTGGGAGGCCATTCTCAGAGTTCTGCTGCCCGCCGCCTCGACCGGCATCTTCGGGGCGCTCGTGCTGGGCTTCGGCCGCGCGCTCGGCGAGACCATGGCCCTGGCGATGCTGATCGGCAACTCGAACCAGATCAGCCTCTCGCTCTTCTCGCCCGCCAATACCCTGGCCGCCCTCCTCGCGCTCAACTTCCCTGAAGCGGGTCCGAAGGAAGTCCAGGTGCTGATGTACGCGGCGCTGGTCCTGCTCGCCATCACGCTGATCGTCAACGCGCTCGGCGAGGCGATCATGGCCGTGTCGTCCCGGAAGATAGCGCGGACATGAGCGATCCGGGCGCGATGGCGGCGGCGCGCGCGGCGATTCCCGCCACCCGCCTCGAGCGGTCCCCGTTCGAGCGCCGGGCGCTCACGAGCCTCTTGCTCACGATCGGCGTGTGGACCGCCGCGGTCATCGCGGGCATTCCCCTCGTCTCCGTGCTCTGGATGCTCATCGTGCGCGGGGGCTCGCGGCTCAGCCTGAGCCTCTTCACGGAGCTGCCTCCCGCCGGCTTCGAGATGGGCGGCGGGTTCGGCAATGCCATCGTCGGCACCGTGGTGATGGTGGGCATCGCCGCGATCATCAGCATCCCCGTCGGCGTCCTGAGCGCGGTGTTCCTCGCCGAGCTGGGACCCAATAGCCGCCTCGCCCAGGCCGCCCGATTCGCCACCAAGACGCTCACCGGCCTGCCGTCCATCCTGGCCGGCGTCTTCGCCTACGCCGTCGTGGTGCTCCTGACCGGCACCTACTCGGCGCCCGCCGGCGGGCTGGCCCTCGCGGTGCTGATGCTGCCGACGGTGGTGCTCACCGCGGAGGAGGCCATCCGGGCCGTCCCGAGGATCACCCGGGACGCGGCCTTCGGCATGGGCTGCACCCGGACCCAGGTGGTCTGGAAGGTGCTCCTGCCCACCGCGACGCCCGGCATCCTGACCGGGGTGATGCTCGCGGTGGCGCGGGCCGCGGGCGAGACGGCTCCTCTCCTGTTCACCGCGCTGTTCAGCAGCTACTGGCTGTTCGAGGGCGGCCAGCCGCGCCTGATGCAGCCCACCGCCTCGCTCGCCGTGCTGATCTACAACTTCGCCGGCATGCCGTTCGAGAACCAGATCGAGCTGGCCTGGGCCGCGTCACTGGTGCTGGTCCTGATGGTCCTCGTCATCAACGTCACGAGCCGCCTGATCGGGCGGCGTCGAGTGTGAGAGAGGGAGGGTACGAATCCATGAGCCCGACGAGTTCTCGGACACCGGGGGCCACGCCCCACACCAACGGCCACGACACGAGCAGGCCTACCGAACCCGGGACGTCGGGGGTCGTGATCGACTGCAAGCTGGATCAGGTCTACTACGGGGGCTTCCTCGCCGTGCGCGACAGCCACGTCGTGGTCGAGCGAGGAAAGATCACGGGGTTCATCGGGCCGTCGGGCTGCGGCAAGAGCACCGTGCTGCGCAGCCTGAACCGCATGAACGACCTCATCCGGGGGTTCCGCTTTCAGGGACACGTCCACTTCCAGGGCAAGGACGTCTACGCGCGGAACGTGGACCCGGTGGCCGTGCGCCGGTACATCGGCATGGTCTTCCAGCAGCCGAATCCCTTCGCGATGAGCATCTTCGACAACGTGGCGTTCGGGCTCAAGCTCAATCGCTTCAAGGGCAAGGTCGCCGACCGGGTCGAGCAAGCCCTCCGGCAGGCCGCGCTCTGGGACGAGGTCAAGGACAAGCTCAAGAACAGCGGGCTGTCGCTGTCCGGTGGCCAGCAGCAGCGCCTGTGCATCGCCCGCGCCGTCGCCACCGAGCCCTCGGTGCTCCTCATGGACGAGCCCTGCTCGGCGCTCGACCCCATCGCCACGCGGCGCATCGAGGAGCTGATGATCCGGCTCAAGGAGAACTACACGATCGCGATCGTGACGCACAATATGCAGCAGGCGCAGCGCGTCGCCGACATGACCGCGTTCTTCTCCGTGGACATCTCCCAGGGCAGCCGCACCGGATACCTCGTCGAATCCGGTCCGACGAAGCAGCTCTTCGAAAGCCCCCAGGAGCAGCTCACCAAGGAGTACGTGTCCGGCCAGTTCAGCTAGTCCCATGCGGCGCCTCGCGATCGCGCTCGCGGCCGTGCTCTTGACGGTCGCCCCGGCGGCCCAGAGTCAGGACACGGCCAGGGCCAAGGTCGTCCTGAAAGGGGCGGGCGCGACCTTCCCCGCGCCGCTCTACGAGAAGTGGATCCAGGCCTACCGGCAGGTCGATCCGAGAGTGTCGATCTCCTACGACGCCGTGGGCAGCGGCGAGGGGCAGCGGCGCTTCCAGTCCGGGTCCGTCGACTTCGGAGCCAGCGACGCCGCCCTGAGCGACGAGCAGATGGCCCGCGTCCAGGCCGGCGCCCGGCTCATCCCAGCGTCCGCCGGCATCGTCGTGCTCGCCTACAATGTGCCGGGGCTCGACGGTCCTCTCAAGCTCAGCCGCGACGTCTACGTGGACATCTTCGCCCGGCGCATCCGCACCTGGAACGATCCGCGGATCCGCGCCGTCAACCCCGGCCTCACCTTGCCGAACCGCACCATCGCCCTCGTCGCCCGTCAGGACGGCAGCGGGACGACGTTCGCCCTCACCAACCATCTGGCCGCGATCAGCGAGGCCTGGCGGGACCGCGGGCCGGGCGTCGGCAACCTCGTGGACTGGCGAGGCGCGGCCATGCTCGCGCGCGGCAACGAGGGTGTGGCCGGGCGGATCCGGGGCAGCGAGGACTCGATCGGCTACGTCGAGTACCACTTCGCCAAGCGGCTCGGCCTGCCGATGGCCCAGCTTCAGAACAAGGCGGGGCGCTATGTCGAGCCGGGCGAGCGGGCCGGCCAGATCGCGCTGGCGCAGAGCGTGTCCCGGATGCCGCCGAATCTCCGGCTCTTCCTCCCCGATCCCGACGGCGAGGACGCGTACCCGATCGTCTCCTATACCTGGCTCCTCCTGTACGATCGCTACCCGGACCGCGACAAGGTGGCGGCGCTCAGGAAGTTCGTCACGTGGGGCCTCACCGAGGGGCAGGCGCACAGCCGCGACCTCGGCTATATTCCCCTCCCGCCGGAGATCGCCACGCTGTCGCTCGCCGCGGTCGAGCGGATAGACTAAGCGAGCGCGCGTGACCACCTGGCGCCCCCAGGCCGCTCACGTGCGCGGCCGCCTGAATCTCGCCGCCGTGGAGGCGTCGCTGCGTCACGTGCAGCGGCTGGTCGGAGACCCCGCCGGCGACCTGGGCGCCGCCCGCGACCCGCTGGACGATCGCGTCGTCGACAATATGCTGGCCGGCTACGCGTTCGTCGACGCGCTCGTGGCCGAGGGCGTCGATGTCCTGGCCATGGGCCAGCTCCGGCACCTGCTCGAGATGAACACCCTCGTGCTGTGCGGGACCGACCCGGCGCGGCGCGTGCTGTACGCCCGCCACCTTCAGGCGACGGAGCGGCGCTTCTACGAAGAGCCGGGCGGCGGCATCGAGGATCTCGTGGAATGGCATGCGCGCCATCGGCGCGACCCGGTCTGGGATCTCGCCGCCGGCGCGTGCGCGCGGATCGTGAGCAAGCCCCAGCTCTTCGTCGAGGGCAATCACCGAACGGCCGCCCTGGTCATGAGCTACCTCCTGCTTCGCGCCGGCCAGCCGCCCTTCGTGCTCGCCCCCGACAGCGCCGTCAGCTACTTCGAGCTGTCATCGGAGATCCGGAGCATCGACAAGGGCGCCCCGGGCGCGTTCTTTCCGCTCGCCGGCATCGCGCATCGCCTCGCCGCGCTTCTCACCCGACACGCCGATCCGCGTTACCTGCGTTCCTGATCCGTCAGATCGGGCGGTCTGCAGGGCACCCCGCTCCACCCTCCGCATCGAGTCGTCGAGGAAACTGGAGGAGCTCGCGCTCCGCGCGCCGGCGCGGGTAGCCGTACTTCTCCCCCAGGAGCGCCGTCAGCCGCGCGACCTGGCCGTCCACCCGATCCAGATCAGCGTCCGTCAGCTTCGCCCAGTGGTCCCTGAACAGGGTCCGAAGAACCTTGTGCACCGCTCGATCCTCCCTTGACAGTTAGTCCCAGACCACGATCGGACGGCGAAGGCGACCTGCCGGCACCGCGGGCTCGTAGGTGATCACGAGGACCGAGACGCGAGTTCCCGGTCATTCGCGCCGAAGTAGCGGCCGAGCGACGCCCAGCGCCGCCACCCGCGGAGGTGGGGCAGCCGGCCGACGAGCACGTTGTCGAGCACGCGGAGCCGCTTGACCAGGTTGAACTGCTGATAGATCACGCCGACCTGGGCGCGGTGCGCCCGGAGCGCCGCGCCCCGCAGCGTCCTCACGTCCTGGCCGCCGCAGCGGATCACGCCTTCCGTCGCGACGAGGGAGCGCGAGAGGCACCGGATGAGCGTCGTCTTCCCCGCCCCCGAGCGGCCGATGATGGCCACGAGCTCCCCGGGCTCCACCGTGACGGAGACCCGGTCCAGGGCGACCTGGTCGCCGAATCGCCGGCTCACGCCGTCGAGGATCACTCTGGGTGAGGTCGCTCGGGTCATCGCGGGTGGGAGCGTAGTCAGCCGAGGTTTCGCGGACATGACCTTCGCGTGAAGGTTGCGCGACACCCGGCAGGTCATCGGTGCCGTTTAGCCCGCGTGATTCGCGAACGGCCACCCGCCCGGTCACCGATCGATTCCGGATCACGCGCTAGACGGCGGCTGCGGCGAGGGGCCGCGCGGCGCCAGGGGCCAGGGCGAGGAGGGCGTCCGCTATCGCGCGGTCATTGGTGGCGCGGGGTACCTTGTGCTGGTCGCCGAGCTTGCCGCCGGCCCGCATCCAGCGGTGGAAGGTCCCGGCGGGCAGCGCGGTGACGATCGGTGCGATCATGCCCACGTCGCCCGTCCGCTTCGTCCGGTAGTCGGCGTTCAGCGCGATCAGCGTCTCGTCGATGATGCGCGCGAACTCCTCGGGCTCTTGCGGGGGGATCCGGAACTCGACGAGCCACTCGTGGCCGCCCCGCGGCTCCCCGGCGCCCGGATAGCTCGGCGCCACCGTGAACTCGACCACCTCCGCCTCGGTCCGGCGGCAGGCGCCGACCAGCGCGCGCTCGATCTCCTCCACGATGACGTTCTCGCCGAAGGCATTGACGTAGTGGCGCGTGCGGCCGGTGATCACCAGGCGCAGCGGGTCGCGCCGGGTGAACCGCACCGTGTCGCCGAGCACGTACGACCAGAGACCGCCCGGCGTCGACATCACGAGCGCATACGAGCGGTTCAGCTCGACGTCGGCCACCGTGTGCCGCCTCGGCGACTCGCTCGACAGGTCCTCCACCGGCACGAACTCGTAGAAGATGCCGTAGTCGAGCATGAGCGTGAGGCCGCCGCTCGCCTCCGTCTGCACCGCGACGAAGCCCTCCGACGCCGGGTAGACCTCGACGCGCTCCAGCGGGGAGCACGACCACGCGTCGAGCACCGAGGCGTACGGGGCGAAGGCCACGCCCCCGTGGATCAGCACGCGCAGGTTCGGCCAGCACTGCCCGAGGTGCCGGATGGGCCGCCCCGACGCCCGCCGCGCCCGGGCCACGCGCTCGAGCAGGATCACGAGCCAGGACGGCATGCCGCTGATCAGCCGCAGGTCCTGCCCCGCGGCGAGTGCCGCCACCGCCTCGAGCCGATCCTCCCACTCCGGGATGGCCGAGATCGCGGGCCCGGGGAGTACAGGCCGCGCAGGCCGGGTGGCAGCCTGCGGACGGCGAGACCGGACAGGTCACCGACGCGGCTCCCCGCGCCCGCCGGCCGGGCCGCGGTGCTGCCGCCGAGAAACAGCATCGGGCCGCCGATCAGGTGGCGCGCGCCCACGCGCTCCGTCGCCATGAGGAGCGCATCCCAGCCGCCCTTTCGATGCGACGCGAGCGCCTCCCGCGTGACGGGGATCACCTTGTCGCCGGACGTGGTCCCGGACGTCTTCACCCAGTCTCGGCACCGCCCCGGCCACGTCACGCCGGATTCGCCGTCGAGCGCGCGCTGCCAGAGCGGCCGGAAATGGCGGTAGTCGCGGACGGGAACCCGCTCCTGGTATTCCGCCACCGACCGGATGCCGCTGAAGCCGTGGGCGAGACCGAACTCCGTATCGCGGGCCGCCGCGACCAATCGCCGGAGCACGGCCTCCTGGACGGCCGCCCCGTCGCGCGACACGCGGCCCAGCTCGTGCCGGCGCCGCCCGGCATACCAGTCGAGCAGCGGCGCCGCCGCGCGCGCGATCATCGGGCCGCTCCGGCGAGGCGCGCGGGCCGCTCGCGCGCGAGACGCGTCGTCTCGAGCCAGTCCGCCACCACCCGGTTGAAGGGCTCAGGCCGCTCCAGCATCGGCACGTGGCCGCAGCGGGCGAGGAGCCAGAGCTGAGACTCCGCGATCAGCGCATTGAATCGGTGCCCCACGTCCGGCGGGGTCACGACGTCGTTCATGCCCCAGACCAGGAGCGTGGGGAGCCGCAGCGCGGGCAGCCGCTCGGCGATGCTGTCCCGCTTGGCGGCCTTGGCGAAGCGCACCAGGCGGAGCGCGCAGGACCGCGTGTTCGCCACCTGGCGCACGGATTCGACCCATGCCGGCGTGACGAGCGCGCGATCGTAGACGACCTCCTCCAGCTTGGCCCGCACGTATTCCGCCGTCGGCCGGCGCGGCACCCCCCGGGTGAAGCCGCGCTCGAAGAGCCCGGAGGAGCCGGCGAGGATCAGCCCCGAGACCCGGTCCGGGCAAGACAGCGCGAGCTCGAGGGCGACATGCCCGCCGAGGGAATTCCCGCCGACCACCGCGCGCGGAATATCGAGCGCGTCGAGAAATCGCGCGACGTGGCGGGCGAGCTCCGGGATGGACACCTCGCCGAGCCGCGCATCGAAGATGGGCAGCGAGAGCGCCATGGGCCGGCACTGATCGCCCAGGTGCTCCAGCACCGCCTCCCAGTGATCCATCCGTCCCATGAGCCCGTGGAGGAGCACCACCGGCTCGCCCTCTCCGCGCTCCAGCCATCTGAACTCCGGATCCGATCCGCCGTGCATGCTGTCCTCCGTCGCGCCCGCGTTGTGAGTGACGCCGCTATCCATGGCGCTGAGGATGCATGGGGTGTGTGAAACCCGTTCAATTTCTCCGGATGAAGTTTCGATGACGGCCGCCGG
>CAWIZN010000068.1:0-46557 GCA_963840495.1 uncultured Candidatus Rokubacteria bacterium
GATGCTCGCGCGTCCCCGCAGGATCTCGATGACGATGTCCGAGTCCAGGAGCACGCCAGCTACGCCTTCGGGCTGCGGAGACGGCGCGTATCGCGGCGAAGGTGTCTCACGTACTCGTCGGTGTCGGCGATGTCTTTCCGATTGCGCCATAGACCCTCGATCGCGCGGAGGCTGGCAGCGTCGCTGGTCCGCGCCGGGTGCTCCGTAGGTTCTGACCAGCGCGTCGCGGACCAGCTCGGAGATCGTGCGGCCCTGCTTGCGCGCGAGTCCGCTCAGGCGACGATGGATGGCCTCATCCAGATAGAGCTGTGTCCTGACCATGTGATGTATGTACATCGCTTGCTGTGGCCGGTCAAGCGCCGGAAGCCTCCCGGTCATTCGTACCGGGCCGCGGGCCGTCGAGCCGCAGGTCGCGATCTGGGGTAGACTCGGCGGGTTACCAATCCGACGAGCGGAGGAGCCGGCCATGGCGAAGACGGCGATCGAGTGGTCGCAGGAGGTGGACAAGCGGCAGGACGGGCTCATCGCGCTCAGGCGGGACTTCCACCGCCATCCCGAGCTGTCGTTCCAGGAGCGGCGCACCGCCGAGATCATCGCCGAGCGGCTGCACGGCGCCAAGCTCGAGGTGCGGACGGGCATCGCGGGGACGGGCGTGGTCGGCATCCTCCACGGCGACCGGCCGGGCCGCACCATCGCCTGGCGGGCCGACATCGACGCGCTGCCGCTCACCGAGCGGCTCGAGGCGCCGTTCACCTCGGGGACGAAGGGCGCGATGCACGCGTGCGGCCACGACGGGCATACGGCGATCGCCATCACGATGGCCGAGATCATGTCCGCGCGCCGCGCCGAGGTGGCGGGCACGTCCGTCTTCATCTTCCAGCCCGCGGAGGAGGTGATCGGCGGTGCCGAGCCGATGATCGCGGCAGGGCGTGCTGGACGACCCGCACGTGGACGAGGTGTACGGGCTCCATCTCACGACGCTCACCGCGGCGGGCCACGTCGAGGTGCGGCCCGGGCCCAGCATGGCCTCGTGCGACTACTTCGAGATCGACGTGGTGGGCAAGGGCGGGCACGGCGCCATGCCGCATCTGTCCGTCGACCCGATGACCGCCGCGGCGAATATCCTCCTCGGGCTCAAGCACCTGGTGTCTCACGAGGTGGCCGCCCAGGAGACCGCGGTGGTCACCGTGGGGCAGCTCCTCTCCGGGACCAAGGGCAATATCATCCCCGAGACGGCGACGATGCGCGGCACGATCCGCACGTTCAGCGATCGCGTGCGCGCCCAGCTCAAGGAGCGGCTCGGCGCCTATGCCGCGGACATCGCGCGGGCCTACCGGACCGAGGCGCGCGTGCGCTTCGAGGGCGGCGCCACGCCCACGGTCGTGAATCACGACGCCCAGAGCGCCTTCGTGCGGCAGTGCGCGGCGAGCGTGGTGGGTGACGGAGCGGTCGAGGAGGGCGGACTCGTGATGGCGAGCGACGACATGAGCCTGTTCCTGCGCGCGCGCCCGGGCTGCTATTTCCGGGTGGGGATCAAGCCCACGCACGGCCGTCCGGCGCCCCACCATGCCCCCGAGTTCGAGATGAACGAGGACGGCCTGGCCACGGGGCTCGGTGTCGGGCTCAGCGTGATGCGCAGCGCGCTCGAGCCGGCGACGCGCTGACGCGCGTTCGCTCGAGATCAACGTCCGCGCCGCTCGCGGGATGCAGGCCGGGCCCGTTTCCATGGGCGCGGCCGGGTCCTTGACCCACTCCGACAGCGAGCCGTCGTAGACCGCGACATTGTCGTGGCCCAGCAAGGCCAGGACGAAGGCGTCGGCGCTCGCCGCGATGCCGCCGCCGCAGTAGGTGATGACCTTGTCCGCCCGGTCGGCGCCGGTTTCCGCGAACATCGCCGCGAGGTCGCCCGCGGGCAGGAACACCTTGGTCTCCCCGTCGACCAGGCGATGGGCGGGCACGTTCACGCTGCCCGCGATGCGCCCGGGCCGGCCGTAGTGGACGCCGCCCTCGCCCGTGTGCTGGCGCGCGGTGAGCGCATTGACGACCGAGGCCCGCGGATCGCCGATCGCCGCGGCCACCTGGGACTTGGTCGCGATCATCTCCGGGCGCGGCCGCGCCACGAACCGGGCCGGGAGATGCCGGGGCGGCTCGGTCGACAGCGGCCGGCCCTCGGCCTTCCACTTGTCGAGGCCGCCATTCAGGATGGCGACGTCGTCGAACCCGAACGCCCGCAGCATCCACCAGATGCGCGCCGCCCACATCACGCTGCCGGCGCTGTAGAGCACCACGCGGGTGCCGTCGCCCACGCCGTGGCGCGACATGGCCGCGGCGAACTGCTCGGGCGCCGGCATGGTGAAGCGGAGCGGGCTCGAGACATCCGACAGCTCGCCCTGGAGGTCGAGATGGTCCGAGCCCGGGATATGTCCCTGTTCCCAGTCCGGCCGGCCGCTCCGGGCCGCATAGACGGTGACGGGATCGGGATCGAGGTAGGTCGTGCAATCGAAGACGCGGAGGCCCGGATTCGCCAGGTGCGCGGCCAGCCACTCCGTTTCGACGAGGTACTGCGGGTTCACGATACGCGCGCGGTTGGCCATGAGCGTTTCCTCCCGCGCCAGTGTGCCATAGGGCGGAGGTCTGGCGGGTCCGACCAGCAGGATGCTGAAAAAGGCCCATCTGCTTCGTTGCCCCTCCGCCCCCCCCAACCCAGACCCTGGCCCGCCGCCCCCCCCCACCCCCCCCCCCGAGCCAGGCCCGAATCCGAAGCTCCGCAGTCTACGCCCTCAATAACGGCACGGAAATCTTGACTGGGCCTCTGTCTACCCCGTAGGGTTGCCGCACACTTCGAGGCCCGGTCGACCGGCCGCCATGACGAGGAGCACGCTGCCATGCCATTGCTTGTGTTGGCCATCGCGCTGTTGCTGGCTGGACCTGTCTACGGCGGCGCTTGCTCCGGCACCGCCCCCAACGACCTGTGCGAGGCGGGACGCCCCGCCCTGCCCGCGTCCGGCCTGAGCCCCGTCCGGAACGATCTCCGACGGGAGCGGCGCGACCGCGCGGTCGAAGCCGTCGCGCTCTCGCAAGGTCCACTCGCCGATCTCCGCCGTGGCGTCCGCCGTCGAGGTGCGACGGTCGACGGAATCGACGCCCGCGGGGCTCAAGACGCTCTCGACCAAGCTCGTGCGCGTCAACCAGGCCGGAGAGATTCACGTCTACGTCGTCCTGACCGAGTGGCGCCCCGAGCACGTCGCCGAGCTCGAGGCGCTCGGCCTTCGCGTCGAGGCCACGGTGCCCACGCGACGCCTCATCCAGGGATGGGTTCCCAGCCACGCCCTCGACGACGTCGCCGCCCTGGACGCGGTCAAGGAGGTGAAGCCCCCGGCGTACGGCATGCGCGAGGGCGCCGGGGCCGTGAACACGCCGGGCGACGGGATCCTCGGGGCTGCCGCGGCGCGCTCCGCCTTCGGCGTCAGCGGGGCCGGCGTCAAGGTCGGGGTCATCTCCGACGGCGTCGATCACCTCGCCGAGTCCGTCGTGAGCCAGGATCTCCCCGGCGATGTCCAGGTCCTCGCGCCGGGCAGCGGCAACGAAGGAACGGCGTTGCTCGAGATCGTCCACGACCTGGCGCCGGGAGCGGCGCTCGCGTTCTACGGGCCCACCACGAGCGTGGACATGGCGAATGGCATCAACGCGCTGGCCGCTGCCGGGGCGCGAGTGGTGGTGGACGACCTCGCCTTCTTCGGGGAGCCGAAGTTCGAGGACGGCCTCATCGCCGAAACCGTGAGGAGCTTCGCGACGGGCGGGCGAGTCTACGTGAGCGCGGCGGGCAACCAGGCCCAGGAGCACTACCGGTCCGGGTACAACCCGGTGACGGGCCAGAACTTTCCGGGCAGCGACTACCCCGCGGTCCACAACTACCTTCCCGGCAGCACGGACATCGGCAACACCCTCGTGGTGCCGCCCTCTTGCTCGCTGATCGTGATCTTGCAATGGAACAACCGGTTCGGCGCGGCTGCCGACGACTTCGACCTGTTCGTCGCGCGCTCGTCGGACTTCGTGATCGTCGCCGCGAGCGCGGAGTTCCAGACGGGCACGCAGGATCCGCTCGAAGCTGCGGTCTTCACCAACACGACCGCGGCGCCCGCCATCGTCTTCATCGCGGTGTCGGAGTTCCGCCTCGTGAGCCCACCCGCCTCGCTCATCCTCGACTACTTCGCGTTCCTTGACTGTTCCAGCAACCCGGTGTTGCAGTATGTGACGCCGGGCGAGAGCTTGAGCGGCAACCACGCGCTCGTCGAGGCGCTGCCGATCGCGGCCGTCAACGCCGCGACTCCGGCCCAGGCCGAGGTCTACAGCTCGCAGGGGCCGGGCACCATCAGCTTCCCGTTTCCCGAGGTGCGAGCCGTGCCCGTGCTCACCAGCGTCGACTGTGTGTCCACCCAGACGGGGGTGCTGGGCTTCTTCGTCCTGCCGTTCTGCGGCACGTCCGCGGCGGCGCCTCACGTGGCCGGCCTCGTCGCGCTCTTGATCGAGCGGGCGCCCACGCTGTCCACCGAGCAGCTTCGCGGCGTGCTCACGGGGACGGCGGTGGACCTCGGCCCGGCCGGCTTCGACTTCACCTACGGGTTCGGCCGCGCCGACGCCTTCCAGGCGCTGTCCTTCGTGTCTTCGGCTCCCCACGTCCAGCTCGCCCTCTCGCTCAACCGCCACAGCGTCGCGCCGGGCGACTTCCTCGAGGTGGGCCTCTTCGAGTCGAACGTGGGAACGGCGACGGCCCAGGACTTCTACTTCGGCGCCCTCGTCCCGCCCGCCCTCTCGACCACCCTCGGATGTCCGACCGGCGATGCGCTGCTGTTCTTCGCGAACAACTTCGCCGGGACCGTCGTGGTCTGCTACACCACCGCCTCCCCGCAGAGCTTCGCGCCCCTCTTCGCCAACAGGGTGATCCCCGCGTTCTTGCCGCTGACCGTCGTCACCAGCTTCGGTCTCACGTGGCCGGCGGGTATCCCGGCCGGGACCTTCACGTTCCTGATCTTCACCACGCCGCCGGGCGCGTTCGCCGACGGCACCGTCGGCCCGACCGACATCACCGCCCTGGTCCTCGACGCCCTCCAGGCCTCGCCCTGACACGCCCTGCGAGGGGCCTCATCGGTCACCTCCTCGCGTGAGCTGACCACCGAAGCGGGGCGGGTGTATGCTGCCGGCGGGAGAACGGAGGAACCGATGATCTTGATCGGCGTCGGATCGCGCATGGGAGAGGTGCCGACGATCGCCGGCCACCCGTACTTCTCGCCGTACGAAGACCTGAAGCTGAAGGGCCGGTGACGACGCTGAACTACCACTTCTCCGGCGTGGCCGGGGCCGGGATGAATCCGCTGGCCCGGCTCATGCGAGCGCGCGGGCATCGCGTGCAGGGGTCCGACCGGGCCCTCGACCAGGGGCTGATGCTGGAGACCGGGGCCCTGCTGCGCGGCGAAGGCATCGCGCTCGTGCCGCACGATGGCGCGGCGATCGGCGCGGACCTCGACCGCTTCGTGTACTCGACGGCCGTCGAGGCGGAGACGCCCGAGTGGAGGGTGGCGCGCGCGCTCGAGATCCCCATGCTCCCGCGACCCGCTCTCCTGGCCGAGCTCGTCAATGCCGGCCGTCCGGGCGTGGCGATCAGCGGGACCTGCGGCAAGAGCACCGTGACCGGCCTGGTGGCGTGGCTCGTCGAGACCGCCGGCCGGTCCGCCACCGTCATCGGCGGCGCGCCGCGGATCGGCGAGGGAATTGCCGGCGGGCTCTCGGCCGGGCCCGAGCATGGCCCGACGATCGCCGAGACGTGCGAGTCGGACGGGACCCTCACCGGCTATCGCCCGGATCTCGGCGTCATCCACAACGTCAGCCGCGATCACGCCGAGCTGTCTTCGCTCCGCGAGCAGTTCGCCGCGTTCGCCGCGCAGTGCGGCCGGCTCCTCGTCAATGCCGGCTGCCCCGAGGCCGCCGGGCTCGGCCGCGAGGTCGGGGCCCGCTCCTACGGCGTGCCCGCCGATGCGGACTTCCCCCTGCGCGTCGTCTCGACGGGCCCGGATCGCGCGCGGGGCGTGCTCGGCCTGCTCGGGGGCCACCTCGAGCTCGACATGCCCTTGCCCGGACTGCACAACCTCGAGAACGCGGCGGCCGCGGCGCTGGTCGCGCTCGAGCTGGGCGGGTCGCCCGAGGCGATCGAGCGGGCGCTCCCGCGGTTTCCCGGCCTCGCCCGCCGCTTCGAGGTGGTCGGCGTGACGCCGGCGGGAATCCGCGTGGTCGACGACTATGCCCACAACCCGGAGAAGATCCGCGCCGCCCTCACCACGGCGCAGGCGGGATGCGACCGGCTCGTCGCGGTCTTTCAGCCGCACGGCTTCGGCCCCGCGCGGTTCATGCGCTCGGAGCTCGCCCTGATGCTGCCGCGCCTGCTCCGTGCCCGCGACCGCTTCTGCTATGCGGAGGTCTTCTACGCGGGGGGCACCGTGGCGCGGGATGTGTCGGGCGCCGCGCTGGCCGCGGATCTGCCGGGCTCCATCGGATGCGCGGTGGCGCATGATCACGCCGCGGTGGTCGAGTGGGTGACCGCCGAAGCGCGGCCCGGCAACACCGTGCTGCTGATGGGGGCGCGCGATCCGCGCCTACCTGCACTGGCGCGCCATGTGCTCGACGCTCTCGGCGGCCCGGCGCCGTCGACGGCAGTCCACGGCTCCTGACGCCTATCGCGGGAGCAGGCTCACGCCTGTTTCCTGGATTTGCTCGAGCGGTTTGGCATGTGCTGTACTGTGCCCCAACGATCTCTCGCGTCTACCGAATCCAGAGAGTGGCGAGGGTGTCTGCACACATTCCACTGTCTCGATCAAGGGAGGGTTTGCCATGAACAGATGGATGCTACGGGCCAGCGTGGGGTTGGCGTTCTTGTTTCTTCTTGCATGGGGGAGTGATGCCTGGGCGGTCGGAGTGCTGAATTGCGACGGTTCCGAAACCAGCGACTCTGCTCGACATCAATAACGCGGGGGCCGACGGCAACCTCATCTTCGTCTTTGTCGCCGCGACCAGCCAGCTGCTGGGCGGCCCGAGGCTCGACCCATTCATCGAGGTGCGGCGGCTGAGCGACAATGGTTTCATCGCCTGCAACGACGACAACGGAAGCAGCTTCGGAGGCTGCGACCCTTTCGATACCCAGAACGTGACGGGCCTGAGCTTTGTGAGCGGCCTCTTCCAGCTCTACACGGTCGGCGTTTTCGATTCCTTCGTGTTCTTCGTCAACCCTCCGGGAGGGGCCAGACTCATCATCCGGTCGAGCAGTTTCCCCGCGCCCGGAAGGGCGAATTGCGGAACCTACACGGTTCACATCTTCGGCACGTGATCGGGCTTTAGCAGGATGCTGAAGAAGGCCCATCTGCGGAGGTACGGCGCCCTCGGGCGCCGCCTCGCATCTGGACCTTTTTGGGCATCCTGCGAGTTTTTCGATGTCCTGTTAGGGGTCAACTGCTGGGATTGCGCCTCTTCGGATGCCGGCTGGATTGCCGTCCATAAGCAGCCCTGACTTTCTCGCCAGTTGGGCTAAGATATCGGCTCGGACGTTTCCGGACGGATCGAAGGAAATCTCGAGGAGGAGATACACATGGACGAGCGCCGCATCCTCTCGCGCCGACAGCTCCTGAAGACCATGGCCGCCACGGGCGCCCTCGCGGCGGCGGACCTCGCCTGGTGGGAGGAGCCCCTCATCCGACCGCGCAGAGCGTGGGGTGCCGCTCCGGTCCGCTTCCAGTTCAGCGTGCCCGAGCCCAAGCGCAATGCCCTCGTCGAGTCGCTCGTCCAGCGCTTCAATCAGGCGCAGAAGGACTTCGAGGTCAAGGTGGAGTTCGTGCCGCAGGCGCAGGCCCGGCAAAAGCTCATCACCTCGATCACCGCCGGCAATCCGCCCGACTGCTGCCAGGTGTGGGACAACTGGGTGGGCGAGTTCGAGGGCATGGGCGCCCTCGAGGATCTCACCGCAAAGAGCAAGGAGTGGAAGTACTACAAGGACGTGCTGCCCATCGCCTGGCAGACGGTCACCGTCCACAACAAGATCGCCTCCTTGCCCTGGGTCGTTACCAATGACGGTGTCTACTTCCGCACGGACCGGCTGAAGGAGTACGGGATCAAGGCGCCCAAGGACGACTGGAACTTCGACGACTTCCTCGCCACCGCCAAGGCCTTCACCAAGTCCGACAAGAACCAGTACGGCTTCGGCATGCGCGGGCAGGGAACCTGGGCCGTGCTCTACGCCACGGAGTTCATGTACGCCAACGGCGCCCAGGTCATGAAGGACGGCAAGGTGGTCATCAACTCCAAGGAAGCGGCGGAGGCGCTCGACTGGTATCTCGATCTCTTCCGCAAGCACAAGGTCTGCCCGCCGTCCGTGCCGACCGACGGCTGGCGCGGCATCGTGGAGGGCTTCGGGCGCGGCATCACCAATACCTATATCCACAACTCGGGGTCGGCCGAAGAGCAGAAGGGCTTCGTGGGCGACAAGAACTTCTCCACGGTGCCCCTGCCGCTGGGGCCCGCCAAGAAGCGCGCGTCCTTCTACTTCTCGGAGACGCTCACCGCTTTCAACAAGGGGAAGAGCCGCGACGGCGCCTGGCGCTTCATGTCGTGGCTCATGGAGGACGAGCCCAACCTCATGTACACGAAGGGGCTCGGGCTGCTGCCGTCCCGGAAGAGCCTCTCCGAGCGGCCGGAGTTCACCGCCGATCCCGCGTATCAGGGCTTCCTCAAGTCCTTCCCGTTCTCGATGGTCAGCCCCTACCTCGCCTATGCGGGCTGGGGCGGCAAGATCGATTCGGAAGGCGTGCCTCTCTTCCAGCAGGCCCTGGTCGGGAAGCTCTCCGCCAAGGAATTCCTCGACAAGTTCGCCGAGGTCCTCACGAAAAACATGACGTAAGCATGGCGCGCGAAGCGGCCCTCGCGGCTCCCGTGACGCGGCCGCGGCTGTCGCGCCGCTCCCGGGAGCTTCTCACCGGCTATCTCTATCTGCTGCCCGTGGCCATCGCCCTTGGGGGCACGGTGCTGTTCCCCATCCTCAAGGCGATGCAGATGAGCCTCTACAATCACGTGCTCATCAAGCCGCAGGAGTACGGTTTCGTGGGACTGGCCAACTACGCGCGCCTTCTCCACGACGACGTCTTCTGGCTGAGCCTCTGGAACTCCTTCCTGTGGGTCTTCGGGTCGGTGTCCTTCCAGTTCCTGGGCGGATTCGCCGCCGCCCTCCTCCTCCACCAGGCCTTTCGCGGTCGCGCCCTCGTCCGCACCCTGACCCTGCTGCCCTGGATCATTCCCGGCGTGGTGGTGGCGCTGATCTGGGAGTTCATCTATCAGCCGAACTACGGGCTGCTGAACGACGTCCTGATCCGGCTCGGTGTGATGACGGAGCGCGTGGCCTGGCTCTCGAGCCCGGTCCTCGCCATGCCCGCGGTGATCCTGACCAATGTCTGGCGCGGCGTCCCCTTCTTCGCCATCATGCTCCTGGCCGGGCTCCAGGCCATCCCCACCGAGCTCTACGAGGCGGCGCGAGTGGACGGCGCGTCCGTGACGCAGCGGTTCTGGTGCATCACGGTGCCCATGCTGCGGCCCATCATCGTGGTCGCCACGGCCACCCGCATCGTGTGGACCTTCAACTACGCGGACCTCATCTTCGTCATGACGAGCGGCGGGCCCGCCAACGCCACCCAGATCACGTCGACGTACACGCTGATGCAGGCCTACTCGAACCTCGACTTCGGCTATGCCGCCACGCTGTCCGTCGCCCTCCTGCTCATCATGCTCGGCTTCACGATCTTCTATCTGCGGATGACCCGCGGCCTCGAGAGCACGACATGAAGCGGGCGCCTGGGCGCGATCTCGCCGAGCGCGTGCTCGGGGGTCCCGTGCTCTGGGTGGGCCTGGCCGCCCTCACGCTCTTCGCCATGCTGCCCTTCGTGTGGGTGTTCCTCGCGTCCTTCAAGACCCGGGCCGAGCTCTACGCAACGCCCATCGTCTATCTGCCCGCCTCGCTGAGCGTGGCCAACTACGTGGAGGCGTGGACATCCAAGCTCACGCCCTTCAGCCGGTTCTTCGCCAACAGCCTCTGGGTCTCGTCGGTGACCATGGTGGCGACCACGCTCGTGTCCATCCTTGCGGGCTATGCTCTGGCGCGCTTCCGGTTCGCCGGGCGCCAGACCTTCTTGCTGATCTTCCTGGCGACCCAGATGTTCCCCGCCGTCCTCCTCATCGCCCCGCTCCTCTCGCAGTGGTATGCCCTCGGCCTGATCGACACCTACCAGGCCCTGATCTACTCCAACTTCTCCTTCACGGTGCCGTTCACCGTCTGGATGCTCGTGGGATACTTCGAGTCCATCCCGATCGAGCTCGAGGAGAGCGCCATGCTCGATGGCTGCAATCGCTTCGGCGCGCTCTGCCGCGTGGTGCTGCCGCTGGCCGCCCCCGGCGTCGCCGCCACCGCGATCTTCGCCTTCGTGGCGTCGTGGAGCGAGCTGCTCTTCGCCATCACCTTCACCTCGCAGACGGAGATGCGCACCCTCTCCGCCGGCCTGCTGTTCATGGTCGGCCAGTACGAGATCCAGTGGGGTCAGCTGTCGGCCGGTGTCATCATCAGCACCGTGCCGGTGGCCATCCTCTTCACGTATCTGCAGCGGCACCTGATCCAGGGGCTCTCCGCCGGGGCCGTCAAGGGCTGAGGACTCATCCATGAAGCGCGACGCGGTCCAGGCGGCCTTGCGGGCACTGGCCGACGCCGCGCGCCGGCCCAACGATGAGGCCTCCGTCGCCCTCGTCCGCGACTTGCTCGCCCACCGCAGCAATCACGTCGTCGCCCGCGCGGCCCGCGCCGCGGGCGAGGCGGACCTCGCAGCGCTGGCGCCCGACCTCATCGCGGCGTTCCCGCGCTTCCTCGAGGATCCGGTCCGGCGCGATCCGGGATGTGCCGCCAAAACACAGATCGTCCACGCGCTGCTGGCGCTCGACTACGCCGCCCCCGACGTCTACCTGCGGGGTGCCGCCCACGTCCAGCGGGAGCCGGGGTTCGGCCCGCCGATCGACACGGCGCCGGAGCTGCGCGCAACCAGCGCCATGGCGCTGGTCGTCATCGGACATCCCGCGGCGCTCACCATTTGCGTCAACCTGCTCGTCGATCCCGAGCCGGCCGCCCGGGCGGGAGGCCTTCGGGGCCTCACGGCCAGCGGCCGGCCCGACGTGGCCCTGCTGATGCGGCTGTTCGCACTTCGCGGCGACGTCGATCCCGGCGTCCTCGCCGACGCGTTCGTCGCGCTCCTGGCGCTGTCCTCCGACGACGCGGTGCCCTTCGTCGCCGAGCGGCTGGCCTCGGGCGACCGCGACATCGCGCGGGCCGCCGCCATGGCGCTCGGCGAGGCCCGCCGGCCCGAGGCCGTCGCCGCGCTCCGCGACCATCTGCCCCGCGAGAACCGGCCCGACGTTCGGCACGCGGTCATCCTGTCGCTCGCGACGTCGCGAGACGAGGAGGCGTTCGCCGTCCTGCTGGAGCTGGTCGCCCGTGGCGGGGCGGCAGACTCGAAGGCCGCCGCCGCGGCGCTCGGGCTCTACCCTCACGATGCGGCGCTGCAACACCGTGTCCAGAGCGCGCTCGACGGGCGCCGCCCCGCGCCCAGGCGCCCCCGACGCGCGCGCTGAGGTGAGGTCCGGCTCACGGTGAATGGAACCGTGACGAAGTTGACCACGCATTCGCGCACGGCGCTCACCGCGCGGTGGTTGCGCTCGAAAGCGTGCCGAACCGTCGCTCGCGGCCACGGAACTGACCGACGGCCGCGGCCAGCTCCGCCGCGTCGAACTCGGGCCACATCCGCGCGGTGAAGAGGAGCTCCGCGTAGGCGCTCTCCCAGAGGAGAAAGTCGCTCAGCCGCTGCTCGCCTCCCGTGCGGATCATCAGATCCACGTCCGGCGCCCACCCGCCCTGAGCTTCGGCGAGCCGGTGCCCGAAGCCCTCGCGCGTAGGCCCGTCGAAGAGGGTGAGGCGCCGGGCGGCCGCGACGATCGCGTCGCGCGACGAGTAGTCAACGGCCACGCGGAGAGACAAGCGCCGGCCTTCCGCGGTCCGCGCCTCCGCCGCCGAGATGGCCGCGACCACGTCGGCGGGAAGGCGCTCTCGCCGCCCGATGACTGAGACGCGGACGCCGTGCTCGGCGAGCGGGCGGGCCTCGGCGCGCAGGAACTCCGCGAACAGCCGCATCAGGATCCGGACTTCGTCCCGCGGCCGATTCCAGTTGTCCGAGGAGAAGGCGAAGAGACTCAGGGTGCCGATGCCGAGATCCGGCGCGGCCTCGACGACGCGGCGAACCGCCTCGGCGCCCGCGCGGTGCCCGGCCGACCGCGGGAGTCCCTGGGCCACAGCCCAGCGCCCATTGCCATCCATGATGATGGCCACGTGAATCCCCTGCGACACGGATGGAAAAGTACTTTGCATATCAAAGTATCTCCGCAAAAAAATTTCGATGTCGCCGTCAACGGCCCAGCGTGTCCCGGGTCGCGCGGATGAGTGCCTCCATGTGCGTCAGATAGCGCGCGAGCTCCCGTCGCCCCAGGGCGGTGAGCTGATACTCCGTCCGTGGCCGCCGGCCATCGAATCCCTTCGTGCACGTCACGTAGCCGGCGTCCTCGAGCTTGCGGGCGTGCACGCTCAAGTTGCCGTCCGTCGTCTTCAGCAGGGCCTTGATCTCGTTGAACGTGAGCCGCTCCGCCGCGGCCAGCGCGCTCACGATGCCGAGCCGGAGGCGGTGGTGGACGAGGTTGTCGAGCGATGCCGCATCTCGGGACGCGGCCGCCGGCCGGCCGGCCGGGACACCTCGGCGGGCGGCGCGGGCCGCTCGGATCGCTGCCGGCGGGCCGCGTTCGAATCAGCCGCCATGCTGTCTCCCGACGATGATGCCGAAGGCCAGGTGCAGCCCGCCGAAGCCCGCGATCAAGAGCCAGTTGCCCCAGCCGGCCGGCAGCAGCAAGGCCGCGGTGCCCAGCGCCATGAAGGCCGCTCCGATCACCGGCACGGTCCGGACCGACCATGCGCCGGCCGCGACGAGTCCCGCTCCGTACAGCAAGAGCCACACCCCGGGCAGGAGATCGAACAGCCCGGCCTGCGCCACGACGGTGGTGAGGAGCGTGCCCGCGAAGAGGGTCGGCGCGAGGCTCAGGGCGAACTTCCTCGACGGCCCCGGAATGAGCGGCTGCTCGAGCGCGCGGGTCTTCCAGGCGGTCGACAGGGCGCCCACGACCGCCGAGATGGCGGCCGCCGCGACCCACACGCCGAGCCAGCGCAGCCGCGTGGGCTGCCCGCCCGCGACGAGGCCCAGGACGCCGGCGATCCCGCCGATCAACGCAAGGCCCAGGCCCGAGAACGTCGAGAACGACGAGGCGTTCTCCATGGTCTCGCGGATGAAGCGCAGGTCCGCCATGGCCCGGGCGTGCAGGGCCGGGGAGTCGGAGAGCCGAGGCCGCGCCGAGGGTCCCTGAGGCATGGCGCTACGTATAGCCGAGGAGAATTCCAATTGTCAAGTACTTTGTGAAGCAAAGTCGGCGGCTCGAGAAGGCCTGACGCGCCCGCGCGCCGGCGGGCGCTAGGAGGCCGCGGCCGCCGGCTCACCGAGCGACAGCATCAGCCGATTGGCCCAGTTGAAGAACGCCGCGGCATGGATGACGTCGGCGATCGCCAGATCGTCGAGCCCTGAACGACGCAGGCGGTCCACATGCTCCGGCCCAAACGCGATCGGCGTGGCGGTCAGCGCCACCGAGGCCGCGACGATGGCGTTCCAGCGCTCTCCGAGATCGGCGGTCACGCCGTCGTCGAGCAGACGCTGCACATCCGCCTCGCGCTTCGAATAGGTCGCGGCGTGTCGCGCATGCACCGAGGCGCAGTAGATGCACCCGTTGGAGCGAGAGGTCGCGGCGGCGGCGAGCTCGCGCTCCGCCCGCGGCAGGCCGGCATCGGGGTTGTAGAAGATGTCCTTGTCGGTTCGCGTCCTCGCCTCGAGCGCGTCCGGATCGCGCGCGAGCAGGCGGAAATACGGCGACTTCACGCGCGCGGCGTCCACGAGACTCGCCATGTGGCGGTCGGTCAGCGCCTCGACCATCAGCGGCTCGAGCCAGGGGAGCCAATCGAGCTGTGCCCGGGTGAAGGCAACGGGAACCGTGTGGTCAGGCGGAACCAGGACCGAATCGGCCATGTCGGGACCTCGCGTGTCAGGAGCGGCCAGCCAGGGTGCGCAACCCGGCAACCACCCGAATCTGGAAGGACAGGAAGGCGGCGATCTGGGAGAGCGTCACGATATCGGTCGTGGACCAGCCGGCGTCCAGCAGCGCCTGCAGCGCCACCGGCGCGGCGTCGCGCGGGTGGAAGACGAGCAGGTGCATGTGCTCGAATGCCGCGGCGAGGCGCGGACCCAGCACGCGGCGGGTTTCCGCGCCCACGCGATAGACCGGCCCGGCCGTATCCTCGCGACTCAGCGGACCCGCCGGGTAGCTGCCATAGGGGCCTTGCGCCCTGGCTTCCGCGATGGCGGCGTCAACCGCTTCACGCAGCGCCGCCGAGGCTCCGCTGGCGGCAAGGCCCGCGGCGTAGAAGGCCGCGATCGCCGCCCCGCCATGCAGGCCGGTGACGAAGCTGCCCACCGCGAAGCGCTCCTGTGCCGTGACGTCGCCGGGGACCTCCGGCGCGAACAGCGCGCGGTAGCTCGCCTGCGCGTGGGTGCGCGCCTCCGGCCGACGGGCACGGATCGCATCCAGGGGCGATCCCGGCGCAATCCCGACCAGCGCGTCGATCACGTCAGCGTCTGTGCCCGGCATTCTCATCGTCTCCTTGTGGTCACGCGACGCGCCGGATTCCCGCAGCGTCATCCCGCTCCCAGCCGAGCGCGGGCGCCACCACCTCGGCGACCAGCTCGATCGATCGCAGGATGAAGGGATGCGGCGGATCGATCGAATGCACCTGCACCGTGAAGTCGGTCGAGCGGGCGAGCGCGCTATCCGCCTGTAGCGAGGCGATCACATCGTCCGGTGTGCCGAGATGAACATTGAAGGCGCCGATCAAGTCCCCCACCGATCCACTCGCGGCCGCGCGGCCCGTTCTGATCAGGCGCTCGCGCTGACGCTCCAGGCCGGCTTCGGCGAAGCGCATGGCCTCCTTGCGGTCGTCGGCGACGAACACGGTGCGCGAGGCGAGGATGCGCGGCTCCCGGCCCTCGGGCAGCGCCGCCAGATAGGCATCGATCATCGGGTTCTGGATCTCGGCCAGCGACAGGTCGGGAGCGTTGGCCGGCCGTGGCTGCGCGCGCGACAGCATCAGGCCGTCCCCCGCCGCACCGGCCCGCTTGGCCCCGTCCACCGTGAACGTCGCCTGCCAGATGCGGTCGACCAGGTGCGGAGTCGCCGGATACAGCCGATCCCCGCCGGGAAGCGGCCGCCCTGCCCAGGCATCGCGCAGCACCTGGAGGTGCGCGGCGAGCAGCGTCCCGCGCTCGGCGCTGTCCAGGCCGAACGCTTCGAATGCCGAGAGGTTGCCCCCCGGTCCGACGCCCACTTCCAGGCGGCCGCCGGACATCAGGTCGAGCACCGCGGCGTCCTCGGCCACCCGGATCGGCAGTTCCAGCGGCAGGGTCACGATCGCCGTCCCAAGGCGGATCCGCGATGTCTGCGCGGCGACCTGCGCCAGGAAGACGAGCGGCCCGGGAAGGCCGCCTTCGTCTTCATGGAAATGGTGCTGGGCGACCCAGGCCGAATCGAAGCCAAAGCGTTCGGCATGGATGATCTGCGCGGTCGCCAGCCGGTAGCGCTCGGCGGGGTCCGCCAGATCGAGCAGGCGCGTGAAGAAGCCCAGGCGCTTCGGCAGCTTCGCTGTCGTCATCCGCTCAACCTCGCGCTGGGGTGGGGGCGTCATCAAAAAGCACTCGCGTCGTCCTGCCCGGCCATTATGCATCACCGAGACCGTCGTGTCCGAGATCCGCCGAACACAGGCCTCTGCTCGAGCCGAGAGTGCCGGGCCGGCTCAGCGACATGCATGCCAGAGGCAGCGCCAGCTTGACGGGGTTCCGCGCGCCGGGGTAGGGTGCTGTTGCGCCCGGCGACCCCGGCGCCACATTGGAGAGTCCGATCATGGCCAAGCCGATCATCTCCGCGGATTCGCACATCACCGAGGCGCCGGGGACGTACGTCGACCGCATCGACCGGCGCTTCCGCGACCGGGCGCCCCATGTCGTGCGCGACGCCAAGCGCGGCGACCTCTTCGTCATCGACGGCATGGACAAGCCCATCCCGATGGGGCTCATCGCCGCCGCGGGCAAGCCCGCCGAGGAGCTCCGGATGTTCGGCGCCCGGATGGAGGACATGCACCCGGGCGGCTTCGATCCCGAGGCGCGGCTCGGCGAGCAGGACGTGGACGGGGTCAGCGCGGAGGTCCTCTATCCGACCGTCGGGATGATGCTCTGCAATCACCCGGACTTCGACTACAAGCACGCGTGCTTCGACGCCTATAACGGCTGGATCGCGGAGTACTGCGCGGCGCACCCCGACCGGCTCATCGGCGTCGGGCAAACCGCGATGCGGTCGGTGGAGGAGGGCATCGAGGACCTGCGCGAGATGAAGAGGCTCGGGCTCCGCGGCGTGATGATGCCGGGCAATCCGGCCGTCGCGGACTACGACGATCCCATCTACGCGCCGTTCTACGAGGCGGCCGTCGACCTCGGCCTGCCGCTGTCCTTCCACATCCTGACGAGCTCGGGGGACAGCCTCAAGGCGCGGGGCCCCCGCCTCAACGGCTTCCTCTCGATCATCCGCGGCTGCCAGGACATCATCGGCATGTTCGTCCTCGGCGGCGTCTTCGAGCGGCATCCGAAGCTCAAGCTCGTGTGCGTGGAGGCCGACGCGGGCTGGGTCCCGCACTTCATGTACCGGATGGACCACGCCTGGGAGCGGCACCGCTACTGGCTTCCCGCGGGGACGCTCACGAAGAAGCCGAGCGAGTACTTCCGCGAGCACGTGTACACCACGTTCCAGGACGACTGGGTGGCCTTCCAGGTGACCGATCTCTGCAATGTGCGGCGACTCATGTGGGCGAACGACTTCCCCCACAGCGACTCGACGTGGCCGCACTCCCAGGACGTGCTCGCCGCGCAGACGGGGCATCTCAGCCCCGCCGATCGAGACTTGATCCTCCACGACAATGTCGCCGAGCTGTACGGGCTAGAGCGATGATAAGGGCCCATCTGCGAGGTCGGCGTCCCTCGACGGCCGGCTCAACGTCCAGAGCGTTCGCCTCAGACGGCTGGGCCATCGGGCGCCGCCTCGCAGCTGAACCCTTCTCATCGCTCTAGCCGGCACTACTCCGACAGGCTCCTGTGAGGATGTGGCGATGACCTACGACCTGGTGATCCGCGGCGGCACGGTGGTGGACGGCTCGGGGCTCCCCCGCTATCTCGCGGACGTGGGGGTGACGGGCGGCAAGATCGCGCGCATCGCCCGCCGGCTGCGCGAGAGCGGGCGCGAGGAGATCGACGCGCGCGATCACGTGGTGGCGCCCGGCTTCATCGACGGCCACACCCACATGGACGCCCAGGTGGCGTGGGACCCGCTCGGCACCTGCTCGTGCTGGCACGGGGTGACGAGCGTGGTGATGGGCAATTGCGGCTTCACGCTGGCGCCGTGCAAGCCGGACGAGCGCCACCTCGTCCTGCGCAATCTCGAGCGGGCGGAGGACATTTCCGCCGAGGCCATGAAGGCGGGAATCGACTGGAGCTGGGAGACCTATGCCCAGTACCTCGACGCCGTGGAGCGCTGGCCCAAGGGGATCAACTACGCGGGCTATGTCGGGCACTCCGCGCTGCGCACCTACGCCATGGGCGAGCGCGCGTTCTCCGAGGCTCCGACGGCCGCCGAGATGGCGGCGATGAAGCGCGAGCTGTCCGATGCGCTGGCCGCCGGCGCCATGGGCTTCACGACCTCGCGGACCCGGAATCACGAGACCACGGACAGAAGGCCCGTGGCGAGCCGCGTGGCCGCGTGGGACGAGGTGCGCGAGCTCGTCGGCGTGATGGGCGACCTCGGCGCGGGGATCTTCGAGATCGCGGGCGAGGATACGGGCCGCGATCCCGACCGGCAGCGCGACTACCTCCGCCGGCTGCGCGACCTCGCGGTGGAGACGGGCGTGCCGGTGACCTGGGGCATGTTCAGCACGCGCGCCGCGCCGGACCTGTGGCGCCCGTACTTCGAGCTGCTCGACGAGACGGCGCGCGCGGGCGGGCGCATGTTCGCCCAGGTGCACAGCCGCGCGCTCTCCGTGCTGCTCTCCTTCGAGACGCGGCTGCCCTTCGACCGGTTGCCGGAATGGCGCGAGCTCCGCGAGCGGCCGCTCGACGAGCAGCGCGTGGCCCTCCGCGACCCCGGCGTGCGGGACAAGCTCGTCCGCGCGGCCAACGAAGCCGAGTTCGCCCGCGGCGTCGGCGCGGAGATGCGGCGGCCGGACTACGAGTGGATCTTCCTCATGGAGGACCCGACCGGCCCGCATCGCTCGGTGGCGGACCTGGCCCGGGAGCGCGGCGTGGATCCCGTGGCGGCGATGATCGACCTGGCGGTCGAGCGCGACCTCCGGTGCTTCTTCGTGCAGCCCCTCTTCAACGAGAACATGGACCACGTGCTCGAGATGATGCGGCACCCGCGCTCGGTGGTGACCTTCTCGGACTCGGGCGCTCACGTCTCGCAGATCATGGACTCCTCGCTCCAGACCCACGTCCTTTCCCACTGGGTGCGGCGCCGCCAGGCCCTCACCCTCGAGGAGGGGGTGCGCATGCTGACGCTCGAGCCCGCCACCGCCTGGGGGCTCCACGACCGCGGCCTCCTGCGCGAAGGGCTCGCCGCCGACGTCGTGGTCTTCGACCCCGACCGCGTGGCAGCCCTGATGCCCGAGGTGGTGAACGACCTGCCCGCCGGCGCCCGGCGCCTGCGCCAGAAATCCACCGGCTTCCGCGCCTCGGTCGTCAACGGCGCGGTGGTGCTCCGCGACGGAGAGCACACCGGGGCGTTCCCGGGCCAGCTCCTGCGAGGTCCCCTCGCGCGCCGTTAGCCGGGCGACCCGGGGAACTGCCGGGCCGCGTCGCGAGTTGAACCAGCGCCGGGGCGTTCGGCGCTGCGGGGCATGGTGAAGTCGCCGGTGCTGTACGAGAGGTCATCGCTGCCCTCCGCTTTCACTCAACCTGGTCGTCTCGAACGAGGAGGAGATCCGATGAATCGATGGGTAACGATGGCCGCCGCCCTCGCCCTCGCGGCGCTCGCCGCCGCGCCGGGCCCGGCGGGGGCCCAGGCGAAGGATACGCTCACCGTCGCGCTGGTGTCCCATGCGCCGACCCTCGATCCCCACATGCACTTCGAGCGGGTCGGCGTGCTCGTGAACATCAACATGTTCGACTCGCTGCTGCACCGGAACACCGAAGCTCGAGTTCGAGCCCGGGCTCGCCACGTCGTGGAAGGCGCTGTCCGACACGACGTGGGAGTTCAAGATCAGAAAGGGCGTGCGCTTCCACAACGGCGACGATCATGACGCCGGAGGACGTCAAGTACTCGTTCGATCGGGTGCTCGACCAGACGAAGAAGTCGCCGCAGTACGGCAATATCCGCGCGATCAAGGAAGTGAAGGTGGTCGACGCCGAGACCGTTCACATCATCACGGACAAGCCCTTCCCCCTCCTGCTCGAGCGCCTCGTCTACTTCGGCATCGTCCCCAAGAAGCACGTCACGGCCGTCGGGGATCAGGCCTTCGGGACGACGGCGCCCGTCGGCACGGGCCCGTGGAAGTTCGTCGAGTGGAAGCGCGACCAGCTCATCCGCCTCGAGGCCTTCGACCAGTACTGGCGCGGCAAGCCGCCGTTCAAGCACCTCGTCTTCCGCGCCATTCCCGAGTACGCCACGCAGTACGCGGAGATCAAGACGGGCGGCGTCGACATCATCCGCGAGGTCTCCGCCGACATCACGCCCGAGCTCAAGACCCATCCGCAGACCTACGTGTCCTCGACGCCCATCCTGCGCGTCCACTACGTCGAGCTCGACATGCGGTCGGCGCCCTTCGACAAGAAGGCGGCGCGGCAGGCGGCGAACTACGCGATCGACAAGCAGACCATCATGCAGAAGCTGATGGCGGGCCTCGCCACGCAGGTCGCCACCACGGTGCAGCCGCTCGCCTTCGGCTTCGATCCCGAGGTCAAGCCCTATCCCTACGATCCGAAGAAGGCCAAGGAGCTGCTCGCCCAGGCGGGCTTTCCGAACGGCGTCGACATCACGCTGCACAGCTCCAGCATCCGCGAACCGGCCGATCTTCGAGGCCATCGGCCAGATGCTGACCGAGGTCGGGATCCGCACGACGGCCCGGATGTGGGACCCGGGCCCGGCGTGGAACAAGTTCTTCCAGACCGAGGGCAAGGCCACGAACGGCATGTACGGCACCTGGGGCAACTACTCGGTCTTCGACGCCGACGCCGTGCTGCACCCGCTCTTCCACACCGAGCAGGGCGGCTGGATCGGCAAGTGGTACACGCGCGTCGAGGGGCTCGACAAGCTCGATCGACGAGGGCCGCTCGACGGTGGACCAGGCCAAGCGCAAGCGGACCTACTCCCAGATCCAGCAGATGATCCGCGAGGAGGCGCCCGCCATCTTCCTGTGGACGCAGTACGACACGCTGGCCATCTCGAAGAAGGTGCAGTACGCGGCCCGCGGGGACGAGTGGCTCTGGCTCTTCGACGCCAAGCCCGCCGCGAAATGACTCGGAGGGGGGCTCGACGGCCTAACCCATGCTGAGCCTGGTCGTGCGCCGGGTCGTTCGCCTCGTGGTGGTGCTCGCGGGCGTGTCGCTCGTGACCTTCGCCATCCTCCAGGTGAGCGGCGACCCGGTCGCCCTCATGATGCCGGAGGCGCCGGAGGCCGACCGCGCGGTCCTGCGTCAGTCCATGGGCTTCAACGAGCCGTTGCCCGTGCAGTTCGCCCGGTTCGTGGGCAATATCGCGCGGGGTGACTTCGGGCAGTCCTTCTTCCATCGCGAGCCCGCGCTGCCGCTCGTGCTCGCGCGCATGCCGACCACGCTCCTGCTGACCGTGCTCGCGATGGGGCTGTCGCTGCTGGTCGCGCTGCCGCTCGGCGTCCTGAGCGCCGTGCGGCGCAACTCCATCTTCGATCACGGCGCGACGTTCGCGGTGTTCCTGGGCACGTCGATGCCCGTGTTCTGGACGGGCATCATGCTCATCCTCCTCTTCGCCGTCCAGTTCCGGTGGCTGCCCGTGTCCGGATGGGAGAGCTGGGGGGCGCTCGTCCTTCCCGCGCTGACGCTGGCCAGCGCCTCGACGCCGCTCCTGCTGCGCATCGTGCGCTCGAGCATGCTCGAGGTCGTCAATCTCGACTACGTGCGCACGGCGCGCGCCAAGGGCGTCTCGGAGTGGCTCGTCATCTGGCATCATGCCCTGGTGAATGCCGCGTTGCCGCTCGTCACCGTGGCGGGGCTGCAGTTCGGCCTGCTCCTCGGGGGCGCCATCATCACGGAGACCGTGTTCGCGGTGCCGGGGATGGGGCGGCTCATCGTGGGCGCCATCCGCCAGCTCGACTTTCCGATCGTCCAGGCGGGGGTCTTCCTCATCGCCCTGATGGTGGTCCTCGTGAACTTCACCGTGGATCTGCTCTACGTCTACCTGAACCCGCAGATCCGGGTGCGCTGACCACCATGTCCATCGGCACGCTCGCCCCGCCGATCGACGTGTCCGCCGCGCCCGCCGCCGCCTCGTCCTCGCGGGTCTGGCGCAAGCTCGCGCGGAACCCCGCCGCGCTCACCGGCGTGCTGATCCTCGCTCTGCGTGATCGGCGCCGCCGTCTTCGCCAACTACGTGTCGCCCCACGAGCCCGCGCGCCAGAGCCTGATCCGCCGGTTCACCCCGCCCGTCTGGGCCCAGGGCGGCAATGCCGCGTACCCGCTCGGCACCGACCAGGTGGGGCGCGACATCCTGAGCCGCATCATCTACGGCGCGCGCGTCTCGCTGATCGTCGGCGTCGCCGCGGTGGTGGTGAGCCTGCTCGTGGGCGTCTCCCTCGGCCTCCTCAGCGGATTCCTCGGGGGGCGCGTCGACACCGCGATCATGACGGTGGTCGACGTGACGCTGTCGTTCCCGCAGCTCCTCCTCGCGCTGGCCTTCGTCGCGGCGCTCGGGCCGAGCCTCGTCACCATCATCGTGGTGCTCGGCCTCACCGGCTGGGAGCGCTACACGCGCGTGGTGCGGGCGGAGGTGCTGGCGCTCCGCGAGAAGGACTTCGTCGAGGCGGCGCGCGCCATGGGAGCCGGCCCGACGCGCATGCTCCTGCGCCACCTCCTGCCCAATACGTTCTCGTCGATCATCGTGATGTCGACACTGCAGGTCGCGCAGGCCATCCTCCAGGAGGCGGCGCTGTCCTTCCTCGGCGTGGGGACGGGCAGCGCCTATCCGACGTGGGGGCACATGATCTCGCTCGGCCGCGACTTCGTGAGCGTGGCGTGGTGGCTGCCGACCTTCCCCGGCCTGGCCATCCTGCTCACCGTGCTCGCGATCAACCTGGTGGGCGACCGCCTGCGCGACGCGCTCGACCCGCGCATCGGCTGACCGGCCCCGCCCGCGGCAGAAGCCTCATGCGCCGCCCCCGAACGCCGTCCAGAGGGCGAGCCCGAAGGCGAGCGCCGTGAGCGCGATGGTGGCGAGGGCGGCGAGGCGATCGGCGCCGCGCTCGGGTCGCGCGTCCTCCGGACCCGAGCACGAGCGCGGCCAGGTAGCCTCCCGCGAAGCCCCCGGCATGGGCCCAGTTGTCGACGACGCCGGGCATCAGGAAGCCGAGGACGAAGAGCACGACGGCCCACATCCCGTACTGGCGCAGCACGGCCATGCCGTAGGTGCCGCCGCGGCGCCGCGCATAGGCCACCATGGCGCCGAGCAAGCCGAACACCGCGCCGGAAGCCCCGACGGTGAACTGCGTGCCCGACGAGGCCCGACAGCACGAAGCCCAGCACGCCCGCCGCGGTGAAGATGACGATGAGCCGCGCCCGCCCGTAGACCTCCTCGACGGCGGGCGCGAGCTGGTTGACCCAGAGCATGTTGAACGCGATGTGAAGCAAGCCGCCGTGCAGGTAGATGGCGGTCAGGAGCGTCCACCATCGCCCCCGGGCCAGGGCATAGGCCGCCCGTCATCCCGAGCGCGTCCAGCGCGGCGGAGCTCGGGGACAGAAGATTGAAGAGGCCGCGCGGGCGCGTGAGGGCGCCGGGATCGAGCCCCAGCGCGAGGAGATAGGCGGCGCCGCACACGAGCGTGATGGCCTTCGCCACGCTCACGCGGCCGATGAGCCATCCGAGCGCGGGGGCGAAGCCCCATAGCCCGGGCTGCCGGCGCCCGCAATAGAAGCAGACGGCGGCGTCCACCCGGTTCAGCTTGCCGCACGCGTAGCAGAGCGCGGAGCCGGAGCGCTTTCGGAAGACGCCCATCGGCCCCGCGCCCTGTGTCGACCGGCGCTAGCTAGCAGCCTGTCGGAAGAAAGCCGGCTAGAGCGATGAGAAGGGTCCAGCTGCGAGGCGGCGCCCGAAGGCCGGCACGGCGAGGCGTACTTCTCTGTACGTTGAGCCTGCTGCCGAGGGCGCCAACGAAGCAGATGGGCCTTTATCATCATCCTGCTAGGCCCTCCGCGCCAGGGGGCCTCGCAGGAGCTGGCCGGGCAGCGCCCCGGTGTGCTTGCCGTCCCGGAGCAGGACCTCGCCGTTCACGACGGTGGCGGCGATCCCGCGCGTCTTCTGGGTGAGGCGGCGCGCGCCGGCGGGAAGATCGTCCACCACCTCCGGCATCAGCGCGGCGATGGTGTCCGGATCGAAGACCACGAAGTCGGCGGCCATGCCCTCGCGGATGAGCCCGCGATCGGCAAAGCCCCAGAGCGAGGCGGGCACGAGCGTCAGCATGCGCACGGCCTCCTCGAGCGTGAAGGCCTGCTTCTCGCGCACCCAGTGGCTCAAGAGGTGCGTCTGGAGCGACGAGTCCATGAGCTGGGAGACGTGCGCGCCCGAGTCCGAGAAGGTCGTGACGGTGCGCGGGTGACGCATCAGCTCGAGCGCCCAGTCCTGGTTCTCGTTGGCCACGGGCTGCAGGAAGAACGCGTCCATGTCCTTCTCGAGCGCGAGGTCGATCATCGTCTCCGCGGGATGCTGGCCGCGCTCGCGAGCGACCTCGGCCACCGTGCGGTGCGGGCCGTACACGCTGTCGAAGACGAGCAGCCAGTCGTAGTCGGCGTCCTTCGCCTCGGTGCCGACGGCGCGGCGGTCCGAGCGCCCTCCCGCGGCCTCGATCAGCTTCGGCCGCAGCGCGGGATCGCGCAGCATCATGCTTCTGCTCGTCGAGCGGCAGCGCGCGCAGCTCCTTCCACAGCGGCAGGCGGTCGAACGGCATCTGCGTCTTGAACGACAGGAGCGCGGAGAGCGAGCGGCTGTGCACCTGGGCGAACATGCGCCCGCCCGCCGCGGCCGTCTCGTCGAGGAGCGCCAGGTACTGGCGCCACGCGTCGGGCACCCCGCGCCGGCTGAACACGCCGAACGTGATCGGGCGGCCCGTCTCGACCGCGAGGTCGCGCAGCCGCACGTGGTACTCACGCAGGCCGGGATCGCCGGCCACGCGGTCCACACCTTCACCCGCGAGCTCGAAGATGCCGGCGTTCAGGTCGCCCATGGCGCCGACGAGCCGCCGCACCTCGTCCCAGCTCGCGGCGCGGCTCGCCACCGGCCGCTCGTCGGGGGTCTCGTGGGCCGGCGAGCGCGAGGTCGTGAAGCCGAGGGCGCCGGCGCGCAGGGCGTCGCGCAGCTCGCGCTCCATCGCGCGGAGATCGTCCTCGCTCGCCTTCTGCTCGAAGGCGCGCTCGCCCATCACGTAGGTGCGGAGCGCGGAGTGGCCGATATACCCGCCGTAGTTGATTCCCTTCGGCAGGGCGGCGAGGCAGTCGAGGTACTCGGGGAAGGTGGTCCAGCCCCACTTGATCCCCGCCTCCATGGCCTCGGCCGAGATGTCCTCGGCGCGCTGCAGATTGCGCACGACCATGTGCTTGTTGGCCTCGGCGCAGGGCGCCAGGGTGAAGCCGCAATTGCCCATCACCACGCTGGTGATGCCGTGCCAGCACGACGAGGTGCCGAGGGGATCCCAGAAGATCTGCGCGTCCATGTGGGTGTGCCCATCGACGAAGCCGGGCGCGACGACCTGCCCCTCGGCGTCGATCACCTCGTGGGCGCCGTCCCTGATGCGCCCGATCGTCACGACGCGGCCGCCCCGCACGCCCACGTCGGCGCGATAGCGCGGCAGGCCGGATCCGTCGATTACCATCCCGTTCTTGATCACGAGGTCATAGGTCATCGTCCACTCCTCTTGAGATCGGTCGAGAAGCACCCCATGTGGCCGCGCTCATTCTACTTCGGGTCGGGGCCGGGCGCGACGAGGACCGCGCTCAGCGCGCGCCGGTGTCGGCGCGGCGTCGGCGATGAGCCCGTCCTGCTTCAGGTCGGCCCACAGGGCGGCGGGAATGGGGTGCTCGACGAGCGCCACGTTTTCCTCGACCTCCGCCACCGACCGCGCCCCGGGAATCACCGAGGCGATGGCGGGGTGGGCCAGGATGAACTGCAGCGCCGCGGCGCGCAGGGGCACGCGATGGCGCTCGCAGACCGCCGCCACGCGCCGGGCCTTGTCCATCATCTCGGCCGAGGCCGCCCGGTAGTTGAACGTGGCGCCCTCGCGCGGGCCGACGGCGAGGATGCCGCTATTGTAGGGGCCGCCCGCGACCACGCTGATGCCGTGCTCGACGCAGTAGGGCAGGAATTCGGGCAGGGCGGTCTGGTCGAGGAGCGTATAGCGCCCCGCGAGCAGGAAGCAGTCGAAGTGGCCCTGCCGGGCGAAGGCGAGCTCCATCTGCCACTGGTTCATCCCCGCGCCGATGGCCTTCACCCGTCCCTGCGCCTTGAGCTCGAGCAAGACGGGAACGGTGTCCGCGACGGCTCGGTCGTAGTGGTCGTCGGGGTCGTGAATGTACAGGATGTCGACGCGGTCGAGGCCGAGGCGGTCCAGCGAGGACTGAAACGAGCGCAGGGCGCCCGGCCGGGTGAAATCGAACGACCAGGCCATGCGCGCGCTGCCGGGCTCGGCGGGATCGAGCACCCGCCCGACCTTCGTGGAGAGCACGTAGCTGTCGCGCGGCACTCCCCGCAGCGCCTGGCCATAGCGGTGCTCGCTCTGGCCGACGCCGTACATCGGCGCGGTGTCGAGATAGTTCAGGCCGAGCGCCAGGCTCTTCCTGATCAGCGCGACGGCCTCGGCCTCCCCCGTCGCCGCCTGCGGATCGGTGGAGGGCGGCGCGCCCGACAGGGCGACCCCGCCGAGCCCGAGGCGGGAGACGCGTACCCCGGTCTTGCCGATCTCGACCCGGTCCACCGCGCGCACTGTTCCGGCCATGTCATGCCTCCTCCTCGCAGGATGCCTCGACGAGGCATCCCGCGGCCTGGCTTCACGCAACGTAGTGCATCGTCTCGGTGGCCCGTCGGGCGGGCCCTGCGTCGGCGCTGCGGTCCTGACGCGATGTCAGCCCGCGGCCCGGCCGGCCAGGTCGTAGGCCTGGTCGATGAGGACGGCTACACGGGCGCAGTCCGCCACGCTGATCGGCGGCGGCTCGCCCCGCCGCCAGTGATCGAGCGCGTCGCGGAGCGCGGTGAGGGCGATGGGCTCCGGGGCCTGACCGGGCGCGGTCTCCTCGCCCGACCGGGTGACGAGGCGGAGCGTGTCGTCTCGCATCGTGAAGATGGCGTCGCGGCCGGCGATCTTCCACTCGCCGTCGGTGCCGTCGCGCGGGAATCCATTGCCGACCTCGATGGTGCCGAGGACGCCCGAGGCCGAGCGCACGAGCACCGAGGCATAGTCTTCCACGCGCTCCCCCAGCGCGGCCCGGCTGAGCTGCGCGCCGGTCACCCGCGCGTGCTCGCCGGTCAGGAACAGGAAGAGATCGAAGCCGTGCGGGCCCAGGTTGCGCAGGCAGCCGCCGCCCGCGACGGCGGGATCGAGCATCCAGGGCGAGCCCCACGCGCGATAGCGCGCGGAGGTCGGCCGGTTCAGGCGGAAGTAGATGTGGGACAGCGGCCCGAATCGCCCCTCGGCGAGGAGCTGCCGGGCGCGCGCGGTGAACGGCTGGTAGCGCTGGGCGAGCGGCACCGCGACGAAGGCGCCCTTGGCCGCGGCCTTGTCGGCGAGGCGGCGCACCTGGTCGGCATTGATCCCCATCGGCTTTTCCATGAGGAACGGGTAGCCCGCGTCGAGCAGGTAGTGCGCCGTGTCCGCCATGGCGCTGTGCCGCCCGAGGGCCACGACGAAGTCCGGCCGGGTCTCGGCGAGCATCCGCGGGTAGTCGGTGAAGACCGGCGGGCCGCCGAGCGCCGCCGCCCGCTGCGCCGCGACCTCGGCGCTCGGATCCTGCACGCCGACGAGCTGGACGTCGGGCATGGCCGTGAGGTGCCGCAGATACGCCGAGTCGTACAGCGAGTGCCAGTGACTCACCTCGATGGCGGCGATCCGCATGCGATCAGGGGGCGGCGACCCCGGGCAGGGGGCCGGGGCGCAAGCGGTCCTCCATCGGGTTGATCCCCTTCACTGGCCGGACCAGCGGGGCTTGCGCTTCTCCACGAAGGCGCGCGCGCCCTCGGCGCGGTCCTCGGTGGTGCGGAGCAGCGTGGAGAGGTCGTTCTCGAGCCGCAGCCCGTCGGCGAGCGACATCTGGAGGCCGCTCACCACCGCTTCCTTGGCGTAGCGCAGGGCGATCGGCGCCTTGTCGGCCATGGTGCGGGCGAGGGCCAGCGCCGCGGGCATCAGCTCGGCGACGGGCACCACGCGCTCGACGAGGCCGATGCGCAGCGCCTCGGCCGCGGGCACCCGCTCGCCGGTGAGGATCATCTCGAGCGCCTTGCCCCGGCCCACCACGCGGGGCAACCGCTGCGTCCCCCCGCCGCCCGGGATGATGGCGAGGTTCACCTCGGTGAGCCCGAGCTGGGCGTCCTCCGCGGCGATGCGGATGTCGCAGGCGAGCGCCAGCTCGAGCCCGCCGCCGAGGGCGAAGCCGCGGATGGCCGCGATGATGGGCTGCGGGCACCGGTCCATCTCGCCGCGGTAGTCGAGGCGCTTGCGCTGCTCGCGAAGGCGCGTGGGCACGCCCGGCTCGAGGAACTCCTTGATGTCCGCCCCCGCCGAGAACGCGCGCTCGCCCGCGCCCGTGACGACGATGGCCCGCACGTCCTCGTCCTGTCTCAGGTCGGCGAAGACGCCGAACAGTTCCCGGCGCATGGGATTGTTCTGGGCATTGAGCGCGGCGGGGCGGTTGAGCGTGATCGTGACGACGTGGTCCTGCCGGTCGACGAGGACCGTCTCGTACGTCATGCGGGGAGATCCTTTCCGACGACCACGCGGCGGCGGGCGAGGTCGGCGATGTCGGCGTCGGCATAGCCGGCCTCGCGCAGGATCTCCGCGGTGTGCTGGCCGAGCGTCGGCGGGGGGCCCGCGTCGGGCACGGGCGACTCCGAGAAGCGCAGGGGCTGGCCCATCAGGGTGAGCGGCCCGACCTCGGGATGCTCGTACGTCACGGCCATCTTGTGGTGGAGCACCGCGGGGTCGTGCATGAAGTCGCGGAGTGTCTGGGTGCCGGCGGCGGGAATGTCGTGGTCGGCCAGGATGCGGAGCCACTCGTCGCGGGACTTGGACTGAAACGCCGACTCGAGCAGCGGCGTGAGCGCGTCCGCATTGTCCCGCCGCGCGAGCCAGGAGCCGAAGCGCGGATCGTCGGCGAAGTCCTCGCGGCCGAGCGCCTTGCAGAGCTTGGTCCAGAACGACTGGTTGCCGCACGCCAGGAAGAGCCACCCGCCGTCCCCCGCCTGGTACATGCGGTAGGTCGGCGTCTCGCGATACACCGTCTCCCGCGCCGGGTAGTCGACGAAGGTGCCGGCCTGCAGCGCGATCACGCCCTGGAGCAGCGACGTCTCGACGCGCTGCCCCTTGCCCGTGCGCTCGCGCGCGAAGAGCGCGGCGAGGATCGCCTGGCAGGCGAGCGCCGCCGTGAAGTAGTCGGTGGGGGCGATGCGCGAGTACTGGGGCGGGCCGCCGAAGCCCTGGGCCGCCATGACGCCGCCCATCGCCTGCAGCAGCGGATCGAAGCCCGGACGGTCGCGATAGGGGCCATCGGGGCCGAACGCCGTCACCGACGAGTAGATGAGCCGCGGATTGAGCGCGCGGAGCGTGGCGTAGTCGACGCCCAGGCGCTCGACCACGCCGGGGCGCATGTTCTCCATCACCACGTCGGCGCCCACGGCGAGCCGGTGCACCACCGCGCGGCCGTCGGGATCCTTCAGGTTCATGGCGATCGAGCGCTTGCCGCGATTCCAGCCGAAGAAGCCGGGCAGCTCGCGGAAGGAATCGCCCTCGAGCGCCTCGACCTTGATGACGGTGGCGCCCATGTCGGCCAGCATCATGGCGCCGTAGGACCCGGCGATGTAGGACGTGAGGTCGACGACCCGCACGCCCGCGAGCGGCGCGGCGCTCATCTGAGGCGCGCCTCGTCGCGCGGCTCGCCGGCCGCGCCTCGGCTCGTAGTTCATGCCGCGACGTGCCGGACGATCAGCTCGCGGTGGAACTCCGCGTCGCCGTAGAGCGGCTCGAGGGCCTTCGCCCGCTTCATGTAGAGATGCAGGTCGTACTCCCACGTGAAGCCGATGCCGCCGTGCACCTGGATGGCGTCGCCGCACACCTTGCGCGCGGCGTCGCTCACGTACGACTTGCAGATGGACGCGGCCACGGCGGCGTCCTCGGCGCCCGCCTCGAGGGCCCACGCCGCGTAGTAGACGGCGGCGTGCGCGTTTTCGACCTCGAGCAGCATCTCGGCGCAGCGGTGGCGAATGGCCTGAAACGAGCCGATGACCTGCCCGAACTGCTCGCGCACCTTGACGTAGCTCACGCTCATGTCCAGGCAGCGGCGCGCCGCGCCCAGCATCTCGGCGGAGGCGCAGACCGCGGCCCGCCGCAGCAGCGACTCGAGCACGGGCTCGGCCGTGCCCGGCTGGCCCACGAGGGCGTCGGCGGCCACCCGTGCCCCGTCGAGCCGCATCTCCGACCAGCGGTTGGCGAGGTCGATGCCGACCATGGGCTTCAAGGTCACGCCCGCCTGTTTCGGGTCCACGAGGAAGAGCGAGAGCCCCTCGGGCGACCGCGCGGGGACGAGGACGACGTCGGCCACGTGCGCCCAGGGCACGAAGCGCTTCACGCCCGACAGCGACCAGCCGTCGCCCGCGCGCGTCGGCGGTGGCCGTCGTCGTCGCGGGCGCCCAGTCGAGCGAGTCCTCGAGCAGCGCCGCGCTCGCCCGCGCCTGGCCCGCGGCGATGGCGGAGAGCCATTTCTCCTTCTGCGCGGCGCTGCCGCCGAGCATCAGGCCGAGCCCGCCGAGCACCACGCTGGCGAAGTATGGGCCCGGGTAGGCGGCGTGTCCCAGCTCGTCGAGCACCAGGCACAGCTCGACCAGGCCGAGCCCCGCGCCGCCCTGCTCCTCGGGAAACGGCAGGCCGAGCCAGCCGAGCTTGGCCATCTCGCCCCAGAGGGCGTCGCTGTAGCCCTTGCCGTCCTCGATCATCGCCCGCACGTGGGCCGAGGTGCACTGCTCGTCGAGGGCCGCGCGGACGGAGCTCTTGAGCAGGACCTGGTCGTCGGTGAACGAGAAGTTCATCGCGCCGCTCCCGCGCGGTCCGCCCGCGTCTCCTTGGGCAATCCCAGGATGCGCTCGCCGATCACGTTCTTCTGGATCTCGCTCGAGCCCGCGTAGATCGTGCCCGCCCGCGACCAGAGGTAGGCGTAGGCCCACGTGCCGCGGTCGCCCACCGCGGTGTCGATCTCGAGGCGAAACTCCTCCGGCGCGCCGTCCGTGAGCTGGCCGTAGGGGCCGAGGATCTCCATGGCGAGATCCATGAAGCGCTTCTCGAGCTCCGAGTACGACAGCTTGGTCAGCGATCCGCCCGCGCCGGGGTGCTCGCCGCGCTCGAGCATGGTCAGCGTGCGGAGCGCGCCGTAACGCTCCACCTCGAGGTCGGCCCAGATGCGCCCGAGCTTCTGTCGCACGAGAGGATCGTCGATGAGCGCCACGCCGTGGCGCTTGAGCCGGCGGGCCGCCGCGACGAGCCGGTGGTATTGCGACTGATAGCTGGTGACACGCGCCAGCGCGCGGCCGCCGCGCTCGTAGCCGAGCGTGGTCTGCGCGATGGCCCAGCCCTCGCCGAGCTTGCCGATCTGATCGGCCTTCTCCACGCGCGCATTGGTCATGAAGACCTCGCAGAACTCCGAGGAGCCGGTGATCTGCTTGAGCGGGCGCACGTCGACGCCGGGCTGGCGCATGTGCATGAGGAAGCACGAGATGCCCTTGTGCTTGGCCACCTTGGTGTCGGTGCGGGCGAGGAGGAGCCCCCAGTCGGCGACGGCGCCGCTCGACGTCCAGATCTTCTGGCCATTGACCACGAAGTGGTCGCCCGCGTCGACGGCGCTGGTCTTGAGCGCGGCGAGGTCGGAGCCGGCATTGGGCTCGGAATAGAGCTGGCACCACAGCTCCTCCGCCGTGAGGATCTTCCTGAGATAGCGCGTCTTCTGCGCGTCGGTGCCGTGGACCACGATCGTGGGCCCGACGATGCCGAGGCCGAGGCCATTGGTGGGCGCGGGCGCGTTCACCCGCGCCATCTCGTCGGCCACGATGGCCTGCTCCATGGGCCGCGCGCCGGCGCCCCCGACCTCCTTCGGCCAGCCCATGCCCAGATAGCCCGCCTCGTAGAGCTTGCGATGCCACCGGCGCCGGTCGTCGAGCGTCCGGATCTCCTCGCGCGGCAAGTTCTCCTCGAGCCAGGCGCGCACCTGCTTCCGGTAGGCGACGTCCTCGGGGGTGTAGTTCAGGTCCATGCGGCAAGCCTCCTCGTTGGGGTAGCCCGGTTCTAGCACGCGCCGGGAGCGTAAATCAAACACCGCGCCTGACGCGCGGACTCAGGCCGCGCCGGGCGTGATCATCGTCTTCACCCCGTGTCCTGCCGCGGCGTGGGCAAAGCCCTCCTCGATGCGATCGAGGGGGAACTGCGCGGTCACGAGCCGCTTGACGGCGAGCGCGGGCATCAGGCGCAGGGCGCGGCGGAAGGCGGTGCCGCGGCCGAAGGCGCCGTGGATGCGCACCTCGCGGAAGTGGACGTCCCAGAGGTCGAGCGGCAGCGTGCTGCCCTTGGGGCTGACGCCGACGAGCTGCATCACGCCCCGCGGGCGGACCAGGGTGAGCGACTCGGCGACCAGCGCGGGCTTGCCGACGGCCTCGCACACGACGTCGGCCCCGCGCCCGCGTGTCAAGGCCATCACGCGCTCGCGCAGATCCTCGCGCGTGGGATCGATGACGACCGAGGCGCCGAGGCGGCGGGCCATCGCGCGCCGCTCCTCGATGGGATCGGAGAGCCAGAGGCGGCGGGCGCCGCGCCGACGCGCGAGCACCATCGTGAGGAGCCCCATGATGCCGCCGCCGATGACGAGCACGCTGGCGCCGCGCGGCATCGGGTACATCTCGAGCCCGGACAGGCAGCACGCGGCCGGCTCGGTGAGCGCCGCCGTGACGGGGTCGAGCCCGCGGGGCAGGGGATGCAGCGCCTCGACGGGCAGCGCCACCCGCTCGGCGAAGCCGCCCACGCGCGAGGCGCGCGCGCATTGCGAGATCCGGCCCTCGGCGCATTCCGCGCACTTGCCGCACCCGTACGACGGCTCGCAGGCGACGGCCTTCCCCACCAGGCGGCGGCTGACGCCCCGTCCCACGTCCTGCACGACGCCCGTGTACTCGTGTCCGAGCACCAGCGGCGGCGTCCACGGAAAGAGCCCCTGCGTCGCGTGGACGTCGGTGCCGCAGATGCCGGCGGCGCGGACGGCGATCAGCGCCTGGCCTGGCCCGGGTGCGGGCTCGGGCGCCTCGTCGAGAGTGAACCGGCTACCGCCTCTCCACGTGGCGACCCTCATGGCCGTCCCCCGCCGCTCGCCTCGGAAGAACCAGCCAGCACCGCGTCCGGGTGGGCGAGGTAGTCGGCGAAGCCGATCCCCGTGATGCGCTCGAAGGCCTCGACGTAGCGCGCCCGCGTCCCCGCGACGACGTCGGGGGGCAGCGCGGGACCCGGATAGGTCTTGTTCCAGCCCGTCCGCTCGCAGAAATCGCGCACGAACTGCTTGTCGAAGGACGCCTGGGGACCACCGGGGGCGTACTGGGCGGCCGGCCAGAACCGCGACGAGTCGGGCGTGAGGGCCTCGTCCCCGAGGACGAGCCGCCCGTCCGCGCCGGCGCCGAATTCGAACTTCGTGTCGGCGATGATGATGCCGTGGTCGAGCGCGCGCCGCGCGGCGAAGCGGTAGAGCGCGATCGAGAGGCGCTCGGCGGTGGCGAGGGTCTCCGCCCCCACGAGCCGCGCGGCTTCGTCTCTCGTGATGTTCTCGTCGTGTCCGGCCTGCGACTTGGTGGCCGGGGTGAAGATCGGCCCAGGCAGGCGGTCGGACTCGACGAGGCCGGCGGGGAGCCGGTGTCCGCAGACCTCGCCCGTGGCCCGGTAGTCCTTCCAGCCCGAGCCCGCGAGGTAGCCGCGCACCACGCACTCGATCGGCAGCATGGTGAGCCGCCGGCACTCCGTCGAGCGCCCGTCCGGTCGAAGCCCGAGGAGGTGGTTCGGGCAAATCGAGCGGGTGCGGGCGAACCAGAACGCCGCGAGGCCTGTCAGGACGCGCCCCTTGTCGGGGATCTCCGTCGGCAGCACGACGTCGAACGTGGAGATGCGGTCGGAGGCCACGAGCAGCAGCCGATCGTCGCCGAGGGCGTACAGCTCGCGCACCTTGCCGCTTCCGAGATGCACCGTGTCCGTGTCGGGCATGGATCGGGCCCTCCTCGTCGGCCCGCGCTCAAGATAGGACACGGCGGCCGGCCGATCAAGCCGCCGTGTGCTCGGCGCGCAGGAAAAAACTTCCCATCGCCGCGGACCGGTCGTGGGGGAGGGTCATGCGCGAGCCCTAGGCTTGCCAAGTGGAGCCGTCCCGGGTCTAATGGCGGTGTCGGCAGCGCCATCCGCTTCACCAAGAACGACCTCGCAGTCACCTCGAGGAACATGCCATGGCCGAGCTGAACAATGGACTTGCCGCCATCCTGCGCCGCCACGAGGCGCGCCTCCTCGCCGACTGGATGAGCGAGTTGACCAAGGCCGGACGGAGCGGCGCGATCGACAAGGCCGAGCTGGAAGAGCAGGCCCGGACATTCGTGAGGCTGCTGACCGAGGCCGCGCAGGCCGATGCCCCCGAGGATGTCGGGGGCTCCGCCGGGAGCCCGCTCATGGAGATGCTGGCGACGCTGTCGGCCTCACGCGCGCGCCAGGGCTTCACGCCGATGGAGACCGCGACCTTCGTCTTCTCGTTCAAGCAGCCGCTGTTCGCGGTCCTCCGCGAGGCGTACAAGCACGACGCCGAGGGCCTCGCGCGCGAGATGTGGGTTGCCACGACGGTCCTCGACAAGCTGGGCCTCTTCACCGCCGAGACCTTCCAGAAGAGCCGCGAGGGGGTGATCATGCGCCAGCAGCGGGACCTGCTCGCCAAGCCGCCGACGACCTGTCCGAGCTGGTGAATGACCTGCTCGACCTCGCGACGGTGGAGGCGGGCAAGACGGTCGTGCGGCCGGTGGAGCTCGACCTCAAGAACCTCTTCGCCGCCCTGCGCGGCATGCTGAGCCCGCTGCTCGTGAACGAGTCGGTGGCCCTCGTGTTCGAGGAGCCCGACGGCGTGCCGCTCCTGCGCACGGACGAGGGCAAGGTGTCGCAGATCCTGCGTAACTTCCTCTCGAACGCGCTGAAGTTCACCGAGCGCGGCGAGATCCGGGTGACCGCCCGTCTGTCGCCCGACGCCGCATCGGTGGTGTGCTCTGTCGCCGACACGGGGATCGGTATCGCGGCCGAGGACCAGGAGCGGATCTTCGAGGAGTTCACCCAGGTCGACAATCCCGTGCAGAAGCGCGTGCGCGGGACCGGCCTCGGGCTGCCTCTGGTGCGCAAGCTCGCCGCCTTGCTGGGTGGCCACGTGTCGGCCGAGAGCACGCTCGGCGTCGGCTCGACCTTCACGGCCACGATACCCCTCGTCTACGCGGGGCCGGAGGCGCAGGCGGCCGCGCCGGCGAGCGAGGGACTCGTCCCCGATCTCGCGCTCGTCGTCGATACGCGGCGATCACCGCGCGTATTGCTCATCGACGACGACGAGATCTACCGTTATCTCGTGCGGACCCGCCTCGCGGAGGCGGGCTTCACCGTGCAGGAGGCGGCGGGCGGGGCGGAGGGCCTTGTGCAGGCGCGCACGCAGCGGCCGGACGCCATCGTCCTGGACCTCGCCATGCCCGAGATGAGCGGCTTCGAGGTGCTGGCACGGCTCAAAGAGGACCCGCTGACGGTGGACATCCCGGTGGTTGTGCTGACGTCGAAGAGCCTCAGCAGCGAGGAGCAGCGGATGCTCGCCCCCCACGCGGCACGCATCGTCTCGAAGCAGACGCTGTCGCGGTCGGACAGCGCGGATCAGCTCCTCGAGGCGCTGTCGGCGGCGGGCCTCCAGCGGGCGCCGGCGCATGGCTGAGCCGCGAGCCCGCATCCTGAATGTCGACGACTACGTCCCCGCGCGATACGCGCGCAGCGAGGTGTTGCGCCGCGCGGGCTACGAGGTGATCGAGGCGGAGACGGGCGCCGAGGCGCTCCGCATGGTCGCCGAGGAGCGTCCCGACCTGGTACTGCTCGACATCAACTTACCGGACCTCGACGGCTTCGAGGTCTGTCGCAGGATCCGAGAGCAGCTCGGCACGCTCACGCTGCCCGTCGTGCACGTCTCGTCCACCTTCGTGAACGATCGCGCCCAGGAGCTGGCCTTCGAGGGAGGGTCCGACGCGTACCTGACCGAGCCGGTGGAGGTGCCCGTCCTGCTCGCGACCGTCCATGCGCTGCTCCGGCTGCACCGGGCCGAGGAGGGACTGCGGGCCGCGGGCCGGCGGTGGCAGGCCACCTTCGACGCGATCGGGAGCGGGGTGTGCCTGCTCACCGGCGACGGCGGCGTCGTGCAGTGCAATGCGGCGTTCGCCAAGCTCTGCGGCAAAGCCGCGGCGGATCTGCCCGGCACCCCCTGGGCGGCGCTGTGGCTCACCGACGCGCCCCCGGGGGACGAGTCCTCGCTGACGCGGCTACCGCGGGGCAAGACGCGCGAGACCATCGAGCTGGCGCGCGACGGGCGCTGGTTCCGGCTGCTCGTCGATCCCGTGCTCGAGGTCGACGCCGTCGCGGGCTTCGTGTGCATTGCCACCGACATCACCGTGGAGCGGCAGATCGCCGAAGCCCGGGCCGCCCTGCTGGCGCGGGAGCAGATGGCGCGCGAGGACGCGGAGGCGGCCAACCGCGCGAAGGACGAGTTCCTCGCCATGCTCGGCCACGAGCTGCGCAATCCCCTCGACGTCATCGCCAGCGCGGTGAACGTCCTCGACGAGATCAGCTCCAAGGACTTGCCCGCGGTGCGGACGCGCGAGGTGATCCACCGGCAGGTCCGTCAGCTCGCGCGCCTCGTCGACGACCTCCTGGACGTCGGCCGCGTGAGCACGGGGAAGATCGTCCTGGAGCGCACGCCCGTGGAGATCGGGGACGCGGTGCGCCGCTGCGTGGATACGCTGATGGGCGCGGGGCAAGCCGACCGCCATCGGCTCGAGGTGAGCGCGGAGGCGACCTGGGTGGAGGGCGACCAGTCGCGCATCGAGCAGATCGTCATGAACCTGCTCTGGAACGCGATCAAGTACACGCCGGCCGGCGGGAGCATCTCGATCGGCGTCGACGGCGACGGCCGGATGGCCCGCGTCAGGGTCACCGACACCGGCATGGGCATTCCCTCCCACTTGCTCGAGCGCATCTTCGAGCTGTTCGTCCAGGGGGAGCGCACACTCGACCGCGCGGAGGGCGGCCTCGGCATCGGCCTGACGCTCGTCCGGCGCCTGGTGGAATTGCACGGAGGACGGATCGCAGCCACGAGCCCCGGTCCGGGTCAGGGCAGTACCTTCGTGGTCGATCTGCCGCAGATTCCCACGCCGACGACGAGCGGCGCGCCGGTGGAGGTCCCGGGAGCGGCGGGGACCCGGCGAATCCTCATCGTGGAGGACAACCCCGACAGCCGAGAGATGCTGCGGTTCCTCCTCGAGCTGGCCGGGCACGAGGTGCACGAGGCGAGCGACGGACCGGGTGGCCTCGAGGCGCTGGACCGACTGCGCCCCGACGTCGCGCTGATCGACGTCGGCCTTCCCGGGTTCGACGGCTTTGAGCTCGTCCGGCGGGCGCGCGCAGCCGGTCACGCGGCGCGGCTCGTCGCGCTCACCGGCTACGGCCTTCCCGACGACCACCGGCGGTCGCGCGAGGCCGGGTTCGACGCGCACCTGGTGAAGCCGGTCGAGCCCGCTCAGCTCTCCGCGGTCCTCGGGGCCACACCTCCCCAAGGCTAGCGGTGAGCGCCGCGGACAAGCGGGACGCGATCATCATCGGCGGGGGCCACAACGGGCTCGTCGCCGCCTGCTATCTCGCGCGGGCCGGGCTTTCCGTGCTCGTGCTCGAGCGGCGCTATCTGGTGGGCGGCGCCTGCGTCACCGAGGAGACCTTCCCCGGCTTCAAGGTCTCGACCGCGGCCTACGTGAACAGCCTCTTCCGCAAGGAGATCGTGCGCGACCTGGACCTCCCTCGCCACGGTTTCGAGGTGCTGCCGCGCAGCCCCTCGTCGTTCACGCCGTATCCGGACGGACGCTCGCTCACGCTCGGGCCGGATCCCGCCCTCAACGCGCGGGAGATCGGGAAGTTCAGCGCGCGGGACGCGGCGCGCTACCCCGAGTACGAGGCCATGCTCGAGCGGGTCGCCGCGCTGGTCGAGCCCACGATCACCATGACGGCGCCGGATCTGCAGCGGCCGGGCCTCCGCGGGCTCCTGCGTCTGCTCGCGCTGGGGCGGTCATTCCGCCGGCTTGGCTCGGGGGCGTCCGAGGCCGTGGAGGTGCTGACCGGCGCCGCCCGGGACATTCTCGACCGGTGGTTCGAGTCGACCGAGCTCAAGTCCACGCTGGCCACCGACGCCATCATCGGCGCGATGGCGAGCCCCGCGATGCCGGGCACCGCCTACGTGCTCTTTCACCACGTCATGGGGGAGACCGACGGGAAGCGCGGCGTCTGGGGGTACGTGCGGGGCGGCATGGGCGGGCTGACCCAGGCGCTCGCGCGCGCGGCGGGTGGCCTCGGCGTCGAGATCCGGTGTGAGGCCGAGGTGGCCCGCATCCTCGTCCGGGACGGGCGCGCCGCCGGGGTGCTCCTCGCCAGCGGCGAGGAGGTACGGGCGCCCCTGGTGGTCAGCAACGCCGACGCCCACGTCACGTTCACGCGTCTCGTCGAGGCGCGCGAGCTGCCGGCGGAGTTCCTGGCCGCCGTCGGGCGGATCAGCTACGCGAGCGCCTCGCTGAAGATCAACGTGGCGCTCGCCGAGCTGCCGGACTTCCGCGCCGTGCCCGGGACCCGGCCCGGGCCCCAGCACCGGGGCACGATTCACATCTGTCCCGACCTCGACTATATCGAGCGCGCGTTCGACGACGCCAAGTACGGCCGGCCCTCCGCGCGCCCGGTGCTCGAGTGCACGATCCCCTCGGTCGTGGACGACACGGTGGCGCCGGCGGGGAGGCACCTGATGTCGATCTTCGTGCAGTACGCGCCGTATGCGCTCGGCGAGGGCCACTGGGATCAGCTCCGGGAGCCGTTCGCCGACCGGTGCTTCGCGCTGCTCGACGAGTACGCGCCGAACTTCCGCCGCTCGGTGCTCGCCCGGCAGGTGCTGACGCCGCTCGACATCGAGCGCACGTTCAACCTCACGGGCGGCAATATCTTCCAGGGCGCGATGACGCCGAGCCAGCTCTTCTCGTTCCGGCCGGTGCCCGGCCATGCCGACTACCGAACGCCCGTGCGCGGCCTGTATCTCTGCGGCGCGGCCACGCATCCGGGCGGCGGCGTCATGGGCGCCCCGGGCTACAATGCCGCGCGGGAGATCCTGCGCGACCGCCGACGGCGCTGGAAGCGATTCAGGGCGGGGTGACGGGTTGCGGAGCAATGCCCTCACAGCATCTTGCGGAAGTAGACGGCCGATTCCTCGTAGCCGATCGCACCGTAGAACGCCGCCGCCCGCCGCGTCGCGAGGCCGACCAGCCGGCACTCCCGCGATCGGGCCCATGCTTCGAGCTCGCGCATGAGCGACTCCCCGATGCCCTGTCGCCGGTACGACTCTTCGACCATGACCTCTTCCACCCACGCGACCCGGCCGTTGGCGAAGAAGGTGTCGTGATCGAAGCCGAGGAGGTAGCCCACGATCCGGGTTCCGGACTCCGCGACGAGGAGGCGCGCCCCGGCCTCGGCCAGCAGCGCCGAATACGACCGGCGAAACGCCCCCTCGTCGAGCGCGAAGGACGTGGCCAGGAGACGGGCCAGTGACAGGACCGCACCGACGTCTGCGGCGACGGCGGGGCGAATCGTCAGAGCCATCCGCACCCCGTCGCCGTGTCGCCCGTCCACGCCCGCGGTGGGCGGATCCTATTTGGTCTTGAGCGCGACGTCCTCGTAGGGCGCCGAGTAGGCGTGGCCGGCGATGAGGCCCAGACCCGACTCCGCCACCTTGGGCCCGACACCGTTGATGAACGCGAGCTGCCAGATCGGCGCGTACATCACCTTTTCGTGGACGAGCTGCTGGACCTTCTGCAGCGTGGCCTCGCGGCGCTTCTTGTCCATCTCGGCCCCCTGCTCCTGGAAGAGCCCGTCGATATCCGGATAGCCGCCGTAGGCATAGATGCCGCCGGAGACGGCGAAGGCCTCGAGCCGGGTGGCGGCATTGCCGAAGGCGGCGCTGCCCCCCTGGATCATGTTCTTGAGCTTCTTCTCGGCGTAGCTCTTGAAGAAGGCCGCCCGCTCCAGGGGCCTCAGCGTGACCCGGATGCCAACGACCTGGAGATAGTTGATGACGGCCTCGGCGACGCTGGCGTACGCCGCATCGGCGAAGTACTCGCCCGCGTCGAAGCCGTTGGGGTAGCCGGCCTCGCCGAGGAGCCGCTTGGCCCTGGGCGGATCGTAGGCGGTGGCAGGGGGCTGCCAGAAGAACTCGAACGTGTCGGGGATGATGGTTCCCGTGAGCTTGGAGAACCCCAGGGTCTCCGCTTCGTTGATGGCCTTGCGGTCGATCGCCAGATCGATCGCCTGGCGCACCCGCCGATCGTGCGTGGGAGACTTGGGATCCCACTGGTCGGCGAAGTAGAGCCATTGCGTCCCCTGGATCACGGCCGGCTTGAGCGTGAGCCCGGGCGTCCGCGTGAGCTCCTGGGCCAGCGCGCCGCGGATCGAGTAGACGACGTCGATCTCGCCGCGCTTGAGCGCGGCCAGCCGCGTGGACTCGTCCGGGATGACTCGGAACACGAGGCGCTTGACGTTGGGCGTCTTCCGCCAGTACTGGTCGAAGGCCTCCATGACCAGCTCGACGCCCGGCGTGAACGACACGAACTTGTAGGGCCCCGCACCGACCGGCGCCTTCTTGAAGCCCTCGTCGCCGACCTTCTCCACGTACTTCTTGGGCACGATCCAGCCGGCCCCGGTGGCCCCGGTGTAGAAGGTCACGAAATCGGGCCAGGGCTGCTTGAGTCGGAAGCGGACGCGGCCGGGATCGGGTGTCTCCACCGCCACGACCCGCTCCTTCAGCGTCTTGTTCGCGGCGCCGCGGTAGCGGTCGAAGGAGAACTTCACGTCCTCGGCGGTGACGAGGTCGCCGTTGTGAAAGCGCACCCCCTTGCGCAGGGCGAACTCGTGGGTGAGCCCATCCTTCGAGACCGACCAGGACTCGGCGAGGCCAGGGGCCGCGGGCTGCCCGGGCATGGCCTTCACCATGGCGTCGTGCAGCGCGTAGTAGACCATGTAGGGCGTGATGATCCCCGGCGCCTCCGCCGGATCGAACCACGTCGGCGCGAGCGTGATGTGCACGCCCCAGGTGACCTGGCCCTCCGGGCCGGCGGCGATGGCCGGAGTGGGGGCCGAGGACGTGAGAGCCAGGACGAGAAGCAGGGCCACCGAGGTGAAGGAGAGAGCGTATCGATGGGTCATGGAGCGCGCCTCCTTGTCGAGATGTCGAAGGTCCCAACGCGTCGAAAGCGGGCCAGGAGCCCGAAGAGTGCGCCGATTATCCCCGAATTCCGCGCCCTGTCAAATCGAGAAGCGAGGATAGACAAACTGCGGCAGCGGGTGCGAACAATCCTGCGCAGTCGCGATCGACTGGTCTCTCTAACCGGGCGGAAACGCGCAGCCTCTGGCTGGCACACGCATTGCCTCCTCACTGCGGGCCGGGCGTGCGCTCATCGCCCCGGGTGAGATCAACGCGCGCCCGCCGTCCTTCCGGATCGAACCGCGCGACCTCGGAGCACTGAGGCCCGGCTTGTCCCTGGACAACGTCTCCGAGCTCCTGGATCTCGTGGAAGGTCCCGAGGCCCAGTGACCTGATCGACGCCAACGTTCTGCACCGAGCTCAGGTCACGGGCCCGCTCGTCACCGATGCCGGCCTGGCCGCGCTGGCGATCGAGCACGGGGCCACGCTGTGCACGACCGATCGCGACTTCGCGCGCTCCCCCGGGTTGCGCACGCTCAACCCCCTGGAGGGCTGACGGCGAGACCAGACGGGGACCGGCGGGCCCCTTGGTTCGTATTCCCGAGCAGATACTCGCCCACGTCTGCCCTTACACGATAGGCGTGTTTCTCGCGATGTCTGCAGGGCTTGCGCACGCAGTCACTCGTGAGACCCGGCACTTGCTCTTGACGGCGCCTCTGAGCCCGGGGCACTATGACGTCGATCCTTCGCGAATTGTCCGCTTACTCTCGGGTGCCGTTCGGCACCCTCAAGATGTGTGACGGATGGAGGAGTTGCATGGCCGAGCGATCGCTCAGTGGTGGCAAGAGACCATCGAGCCTCGTGAGGACGGCGTTTCCCTTTGTCGGCCGCGTCCAGGAACGCGTGTGGCTGGAGCGCTGGCTCCAGGAATCTACGGCCGGGCATCCCCGTATCGTGCTCGTTCAGGGCGAGGCCGGGATCGGCAAGACGCGCTTGCTTCACGAGGCTCGGTCAATTGCCCGGCGGCTCCAGATGCAGGTGTGCTTCGCCCGCTGCTACGAAGATCTCACGCTGCCCTATCTGCCCTTCGTGGAGTCCCTGCTTCCTCTGCTGGAGCAGCTTCCCCAAGCGACGCGGCAGACGCTCGGCGCCGAGTTCGAGATCATCGGCCGGCTCTCGCATGCGTCGCGATCGAGGCCGCCGGCGACGGGTCCTGCCGTCGCTGGCCAGGCCGACCACGACAAGCTGTTGCTCTTCCTGGCGGTAGGACGCGCCACAGTGAAGCTCGCCCAGACCAGCCCGACACTGCTGGTCGTGGACGACTTGCACTGGGCGGACCGGCTGTCCCTGGATCTCTTCGACCACCTGTCGTTGGCGGTCGCCGACCTGGCCATGCGCGAGCCGGTGCCGCTGCTCATCATCGGGACCCACAGGCCGGTGAGCGGGGAGGAACGCCTGGCCCGCCTGAGCGCGCGCCTGCAGCGCGAGGACATCTGTCGGACCTTGACGCTCACCGGCCTCAGCGAGCTGGAGGTCCAGGAGCTGATCGGCGGACTTGGTCTGGCGCGTCCATCCCACCAGTTGACGGCGACCGTCAGCGAGGTGACGCAGGGAAATCCCCTGTTCGTTCAGGAAGTGCTGCGTCACATGCTGAGGGAGGACGCTCTGCAGGAGCAGGGCGGCTATCTCGTCACCGTCGCTGCCGCGTCCGATCTGCGGCTGCCCGAGCAGGTGACGAGCGCGATGGTCGCCCGCGCTCGGGGGCTCAGTGAGGGGGCCCGCAGGCTCCTCACGCTGGCATCCTTCCTCGGCGATCCCTGTCTGGTGGCGACCCTGGCCGCCGTGAGCGGAGTGGGAGAGGACGAGCTGCTGGGCGTGCTCGAGGAAGGCGCGCGCCACGGGTTGGTGCGGAGCGAAGGCCGCGCCCTCCACTTCGCGCACCCGTTGATCCGGCATGTGCTCTACCACGAGCCCAGCGTCCTCCGACGCCAGCGCCTGCACCAGCAGATCGCCGAGAGCCTGCAGCGGCTGCACGCGGAGGCGCTCGACGCGCACGTCGTCGAGATCGCCCATCATCTGGTGGGGGCCGGTCCGGCGGCGCCCTTCGACACCGTCGTGGACTATGCCCGCCGCGCTGGCGATCAGGCATTCCGGGTCTTCGCGTGGAGCGAGGCCGCCCGGTACTACGAGGCGGCGCTGTCGGCCGCCGAGTCCACCGGGCATCTCTCCGCCGGAGACCGGGGAACCCTTCACTACTGGGCGGGCCTTGCCCGCTACCACGATCAGGACGTCGGCCCATGTCTGCATCACTACGGGCGCGCCATCGAGGCGTTCCGGCTGGAGGGAGACATCCCCGGGCTGGGCCGGGCGCTCGTGGAGCGGACGCGGACGCACTTCACGCTCGCCACCGTGCCCCTGGGTGTCCTGGCCGATCTCAAGCCGCTGGAGGAGGTCCTCGTCGCGCTCGGCGATCGAGAGCCCGCGCTCCGCGGCCACATCGCCGCTGTGATCGCCGAAGCCTACCGGAACGGCCGCCAGGCGCAGAAGGCGAAGCAGTGGGCCGAGCAAGCCTTGGAGATGGCCCGCCTCCTCGAGGACGACCATCTGGCTGCCCATGCCGATTTTGCCCTGGCGCAGGCGCACGCCAACGATCTGCAGGTGCGGGAAGCGCTCGCGGGCTGGCAGAATGCCCTTGTCCACGCCCGGCGAGCGGATGATCTCCTCCGTGAGGGGTGGGCGCTCCATCGCATTCCCCTCCCGCTCACCCTGCTCGGGCGCCTGGATGAAGCGGCAACCGTCGCGGAGAGCGCGTGCGAGGTCACGCGCACGTCTCACGATTGGGGCAACTACTCGCTGGGGCTGTCACACCTGGCCTCCGTGGCGGCCGCCCGGGGCGAGTTCGACGAGGTGGAACAGCATGCGAACGAGACCATGTTGATGGTCTCGCGCTCCCGCTACCCGTTCGGTGGACTTCGGTCCCTCCTCGCCCTTGCCGGCGCGCGCGCCGCTCGGGGTGCATGGACGGAGGCGGCTGACGCACTCGCCATGATCGTGGAGCCCGGCCGAGTCTTCGAGGACGCCGGGTCGACGATCCGGGTCTTCGTCCGTGTCTTCCGTCAACTCCTGCGCGCCTACCGCGGCGGCGTTCAGGACGGGAATGAGCCGCTCGGGACCCTGGCGGCGGACCTGATGGGGCTCGTGGGAACCGACACGTATTCCGTCGCGCCCCTCTGCGCGCTCGTCGAGCTCGGTGAGCTTGCCTCGGCTCCTGAGGTTACCCTGCTGCCGCACGCGGCGCTGTCGCGCGCCGCGGAGCGCGGGGTGCTCGTCTCGACCGGCTGGATGTTCCTGATCCCCCGCATCCTCGGCAATATCGCCGTCGCGAGCGGACAGACGGACACCGCGGCCGCTCAGTTCGAGTCCGCGATCGAGGTTGCGACCCGGATCGGCGCGCGCCCCGAGCTGGGGCGCACGTGCCTGGACTACGCCCGGATGCTGAGCGGAATGGGCGGCCGGACCGACCGCGCGATCGAGCTCGTCCGGCAGGGCGCCGCCGTGTTTCTCGAGCTCGGCATGTCGCCGTTCGCGGAGCGAAGCGCCCGCCTCGCCGAGGCGCTGCAGATCCGCATCCACGCTGCGCCGGCCCGGCGGCCGGCGTACCCCGACGGTTTGAGCGATCGCGAGGTCGAGGTCCTCATCGGGATGACCCAGGGCCGCAGCCACCAGGAGATCGCCGGCGAGCTCGTCGTGGCCCCGCAGACCATCGGCGAGCACGTGACCAGCATCCTGAGCAAGATCAAGGTCCACGACGAGGTGGGCGCGGCCGCCTATGCGCGGGAGAGGGGACTGGCCGTGCCGAGCGCGCCCGTGGCCGACGTGTCGGCGGACGGGACGCCGACGCCGCGCTCGATCCACATCATTCTGGTCAGCGACATCGTCGCGTCCGGGGCGATGATCTTCCAAACCGGCGATGCGCGGGCGCATCAGCTCATGCGGACACATGACGCGCTGATTCGCCATTGCCTGGCCGCGTATCAAGGCGTCGAGGTCACCCACACCGGCGATGGGGTGGAGGCATCCTTCTCGACGGCCTCGAGCGCCGTGGAGTGCGCCGTCGCCATCCAGCAGGCCTTCGCCAAGCACAATCGAGAGCACCCTGCCGACGCCATCGAGGTGCGGATCGGCATCCACGCGGGCGAGGCAATCCAGACGGAAGGCCGCCTGTTCGGGATGACCGTCTACACGACGTTCAGAATTTGCCAGCGCGCCCGGCCGCGGCAGGTCCTGGTGTCCGACGTCATCCACCATCTCGCCGCCGGCAAGGGATTCGCCCTGACCCGCCAGGGTCGCGTCGCCCTCAAGGGACTGGCTGGCCGCATCCGCCTCTACGAGGTGTCCTGGAAGGAGGTGCAAACGCAGCGATCCGCCTGATGTGTCGCGCCGAACCGCACTGGCCGAACCGGCTGCTGGCGACGAAAGGAGTGCGTCATGGGTCAAGGGGTTCTGGGGCACCTCTCCAAAGGCATCGTTCTCACGAAGCTCGATGCGCTGCTCAATCATACCGACGCGAAGGGCCAATTCGACAAGCGGGCGGCATTCCTCGCCGCCCTCAAGGCTCCTGAGGCCGGCACCCCCGATGCCTATCGGAACATCCTCGTGGCTCAGGCGGGTGTCACCCCCGAGGAGTCAAAATACCTCGGGGATACCTGGTACGGCACGGGTCCGTACGGCTGGTGGCAGGCGCTACAGCCGGTGTATCCGATCGTGCGCCAAGGGCTCATCAAGGCGATCGAGGAGGCGAAGGATACCCTCCTGGTCGACTCCTACTGGCTCCCGGCGGCCAGCGACGGGATTCTGGAAGTCATCGTCGCCCGGAGCGCGCGCCAGGTCACGCGCATCATCCTGACACCGTCCAGTCCAGCGCCGACCATGTTGCGTCACACGGATGCGCCCATGTGGGTGGTGAAGCGCAGGACGGGAAACGAGCGGCCGGGTGACGCGACCAACAACGAGGTCGTGGAATCGGTACTGGGAGACGTCGTGACCTGGCGAGAGAGGGAATTCCCCTAAACCGCCCGCACCCTGTGGCGGAGACCTGTCACGGGAATTTACGGCGACGAGGACGATCTCGTTCCGCCGTCGGAGTTGTTCGACCGGGTGGAAGCCGAGGAGGCTATCGCGGCAGTCGACCGTCTCCTGACGCTATACCGAGGGTTGTTCGAGGCCACGTAGCGTCCCTGGCTCCGAGGTCCGT
>CAWIZN010000069.1:0-105359 GCA_963840495.1 uncultured Candidatus Rokubacteria bacterium
CCATCCTCGTCGAGGATGACGCGCGTGCGCAAGAGGGTTCTTGGGGGCTCCGGGCGCCGTCTGATCGGCCATCGCCGGCCGGCGCAACCGGTTGCAGCATTGACGGCCCACAGCGGCGCGGCGTACGGTGGGGCGCCATGACACCGGCCACCCGTCCCGCGCGGCAGGGCGAGGTGCAGACCGTGCTCGGGCCCATCGCCCCCGACGACCTCGGGCCGACGCTCATGCACGAGCATCTCCTCTGCGATATCCGGCATCCGTCCCAGCGCACGCAGGAGGCGCTCGGGCCCGAGCTCGCGCTCGAGAATGTCTGGGCCATCAACTACGGCACGGTCAAGCGGGCCGCGCGCAACTACCTCCTCGATGCGCGCGACGTCGCGGCGGACGAGGTCAAGCGCATGCTGGCCGCGGGCGGGCGGAGCGCGGTCGATCTCTCATCGGGTGGGCTCAGCCCCGATCCCCTCGGCCTGGTCGAGATCGCCCGCGCCACCGGCGCCCACATCGTCATGGGCTGCGGCCACTACGTGCACGCCTACCAGGATCCGGCCAATGCCACGCGCGGCGTCGAGGACTTCGCCGAGGAGATGGTCGAGTCGGTGCAGGACGGCGCCTGGGGCACGGACGTGCGCGCGGGCATCATCGGCGAGATCGGCTGCCAGGCCCCCTGGACCGCCCAGGAACAGCGGGTCATGCTGGGCGCCGTCCTCGCCCAGCGGCACACCGGCGCCGCCATCAATGTCCATCCGGGCCGGCACCCCGACCAGCCCCAGGAGGTCGCCGACTTCGTCCGCGTCAAGGGCGGCCGGATGGACCGGCTGATCATCAGCCACATCGATCGCACCGTCTTCGACGCCGAGCGGCTCCGGCGGCTCGCGGATACGGGCTGCGTGCTCGAATGGGACCTCTTCGGGCAGGAGTCGTCCTACTATCCGCTGGCCGACATCGACATGCCCAATGACGCCGTGCGCCTGCGGGCGATCCGCGATCTGATCGAGCGCGGGCACCTGGCCCAGATCCTCATCTCGCACGACATCTGCTACCGCTCACGCCTCGTTCGCTGGGGCGGCCACGGCTACGGCCACATCTTCGCCAACGTCATACCCCTGATGCGCCGCCGCGGCTTCTCCGAGGCGGAAGTCCAGGCGATCCTCGTCGACAACCCGCGCCGCCTCCTGACGCTCGCCGCCGGTCCCGCGTAGGAGCTGTGCCTGAAAAACCCGCAGGATGCGTCAAAAAGGTCCAGGATGCGAGGCGGCGCCCGACGGCCGCACGCGAGGCGTAGTCACGTGAGGGGAGTGCGGGGCCGATGATCTAGTGGCCCCGCAGACGAAAGGTTCGTCGGCCCGATCGTCTCGCGCGTTGCGTGGCACGGCGGCCGAGGGCGCGCGTACCGTCCGCAGATGGGCCTTCATTTCCGCAGTCGCTGCGAGCGTCAGATCACGCGGTCGCGTGCGAGCTGGGTAGTCGTCGCGGCCGATCCCGAGCAGCGCGCCGTAGACCTCGGCATTGTGCTCGCCGAGGAGGGGCGCCGGCGTCACCGTGGTCGGCGAGGCGGACAGGCGCACCGGGTTGCCCGGCATGGTGAACTTCCCGCGCGTGGGATGCTCGACGGTCACGACCATCCCGCGCGCGATCAGATCCTCGTCGCCGAGGATCTCGCCGGAGTCCAGCACGGCGCCGCAGGGGACGCCGGCGCCGGCGAGGATCTCCATCGCCTCGTGCTTCGTCTGCTTGTCCGTCCAGGACTCGATCACCGCGTCGATCTCGTCCGCGTACTCATAGCGGGCCTGCCGGTCCTGGAAGCGGGGGTCGGCGGCATAGCCCGGCTGCCCGATCGCGGTCATCAGCGCCTTCCACATCTCCGGCGTGGCCGCGTGCACGTAAACGTAGTCGTTGGACCCGCCCGGCCGGCACCGGTACAGGTTGACGGGCGAGGAGCCGTACATCCGGTTCCCGCGCCGCGGCACCGGCGTGTTCGTCGGGATAGTGATCGCGGAAGTGCACGCGGGCGAAGTTGACGACGGCGTCGCGCTGCGCCACCTCGACTTGTTGTCCCACGCCGGACGTGTGGCGCTGCAGGAGCGCGCTCGTGATGCCCAGGGCCAGATGAAGGCCGGCGCCGGTGTCGCCGATTCCGGCCACGCTGCGCATCGGCGGCCCGTCCGCCTCGCCCGTCAAGCCGAGCACGCCGCCCATCGCCTGGGCAATCCACTCGAAGCTCTTGTAGTGCGCGTACCGCCCCTCGCCGAATCCCTTGATCGAGGCGGCGATGAGCCGCGGATTCAGCGCGTGGAGCACGTCCCAGCCATAGCCGAGGCGCTCGAGCGCGCCGGGCCCGAAGTTCTCGACCAGCACGTCGGCGGTGCGCAGCATGCCCTCGAACATCTCCCGGCCGCGTGGCTTCTTGAGGTCGAGGGTGATGCTCTTCTTGTTGGCGTTCAGCAGGAGAAAGTTGTGCGCGTCGAGCCCGGGGGTATCCGTCGTCCCGTGGCGGTTGGCCTCGCCGCCGGGCGGCTCGAGCTTGATGACCTCGGCGCCGAGCCACGCCAGGAGCTGGGTGCAGCTCGGCCCGGCCTCGTACTGGGTGAGATCGAGGATTCGGATGCCGTCGAGCGCGGGAGGAGATGTCATGGGATCCTCCGGAAGGCTGATGTCAGTGCGTCGCGTGAGCGGACACTATCATACGCGGCTTACAGGTCTCGGCCGTGCGACCAGGCGAGGCCCGCGCGGCGGCCGATCAGCACGAGGGCGGCCACGGCCACGAGGCCGGTGCCGCCGCCGAGCGCGCACGCGGCGCGCACGCCCAGGTGCTCGGCGATGGCGCCGACCAGCAGTGACCCGAACGGAGTCATCCCGGCGTTGGCCAGCGCGTACAGGCCCATCACCCGCCCCCGCAGCGCGTCCGGCGTGTCGAGCTGGAGCGTGGTATTGCAGCCCGTCGAGAACAGGATCTGGCAGCATCCGAGGACGACGAGCAGGGCGGCCGTGGTCCCGAAGTGTCCCACCAACGAGAGCGCACCGGTCCCCGCGCTGAGGACGGCCGCGGAGGCGGCCAGGAACCACAGCGGGGGCCGACCGCGCCGCAGCAGGGTCAAGCCGATGCCCGCCATCACCGCCCCAGCACCGAGCGACGACATGAGAAGGCCGAACCCGTGCGCGCCCTCGTTCAGCACCTCGCGCGCGACGAGCGGCACCAGCACATTGAAGTTGATCACGAGCAGGCTCACGACGACGATCAGGACCAGGGTGAAGGCCACCGGGGGCGTGCGCGCCGCAAAGGCCAGCGCCCCCCAGAGCCCCTCGCGGAGGCCGAGCCTTCCGGCAGGGTCGGGATTGCCGGGAGTCCGGGTCGCCAGGAGCGCGGCGAGGACGGCCACGAAGCTCAAGCCGTTCAGGAAGAAGGCCGCCGCCACGCCGAATCCGGCGATGAGCAGCCCAGCGACGGCAGGCCCGACGATGCGCGCCCCATTGAATACGAGCGAGTTGAGGGCGACAGCATTGGCGAGGTCGGGCTTGCCGACGAGATCGCCGATATAGGACTGACGCGCGGGGATGTCAACCGCGCGGCCCAGCCCGTAGATCAGTGCGAGGACGGCCACGTGCCAGTAGCGGACCTGCCCGGTCCAGACGAGCAGGGCCAGCGCGAACGCCTGCACCATCATCGTCGTCTGAGTCAGCAGGATGATCCGCCGCTTCGGGAACCGGTCGCTCATGGCGCCGCCGACGGGCGACAGAACGAGGACGGGGGCGAACTGCAGCGCGGTCACCAGCCCGAGCTGAACCGGCGATCGCGTCAGCTCCAGGACGAGCCACGCCTGGCCCACGCTCTGCATCCAGGTCCCGATCAGCGAGACGAGCTGCCCGCCCCAAAAGAGCCGGAAGTCTCGGTGCCGGAGCGCCGCCAGGCGCGCCGGCTTCGGCGCCGTCGGGGGCTCTACCGCCGGCACGCGCGGGATGCGGTCGCCGGCGTCGAGCGTCATGGCCGCAGAGTGCGGGCCAAAGGGCCGCGGCGTCAAGCGCTACCGCCTCGTGTCGTTCTGGAGGCGATGGTTGCGTAAGCTGAGGTCAGGGACCACAAGACGCCGTCCGGGCTCTTCGGAAAAGGGGATTTCAGGTCACCCTGTCGATCTCGGGCTTCCGCAAGCGACTAGCTGATGGGTCCCGGTGATTCCCATGACTAAACCCGATCCGATTAGGAGAAACGCCATGCAAATCACGCAAAAGATTACCCCATGCTTGTGGTTTGATGATCAGGCTGAAGAGGCAGTCAAGTTTTATACCGCTATCTTCAGAAATTCTAAGATCGCGGAAGTTGCTCGTTACGGAGAAGCAGGACGTGAGGTCCATGGAAAACCGGCGGGAACGGTAATGACCGTGGCATTTGAGCTTGAAGGGCAGGCGTTTACCGCACTCAACGGCGGCCCGATGTTCAAGTTCAACGAGGCCATCTCGTTCCAAGTCAATTGCGAGACGCAGGAAGAAGTGGACTACTACTGGGAGAAGCTATCCGAGGGCGGGGATGTAGCGGCGCAGCAGTGCGGCTGGCTCAAGGACAAATACGGCGCTTCATGGCAAGTCGTTCCCAGCGTGTTGGTCGAGATGATCACCGATCCCGATTCTGCAAAGTCCGGAAGAGTCATGGAGGCAATGCTTCAAATGAAGAGGATCGACATCGATGAGCTAAAGCGGGCGTACGCCGGATAGCGTCTGGGGCGCGCTCTTCTGCCATGGGGCCCCCGCCGAGACGTTTGCGCGCGAGCTCGGTGCGTCCGTCGATCGATACGCCGCCGCGGCATCACAGGGCTTTCTTCTCGACGGTATCCTCGTTCTCGCGTTTCACCATTTCTCCGGACAGGGACTACGGAATGGCGCTCGGTTTGAACCCGCGGCCGTCCTACCGCTCCTCGCACAGAAGATTAAGCTTCATGTCGGTGACCCCTAACAGCACGATGGCTTGGCCCGTCGCTCGATGCCCCCGTCGCGAATCCCTCACGGGGTCACCCGCGTCCAAACAGGCATGGGAGCCTTTCACGCGGGTGAGCGGGAGGTCCAGGTGCGAGCGGGTGTCGCGGCCGAGGCTCGATCCCTCGGCCGCGGAATCTCCCGGGGGATTCCGGCCGGCGCCGAGCCCTTCCTCGAGGCTCAGCGCCTCGCGGTGCTGGCCGGCATGGACGGCGCAGGCCATGTGTGGGCGTCGCTCCTGACAGGCAATCCCGGATTCATCACGGCGCCGGCCGAGCGGACCTTGCGCATCGCGGCCAGCCTGCCCGGCGAGGACCCTCTGAGCGCCGGGCTCTCACCGGGTCAGTCCCTCGGCACCCTCGTGCTCGATCCGGAGCGGCGCCGTCGCCTTCGCATCAATGGCCGAGTGATCGTCGCCGATGAGTGCGCCATCGAGATGGAGACCGAGGAGGTCTTCGGCAACTGCCCAAAGTACATCCAGGCGCGAGTGCCGCAGGACGGCACCGAGGACCGCCGGATCGGCGTGGCCCGGCGCGGCCGCGCGCTCACCGCGCCGCAGCGGCGGGCCATCGAGGAGGCCGACACGCTCTTCATCGCGAGCGTCCATCAAGGCACCGGGGCGGATGCGTCCCACCGCGGAGGACAGCCCGGCTTCGTGCGGGTCCCGGACGAGCGGACGCTGCGCATTCCCGACTATGCCGGGAACAACATGTTCCAGACGCTCGGCAATATCGCGGCAGACCCGCGCGTGGGACTGCTCTTCGTGGACTTCGACACGGGCACGACGCTCCAGCTCACCGGACGAGGCGCGCCTCCTCTGGGATCGCCCGGACTTCGCCGAGCTGAAGGGCGCCGAGCGCGCCGTCGAGATCCAGATCGGCGAGATCGTGGAGACGGAGGGCCACGGACCACTCGGCTGGCGCTTCCGCGAATACTCCCCGTTCAACCCGCGCTAGATCATCACCCTCCCCACGCGCTCCGCGCCTGGCCCGTGCTAGGATGGCCGCGCTTTCGCTACTTCAATCGTGGGAGGGGCTCGTCATGTCAGTGCTGGTCATCGGCGGCACCGGCTTCATCGGCCCTCGGCTCATCCGGCGGCTGGTGGCGCGAGGCGAAGACGTCGTCTGCATGGATGTGAACCCCTTCGCCGCGTCCTTGTCCGACGTGGGGCTCCGGGCGCCGGTGGTCCGCGGGGACGTCACGCAGTTCGAGGACGTGATGCGCACCGTGCTCGACGTGAAGCCGGATCGGCTCATCAATCTGGCCTACGGGCTCGGGGCGGGCGAGGGCAATCCGCACCAGGTCATGCGCCTCGACATCCTCGGCATGGACAATTGCTTCGAGGCCGCGCGCCTGGCCGGCGTCAGGCGGGTGGTGTACGCGAGCTCGATCGCGGTGAGCGGCCAGCAGAGCCACTTCGGCGACCGGCATATCAACGAGGACGATCCGACCCACGGCGTCGGCCAGTATGCCACGCACAAGATCTTCAACGAGTTCCAGGCGCGGAAGTACGTCAAGAACTACGGCATGTCGATCACGGGCGTGCGCCCCGCCAACGTCACCGGGCCCGACAAGCTCCGCGGCTCGACGGATCACGTGCAGATCATGACGGAGTCCGCGCGCGGCAAGCCGGTGCACCTTCCGAAGAAGGGGCTGATGCGCCTGCTCGTCCACGTGGAGGACATGGCGGAGGTGTTCGCCCGCGTGCTGCTGGCCGACGCTCCCCGCCACGACCTCTACAACTCGGGCGGGATCCCCGTGAGCCTCGGCGAGCTGGCCGACATCGTGCGCGGGTTCATCCCCGACGCGCAGATCACCTTCGCCCAGGAGGGCGGGCGCGAGGACTCGGGCAACTACCTGGTGGACAATTCGCGCCTGGCCACGGAATTTGGGATCGAGTATCCCGGGCTGCACACCAGGGTCCTCGAGGTCATCAACGACGTGCGGCGACAGGAGGGGCTCCCGCTGGTCCCGCCGGCCTGACCGCGGCTTCGACTCAGGCGAAAGCGGGCACGCACCTCCGACGCAAAGGCGTCCATCTGCTCGTCGAGCGCTCGGCCGTCCTCGGACAGGAACTCCAGTACGAGGTGCTCGACGCCGCAGCCGGCGATCTCTCCGACCAGATCTGAGGCCTGGATGGGACGCTCATCGACCGGAGAATCTCGGCGGCCGGCCCTCGCGGTGCGCCGCCATGCCCTCGTCGACGTCGCGGCTCCACTCGAGATCGTGGCGGAGTGCGTCCGAGAGAGCCCGTGCCTCCGCGAAGCCGGCCGCCTGACGGACGCGCACGATGCGCTTGGCCCCGCGCGTGGCGATCGGCCCGCTGGCGCCGATGCGCGCCGCCAGCGCCTGGGCTTCCGGCAGCAGCCGCTCCGCGGGGTGCACGGCGAGTATCAGGCCCAGCCGCTCCATCTCGTCGGCGCTCACCTGCCGCCCCGTGCAGATCAGCTCGAGCGCCCGCGCGCGCCCGACGATGCCGGGCAGGCGAACGGGGCCCCCCGCACCGGGGAACCCACCCCACTGGGCCTCGGGCAGCGCGAAGGTCGCGTGCGCGGCGGCCAGGCGCATGTCGCACGCCAGCGCCATCTCGGCCGCGCCCGCGCGGGCCGCTCCGTTGAGCGCGGCGATGACGATCTGAGGAAGGGCCTCGATCGAATCGAAGAGACGGTTGCCCGCGCGCACCAGCTCGAGGATCTGCTCCTTGGTGTAGCTCGCCCGCACCGCGGGGTTCAGGATGCCCATCGAGAAGAACTCGGCGCCGCGGCCGGTGATGACGACGGCCTGCGCCTCCTCGTCGCCGGCGAGCCGATCCGCGATCCCCTGCAGCGCCGCCAGGACCTCGCGAGTGAGCCGGTTCTGGTCAGCGGGCCGGTCGAGCGTGATCGTGACCACAGGTCCGTCGCGATCGACGCGCACATCGTCAGTCGTTGGCGACACGGTCATGTCCTCCTCATGGTCTCGTAGTCCTCCAGTCGTGATGAATGTATAACGTTCCACGACACGGCCGCTCGCGTCTACCGCAAGTGCAGGAACTGCAGCTCACAAGCACCGGCCCGGGCTCGGCGAGCTCCAGGATGCGGTGCTCGGAGCATATCCATTCGCCTGGGTGTACTTCGCAAGCTTCGTCTTCGTGGGGGTGTTCGTGGTAGTGAACCTGTTCATCGCGGTCGTGCTCAACAATCTCGAGACGGTCAAGCTGGAGCTCCAGCTCGGGGAAGACCGCCAGAGCCCGCACCACGGCCTGCTCGAGGCGATCGAGGACGTGAGGGAACGGCTCGAGCGACTCGAGCGGCTCCTGCGTGAGTCTTGAAGTTGATCACGGGGTGTCATATTGACAACCCGGATTGCCGGGTGGTCTGATGGCCGAGCGCCGCCCTACCGGCGCGCAACGCCGCCATGAGCCGACTGACCGACTACACGAGCTACGCCGACGCCCATCGTCACTTCTCGGCGGCCGCGCTCTGGAAGCTGTTCGACGGCGACCGGACGTCGCTCAACATCGCGCACGAGTGCGTGGACCGCCACGCCGCCACCGACCGCGTGGCCGTGCGCGTCGCCCACGCCGACGGCCGGGACGAGGCCATCACCTTCCGCGAGCTGTCGGAGTGGTCGGCGCGGTTTGCCCACTTCTTCGCGGCCCGCGGCGTGGCGCCGGGCGATCGCGTGGCGATCATGCTCGAGCCGTCGCTGGCCTTCTACGCCGCGCTCTTCGGCGCCATCAAGCGGGGCGCCATCGCCGTGCCGCTCTTCACGCTGTTCGGCGCGGATGGCGTGCGGCTCCGCGTCGAGGACTGCACACCGCGGATCCTCGTCACCAACACGGAGAAGGCGGAGACGGCGCGCGGCATCAAGGACCTCGACGCGGTCGTGGCCGATGATGCACTGCTGGCCTCGCTGGCGGGCTATCCCTCGCGCTGCGAGGTGCGCAGCACACCGGACGACCTCGCCGTCTTCCAGTACACGTCCGGCACCACGCGCGAGCTCCCAGCGGCCGTGCGGCACACGCACCGGGCCATCGTCGTGCTCATGATCGCCGCGCTGTACGGAACCGGCATCCGGCCGGGCGACCGGTTCTTCTGCCCGTCGTCCCCGGCCTGGGGCCACGGGCTCTGGCACGGCACGCTGGCTCCCCTCGCCCTCGGCGTGACCACCGGGACCATGGCGGGGAAGTTCGATCCCGTGCGCCTGCTCGGCGCGCTCCAGGACTACGACATCACGGTGCTGTCGGCGGCCGCGACCCACTTCCGGATGATGAAGAGCGCAGGAGCAGCGGGCCGGTATCGCCACGCCGTCCGCAAGCTCTCGTTCACGGGCGAGCCCATGGACACCGCCACGCGCGCCTTCGTCGAGGGGACGTTCCGCGTCCCCGTCTGCAGCATGTACGGCACGACCGAGGTCGGCGTCATCCTCGCCGACTATCCGGGGGCGGCGGACTACGCCGTCAAGCCCGGCGCGCTCGGCCGGCCCGTCCCGGGCGTGCGCGTCGAGGTGCAGCGGCCGGATGGCGAGCGCTGCGCGCCGGACGAGCTGGGCGAGATCGTGGTCTGGCGGCGCGGCGCGTGGTTCCCCACGAAGGACCGCGGCTGGGTCGATGCGGACGGCTACTTCTACCACGCCGGCCGTGCGGACGACGCCATCATCTCGGCGGGATGGACGATGAGCGCCGTGGAGATCGAGGACGTGCTGCTCAAGCACCCGGACGTCCGCGAGGCGGCCGTCATCGGCGTGGCCGACGCCCTGCGCGGCCTGGTCGTCAAGGCCTTCATCGTGAGCCCGCGGCCGGGCGACGACGCGTTCGCGCGCGAACTGCAGGACCTCGTGCGGACGCGCCTGAGCCAGCACGAGTATCCGCGCCACGTCGCCTTCGTCCCCGACCTTCCCAAGACGCCCGCGGGGAAGATCAACCGGAAGGCGCTGCGCGATTCCGAGACCAGCGGCGAGGTGGAGCCCACGCATGCCCCCTGACCGGACGACAGCACCCACGACAGCGACGACGTCGATGTTCCCGAAGATCACCGACCAGGGCCTCGACGACCTCCGGCGCCGCATCGGCGTCGAGATCACCGACACGCTCGAGCCCTGGTGCCACGAGGCCACGCGCGACGGGATCCGCCACTACGCGCACGGCATCGGCGACGACAATCCGCTCTGGTGCGATCCGGCGTACGCGAAGGGCACGGCCTGGGGCGACGTCATCGCGCCGCCCAGCTTTCTGTTCGCGACGAGCCGCATCATCTCCGGTTATGTCGGCGGGCTGCCTGGCGTCCACGCCATGTGGGCCGGCGCCGACTGGACCTGGCACCTGCCTGTGCGGCGCAATGACGCGATCACGGCGAGGGCGTGGCTCAAGGACCTGGTCGAGCACCAGACGGCCTTCGCCGGGCGCGCGATCCAGCAGATCTATCACGTCGACTTCTCCAACCAGCGCGGCGAGCTGGTCGCGGCCGCCGATAGCTGGTGCTTCCGCACGGACCGCGACCTGGCGCGCGAGCACGGCACCAAGTACACGGAGGTGAAGGCCAAGCCGCCGAAGCGCTACACGGACGAGGAGCTGGCCGAGGTGTACGGGCTCTACGCGCGCGAGGAAGTGCGCGGCGCCGTTCCGCGCTACTGGGGCGACGTGCGCGAAGGAGACCGGCTGCCCGCGATGGCGAAGGGCCCGATGACGGTCACCGGCTTCATCGCCTACGCCCAGGGCTGGGGCGGCCTCTACATCCGCGCCAACAAGCTCGCCTGGAAGCAGATCCACCGCCACTCCGGGCTCGGGATCAAGAACCGCTTCGGCATCCCCGACTGTCCCGAACGCGTGCACTGGGAGCACGAGTTCGCGACGATGGTGGGCGCGCCGGGCGCGTACGATTACGGCCCGGAGCGCTGCTCGTGGCTGACGCACCACCTGACCAACTGGATGGGCGACGACGGGATCCTCCGCCGCGCGCACTGCAAGATCCGCCGCCACAATCCCGAGGGCGACACGCTGCGCATCGAGGGCACCGTGGTGGGCAAGCGCGTCGAGGACGGGCGTCACCTCGTCGAGATCGAGCAGGAAGCGCGCAATCAGGATGGAGAGCTGTCGGTGGTGGGAGGCGGCGTGGTCGAGCTGCCGGCGACGCGATGACGGCGCTCGGCGTTCATCCCATCGCGGGCGCGCTCGGCGCCGAGATCTCGGGCATCGACCTCTCCCGGGACCCCGGCGAGGAGACGATCGGGGCGATACGCCGCGCCTGGCTCGAGCACCTCGTCATCTTCTTCCGCGACCAGCGCCTGTCGCCCGCTCAGTTCCTCGCCTTCGGCCGGCGGTTCGGCGAGGCCATCGAATACCCGTTCGTGAAGGGGTTGCCGGACACCCCGGAGGTCATTCCCGTCCTGAAGCAGGAGCACGAGCAGCACAACTTCGGCGGCATCTGGCACTCGGACACGAGCTATCTCGAGCACCCGCCGATGGCGAGCATGCTCATCGCGCGCGAGGTGCCGCCCGCGGGGGGCGATACCGAGTTCGCCAACATGTACCTCGCCTACGAGACGCTGTCCGAGGGCATGAAGCGGCTCCTCGACCCGCTCGTCGCGGTCAACAGCTCGGCCCTCGCCGATGCCTCGAAGACGCGCGAGGACCGCGTGAAGGACAGCGCGCGGCGCGACGCCGCCACGCAGTACGTCGCCGAACACCCGGTCGTGCGCGTCCACCCGGAGACGGGCAAGAAAGCGCTCTACGTCAACGTGGCGCACACCGAGCGCTTCGCCGGCATGACGCGCGAGGAGAGCTTGCCGATCCTGCGCTACCTCTGGGGTCACCAGGTCCGCCCCGAGCTCACGTGCCGCTTCCGCTGGAGCCCGGGCTCGATCGCCTTCTGGGACAATCGCTGCGCGCAGCACAACGCGATCAACGACTACCCCGGCCACCGCCGGCTCATGCACCGGATCACGCTCGCCGGCGATCGCCCACACGGTATCTGAGCGGCCGCCAGAGGCGGCGGCTCGGCGCCAGACGGGTCTGTCGTCAATTTGTATCGAGACTGACATCGGACCGCAGCAACTTCCTCGTAGCGTCCTCTCGTCGCCCAAAGACCTCTACTACCAGACGACGCTCGACGCCCTCGAGAACGATGGCGACATCCTGGTCACGCTCGACGTGCTGGCCAAGCAGGTGGGCATCCTCGGCATCTTCTCCGACTGGTCGGCGACGGTGACGTACTACGCCAACTGCATGGGCCTGAAGTAGCCGCAGCCGCCGCAGGGCCGAGCCGCGTCCGGACGCAATCGCACGGACGCGGCTCGGCCACACTTGCCGCGCTAGGCCGCGGACAATACCCGAGAGGCGAGAGCCCTCGATCGCTACATCGTCAACGTGAGCAAGAAGACGCAGGACGTCGCGAATCCGCGGGCCAGGAGCGTCGGAGTAACCGCCGGTCGAGCGCCGGCTTCGCCGGCGCAATCCGCGTTCGGGGAGGCATCGGAAGGGGGCGGAGCCCCCCTCCGAGTTTCCTAGGGCTGGAAGAGGGCGAGGCCGGGAATGTCGCGAAAGTCCCGGGCGTTCAGCGTCCAGAGCGCCGCGCCGCTCGTACGAGCACATGCGGCCACGCAGAGGTCGAACTCACGCTGGCGCGCGCGCGGCACCAACCGATACAGCTCGGCGGCGAGGGCAGCCTCACGCGGGCCGAACGGCAGAGCCTCGGCCGCCGGCAGCAGCGCCTCCTGATGCAGGAGCTCCGCCTCGCGCCGTGGCCCGCGCAACCACTCGTACAGGACGAGGGCCGCGATCCCGATGCGCTCGCCCTGATCGAGCACTCCGCGCAGCGCCGGAGCGGAGCGCCGCGGTCCGGTCAGCGCGTCGACCAGCACCGAGGTGTCGAGATGGATCACCGACGCCGCGTGGGCGTCCGGCGCCGGCCCCAGCGGCGGCGTGACGCACGGACCTCTCCGAGCTCGACGTCCACTTCCGCGGCGGTCCGGGTGGGTGGCTCCTGGACCATGCGATCGACGATCGCCAGCATCCGGGCCCGCTCCTCGTCGCTCAGCTTGGTGGAGCGAGCCTCGTACTCCCGGACCGCCTCGCGGATCACGTAACTCTGCGGCTTCGCGAGGCGAGATGCCGTCCGCCGCAGGCGCTCGATCGTCTGCTCATCCAAGGTGAACGTCACCTTTACCATACTCACCATACTACCATATCAGCCCATATCCGCAATCCAGTGCGACCCGAGTGGCGGGCTCACATGCGACCGAGATACTCCAGCACGGAGCGGATCGCGGCGGCGCCGTCGGCGACGGCCGCCGAAACGCCCTGGGGCGAGCGATGGCGGACGTCTCCTGCCGCGAAGACGCCGGGCTAGGCTCGTCTCGAGCTGTGCGGGACGCGATCCTCGGGCCACTCGGGCCAGCCGGCACCGCCGCGGACAGTCGCTCGGTGATTCCGCTCACCCCCGCCGCCGCGAGGGCGCGCGGCGGGTCCCTCCGGCTAGCTCCCGGTCTCAGGCACGGTCATGACTTCCAGCAGATGGCCGTAGGGGTCTTCGAAGTAAAAGCCGCGCCCGCCCCGGCGGGTGTAGATCCGGCCGTTGCCGTGGCTGTCCGGCCCGCTGCCGTAGGCAATCCCCTTGGCCTTGACGCGGCCGAAGATCGCCTCGAACTCCGCATCGCCGACATGAAACGCGTAGTGATGGCTCCGCCCGACCCGGGGGTCGAATCCCGGCCCGCCCCACGGCTCAGCCTCGTCCGCGAAATCGAAGGTCAGCTTGTCGTTGATCTGCACCTGCGCGAAGTAGCTTGGGCCCGGCTTGACCGTCAGGCCGAAGATCTCCGCGAAGAACTCGGCGGAGGCGATTTGTCTTTCGCCGGCACGATGGTGTGGTCCAAGTGAATCGTCATTGGCACCTCCAGATCGTTGCGTCGTCTCCGGGCGCTCCACCACGGTTATACGCGGCCCGCCCGCCGGGGCGAGCGGGAGCACACGGCCGCGGCGCGGACGGGTGATGACATGAGGCGACAGGCGTCATGGTAGGAAACCGATCACGTCATGGCCTGGCGCCAACGGCTGAAACGGCGGCCGAGAGGTCGGCGCCTCTCCCGCCCGAGCGCGAAGCGGGTTATCGTTGGGGCATGTCCCGACTGGCTTCGAGCAAACGGGCCCGCCTCCCGCTCACCGCCTTCGCCTACGTCGACTCGCGCGGCCGGCGGCGGCTGCCGATCCACGACGAGTCGCACGTGCGGAACGCCCTGGCCCGATTCAACCAGGTCGCCTTCGAGGACGAGGCGGCCCGCGAGCGCGCGCGCACGCGCCTCCTGAACGCGGCGAAGAAGTACAGCATCGTGCCCGTCGGCTTCATCACCGGGCAGCTCCAATCGGAGCGGAGAAACGCGACGGCCGGCCGTCTCGTGATCGAGCTGGGGCAGCACGCGGCCCCCGGCGAGATGGAACAGCGCTTGCGCAGCGTCCTCCGCGATCCGACCCTCGCCGTGCTGCACTGGTCCGACGCGTCCGGCGCGTACCTCGACGGCACGGGCAAGCCCGTCCCGCTTCCGGCCGAGGGAGACCCGCGCGGCGTGACGTTCCTCGAGCGCCAGGGTCGGCCGATGACGGCGCTCGTGCACGACCCGACGGTCCTCGACGATCCGGGCCTCGCACAGACCGTGCTGGCTGCCGTCCGCTTCGTCGTCGAGAAGGAGCTGGTGCACGGCCAGATCCAGGCCACGTCGACCGATGCCGCGGCGCTCCCCACCGGATTCGTCACCCTTCTGATGACCGATATCGAGGCGTCCACGGCCTTGCTTCGAGGGTTGGGCGACCGCTATGGCGACCTGCTGAACGACGTCAGAGGCATCCTTCGCACCGCGGTGCTGCGCGCGAGCGGCCACGAGATCGACGCCCGCGCCGACGAGTACTTCGCGGTCTTCGAGCGGCCGGCCGCCGCCATCGACGCAGCGGTGGCCATCCAGCGTGCGCTCGGCAAGCGGGCATGGCCCGGTGATGTCGACGTCCGCGTCCGTGCGGGGATTCACAGCGGCCGCCCGACGCTGACCGATGTCGGGTACATCGGGCTGGCCGTGCACACCACGGCGCGCGTCTGCTCGGCGGCCCACGGCGGGCAGATCGTCGTCTCCCGCGACACGAGGACCGCTGTTGGGCCATCGGCCCCGACGGGCGTCCGCTTCCACAGCCTCGGCCGGCATCGCCTGCCCGGCCTGTCGGACGTCGAGACGCTCTTCCAGGTCCAGGCGAAGGGGCTGCGCGCCAAGTTCCCCAAGCCCCGAATCGCACGCCGCTCGACCGCTCGCTCCCCGGTCAAGTCCCCATCGGGCCGCCGGCCTTGAGCCTCGCGCGGCACGAAGAGCCGCAGGTCACGATGGTCGTGACCACATAGATCTTCCCGAGCAGGGTCATGGGAGAGATCTGCTTGTCACGGATGAGAGCGATGAGCCCGCGCCTCGCCCACATCCGGCGCCGGGACCTCGAGGCCGGTGTCCTCACGCTCGAATTCGAGCGGCGACAGCTCCCCCTCGATCGCCTCCACTGATCGCGGGCGGCGGGCACGAAGCGCCCATGCCCTAGGTTCCGGGTAGCCTAGTCTAGGAGCCTCCCGCCGGAATCGCGTCACCCCTGGCGACCCGACAGATCGCCCACGAGCCGCTGGAGCCGCTCGACGATCCTGGCGCGCGCGCCTTCGTAGCCTTCGCTCACGGCGGGCACGTCATCCCACCGCTCGACCTGCTGCCCGGCCGGGGCCGCGACGTCGCATCCGAAGCTGACGATGCGCGTCGCGGTGCGCAGATCGTGGAGCGTGACGGGGCGCGGGTGCCTGGGCGCGGGGATCAGGCCATCGGCTGCCAATCCCTTGACCGCGGCTGGCGTCAGCTCCGGATCGGGCACGGCCCCCGCGGCGACGGCGGCAAGCTGTAGGCCCTGCGCGGCCGCGAGCGCCCGGAAGTGCGCCGCGGCCACGACGCTCTTCGCGGCCCCGTGGAGACAGACGAACAGCACCCGCTTCGCCGACGGCGCCCCTGCCCGGGCCCGGCAGAAGTCGTAGAGCGCGTCGTAGAGCGGAAACTGGCGCGCCATGTTGTCGTGGTCGTCCCGGCTGATTGCCTGAAAGCCCGTCGCAGCCGCGTAGAGACCCGCCGACTCGGGGGTGAGGTCGCGGTGGTCGGTGTCGGCGCCCCGCACGATCTCGGCGAGCGCGACCAGCCCGGGATCGTCCAGATCGTAGCGATCGAGGAAGGCGTCGAACGAGCAACGGGGGCCGTGATGGCCGAGCTCCACGCGCGGGCACGTCGAAGGGCGTGGCATGCTCACGGGCGGCGACGGCCATCACGTCGCCCGGGGGAACGAAGAGGAACTCCGGCGCCGGGTCGACGAAGCGCGTGATGAGCCAGGGACAGGCGATGCGGTCGACTCGGGCACGTTCGCGCGTGATCCATTTCATGGTGTTGTCTCCTATGCGCGGAGCGCAAAGATGATGAGGCCCGCCGCCGCGCCCGCGCCGATCAGCACGGGCTCCGGGACCTTGAAGCGCCAGATGATGCCGAAGGCGACGAGGCCGATGAGCAGGGTGGGCACGTCGACGATGGCGCGACGGGCGAGCACGAAGCAGGCGCCGGCGATGGCCCCGGATGCCGCCGCCGTGACGCCGCCGACGAACGCCTTCACCTGGGCGTTCTCGCTGAACCGGTCGAACCAGGGAAACGGGATGACGACGAACAGGTAGACGGGCACGAAGATGCCGATGGCCGCGGCGATGGCGCCTGGTGTGCTGGCCACCAGGTAGCCGATGAACGCCACGGTGATGACGACAGGGCCGGGCGTCAACATGGCGACCGCCACGGCGTCGAGGAACTGCTTGTCGTTGAGCCAGCCGTATTCCTGCACGACGCCCCCGTACAGGAACGGCACGATGGCGAGCCCGCTGCCGAAGACGAAGGCGCCCGCCTTGGTGAAGAACCACAGGAGCTGGCCAAGCAGCTCCGGGGTGAGCGCGACGGCGAGACAGGCAGACCGCGGGCGGCGCAGAAACGCCGGCGGCGCCTGCACGAGTAGCGTCACGACGCCCGCGAGCACGAACAGGGTGCCGATCTCGGTTTCCGTCCATGCCGTGACCAGCCCCATCACGCCGAAGATCACCCACTGCAGGCGGTCCTTCGCCAGCGTCAGCTTGGCGAGCTTCCACGCGGCCAGGCTGATGATTGCGATGACGGTCGCGCCGACTCCGTAGAAGGCTGCCTGCATCCAGCCGAGGCCCCCGAAGCGCACGTACAGCCAGCCGATGGCGAGCGTCATGAGGAAGGAAGGCAGGATGAACGCCAGCGCCACGAGCGTCGCTCCCCACACGCGAGAGTGGACGTAGCCGAGGCAGATCGCGACCTGGGCGGCCAGGGGGCCGGGCATGAGCTGCGACAGCGCCAGCGACTTGAGGTACTCCGCCTTGGTGAACCACCCGCGGCGCTCGACCAGGTCTCGCTGCATGTAGCCGATGAGCGCCACGGGCCCGCCGAAGCCGGCGCTGCCCAGGTAGAGGAAGTACTTGATCAGCGCGGCCGTGCTCGGCCGTGTCACGCCGGCGGGAATCATCTCGCGAGCCCAGCCGCCGGTGCCACGCAATCGTCCGCCGTCAGGAGCGCGGCGACGTCTATCCGGCGAAGGAGGATGGCGAGCGGCATGACGACAATGTAACTAGACTTCATGAATGTGTCAAGTGTTACTTCTCAATTTGCTCATGGGAAGGTCGGCTCCCGTGCCGGGTGGCGTGCTATCGTGTGCCGATGCGCTGGCTCACCCTCTTGATCAGCCTGCCCGCGTCACCAACGCGTCATCGCGTCGCGGCGTGGCGAAAGCTGCGGCGGATGGGGGCGGTCAACCTGCGCGGCGCGGCCTGGATCCTGCCCGAGACGCCTGAGACGACGGAGCTCCTCCAGTGGCTCGTTCAGGAGGTCCGGTCGGCCAAGGGCGAGGCCGTCCTGCTGCACGTCGACCAGATCGAGCCGCTCACCGACGAGCAGCTCCGGCGACTCTTCGATCAGGCGAGAGAGGCAGACTATCAGCCGATCATCCGCGGGTGCCGCGAAGCCGTTGCGCAGCTCGACCGCCACCGGGCCGCGCCGCACACCGGCGGGGACGCGCTCAAGGCGAAGGCCGAGGGGATCAAGCGCGAGCTGGAGCGGGTCCGATCGATCGATTACTTCGACAGCAGCGCCGGCGAGCGCGCCCGGGCAACCTGGGAAGCGCTCGCGAAGCGGCTCGCCGCCGCGGAGGCGCGGAGCCAACCGGCCGGCCGGCGGCGCCGGGCCGCGGTGCCTCCTCCGGGCAGCATCTGGGTGACGCGACCGCGCCCTCACATCGACCGGATCGCCTCGGCATGGCTGATCAAGCGCTTCGTCGATTCCGAGGCCCGGTTCGCCTTCGCCGACGCAGCCGACGCCCCGAAGAAGGGGATCCCGTTCGATATCGTGGGCGCCGAGTTCGGCCATCAGGGCGAGGACTGCACGTTCGAAACCCTGCTCAAGCGCTTCGGGCTACGAGATCGGCGCCTCCAGGCCATCGCGGAGATCGTGCACGAGGCCGACCTGCACGACGGGAAATTCGCCCGCGCGGAGGCCGCGGGCATCGATCTGGCCGTCCGCGGCCTGGCGACGACGATCCACGAGGACCACGAGCTGCTGGACCGCGGCATGGCCGTCTTCGATGGCCTCTACTCCGCGCTGAAGAAACCGTGAGCCCGGGCACGCCCCCGCCGAGCGGGCGTGCCGACCCGCGGGCTCACTAGAGCGATGAGAAGGGCCCATCTGCGAGGTCGGCGCCCGTGGCAGGCACGCGACGGCTCACTACGCTAGCGGAGAGTGCGGAGCCATGTCTGGCCCCGCTGCGGCTCGTCGGCCTGATCGCCTCGCAGTTACGTGGCACGGCGCGCTCGCAGTGGCGCTCTACGTCAGCGGACAGGGTCCTGCTCAGACGACGCACCGGCCGTCGCGGGCGACGACGCGGCCGGCGCTGACCACCCAGGCACGGGGCGGGCGCGTCACGACCAGCTCGCCGAGCGTCTCTCCCGGGAGAATCACGAAGTCGGCGCGGTCGCCGACGTCGAGCCCGTATCCCTCGAGCCCCAGCACGTCGGCGCCGCCGCGCGTCACCGTGTCGAGCGCGGCGTGCAGGAGATCGTCGGTCCGGAAGCCGCTGCGATAGGCGAGCAGCATCGCGCGCTCGAGCATGTCCGCCGTGCCGAACGGCGTCCAGGCATCGCGCACGCCATCCGATCCGGAGAACACCGTCACACCGGCCGCGCGGAGGTGGCGAAGCGGCGGCATCGGCCGGTCCCCCGGCGCATTGGTCATGATCGTGTTCATGGGTGGGAGGATCGTAGCCAAGCCACCCCGACGCGTCAATGTCCGGGGGCGGTCGATGCTGTCGAACCGGCTGTCGAACCACCGGGTGACCACTGTCTAACCAGGCCCGTGACCACTGCTCACCGTCGCTAACTCCGCGCCGATCAAGCACGAATACTCCTGGCGCGGCGCTTGCGATAGGGGAGCGGCATGGAAACCATCAGATCGGCAGTCCCGAGCGATGTTCCCGCAGTGCAGGACGGCGTGGCGGTGCAGGACGGCGTGGCGGTAGCAGGACGGCGTGGTGGTCCTGCCGCAGTGGTTCGATCCGCGGCGGGCCGTCCACGAGGACGACATCATGTGTCTGGTCTGCGGAAAGTGCTTCCGCCAGCTCACGAACACGCACCTCCGTTCCCACGACCTCACCACGGCGTCGTACAAGATCCGCTTTGGGTACAATCGCCGCCGGCCCCTGATGTCCCGGGCCCTCAGGCAGATGTACACGGCACGCGCGATCCAAACGAGTCTCGCGTCCCGAATCCGATGCCGCCCCATCCTGAGCAATCCCGAGCTCCGGAAGCGGGGAGGCCACCGGCCGATCGCGCTCGAAGAGGTGTTGGCGCGCCGCGACGCTCAGTTGCGCAGACGGGAGAACCTCCGCGCGGCCGCGGCACAGCGTCGCGCCCGCGCCCGGGCGCGCGCCGCGAAGCGGGACCGGCGGAGCTCCCGCGGGCGGCTGACCGCGATCTCGAGGGCTAACGCTCGCCCGGCCACCCGCGGGTCGTCGACGGGACGGTGATGAGCACCGCCGCACCGGGATCGCCACAGCCTGGAGCGCACGCGTCATGCGGCGAGTCTACGGCTCTGGCGGACCGAAACCAGCCGCTCGCTGAATACCGGCTCCGCGTGAATGGGTACGCCCGGATATGCGCGGTCGAGCCCGAGACGCCCCTGCTCTGGGTGCTCCGTGAGGGCCTTGGCCTGATGGACGCCGAGTACGGCGCCGAGTACGGGTGCGGCACCGCCCGATGCGGAGCATGTACGGTGCTGCTCGACGACGTGGTGATTCGCTCCTGCGTCACGCCGGTCCGGCACGCGACCGGCGAGATCACCACGATCGAAGGCCTGCGCCACAGCGACGCCCTCGTCGTCGTCCAAGAAGCCTGGGTGGCCGAGAAGGTGCCGCAGTGCGGCTACTGCCGGTCCGGGCAGATCATGGCCGCGGTCGCGCTGCTCGGGCACCGGGAGGATCCCGACGACGCGGACATCGCACTCGCCATGGCCGGCCGCCTCTGCCGTTACGACACGTATCCGCAGATCCGGAAGGCGATCAAACGCGCCGCGGCGGCGCGGAAAGCCGCCAGGTCACCGGGGCCCGGCGCACCGGGCCAACCGGATTCACCGTCATGAGCGCCGCCAGACCGGCGGGAAGACGATGCTCCCTGTCCGGGCTGGTCGTTCGCCGTGCGGGTCCGGCAGACGCTCGCTCGCTCGCCGCCCTCGTTCATCCCGTCACTTCGAACGGCCCTCCAGTTCAGAGCGTTGACGACGTCGCCCGCTTCCTCGCCGATCCGTACAACTTCCAGATCGTAGCGGAAGAAGAGAACCGCCTCGTGTCTTCCACGACAATGATGTATCGCCCCTGGAATGACTCGTACGAGCTCGGCCGCGGACTCACCCGCCCCGACTGTCACCGCCGCGGCCTCGGCGCCTTGCTCATGCAACGAGCTGTCGACTCGGTCTGCGACGCCGCGCTCGGCGAAGTATTCATTGCCTCCGTCCGCGCCGGGTGTCCTGTCGATTCCTGCGCCGCGCTCAACCCGCCGATGATCGTCGCCGGTCACGATAGCGGTCGCATCGTCGCCAACGGCTCGCGTGGGCCGCATCTCATCACGTTGTCCATTCCCGAGCACGCGCGATTCGTCCACGTCACCCCACCGGTGGCCGAGAGCGCAAGTGGCGCCTTCATACGGGAGCGCATCTATCGCCCGCTGCGCTTACGGCTCGCCCCCGGTGAGTATCCGCCCGAGTCTCTTGTCGGCGCGACTTCTGACTGGTCACTCGATTGGGGGGGCTTGGTGGTCGACTACAATCCCAACTCTCCAAACCGAGCGCTCGCGATCGTCGGTGTTCGCGCCCGATCCGTCCTCGAGGCGCATTTTTATCGAGACCTCGACCGCGTCCTTCGTGCGCTTCCTCACGTTGAACACGTCATCGTGACCGTCCTCGCCGACAAGACTGACTTCCTTCGCCAGCTGTTCGTCCTCGGCTTCGAGCTCGCCGCGTATCTGCCCGCCTGGTACAAAGGAGGCGTCTTCCGCTATGACTGCGTCCAGCTTGTGTTGCGGCGCTCTGGCGCGAAGCTGGTAGCGCGAGACTGTCGTGATCCTCTGCGCAGGCTCCAGCGCGAGATTGCGTCGGATCGTCGCTCCATCCTGAGTGGCCCTCGTCGACCTCCAGACCGTTCGACACGCACGGAGGATCCAGACATGTCCCCTCTCACGATTGCCGGACTGCCCGTTCTCGCCATAATCGAAGACTTCCACGCAGACGCTACAGGCAACGCACGGCGACGAACCGAAAAGCTCACGCCCGCCTCCGATCGGCAGACTCCCGGGCAAGAAGGGTCGGGCGGCAAGGCCGATCGACGGCCAGCGGGAGTAGCAGAAGACGGGGTTACGCGCATGATGGGCTCGCTGGGCCTCGCCCTGCTTATCCTCGCGGTGGTATTCGCGCCCAAACCCGCCGCGGCAAATCCGGCGTGCAACGCCCTGATCGCGGCCAACGTCACGCTTACCGCGGACATGAACTGCGCCGCCTCTACCGGGCATGGCCTGAGGCTCTCCGCGAACACGACGCTGAACTGTGCCGGGTTCACCATCACCGGCCCGGACGGCGCCCAGCCCAACGGGGCCTCAACCGGCCACTATGGGCTCCGGGCGAGGGAATGTCGGTGGCATCAGGGTCGAGAACTGCAACGTGACCGGCTATGAGCGCGGACTCTACTTCTCCAGCGTCCACGACGGCTTCGTGAAGCACAGCAACTTCTACGGAAATACGCGATACGGAGCCAACCTCGTCGGGCCCAACTCCTGCGGCTTGCTCTTCGACTCCAACACCTACTCCATCCAACAGGACGACGAGGGCGTCCATATCAGCGGCCCGATGAACAACGGCCCGACCAAGCCGAACAGATTCACAAACTCCGTGGCCAGCGGCAACGTCGGGGAGGGATTCGACCTCCTCAACGCGAACAACGTCCGGAACTGGACGTGATCACGGGACCTTCGATAACTGCCTCGCGGGCGACTACGTCAACCGCACGTCGCCGAGTGTCGACGCGTCTAGGCTCATGTGCACCTGATCGGCGCCACGAAGCCCGAGACGGAGAACTTGACGATGGCGCCCCGTCCTCCTGCTCCGATCGAGGGATCGGCAGGCTCAAGCTGCAGGAAGGACGCTTGGCATTCACGTCCAGGAGCCGAGCTCCCATACCTACGACTACATCTGCGTGATCTACGACCCGGTCGAACGTCCCGCCCGAGTCGCCGTCTATTTTGAAGGTGTCGCGGCCGGCCGCAACTCCATCACACACAGCCAGGCGGCGCTGATCGCCGGGAAGGCTCCGTGGTCGCCATCAACGCCACGAAGCGCCCGGCCGCGCCGAGCCCGTCCGCCACCTTCCGTCCGCTCCGCCTCGAGCACGTCCGTCGACGATGACCTCGGCGCCTTCTCGCGCGAAGATGTTCGCCTCGCTTTGCCGCCATGCCGTTTGCCGAGCCGGTGATGAGTGCGACCTTGCCCTCGAGCCTCATGCGGTTCTCCTCGTTCGTGATCGAGCGACGTGAGTGCTGCGTGATCAGGACGCGGCGCCGCGGGCGACCGCCGCCACCGCGTCGACGATGCCCTGGTAGCCGGTGCAGCGGCAGAGCACGGCGGACAGGCCCTGGCGGATCTCGTCCTCGGTCGGCCGCGGGTTGACCCGGAGCAGGTCGAGCGCGGTCAGGAGCATGCCCGGCGTGCAGAAGCCGCACTGAAGCGCGTGGTGCTCGTGAAAGGCCTGCTGGAGCGGATGGAGCGCGCCGTCCACCATCAGGCCCTCGACGGTGACGAGCTCGGCGCCGTTGGCCTGGACGGCGAGCATCAGGCAGGACCGGGCGGCCTCGCCATCGACGAGGACGGTGCAGGCGCCGCAGACGCCGTGCTCGCACCCGACATGGGTGCCGGTGAGGCCGAGGTCCTCGCGGAGAAAATCCACGAGGAGCTTGCGCGGCTCGCACCGGCCCTCGCGCGCCTGGCCGTTCACGGTGAGCCGGATCGGCGTGGGCTCGCTCACGCGACCGACCCCATGCGCGCGGCGGCCCGTCGGAGCGCGCGGGCGGTGAGCACGCGGGTCAGGTGGCGGCGATAGGCGGATGAGGCGTGCAGGTCGTCGTCGGGCGTGACGAGCTCGCCGCCCGTGCCGCCGCGGCGTCGATCGCGGCATCGGAGAGGCCGTCGCGCTCCAGGATCTCCTCCGCGGGCACGAGGCGAGTCGGCACGGGACCCGTTCCCGCCGTGGCCAGCCGCGCCGCCGTGCACCGCCCGCCCTCGCCGATCAGCACACAGGCGATGCCGACGATGGCGAAGTCGCCGTGCCGCCGGCTGAATTCCTCGAAGGCGAAGCCCGCGCCGGCCGGCATCGCGGGGAGCCGCACCTCGACGAGCATCTCGTCGGCAGCGAGGCTCGTCGCGAGATAGCTCCGGAACAGCGCAGCCGACGTCAGCACGCGCTCGCCGCGGGGTCCGCGCACGACCACGGTGCCGTCGAGCGCGGCCAGGATCGCCGGGTACTCGGCGGAGGGATCGGCGTGGGCGAGGCTGCCGCCGATGGTCCCGCGCGTGCGGATCGGCAGATGCCCGACGAGCGCCGTCGCCTCCGCGAGCAGCGGCAGCCGCCGCCTCACCACGGGAGAGAACTCGATGGCCCGCTGGCGCGTCATCGCCCCGAGGCGAACGTGGCCGGCGTCTTCCTCGATGTACGCGAGGCTCCGGATTCCGTTCAGGTCGACGAGCGCGGCGGGCCGGCTCAACCGGAAGTTCAGCAGCGGCATCAGGCTCTGCCCGCCCGCCAGGAGCTTGGCCTCGCCGCCGTAGCGGCCGAGGAGCGCCAGCGCCTCGTCGACATCGCCGGGCGCATGGTACTCGAAGCGCGGCGGCTTCACGGTTGCCCGGAGGCCGACCCCCGGGCGCGCTCGATCAGCTCCCAGAGCCGCGTGGGCGTCATCGGCAGCTCGTTGATCCGGATGCCGAGCGGGGCCAGCGCATCGCTCACGGCATTGGCGATCACCGCGGGGACGGTCATCGAGCTCGCCTCGCCGAGCCCTTTCGAGCCGAGCGGCGTGAGCGGCGAGGGCGATTCGAGATGCGCGATGTCGATCACCGGCGCCTCGACGGCGGTCGGCACGAGGTAGTCCATGAACGAGCCGGTCAGAAACTGCCCGTCGCCGTCGTACTGCAGCTCCTCGAACAGCGCGCCGCCGAGGCCGTGGAGCGCGCCGCCGTAGATCTGCCCCCGCGCGATCATCGGATTGATGATGGTGCCCGCGTCGTGGACGGAGGCGTAGCGCAGGATCTTGATGGCCGCCGTTTCGGGATCGACCTCCACCGCCATCACCTCGGCGATGAAGCCATACGTGTTCGACGAGTTGATGCAGTCGTCCTGGTCCACGGATCGGGAGCCGGTGAAGCCGAAGACGGCGCGGGCCTCGAGCCCCGGCTCCATCCCCTCGGGGAGCGACTCGGTGTTCCAGTGCGCGCGCCCGGCCAGATCCTTGACGGTGTACGACGGCCCCTTGCCCGCCTTCGGCCGCACCGCCCCGTCGCGGAACTCGAGCTCGCCGGCGGGCCGCTCCATCAGATGCGCGCCGTACGCGACCAGCTTGGCCTTGAGCTTTCGCGCCGCGAGGGCCACGGCGCTGGTGGCGACGGCGCCGAAGCGGCTCGAGTAGCTGCCGGAGGAGATGGACCAGAAGCGCGTGAAGGTGTCCATCTCGTCGACGACGGTCACGTCCTCGGGCCGGCAGCCGAGCTCGGTGGCGACGATCTGGGAGACCACGGTCTGGTGTCCCTGGCCCTGCGGCGTCGTGGCGAGGATGGCGATCACGCGGCCGAGCGGATCCACGCGGATCGTCGCCGCGTCGATGGCGCCCGACTTCGGCAGGTACTCGGGCTTGGCGCGGAGCTGGGGATCGAGCGCCGTCGCCACATAGCCCATGTTCGACACGGACGGATCGACGGCGAGCGCGACGCCGATGCCGAACCAGCGACCCGCCGCGCGCGCCGCCGCCTGCTCGCGGCGCAGCTCCTCGTAGCGGCTGAGCGCGACGGCCTTGTCGAGGACGGCCGGGTAGTCGCCGCTGTCGTAGATGCCGCCTGTCGGCGTGCGGTACGGGAACGCGCCGGCCGGAATCAGATTCCGCCGCCGCACCTCCACCGGATCGAGCTGAAGCGCCGCGGCCAGCCGGTCCATCATGCCCTCGGTCTCGAAGTAGAGGTGGCCGCAGGCATAGCCGCGATTGGGTCCGGTCAGGCTCTTGTTGGTCATGACCACGGAGGCGTCGACCTCGAGGTGCTGGAAGCGGTACGGGCCGACGAAGTTCCCGCTCGGGCGGAAGCTGCAGCCGGGCTCCGGGCTGCGGAGGTACCCGCCGACGTTGTCGAGCCAGCGGAAGCGCATGCCGAGGACGGTGCCGTCCTTTCGCGCCGCCAGCTCGCGGTAGGCGACGCGGTCGGTGCCGCTCGAGGACGCCATCAGGTGCTCGCGCCGGTCCTCGATCCACTTCACCGGCACGCCGGTGAGCCGAGCGGCGAGCGCGATCAGCGTCATGTAGGGATAGAGGCTCGACTTGATGCCGAAGCTGCCGCCGATATCGGGCGGCACGATGAGGCGCAGCTTGTTCTCGGCCACGCCCAGCACCCGCGCGGTGATCGGGTGCATGATGAACGGCCCCATGAAGTTCGCCCAGAGCGTGTAGCCGCCCTCGAGCGGATCCCAGCGAGCGATCACGCCATAGGTCTCGATGGGCGTCGAGCTGTACTTGGGATAGCGAAAGCGCTCGCGGATGACGACCTCCGCCTCGGCGAAGGCGCGGTCGGGATCGCCGTAGACGAGCCGGCGCTGCCCGGCCAGGTTCGAGCCGACATCCTCGTGAAGGACGGGCGCATCCGGCTCGAGCGCGCGCTCGACGTCGACGACCGCGGGCAGCGGCTCGTAGCGGACGACGACGGCCTCCGCGGCGTCCTCGGCCAGGTAGCGGTTGCGCGCGACGACCAGCGCCACCGGCTCGCCGACGAAGCGCGCCTTGTCGGTGGCGGTGCAGTAGTAGCGCACCGGCGCGGGCACGCCCACCGCGAAGGGCCGAGTGTGCCGCACGACGTCCTCGCCCGTCACGACGCCGACCACGCCGTCCATCGCGAGCGCGGCGGACACGTCGTAGCCGAGGATGCGCGCGTGCGGGTACGGCGACCGCACGATCGCCGCGTGGTGGATGTTCGCGACGGGCGGGTGATCGTCGATGAAGGCGCCGCGACCGGACAGGAGCCGCGCGTCCTCGACGCGCTTGACGGGCTGTCCGATCCAGCTCATCGGGGTCGATGACAGCGCCACTGTCGCGGGCTCGCTCACTCGCTCATCCTCGATGCCGCCAAAAAAAAAAAAAAAAAAAAAAAAAAAAAAAAAACGGGCCACCGTAACCGCGACTGCCTCGACGATGCCCTGGTAGCCGGTGCAGCGGCAGAGCACGGCGGACAGGCCCTGGCGGATCTCGTCCTCGGTCGGCCGCGGGTTGACCCGGAGCAGGTCGAGCGCGGTCAGGAGCATGCCCGGCGTGCAGAAGCCGCACTGAAGCGCGTGGTGCTCGTGAAAGGCCTGCTGGAGCGGATGGAGCGCGCCGTCCACCATCAGGCCCTCGACGGTGATGAGCTCGGCGCCGTTGGCCTGGACGGCGAGCATCAGGCAGGACCGGGCGGCCTCGCCATCGACGAGGACGGTGCAGGCGCCGCAGACGCCGTGCTCGCACCCGACATGGGTGCCGGTGAGGCCCGAGGTCCTCGCGGAGAAAATCCACGAGGAGCTTGCGCGGCTCGCACCGGCCCTCGCGCGCCTGGCCGTTCACGGTGAGCCGGATCGGCGTGGGCTCGCTCACGCTACCGACCTCCATGCGCGCGGCGGCCGCGGCGGAGCGCGCGGCCGGTGAGCACGCGGGTCAGGTGGCGGCGATAGGCCGATGAGGCGTGCAGGTCGTCGTCGGGCGTGACGAGCTCTGCCGCCCGTGCCGCCGCGGCGTCGATCGCGGCATCGGAGAGGCCGTCGCACTCCAGGATCTCCTCCGCGGGCCAGCGAGGCGAGTCGGCACGGGACCCGTTCCCGCCGTGGCCAGCCGCGCCGCCGTGCACCGCCCGCCCTCGCCGATCAGCACGCAGGCGATCCCGACGATGGCGAAGTCGCCGTGCCGCCGGCTGAACTCCTCGAAGGCGAAGCCCGCGCCGGCCGGCATCGCGGGGAGCCGCACCTCGACGAGCATCTCGTCGGCGGCGAGGCTCGTCGCGAGATAGCTCCGGAACAGCTCAGCCGACGTCAGCACGCGCTCGCCGCGGGGTCCGCGCACGACCACGGCGCCGTCGAGCGCGGCCAGGATCGCCGGGTACTCGGCGGAGGGATCGGCGTGGGCGAGGCTGCCGCCGATGGTCCCGCGCGTGCGGATCGGCAGATGCCCGACGAGCGCCGTCGCCTCCGCGAGCAGCGGCAGCCGCCGCCGCACCACGGGAGAGAACTCGATGGCCCGCTGGCGGGTCATCGCCCCGAGGCGAACGTGGCCGGCGTCTTCCTCGATGTACGCGAGGCTCCGGATTCCGTTCAGGTCGACGAGCGCGGCGGGCCGGCTCAACCGGAAGTTCAGCAGCGGCATCAGGCTCTGCCCGCCCGCCAGGAGCTTGGCCTCGCCGCCGTAGCGGCCGAGGAGCGCCAGCGCCTCGTCGACATCGCCGGGCGCGTGGTACTCGAAGCGCGGCGGCTTCACGGTTGCCCGGAGGCCGACCCCCGGGCGCGCTCGATCAGCTCCCAGAGCCGCGTGGGCGTCATCGGCAGCTCGTTGATCCGGATGCCGAGCGGGGCCAGCGCATCGCTCACGGCATTGGCGATCACCGCGGGCACGGTCATCGAGCTCGCCTCGCCGAGCCCTTTCGAGCCGAGCGGCGTGAGCGGCGAGGGCGATTCGAGATGCGCGATGTCGATCACCGGCGCCTCGACGGCGGTCGGCACGAGGTAGTCCATGAACGAGCCGGTCAGGAACTGCCCGTCGCCGTCGTACTGCAGCTCCTCGAACAGCGCGCCGCCGAGGCCGTGGAGCGCGCCGCCGTAGATCTGCCCCCGCGCGATCATCGGATTGATGATGGTGCCCGCGTCGTGCACGGAGGCGTAGCGCAGGATCTTGATGGCCGCCGTCCCGGGATCGACCTCCACCGCCATCACCTCGGCGATGAAGCCATAGGTGTTCGACGAGTTGATGCAGTCGTCCTGGTCCACGGACCGGGAGCCGGTGAAGCCGAAGACGGCGCGGGCCTCGAGCCCCGGCTCCATCCCTCGGGGAGCGACTCGGTGTTCCAGTGCGCGCGCCCGGCCAGATCCTTGACGGTGTACGACGGCCCCTTGCCCGCCTTCGGCCGCACCGCCCCGTCGCGGAACTCGAGCTCGCCGGCGGGCCGCTCCATCAGATGCGCGCCGTACGCGACCAGCTTGGCCTTGAGCTTTCGCGCCGCGAGGGCGACGGCGCTGGTGGCGACGGCGCCGAAGCGGCTCGAGTAGCTGCCGGAGGAGATGGACCAGAAGCGCGTGAAGGTGTCCATCTCGTCGACGACGGTCACGTCCTCGGGCCGGCAGCCGAGCTCGGTGGCGACGATCTGGGAGACCACGGTCTGGTGTCCCTGGCCCTGCGGCGTCGTGGCGAGGATGGCGGTCACGCGGCCGAGCGGATCCACGCGGATCGTCGCCGCGTCGATGGCGCCCGACTTCGGCAGGTACTCGGGCTTGGCGCGGAGCTGGGGATCGAGCGCGGTCGCCACATAGCCCATGTTCGACACGGACGGATCGACGGCGAGCGCCACGCCGATGCCGAACCAGCGGCCCGCCGCGCGCGCCGCCGCCTGCTCGCGGCGCAGCTCCTCGTAGCGGCTGAGCGCGACGGCCTTGTCGAGGACGGCCGGGTAGTCGCCGCTGTCGTAGATGCCGCCCGTCGGCGTGCGGTACGGGAACGCGCCGGCGGGAATCAGATTCCGCCGCCGCACCTCCACCGGATCGAGCTGAAGCGCCGCGGCCAGCCGGTCCATCATGCCCTCGGTCTCGAAGTAGAGGTGGCCGCAGGCATAGCCGCGATTGGGTCCGGTCAGGCTCTTGTTGGTCATGACCACGGAGGCGTCGACCTCGAGGTGCTGGAAGCGGTACGGGCCGACGAAGTTCCCGCTCGGGCGGAAGCTGCAGCCGGGCTCCGGGCTGCGGAGGTACCCGCCGACATTGTCGAGCCAGCGGAAGCGCATGCCGAGGACGGTGCCGTCCTTTCGCGCCGCCAGCTCGCGGTAGGCGACGCGGTCGGTGCCGCTCGAGGACGCCATCAGGTGCTCGCGCCGGTCCTCGATCCACTTCACCGGCACGCCGGTGAGCCGAGCGGCCAGCGCGATCAGCGTCATGTAGGGGTAGAGGCTCGACTTGATGCCGAAGCTGCCGCCGATGTCGGGCGGCACGATGAGGCGCAGCTTGTTCTCGGCCACGCCCAGCACCCGCGCGGTGATCGGGTGCATGATGAACGGCCCCATGAAGTTCGCCCAGAGCGTGTAGCTGCCCTCGAGCGGATCCCAGCGGGCGATCACGCCATAGGTCTCGATGGGCGTCGAGCTGTACTTGGGATAGCGAAAGCGCTCGCGGATGACGACCTCCGCCTCGGCGAAGGCGCGGTCGGGATCGCCGTAGACGAGCCGGCGCTGCCCGGCCAGGTTCGAGCCGACATCCTCGTGAAGGACGGGCGCATCCGGCTCGAGCGCGCGCTCGACGTCGACGACCGCGGGCAGCGGCTCGTAGCGGACGACGACGGCCTCCGCGGCGTCCTCGGCCAGGTAGCGGTTGCGCGCGACGACCAGCGCCACCGGCTCGCCGACGAAGCGCGCCTTGTCGGTGGCGGTGCAGTAGTAGCGCACCGGCGCGGGCACGCCCACCGCGAAGGGCCGGGTGTGCCTGCAGGACGTCCTCGCCCGTCACGACGCCGACCACGCCTTCCATCGCGAGCGCGGCGGACACGTCGTAGCCGAGGATGCGCGCGTGCGGGTACGGCGACCGCACGATCGCCGCGTGGTGGATGTTCGCGACGGGCGGGTGATCGTCGATGAAGGCGCCGCGACCGGACAGGAGCCGCGCGTCCTCGACGCGCTTGACGGGCTGTCCGATCCAGCTCATCGGGGTCGATGACAGCGCCACTGTCGCGTGCTCGCTCACTCGCTCATCCTCGATGCCGCCCGATCTTAGTCGCTCGGGCCGGAGAGGGTCAAGCGACCCGCGAGCGGTCTCACGCCGGAGTCCCACGGCGGAAACGGGCGCCTTGGCCCAACAGCCGCGCCGAGTCCGACCTGGCGCTGACAGCTTGGCCGGACCCGGCGCTCGGGATACGATCGAGCCCATGCACGGTGACGCGACCGCCAACCCCGGCCAGGCAGGATTGAAGGGCCGGGGTGACGCTTGGGCGGCTGCCGAGGCGTACGGCTGCGACATGTCCCTGATCGAGGGTAGTCTGCGGAAGACCCCTCGAGAGCGGATCCACGCGCATTGTCGCGCGCTGGCCACCGCCGTCACTCTCCGAAACGCCATGGAGAGCCGTCCTGCCTGACCTGGAGTCGCTCCTGGAGCGCCTGATCCAGCATCAGGTCTGCATCGTTCGAGTGAGCGGAGGGTTCGCGGCCGTGCACGGGGTGACGCTGCTCACGCTGGACGTCGCTCACGTATGCTGTCGGCTCGGCGCTCGACAACCTGCTGCGAATTCAGAGCGCACTCGCCGATCTGCACCCGGTGCATCGAATGCCGCGCAGCGGCCTGCCCTGCTGACCCCCAGACGCCGCCGAATTTCGCACCTCTACCTGGAGACCACTGGCAGCTGACTGGCTCGGATGTCCGGGCGTCGGGACCTAGAGCCAGGCGCTTCAGGAGAGCACAGAGATCGAGCTGGCCGCGGGCTCGTGTCGGATCCTCTCTGCAGCGCTCTGATCCGCGCGAAGGAAGCGATGGGGCGACCGAGGGATCGCGGGATCGTCAATCCGGGCGATTCGCGAGCGGACCGCGGCGAGTGAAGCGGGACTGCTCGCCGCGGACAGTGCGATACTCGCGGCGAGCGAGGCCCGCCTGAGGAGGATGTGATGCGCACACGTGCCTTGCTGCCGCTGCTCTATTCCCTGCCCCTCGTCGCCGTGCTCGTCGTCGCCGGCTCGGGCGGCCTCTCGGGGCCGAGCGCCCAGCCCGTCGCGCTGCCGCCCCAGCAGGAGCTGCTGCGCGGGATCTACAAGGAGCTGGTGGAGATCAATACCACCGACTCCGCCGGCGACAATACGCGTGCGGCGGAGGCGATGGCCGGCCATCTGCTGGCCGCGGGATTCCCGGCCGGCGACGTGCAGGTCCTGGCTCCCGCGCCGCGCAAGGGCAACCTGGTCGCCCGCCTGCGGGGCAGCGGCGCGCGCAAGCCCCTGCTGCTGCTCGCCCACCTCGACGTGGTGGAGGCGCGGCGCGAGGACTGGTCGGTCGATCCCTTCACGCTCCTCGAGCGCGACGGCTACTTCTACGGGCGCGGCACGGGCGACGACAAGGCCATGGCCGCGATCTTCGTGGCGAACCTGATCCGCTACAAGCGGGAGGGCTTCGTGCCGGACCGCGACCTCATCGTGGCGCTGACCGCCGATGAGGAAGGCGGCGGGCACAATGGCGTCCGCTGGCTCCTGGCCAATCACCGGCCGCTGATCGACGCGGGGCTCGCGCTGAACGAGGGGGGCGGCGGCGCCATCAAGAACGGCGCCCACGTGTCCAACAATATCCAGGCGAGCGAGAAGATCGTCCAGAGCTTTCGGCTCGAGGTGAAGAACAAGGGCGGGCACAGCTCGCTGCCCGTCAAGGACAATGCGATCTACCACCTGGCCGAGGGGCTGACGCGCCTGGCCCAGGCCGACTTTCCCGTCCGGCTCGACGAGGTCAACCGCGCATTCTTCGAGCGCACGGGCGGGCTCACCGGCGGGCCGCTCGGCGCCGACATGCTCGCCCTGGCGGCAGGGTCGCGCGACCCGAGCGTCGTGGCGCGTGTCGCGGCGGCGGGCCCTGTCTACAACTCCCGCATGCGGACGACGTGCGTCGCCACGCGGCTCGAGGCCGGGCATGCCAATAACGCGCTGCCGCAGACGGCCACGGCCGTCGTCAACTGCCGCGTGCTGCCCGACGAGACCCGGGAGGACGCGCGCCGGACGCTCGTCGCGATCCTGGCCAACGACGCGATCACCGTGACGCCGATCGGCCCGTTCTTCCCGAGCCCGCCCTCTCCCCTCACGCCCGAGCTGATGCGGGCCGTCGAGACGGTGACGCGCGAGCTGTGGCCGGGCGTGCCCGTCGTGCCCATCATGGGCACGGGGGCCACCGACTCCAAGTACCTGCGGGCGGCCGGCATCCCGGCCTATGGCACCTCCGGCATCTTCGGCGACATCGACGACGTCCGCGCGCACGGGCGCGACGAGCGCATCCTCGTGCGATCGCTCTACGAGGGCCAGGACTACCTCTATCGCCTCGTGAAGCTCCTGTCGTCTCCGTGACCATCGAGTCACCCGCCCTGGCCCGGCTCGCGTTCGCACTCTGGGTTTCGATCTGCGCCGCGGCGCCGGAATTCATCTGGCAGGGGCTGCTCCAGCTCGGCGGTCACTTCACGCTGGTCAATCTCTACTCGGTCATTGTCATCGGCCTGATCCTCGCGTTCTTCGTGGAACCGATCCTCCAGCGGATCCGCAGCCGGCGCTGGGAGGTGGACGAGCACGGCGGGCACGGGGTGCTGCCCACCGTCGTCCTCGCGCTGGCCTTCGGGGTCGCGGCCGTCGCCGTCCACGAGTGCATGAATGCCTACGTGGGCGGCAACGAGCGCTTGCCGGCCCAGCGCCAGGAAGGCCTCAGACGGGGCGTCGACTTGATCCTGCAATGGGCCCTGGTGCCGTTCGTCGTGACGCTGGCCTGGTTCGGCGCGAGACGTGGGCGGTTGATCGGTTGGTTTGGCGCAGCGCTGGCCTGCCTGTGGACGATCGCCGTCGGTCGGTACTACGACGTGGGACTGGCATGGAACCGTCATGACCGCGCTGCTCTCCGGGCTGATCACCGTGTTCGGCGTCCTGTGCATCGCGCACGACTGGAGCCACGATACCGTCCGGACGCTGGCATTCGGGACCGGTCTTGTCGTCCTCGGCTTCGTCGACTGTCGGGCTGCTCGTTCAGGTCTGCTTGAACTCTCGTGGGCGTGACCTCGTGGCACGTCTACACATTCGGCGATCTCTTCGAGGATCTGAGGTTTTACCTCGGCTGGGTGCTCGGGCTGCTGATCGCTCCGAACCCGGTGCCGGACCTCTCGCGCCATCGCGCGGGGTCCGACAGCGCGCGGTCCGACGGTTGACAGCTTCGGAACGCGGTTGCTACGCTGTGGCGCCATGCCGCCCGCCCCGACGTTGACCGCGCTCGAGTGCCTTCGGTGCCGCGCGGTCTACGACGATCAGCGGCTCTTCACCGGCTGTCCTCGCTGCGCGCGCGAATCGGTCAACGTCAACCTCAGCGTCGTGCTCGATCACGCGGCGCTCGGACCGCTCACGCCGGCGAGCTTCCCCGCCACGCCGCGGAGCCTCTGGCGCTTCCGGCAGCTCCTTCCGCTCGGCGACGCGGACCCGGTCTCGCTCGGCGAGGGCGCGACCCCGCTCGTCCACCTCGAGCGCCTCGGGCGCCGGCTCGGCCTGCCGCGGCTGTACGCCAAGGACGAGAGCCAGAACCCGACGTGGTCGTACAAGGACCGGCTCTGCTCGCTCGCCGTCACCCACGCCGTCGCGACCGGCGCCCGCGTCATCACCATCTCCTCGACGGGCAACCACGGCGCCTCGACGGCGGCCTACGCGGCGCGCGCGGGCCTGCCCTGCGTCATCTTCACCGTCGCCTCCGTGCCCGACACGATGAAGACGCTGATGCAGGCCTACGGCGCCGCCGTCGTCGCCTGCCCGACGTCGGAATCGCGCTGGACCTTGATGAAGGAGGGCATCGAGCGGCACGGCTGGTATCCGACGAGCGGCTGGTCGGTCCCGCCCATCGGCTCGAACCCGTTCGGCATCGAGGGCTACAAGACCATCGCGTGCGAGATCGCCGAGGACCTCGACTGGACGGCGCCGGACGTCGTCGCCGTGCCGAGCTGCTACAGCGACGGGCTCTACGGCATCTGGAAGGGCTGGGCCGAGCTGGCGGCCCTCGGGCTCGTGAAGACGCGGCCGCGCATGCTCGCCGCCGAGCCGTATGGGCCGCTCGGCCATGCGCTGGCCCGGGGCCTCGCGGTGCCCGAGAAGGTGGCGGCGGGATCGTCCGTGGCCTTCTCGATCGCCTCGCCCTACGGGACGTACCAGGGCCTGGCGGCGCTCAAGGAGTCGGGCGGCCTCGGCGTGCCGATCACCGACGAGGGCATCTTCGAGGCGCAGCGCGCGCTCGCGGGCGAGGAGGGCATCTACGCCGAGCCCTCGGCCATCGTCGGGCTCACCGCGGTGATGCAGCTCGCCCGGCAGAAGGCGATCGCGCCGGACCAGGTCGTCGCCGTGGTCCTGACATCCGGTGGGCTCAAGGACTACGGGGCGAGCCGCGCCTGGCTCCCGCCCGTGCCGAGCGCGGGCCCGGACTTCGACAGCACGCTCCGCATCCTCGAAGACAGCTATGGCCTGGGGCTCGGGGCCTAGCCTCGGTGCGGCGTTTCCGGGCGAGGACACCCCCGCCCGCATCGTCGAGCGCGCCCGCGCCGCCGAGGCGGCCGGCTTCGACAGCCTCTGGTTCATCGAGGACTATTTCCAGACGGGCGCCTTCGCGCTCGCCGGCGCCGCCGCCGCGGTGACCGCGCGCATCGCCATCGGCACGGCCGTGGTCAATCCGTTCACGCGCCACCCGGCGCTGATCGCGATGGAGACCGCGACGCTCGCCGGCATCGCGCCCGGACGCGTCGTGCTCGGACTCGGCACGGGCGTCCGGCGATGGATCGCCGACCAGATGCGGATCCCGGCGCCGCGGCCGCTCGCCACGCTCGGGGAGTGCGTCGACGTCATCCGCCGCCTCTGGGCCGGCGAGCGCGTGACGCACGAGGGCCAGGGCTTCTCGCTCGCCGACGTCGCGCTCGAGTACAAGCCGGCTCAGCCCGAGCTGCCCATCGTCCTCGGCGTCAAGGGCCCGCGGGCGCTCGGGCTCGCGGGCGCGGTGGCCGACGGCGTCGTGTGCTCGATCATGTCCTCCCCCGCCCACGTGCGCCGGGTGCGCGAGACGATCGCGCCGGCGCGCCGGCAATCCGGGCGCGGCCCCTGCCCGGTGCTCGCCTACGTGCCCGTCGCGATCGGCCGTGACGGCGCCGCCGCGCGCCGATCCGTGCGGCCGCTCCTCGCCCGCTACCTCGCGCATCTCCACGGCCAGACGATCCTGGCCGAAGCCGGCGTCTCGGAGTCGCAGACGCTCGCCATCCGCGCGGCGCGAGCGCGCGGCGAGACGGGAGCGGCCCTCGTCACCGAGGACCAGATCGACACCTTCGCGCTCGCCGGCTCTCCCGATCACGCGCGGCGGCGGCTCGAGGCCTGGATCGAGGCGGGCCTCGACACGCCCATCGCCTTGCCCGCCGGCGAGGCCGACCCGGTCGAGCAGCTCCGACTCATCGCGACCGAGCTGCTGCCGTCGCTCGTGGCCCGTCCCTGAGATTTCCGGAGCCCTGCGCATGAGATTCGGCGTCCACATCCCCACGTGCATCGAGGGCATGATGTACCCGGTGCCCTTCGCGAAGCCCTCCGACATCCTGCCCACGGCGCTCTTGTGCGAAGAGCTCGGGTTCGACTCCGTGTGGGGCAATGACCACATGACGACCCAGCGCTACGTGCAGCAGGAGTTCGCGGAGGCGCCGAACTTCTTCGAGCCGCTCATCACCTTCAGCTACTGCGCGGCGCGGACGACGCGGCTCCGCTTCGCCACCGGGATCATCGTGCTGCCCATGCGGAACATGCCGGTCCTCGCCAAGCAGGTGGCGACGCTCGATCAGCTCTCGGGCGGGCGCCTGATCCTGGGCGTCGGCGCGGGCGCCTATCGCGAGGAGTACGAGGCGCTCTTTCCCGACGCCCGCGGCGTGCGGCGGGGCACCATCGTCGACGAGGGCATGCAGGCGCTGCGCCTGCTCTTCACCGAGCGGAAGGCCACGTTCCGGGGCAGCGCGGTGCACTTCGAGGAGGTGGAATGCTTCCCGAAGCCCGCGCAGGACCCGATGCCGATCTACGCGGGAGGCAATCATCCCGAGGTGCGGCGGCGCGCGGGCCAGTACGGCCAGGGATGGATGCCCGCCGTCCTGTCGCCCGAGGAGATCGCGCGGGGGATCGAGGACGTCCATCGAGCGGCGGCGGCGGCCGGCCGCGACGGGGCGGCCATCGACATCGCGCCGCAGTTCGCGGTGTCGATCGGGCGCACCCGCGAGGAGGCCGACCGGCGCTTCCGCGGCTCGCAGCTCTTCAAGCACCTCGAGTCGCTGAAGAAGTCGACGCTCCGCGAGCAGACGGGCGGCTTCGAGCAGCGCAACCTCATCGGCAGCCCGGAGGAGATCTCCGAGCGCATCCGCGTGTACGAGCGGGCGGGGGTGACGACCTGCTCCGGCATGCTCTTCGTGGCGGGGTCGGTGGCAGAGATGCGGGAGGCGATCGAGCTGTTCGGGCGCGAGGTCCTACCCAATTTCCGCTAGCGTCGACGCTCCGCTTCAGGCGCTAGCTTCAGGAGACCCGAGCGATGGATCAGCACATAAAGGCAAGGCTGACGGCGGTGCTGGAGGCCGAGGGGCTCGATGCGCTGGTGTCGAGCACGACGGACAACCTGCAGTACGTGACGGGGTTCCGGTCGATCGCGCACGCGCTCTTCCGCGGCCTCGAGCTGTACGGGGTGTTCACCCGCCAGGGCGTGGGGCTCGTGATTCCGTTCAGCGACGCGACGGGGGTGTCCTCGGACGGCATCGAGGTCGACCGGATCGCGTGCTACGGGAACTTCTTCTTCAACTACACGGACGCGCCGGGGCCGGTCGGGACCCGGGTGCGGGAGATCACGTCGGCGCCCGCGGCGAGCCCGGTGGACGCGCTGATCCAGGTGCTGGGTGATCTCGGAGCGCTGGGCGGGCGGATCGGCGTGGACGAGGCGGGAATGTTTCCGGCCACGTGGCAGCGGCTGACGGAGCGGCTCGCGGGAACGACGCTCGTGCCCGCCTACGCGCACTTCAGGACCGCGCGCATGGTGAAGAGCCCGAGGAGGTGCGTCGCCTCGAGCGGGCCGCGCTCATCGCGGAGGACGGCATCGCGGCCGTGCTGGGCATGCTCAAGGAAGGCGTCACCGAGCGGGAGGGGGCGCTGGCGTTCGAGCAGGAAGTCTTGAGAAAGGGCGCGCAGCCCTTCTTCACCGTGGTCACGATGGGCGACCGGGCGGCGCTCGCCGACGTGTACGCATCGGACCGGGCGCTCGCCAAGGGGGACCTCGTGCGCTTCGACCTCGGGATGCATCTATCAGGGCTATCGCTCGGACATCTCGCGCACCGCCGTGCTGGGCGCGCCGAGCGACAAGCAGCGGCGCTACTACGACGCGATCCGCGACGGCGAGCGGGCGGCCATCGCCGCCATGAAGCCGGGCGTGCCGGTGAGCCGGATCTTCGAGATCGGCATGCGCGTCACCCGCGAGGCGGGCATGCCGCACTACAAGCGCACTCACGTCGGGCATGGCATCGGGCTCGAGCCCTACGACCCGCCCACGATCAACGCGGCGACGGAGACGCCGCTCGAGCCCGGCATGGTCTTCTGCGTGGAGACGCCGTACTACGAGCACGGCTGGGGCGGCGTGCAGGTGGAAGACGCCGTCGAGATCACGGCCACGGGCGTGCGCCAGCTCACGCGCTCGAGCCAGGAACTGCACATCCTCGGCTGAGCCGAGCGAAGGAGGCCCCCCATGCCCCTGACCCGACGAACCCTGACCCGACGCATCGCGATCGCCGCCGTCGCCGCACTGATCCTCGCCCCGGGCGCGGGCGTGCCGCGCGTGGCCGCCCAGAGCCCGCCGCCCATCAAGGTGGGCTTTTCCTCCGCCATGACCGGCCCCTCCGCCATCACCGGCGAAGGCGTCAAGTGGGCGGCCCAGATGCTGGCCGACGAGTACAACGCCAAGGGCGGCATCATGGGCCGGAAGATCGAGCTGTACTTCGGCGACAATGCCGGGACGCCCGGCGAGGCGGTGAGCGCCGTGCGCAAGCTCGTCGACGTCGACAAGGTGGACGTGATCATCGGCCAGACGCATAGCGGCGCCTGCCTGGGCGCGCTGCCCGTCGTCAAGGAGCTCGCCGTCCCGATGGTCATCGAGGCGTGCAGCAATCCGAAGATCCGCGAGCTGATCGGCAAGACCGTCAACGAGTGGGCCTTCCGCGTCAACCCCGACGACGTGATGCTCGCCAACCAGTTCGCGAAGTTCATGAGCCGGCAGGTGAAGACCGTGTCGATCTTCGCCCAGAACGACGACTTCGGCCGCGGGGCCGCCACCGCCTACGACGCCGCGTTCAAGAAGGTCGGCATCAAGCTGGTGTCGACGGAGTTCTTCGACCGCGGCCAGGCCGACTACCGCCCCGTGCTCACGCGCGTGAAGCGCGCCAACCCGGAGGGCGTGCTGCTCGTCATGCTCGCGAGCGAGGGCAGCGTCTTCATGCGCCAGTTCCGCGAGCTCGGGCTGACGCAGAAGCTCTTCGCCCGCGGCAGCATGGCCACGCAGGAGTTCCTCTTCCAGGTGAAGGACACCCCGGCGATCGCCGACGGCCTCGTCGAGGCCACCTACTGGACGCCCGCCCTCGACCCCGAGTGGGACAAGCGGTGGCTCGAGCGCTGGAAGGTCCCCGTCCGCGTCCACGGCAGCCTCGCCGCCATCGCCTTCCGCTACGCCGTGGCCCCCGCCATCGAGCAGGCCATCAAGAAGACGGGCCGCGCCGACCGGAAGTCGATCCGCGACGCGCTCGAGGAGCTCGACGTCCCCAATACGCCGGTGGGGCGGATCAAGTTCGACGACACCCACCAGGCCTTCATCAACATGCTCATCGTCGAGATCAAGGGCGGCCAGCTCCGCCTCGTGGAAACGATCCCGATCCAGCCGTAGCGCCCGCGTGGAGGACCTCCTCGAGCTGGCGATCCACGGCCTCACCCTCGGCGCGCTGTATGCCATGGTGGCGGCGGGGCTCGCGCTCATGTTCGGGGTGGTCCGCCTCATCAACTTCGCCCACGGCGAGTTCTACATGCTGGGCGGCTACGCCTTCTGGTACGCCTACCGGGAGCTGGGGCTGCCCTACCCCGTGGCCGGCCTCGCCGCCACGGGGATCCTGAGCGCCTTCGGATGGGCCTACGAGCACACGGTGATCCGCACCATCCTGGCGCGCACGTGGCACGTGCAGCTCATCGCCACCCTGGCCACGTCGATCACGCTCACGAATCTGGCCATCCTCGTCTTCGGCACCCAGCCGAAGGAGGTGCCGACCGTGCTGTCGTCGACCATCCTCGAGGTCGGCGGCGTGCGCCTGGCGTGGCAGCGGCTCGTCGTGCTCGCCGCCGCCATCGTCATCTTCGCCGGCCTCGAGTGGTTCGTGGCCCGGTCGAAGATGGGCAAGGCCATGCGGGCGATGTCCCAGAACCGCGAGGCGTGCGCGGTGGTGGGCGTCGACGTCCAGCGCGTCGCGCTGGCGACGTTCGCGATCTCGGCGGCGCTGGCCGCTGCGGCGGCCGTCCTCGTCTCGCCGCTCTTCAATATCTTCCCCGACGTCGGCGCGCTGCTGACGCTCAAGGCCTTCGCGGCGGTGATCACGGGCGGCTTCGGCTACGTCCGGGGGGCGATCGCGGCGAGCTTCCTCATCGGCATCACCGAATCGCTCGCCGCGGGCTATATCTCGTACGCGTTCAAGGACGCCATCGCGTTCGTCGTCATGGTGGCGGTGCTGCTCGTCCGGCCGCAGGGGCTCTTCGGCCGGCGGATCGGGATCTGACCGTGCGCGCCGCGCGCCTCACCGCCGGGGCCGCCGTCCTCGTCGCGGCGCCGTGGATCGTGGCCGCCATCGCGCCCGGGGCCCAGCGGTATATCCTGCACGTCCTGATCTTCACGTCCCTCTACGCGGCGCTCGCCCTCAGCTACGACCTGGTGATCGGCCACGTGGGCAACCTGTCGCTCGCCCACCCCGCCTTCTTCGGCATCGGCGCCTATGCGGCGGCGCTGCTCGGGACCGAGGCGCGCTGGCCCTTCCCGGTCTCGCTCCTCGCCGCGGTGGCGGCGGCCGGGCTCGCCGCGCTCGCCATCGGTGTGCCGATGTTCCGCCTCACCGAGCACAGCTTCGCCATGGGCACGCTCGGCTTCGCCGTGGTCGTCCAGATCGTCGCCACCAACTGGGTCGACTTCACGCGCGGGCCGCTCTGCGTGACGGGCATCCCCAAGCCCGCGCTCGGGCCATGGCGCATCGCCACGCTGCCCGCGTTCTACTGGATGGGCCTGGCCGCGGTGACCCTCGTGGGCCTCTTCTATCACGGCCTCACGACGTTCCGGCTGGGCCGGGCCTTCCACGCCGTGCGCGACAACGAGACGCTCGCCGCCGCCGCGGCGATCGACCCGCTCAAGTACAGGATGCTCGCCTTCGTCATCGGCGGCGCGCTCGCCGGCGGCATCGGCACGCTGTACGTCTCCTACGTCGGCGTGCTGTGCCCGGGCGAGCTCGCGGTGAGCCTCACCGTCAACCTGCTCGTCATGGTCTTCCTGGGCGGCGTCGGCAGCCTGCGCGGCGTGCTCGTCGGGGCGGCGGCATTCACCGCGCTGCCCGAGATTCTGAGGATGGCGCCGACCTGGCGCATGGTGATCTACGGGCTCCTGCTGCTCGTCGTCGTCATCCGCTGGCCGGACGGGGTGGGCGGCGTCCTGCGCCGGCGCGCGCCTAGAGCGATGATAGGGGCCCATCTGCGGGGTACGGCGTCCTCGCCCGGGCAGCTCAACGTAGAGATGACTACGCCTCGCGCCCGGGCTTCGGGCGCCGCCTCGCAGCTGGACCCTTCTCATCGCTCTAGCCGACATTTCTCCGACAGGCTCGCAGTCGTAGCGATGCCGCTCCTCGAGGTGCGCGGCCTCACCAAGCGGTTCCTCGGCGTCACCGCGGTCGACGCGGTGGATCTCGCCGTGGAGGCGGGCGAGCTGGTCAGCCTGATCGGCCCGAACGGCTCGGGCAAGACGACGCTCTTCAATTGCGTGACCGGCCTGCTCCTCCCCGACGGCGGGCGCGTGGCCTTCCGGGGGCGCGACGTGACGGGCGCCGCGTCCCACACGATCGCCCGGCTCGGCATCGGCCGCACCTTCCAGCTCGTCAGCGTGTTCCCGCGCCTCTCCGCGCTCGAGAACCTGGTGACATTCCTTCAGCAGCACCAGGAGGAGCGCTTCGTCGGGCGGCTCTTGCGCCTGCCGGGCGTGCGGCGGCTCGAGGCCGTGGCCGTCGAGCGCGCCCATCACCTCCTCGACTCGGTCGGGCTCGGCGGTCGCGCCGGCGCCCCCGCGGGGAGCCTGTCCTATGGCCAGCGCAAGCTCCTCGCCTTTGCCGCCGCGCTCATGCCCGACCCCGATCTCATCCTGCTCGACGAGCCGGCCGCCGCCGTCAATCCCACGATGATCAACCAGATGAAGGAGCAGATCCGCGGCGCTCCACCGCGCGGGCAAGACCGTCGTGCTCGTCGAGCACAACATGGACGTGGTGATGGACATCTCCCAGCGCGTGGTGGTGCTCGATCACGGCCAGAAGATCGCGGAAGGGACGCCGGAGGTGATCCGGCGCGATCCCCGGGTCATCGAGGCCTACTTTGGCTCCTGAGCCGGCCGGCGCAGAGGCATTGCTCCAGCTCCAGGACGTCCACGCGGGCTACGGCGAGATCGAGGTCCTCCGCGGCGTCACGGTCACGGTCGGCGCCCGAGAGATCGTCTCCATCATCGGCGCCAACGGCGCGGGCAAGTCCACCCTGCTCCGCACGGTGTTCGGCATGGTGAAGCCCACCGCGGGCGGCATCCGGCTCGGGGGAGAGGACATCGGCGGGCGCGATCCCGTGGATGTGCTCCGGCGCGGCTGCTCCTACGTGCCGCAGGGGCGGTGTAACTTCCCGGCCATGAGCGTGGCGGAGAATCTGGAGATGGGCGCCTACACGCGCTCGGACACCCGCGTGCGCGCCGACATCGAGGCGCTGATGACGCGGTTTCCGATGCTCGGCGACAAGCGACGCGCCCTCGCGGGGACGCTCTCGGGCGGGCAGCAACAGATCCTCGAGATGGCCATCGCGCTGCTGCTCCACCCTCGACTCCTGCTCGTCGACGAGCCGTCGCTCGGCCTCGACCCCCGCATGGTCGAGGCCGTGTTCTCGACCATCGTCACCATCAACCGCGAGGGCACCGCGGTGCTCATGGTCGAGCAGAACGCCAAGCGGGCCCTCGCCATCTCCCATCGCGGGGTCGTGCTCGAGCTGGGCCGGAACCGCTTCGAAGGGACGGGGCAAGCGCTGCTCGACGATCCCGAGGTGCGCGCCCACTACCTGGGCGGCTGAGACTCGCATCCCGCGCTCGGAGCCGCGCGGGGCGCGGCGGCGGCTGTTCAGAGACCGACGACGGCCGGCAACCCGCCGATATCCTCGATCTCGGTGAACCCGTAGTAGGGCACCGACGGATCGTGCCCGCGGTTCACGAACACCTTGTTCTCGATGCCGAGGTCGTGCGCAGTCATCAGGTCGTAGCGCAGGCTGGACGAGACGTGCAGGACATCCCGCGGTGCGCAACCGAGTTGATCGAGCATGTACTCGAAGGCCTGCATGCGCGGCTTGTAGGCCTGCGCCTGCTCGGCCGTGAAGACGGCATGAAAGGGCGCGCCGAGCTTGGCGACGTTGTGCTGGATCTGGTCGTTCGAGGCATTCGACAGGATCACCAGCGGGATGTGCGGGGCGATGCGGGCCAGCCCTGCCGCCACGTCGGCATGCGGACCCCAGGTCGGCACCGCATCATAGTAGGCCTGCCCCTCGGCCTCGCTGTATGCCAGACCCCACTTCTTGCACGTGCGCCGCACGGCGCTTTTCAGCACATCGACGTACGGCTTCCAGGCGCCCAGCACCTCATCGAGCCGGTACGAAGCGAAGTCCGCCACGAACTGGTCCATCTGCTCGGGCTCGATGCGATGGGCGAACATCTCCCGCGCCATGTCGCCCATGCGAAAGCGAGTCAGCGTTCCGTAACAGTCGAAGGTGACGTATCTGGGTCTGAAGGCCATGGCAGCGCGGTTGTCTCCTCGTCAGGCGCCGGGATCGCGCCAGCGCAGACCGGGGAAGCGGCACGCATACACGAGGACGTTGACGTCAGGAAGGATCACGGCCGCCGTCCAAGATGTCGAGGAGGCCGGCGGTGTCGTCGAGGTCGACGCCAGGCCGGAGGCCTTTGCCCTTGAAGGTGGGCAGGGCGACTGGCGGCCGCTCCTGACGCCTGCGGTGCCGGGCCAGCGCTTCGCGGAGTCCGTCCTCGATGACGGCGGTGAGCGTTCGGCCGGTCCGGGCCGCGAGGGCCTTCGCCTGGCGCAGGAGATCGTCGTCCAGCCGTACCGTCGTGCGCATGCATCGGAGCATATGGGGAAGGCGCCAATATGTCTACGGTGAGACCGCTCGGCGCCCGGCCGCGGTAAGATGCCGGCCATGCCTCTGCTCCGCCCTCGCCGGCTGACGCCCGGACAGACCGTCGGCCTCGTCGCCCCCTCCGCCGCGCCGAACGACCCCGAGCACATCCGCTTCGCCATCGAGACGCTCGAGTCACTCGGGTTCCGCGTCCGGCCGGGCGCCCACCTCTTCGATCGCGACGGCTACTTCGCGGGCGCCGACGCCACCCGCGCCGCCGATCTGAACGCGATGTTCGCCGATGACGGCGTCGACGCGGTGTGGTGCGTGCGGGGCGGCTATGGCGCCTCGCGGATCCTGCCGATGCTCGACTACGACCTCATGCGGCGGAAGCCGAAAGCGCTGATCGGCTTCAGCGACATCACCGCGCTCCATATGGCCATCCACACCCAGGCCAGCCTGGTGAGCTTTCACGGGCCGGTCGCCTGGCGGGCGTTCACGCCGTACACGCTCGGCGAGCTGCGGCGTGTGCTCTGCGAGACGAGCGTGCCCGTCCGCGTGGGCGCCCCTCCGCCCTTCGAGGCGCGCGAGGGTCAGGTCGATCGGGAGAACCGGGTGACGACGCTGGTGTCGGGCCAGGCCCGGGGGCGGCTCCTCGGCGGGAACCTCTGCCTGATGGCGCATCTCACGGGCACGCCGTACGCGCCGGATCTGCGGGGCGCGATTCTCTTCCTGGAGGACGTCGACGAGCCGTACTACCGCATCGACCGCTTCCTGACCCAGCTCTGGCTCTCGGGCGGCCTCGAGGGCGTCGCGGGCGTGGCGTTCGGCAAGTTCACCCGCTGCGAGCCGTCGGCCTCCTTCGTGCAGAACCGGGTGCTCGAGGACATCCTGGCCGAGCGCTGCCGCGCCCTCGGGGTGCCCGCCGTGGCCGGCCTCATGATCGGCCACGTGGACGATCAGACCACGCTGCCCATCGGCTGTCTCGCCGAGCTGGACGCCGGCGCGGGCACGCTGACCTTGCTGGAGCCCGGAGTCGAGTGAGCCGGGTCGGGGGCGGGACGCTTCCCGCGTCCGCCCCTCGGCTCGGCTGAGCGTTTACAAGGGATCGACGCGGATCGACGTCGCGACCTTCCGGCCCGCCGTCTCCGCATAGCTCGCCTTGATGGTCGCGCCCGGTTTCAGCTCGCCGTGCTGCTCCGTGAAGCCCGGGAAGAACACGAGCTGGACGCCGTCGGTCAGCGTCAAGAGATGGCCGTCGACGCTTTTCACCTTCCCGGTGATCCGCGTCGAGGCGGACGCCGCCGGCTCCGGCACCTGCTTGGGGTCGGCGTGGGGAACTGGCATGGGCTGGCGCTGATTGTCCTGGGCGTAGGCGGACCCCATCAAGCGCAACGCTCGTCACCGCGAGCGCAACTGTCGTTTTCCATCGGCTCTTCATCGAGATCTTCATGACCTGGTCTCCTCCGAAGTCACGAAAAGCAATTGCCGTGCCCGTCGCGCGGGCATCAGCCGAGCGGTCGAGAACCGCCCTGCAGGGCCGTTAGCGGGCTCGAGCGAGCGCCGCACGCGGGTCCGCCGCGTAAGAACTCCCCGGTACTTTCTGTCAGACCTCGGCCAGGGCGATCTCGCCCACCAGCGCGGCGCCGCCGAGAACGACTGCGGCCGCGATCGCGCGACTTGCCGAAGCCGGAGGATCGTCGCCGCGCCTGTATCCCCGCCGGAGTCGGTTAGCTCAGGCATTCACGAGGCGCCACGGCTGCGCCGAGGTGTATCCTCCCAGGGACTTCCCGCGAGACCCCCGCCCGGGATATATCCTTGTCGATGGGGCGGGCATCGAGCGGACGAGGAGGACGGGCATGCCGGCAGAGGTGGAGCGGGCGCGACGTTTGTTCACCCGGAAGGAGTACCACTGCATGGGGGACGCGGGCATCCTCAAGCCCACGGAGCGGGTCGAGCTGATCCGCGGCGAGATCATCGAGATGTCGCCCATCGGTCCCCGCCACGTCGCCTTCGTGAACAACCTCACCCAGCTCCTGGTGACGCGCTCTGGGAGGGCGCGCCATCGTCTCCGTCCAGAATCCCGTGGCGCTCGATGACGACACCGAGCCCGAGCCGGACCTCGCCATCCTCCGGCGCCGCAGCGCCGTGCCGTACAAGGAGTCCGAGCCGGCCACCGAAGACGTGCTCCTGCTGATCGAGGTCGGCGACACCTCCCTCACCTACGACCGGGGCACCAAGCTCCGCCTCTACGCCGAGGCGGGCATCCCGGAGTACTGGGTGGTGGACGCCTCCGCCGAGGTCGTCGAGATCCATCGCGGGCCCGCGCCCGGGGGTTACGGAGAGACGCGGCGCCTGACCGGCGACGCGATCGTCAGCCCTCAGGCGTTCCCGGACATGACCTTACCGCTCACGGAGATCTTCGCGTAGGCGATTTCAACAGGCAGGCGCCGGGGTCACGCCTGCGTCGCGAAGCGCAACACGCTCACGGAGTGCGCGGGGAAGCGGTGCTCGAACCGCCCGCCCTCGAGCGCGCGACGGTGCTCGCGAACGTCCACCGCGCGCGGGTTCTCGAACGAGTTGACCGCCGCGACGTCCGGGCCATTGACCTCGGCCACGGCGATCTCGCCCACCAGCGCGGCGCCGCCGAGGTCGACGGCGGCGACGATGTCGCGGTCGCGGTCCCGGTTCACGACGGCCAGCGTGACCTGCCGGCCGGCGGCATCCGTGGTCGCCGACGCATCGAGGAGCGTGAACGGCCCCAGGTCCGACACGCGGTGGACGCGCCCCGGGCCTTCCGTCTCCTGCGCCGGGAGCAGATCATAGGTCTCGCCGCTCACGTGGACGTCGAGGGCGATCTCGCGGCAGTGCTCGGCGTAGAGCCGCAGCGGGTGATAGATGGTCTGGAGAAACAGGCCCTGGGGGCTCGTGAAGATCGGGGCGATCGCATTCACGAGCTGGGCGAAGTTCGCGATGCGCACGGTGCGGCAGTGCCGGATGAAGCCGTTCAGGTAGCCCGCCACCGCGAGGGCATCGGAGAGGTTGTAGCGCTCCTCCACGCCGCCCACGCGGTCCTCATGGCTCCGCGTCCGGTACCAGACGTTCCACTCGTCGAAGGCGATGTGGATGGGATGGGCGATCTGCTGGGCCAGGCGCACGCGCTCGATCAGCGCCGAGCAGATCCGGATCGCGCGCTCGGCCTGGTGCGACTGGAAGACGGTGGCGTAGTGATCGGCCGTGCCCGTGTACAGGTGAATGCTGTGGAAGTCGATCAGCTCGGCGAGGCCGCCCAGGACGATCTCGTCCCACTCGCTCCAGCCGGTCTGCCCGCAGCCGACGAGCTGGATGGACGGGTCGGTCCGCTTCATGACCATCGCGAAGGCCCGCGCCCGCTTGACGTAGTCGTGGGCGTTCAGGTTGCCGATCTGCCAGCTCCCGTACATCTCGTTGCCGAGGCCCCAGTACCGGACGCGATGGGGCTCGGGATGGCCGTGCTCCCGGCGCAGGCTCGCCCAGGACGTGTTGCCCGTCCCATTGCAGTACTCGACCCAGGCCTGCGCCTCGTCCATCGTGCCCGACCCCATGTTCACGCAGATGAAGGGCTCGGTCCCCAGCTCGCGGCAGTACGCGATGAACTCGTTGGTGCCGAAGCGGTTCGACTCCTCGGCATACCAGGCGAGCTCGCTTCGACGCGGGCGCTGGTCCACGGGCCCGACGCCGTCCTGCCAGTGATAGCCGCTCACGAAGTTGCCGCCGGGCCAGCGGAGCACGGGGATGCGCAGGGGCCGGGCCGCCTCGAGCACGTCACGGCGGAAGCCGCGGGCGTCGCTGAGGGGCGAGCCCTCGTCGTAGATCCCGCCATAGATGCAGCGGCCCAGGTGCTCGATGAACTGGCCGAAGATTCGCGGGTCGACGGCGCCGATGCGTCTGCCGAGGTCGATGCTGATGCGGGTCATGAGGCTCCTCTCCGAGCAGGATGGAGGCAGTCTAGGGAGCCCCTGGGATGGATGTCAACGCGGCGCGTTTGACACGTGGATGCCGAGCGCTTAGAGTGCGGGCTGCCGTCACCCAAAGGAGGGCATATGAGCGACGCACACACTGAAGTGGGCCGTCGACGCTTCCTGATCGGCACCGCGGCTGCCGCGGGCGGAGTGGCCATCCTCCCCGCGGGCGCCCGGCGCGCCGCCGCCCAGGCGAAGCCGACCATCTCCTACTGGAATGGCCTCACCGGCGCCGACGGCAAGGTGATGGACGAGCTGATCGATCAGTTCACCCGCGAGACCGGCATCGCGATCGAGCAGCAGCGCATCCCGTGGACCGATCTCTACGCGAAGCTCCAGGTCTCCGTTCCCGCCGGACAGGGCCCGGACCTCGCGCTGATCCACACGGTGGAGGTCCCCCACTTTGCCAGTGACGGGGTCCTGGAGCCGATCGACGACGCGACGCTCGGCGGCAAGGGATTTCGCGGGGAGGACTACCTGCCCGCCACCTGGCAGGGCGGCATCGTTCCAGGGCAAGCGTTACGCCATTGCGCTCGATGTCCCGCAACACATCCTGTACCTGAACGTCAAGGTGATGAAGGACGCCGGCCTCGTCGGGTCCGACGGGCGGCCGCGCGTGCCGGCGAGCCGCGACGATCTGGTGGCCATGGCCAAGCAGATGTCCAAGGGGGACAGCTTCGGCTTCGCCATCGGGACGGTGAACCCCGGGCGCTACACGTGGGGCTTCCAGAACCTGCTCTGGCAGAACGGGACCAATGTCTATGCCGCCGATCTCAAGCGCGCGGCGCTCGGCGAGCCGGCGGCGATCGAGGTGGCCGACTTCTGGGCCGGCCTCAGCGGGCCGCTCAAGATCGCCCCGCCGGCGAACGCGAGCTGCCGGGACGCGTTCATCGCGGGCAAGCTCGGCATGTGGATCGCGGGGTCGTGGAACTTCACCGGGCTCAGGGACGCGAAGGTCGAGTTCACGGTGGCGCCGGTGCCGCGTCTCTTCAAGCAGCCGGTGGTCTGGACCATGCCCCACCAGTTCACGTTCCCGAAGCCGAAGAGCCTGGACCGCGCCAAGCGCGACGCGGCGTGGACCCATATCCGGTGGATGACCGATCACGTGGCCGAGTGGACGCTCAAGGCCGGGCAGGTCTCGGCCACGCGGAAATCCCACACCGACCCGCGCATCACGGGAGATCCCGTCCTCCGGACACTGCTCGCCCAGGCCCCGAACTGGCAGGCGGGGCAGCCGACCCCGAAGTGGGTGGCCGCGGAGAACCTGACCCGCCCCGTGATCGAGAGCGTGTACACGGCGCAGAAGCCGGGGAAAGCCGCGATGGAGGATCTGGCCCGCCAGATCAACGCCCTCCCTGACTAGCACTCGCTATTCGCGACGCACACGCGGTGACCGGGCGGGTGACGCGGCGGGGGCCGGGGATGGTCCCGACTCCCGCCCGCGAGCAACGACACAGCGGATCGGGAGTGGGACGGCTCCCGGTGACCGGTACGGAGTCGCGGTGGTCGGACCCTCCCGGCCCCGCGCGTCACCCGCCCGCCGGGCGACGATCGGGGACGTGGCTGACCGCGTATCTGTTCCTCGCCCCCGGCCTGCTCCTGTTCGCCGTCTTCCGCGTCTACCCGCTGCTGGAAGGCCTGCGGCTGTCCTTCACCAATGCCCGGCTCGGACGGGCGACCTACAGCTTCGTCGGCTTCGCCAACTACATGCGACTGCTCGACGACACGCGCTTTCAGGTGAGCCTCACCAATACCTTCGTCTACACGGTGGGGAGCACGCTGCCCATCCTGGCCATTCCCCTCGTCCTGGCGCTCGCGCTGAACCGGGGCCGGCTGCGCACGCTCCTGCGCAGCGCCTTCTTCTTCCCGTTCACGCTCTCGGTGGTGACGGTGGGGCTCGCGTGGCTCTGGCTGCTCGACCCCGTGGTCGGGCCCTTCAACTACTATCTGAAGGCCCTCGGGGCGCCGGTGCGCTCGTGGCTCGCCGATCCGCACACCGCGATGTGGGCGATCGTCGGCACCACCGTCTGGTGGGTGACCGGCTACTACCTCGTGATCTACCTGGCCGGCCTGCAAGACATTCCGCGCGATGTCTACGAGGCGGCCGCCCTCGACGGAGCCGGCGCGTGGCGCGCCTTCTGGGCGATCACCCTGCCGCTGCTCCGGCCGGTGTTCCTGTTCGTCTTCGTCACCCACATCATCGGCTCGTTCCAGATCTTCGGGCAGGTGTTCGTGCTGACGATGGGCGGGCCCGGCGACGCCACCCGCAGCGTCGTCCAGCACCTGTACGAGACCGCGTTTCAGAACTTCTTCCAGTTCGGCTCGGCCTCGGCCATGGCCTGGGTCCTCTTCGCGATCATCCTGGTCTTCTCGCTCCTGCAGTTCCGGCTCCTGCGCGGCCACACGGAGTACTGAGCGCGTGGCCGACGCCGGGCGTCCGTCCCGCCGCATCGACGTGCAGGGCCTCCTGCTGACATGCGCACTCGTGGCGCTCGCCGTCCTCTGGCTCGCCCCCGCCGCGTGGGTCCTCGTGACGTCGCTGAAGCGGACGCCGGACATCATCCGGCTGCCGCCCGAGTGGATCCCGTGGCCCGCGACGATGGACCACTACCGCGAGGTGCTGTTCAGCAGCTCGCGGACGGCCCGGATCGGGCGCGCCTTCGTGAACAGCACGATCGTGGCGCTCGGCACGGTGGCCATCGTCGTCATCGCGAGCGCCATGGCCGCCTATCCGCTCGCGCGCATGCGGTTCCCGGGCCGCAACCTCGTCTTCGCGCTCATCGTGGGCAGCCTCATGGTGCCGAATGCCGTGCTGCTCATCCCGCAGTACGTCCTCGTCCTGGAGCTCGGCTGGCTCAGCACCTATCAGGGACTGATCGTGCCCGAGGCGGCGGCGAACTTCGCCTTCGGCGTCTTCCTTCTCCGCCAGTTCTTCGTGGTCATGCCGGGCGAGCTCGAGGACGCCGCCCGCATCGACGGCGCCAATGCCTGGCAGGTCTTCACGCGCATCGTGGTGCCGCTGTCCCAGCCGGTGCTCGCCGCCCTCGCCATCTTCACCTTCCGGTCGGCGTGGAACGACTTCCTGTGGCCGCTCATCGCGGTCAACCGGCCCGAGATGTTCCCCCTGCCCGTCGCGCTCGCACTCCTGCGCGGCGCCTATAGCTCCGAGTCCTATGGCCCCATCATGGCGGGCGCGGCGCTGAGCGCCTTGCCCCTGCTCGTCGTCTTCCTCGTCGCCAACCGGCGCATCGTGGAGGGCGTGCGCCTGAGCGGCCTCAAGGGCTGAGGCGGCTCATCGATCCGATGGTGCGGACGTCGAGCGTGGCGCCGCGCATCGCCCCGGCGGGGACCGCTTGACCGGCGCAACGGTATGGCCATACTGAGGTATGGCCAGCACCACGATTCGATCCACGTCCGCCCTTGACGTCGAGACCGTCCAGATGCTCGATCGCCTGGCCCGACAGTGGGCCGTGTCGAAATCCGAGGCGTTGCGCCGAGCGATCCGCACGGCGGCCGAGCAGGGGGTGTCTGGTGAGCGCGAGGCCCGCCGTTCTGCCTGGCGGCAACTTCAGACTGGTGTCGGGCTCACCCGGGGGCGGGCCAAGGCCTGGGAACGACAGGTGCGGGACGAGCGGCGCGCCTGGCGCGCTCCGCGCTCGTGATCCATCTCGACACGGGATTCCTGATTCGCGCGCTCGTGCCCGGATCTGCGGAGGGCGCGGCCATGGAGGACTGGCTCGCGGGCGGCGAGCCGCTCCGGGTGAGTGCCGTGGCCTGGACCGAGTTTCTGTGTGGGCCCGTGCTCCCCGTCCACGTCGAGGCGGCCGAATCGCTGTTCGGACGCCCGGCCCCGCTGGACGGTCCGGAAGCGGCACAGGCGGCAAAGCTGTTCGTGCTGGGAGGCCGCCGCCGTCACTCTCTCGCCGACTGCATGATCGCAGCGACGGCGATCGAGGCAGGAGCTGGACTGGCCACGACCAATCCGACAGACTTCGTTCGCTTCGCGGAGCACGGTCTCCGGCTGGCGTGGCCTGCGCCCAGTCGTCGGCGACCCAGGTAGAGACGTGTGGGCTCCCGAGGGCTTTCTGGCTCGGTGCCAGGTCGTACCATCCGGGGAGGACGACGCCTGGGCCCCTGCGCGATCGCGGGGCCGGGCGACCGGACCGACGAGAGGGAGGATTGCGCCCGATGACCACCATCGCTGCCATGGCCATGACCGACTTCGTTCGGGAGGTTCGCGCGCGGTGCGACGGCGCCATCGACCCGGCCGAGATGGGTCGCTTCCTGGCGGCCAACCGGATCGAGGCGGCATCGCTCGATGGCTTCCTGCGGTTCGCCCCGGGCGCTACACGCGGCACCTCGTCCACAAGGACCGCGACGTGGAGATCCTCGTGCTCTGCTGGGCGCGGGGATCGACGGCGCCGATCCACGGGCACGAGGGCGAGTATTGCTGGGCCCGGGTCGAGCGCGGTCGGCTCGCGTTCGCGAGCTATCGCGAGGCCTCGCGGGCACCGTTGCGGCTCGAGCCGCTCGGCTCGGCCGTGGAGGGCGGGCCGGGATACGTCGACGGGCCCGCCGACATCCACGCCGTGACCAATCCCACCTCGCTCGGGGAGGATGCGGTGAGCCTCCACGTCTACTGTCGCCCCTATGACGAGTGCGATATCTACGACATCGAGCGGGGCGCCGTCCGCCGCGTGCGGCTCGTGTACGACTCGGTCCCGCCCCACCTCGCCGCCGTGGCCGCGGGCCAGCGCCCCGCGCCCGCGGGAGCGTGACGGAGGCTCATCATGCGCGCCGTCGTCATGCGGAACCGGCAGCTCGTGGTCGCCGACGTCCCCGCGCCCGAGCCGGGGCCGGGCGAGGTGCTCGTCCGCACGCTCGCCTGTGGCATCTGCGGCTCGGATCTTCACGCCTTCCGCCACGCCGAGCGGTTCGTCGAGGCCGGGCGCCGCGCCGGCAACGCCCGCGTCATGGACCTCGCGCGCGACGTCGTCATGGGCCACGAGTTCTGCGCGGAGATCGTGGACCACGGTCCGGCGACGACGCGGGCGCTGCGGATCGGCACGCGCGTGTGCTCGCGCCCCACCCTGCTGCGCGCGACCGGCCCGCAGAGCATCGGATACTCGAACGACAACCCCGGCGGCTATGGGGAGTACATGCGGCTCACGGAGGCGCTCCTCCTCGAGGTGCCCGCCGACCTCTCGACCGAGCATGCGGCCTTCACCGAGCCCATGGCCGTCGGCGTCCACGCCGTCGCCCGGGCCCGGCTCGAGCCCGACGACGCGCCGCTGGTGATCGGCTGCGGGCCGGTCGGCCTGGCGGTGATCGCCGCCCTGCGCCTTCGGGGCGTTCGGCCGATCGTCGCCGCGGACTTCTCGCCCCTGCGGCGCGAGCTCGCGGTGGCCCTCGGTGCGGACGCCGTCGTCGACCCCGCCGAGCGCACCCCCTGGCAGAGCTGGCGCGAGGCGGCGGTGTGGCGCGATTCCAGCCGAGCGCCCCAGCTTCCGCCCTGGGTGCCCGGGCCGCCGCGTCGGCCCGCCGTGGTATTCGAGTGCGTCGGGGTCCCCGGCGTCCTCGACCAGATCATGGCGGCGGCTCCGCGCGACACCCGCATCGTGGTGGTCGGCGTGTGCATGGAGCCGGACACGATCTACCCCTTGCTCGGCATCGCCAAGGAGCTGAGCGTCCAGTTCGTCCTCGGCTACACGCCGGACGAGTTCGCGGCCACCCTCGCGGCACATCGCCGAGGGCGCCATTCCCGGTGGCTCCCCTGCTCACGGGCCGGGTCGGACTCGGGGGCGTGGCCCGCGCGTTCGAGGACCTCGCCGCCCCCGATCGCCACGCGAAGATCCTCGTCGAGCCGGGCGCGCGACTGAGCCGCCCGCCCGACCAACCGAGCAATGCCGGAGAAAGCCCGACGTAGCGCGAGAGGAGGGTCCAGCCTGCGAGGAGAGCGACCGATGGCGGTGACGCGAGGCGTACGAGTAGGGGGAGTGCGCGGGCCATGTCTGGACCCCGACCGACGAACGCCGCGGCGCGACCGATCTCGTACGTGCGAGGAAGGCGGGCGAGGGTGCCAGTAGTGCGCCAGATCGACCCCTGCGGGCTCAGGCCCGCCCCCAGAGGCGGCGGGACGCGAGGCGCGCGCCCTCGGCGAGGGCGGCGAGCTTGGCCCACACGATGCTCGGATGGATCTCCATCGAGCCCGCGAAGGTCGCGAAGCCGCAGTCGCTGCCGGCGATGACGCGCTCGCGTCCCACCACGCCGGCGAACCGCTCGATGCGGTCGGCGACCAGCTCGGGATGCTCGACCAGCATGCTGGACTGGGTGATGACGCCGGGGATCAGGATCTTGCCGTCCGGCAGCTTCACGTCCTTCCACACGCGCCACTCGTGCTCGTGGCGGGGATTGGCCGCCTCGAAGGAATAGGCGCCGGCGCGGATGCTCAGGATGATGTCCACGACGTCCTTCAGCTCCATGTCGTGCACGCGCGGGCCCATGTTGATGCCGTAGCACGTGTGAAAGCGAACGCGGTCCTCGGGGATGTCCCGGAGCGCGTGGTTCAGCGCCTCCACGCGCGCTCGGCACCACGCGCGGCATTCGGCCAGGCTCAGGCTCGGCTCGAGGATCCAGTACGTCACCAGCCGCGGGTCGTCGATCTGGAGCAGGAAGCCCGCGTCGACGATGGCTCGGTACTCCTCGCGCATCGCCTCGGCAATCGCGAAGAGATACTCCTCCTGGGTCTTGTAGTAGGCGTTCCGGTGCCAGTGCTCGACGTTCGAGGGCGAGATGGCGGGGACGAAGGCCTCCGCGGGACTCGCGCCGTCGAGTGCTGCTCGCAGGTTGGCGAGGTCGGCCTGCAGCAGCGCGTGGCCCTTGTAGCCGATCGGGCCGGTGCAGGCGAGGTGCGCGGCCGTCGCGCCGGGACTCGGCAGCACGCGGCCGAACCAGTCGTAGAACTCGGGGAATGACTGCACCTCGCGCGACCGGGCCCAGGTGCTCCGCGCCGGCGCATCGGGGCTCGGCTCGAAGCCCGCGAGGCGCTCGTTCACGTAGTGGATGAAGCCGGGCTTGCTCATCTCGCCGTCGTCGATCACGTCGACGCCGAGCTGCACCTGCTGGTGCACGATGTCCCCGACCGCCTCCCGGAGCCGGACGGCGTACGCGGCCGTGTCCACGGGCCGGCCCGCCGCTCGCGAGGCGAGCATCTCGAGCAAGTCGACAGGCCGCGGAAGGCTGCCCGCATGGGTCGTGAGAATCCTGTCCGTGCTCCGCTTCATCGGCTCTCCTCCCTGGCACGCGTGTCCGCGTCGTCGCGGTCCCGAATGGTAGCACGCCCGCCGAGGCCGGCCGCGCGCGGAACGTGGGCGGCAACGGGGGCCGGCCCCAATACCGCAATCCGGAGTCAGCCCTGTGGCGCTTCCCGGTTCGTGCCGTACTGCATGCTGGCACATATGCTGGTACGGTCGCTCCCATGAGCGTGCAGAAGGTCACTGTGCGTGTCGAGGCTGATCTCTTGAAGCGGGCTCGCGGACGCGCGCCTCGTCCTCGGGGCGGGCACGGTGGGCGGCTCGCGTACACGAGCCATCCGGTGGTCAATGCTGGGAAGCTGCTACGCCCAGAAACCGTGCAATTGACCGCATTCTGATGCCCGTCGACCATCTGGTGATCTGATCCGGAGCCCGTCCCAAAAGGTTGCCTGCCCCGCAACCTACCGTCGGGACTGAACTCGCAGTGATCTCGGTGCTCACCGAACCAATTCGGCACGCGTAATGCTGCGTTCCAGTTGTAGGCGACACGATCAGCACCCGAGGGTTCAGGGAGGACGGCCCCATGATCAACCCGGACATGATTCATTCGGTGAAGGAAGTTGCCGGCGGCTGGCACGTGGTTCAATGCGGCCTCCCGGTGGACGACGTCGTCCATGACACGCGCGAGCAGGCGTCTGATCGCGCCCGCTACTTGAACAGCGTGGAAGAGCAGTACTACCCCGTCCTCGCCAGGGTGGCGCAGATCGTCGATGCGCTTCGCCGAGCTCAGGGCATCGGCCGCGCCGAGGCTCAGAACCTCGTGCAGCGCGCCCTTCAAAACATCCGCGAGGGAAGCGACAGCGACCTCGCGGCCATCAGCTCCGGTCGCCAGCCCGCGGCGGTCCGCTGATCTCCCGAGTCGTGTAAGCGTCCACGCCCGCCCGGCCGCGCGGTGATGTCCTACCGGCCGAGATACTTCGGCGGGCGCTTTTCGAGGAACGAGGTGACCCCCTCGGCGTAGTCGTGGGTCGAGCGGAGCCACGCATACGACTTGCGCTCCAGCTCCAGCGCGGTCTCGAGCGGCGCCTCCGCGCCCCGGTTGATCACCATCTTGAGCGTGCGGAGCGCGAGCGGCGCCCGCTCCGCCAGCTCGCCGGCGAGCGCGCCGACGGCCTCGTCGAGCTGGTCATTGGCCACCGCCTGGGTGATGAGCCCCCAGGCCTCCGCGCGCTCGGCCCCGATGCGCTGGCCCGTCATCATGAAGAGCTTCGCCCGCGTCATGCCGATCAGCCGGAGGGCGCGCTGGCTGCCGCCGCTGCCCGGGATCATGCCGAGCCGGATCTCGGGAAACGCGAACTCGGAGCGGAGCGTGGCGATGCGGAAGTCGCACGCCACCGCCAGCTCGAGGCCCGCGCCCATGGTGAAGCCGTCGATCGCGGCGATGACCGGCTTCCGGCAGCGCTCGGCGGACGTCAGCGTGTCGCCCCACAGCTCGAGGTCGGCGGGCGCCAGCGTCAGGAACTCGGCGACGTCGCCGCCCGCGCTGAACGCCTTGCCGCCCGCGCCCCGGATCACGACCACGCGCACGGACTCGTCCGCCTCGAGCCCCGCGAAGAGGCCGGGGAACTCGTTCCGCATGGCGACGGTCATCGTGTTCATCTTCGGCTGGCGGTCGATCCAGAGGGTGGCCACGGCTCCCCGCCGCTCCACGCGCAAGAACTCACTCATGTCGTCGGGTCTCCGTGTCGCGGCCGTCGCGGAGCAGACGGCGAAGGATTTTGCCCGAGGCGGTCTTCGGAATCTCGCCGACGAAGACGATGCGCCGCGGGCGCTTGAAGTTGGCCAGGTCGGGGCTGTCGAGGCAGTGGCGGTCGAGCGCCTCCGCGGTGAGGCCGGCGGCGCCTGGCACGACGAAGGCCACCACGCGCTCGCCCCACTTGTCGTCGGGCTCGCCGATGACGGCGACGTCCCGCACCTGGGGATGCCGCGCCAGGACCTCCTCGACCTCGACGGGATGGATGTTCTCGCCGCCGCTGATGATCATGTCGTCGACGCGGCCCGAGACGAAGAGATCGCCATCCCCGTCGACATAGCCCATGTCGCCGGTGAAGTACCAGCCGTCGCGCAGGGCCCGGGCGTCGGCGTCCGGACGGTTCCAGTAGCCGGCGAAGGCCTCGTCCGAGTCGAGGCGCGCGATGATCTCGCCCTTGTCGCCCGCGGCCACCGTCTCGTCGGGCCCGACGCGCCGCTCGGTGCTCGCCGTCACGATCCGCAGCGTCGAGTGCAGGCCCGCGCGCCCCGCGCAGCCGGGCTTGGCGTCCACGCCGGGGAAGACGGAGAACGTGTAGATCTCGGTCGACCCGTAGTGGTTCACGAACACCTCCGGCCGGAACGCCTTCACGCAGCGCTCGGTGAGCGCGGCCAGCATGGGCGCCCCGGCATACGCGAGCTTCTTCACCGAGGCCGCCCGCTCGGGGCGAAACTCGGGCGAGTGGATCAGGTCGTGATAGAGCGTCGGGATCAGGTAGAGCGCGGTGAGCCGCTCCGCCTCGATCAGCGCGAGCGCGCCGGCGGCGCTCCAGTCCGGCTGGCACACGAAGCAGCCGTTCACCGCGGCCACGCTCGTCAGCGAGTGAATGCCCATGGTGTGGTAGAGCGGCATGACGCCGAGCGTGCGCTCGCCCCACTCGTACCCGCACTGAAGGGCATGGGCCAGCGCGCCCGCATGGTGATTGCGGTGGGTGCGCGGCACGCCCTTCGGCCGCCCCGTCGTGCCCGACGTGTAGAGGAGGAGGGAGAGGTCGCTCTCGGCGACGGGGAACGCGCGCGCGGGCGCGGCGGCGCCGGCGGCCATCAGCTCGGCGAGGGACCGCGCACCGCCGGGCGCGTCGGCACCGGCGAAGACGAGGCGCCCGGGCCACCCGTCCGCCGCCTCGAGCATCGTCGCGGCGGTGTCGGGCTCGAACAGGGCGACGCGCGCGCCCGAGTCCTCGAGCACATAGCGCAGCTCACCACCCGCCAGCCGGAAGCTCACCGGCGCCGCCACGCCGCCGATCGCCTGGAGCGCCCAGTACGCCAGCACGTGCTCGAGCCGGTTCTTCAGCGCGATCAGCACGCGGTCGCCGCGGCCGATGCCCATGTCCGCCAGGCCGCGCCCGAGCGCCGCCGCCTGGACCGCGAGCTCGGCATAGGTCAGCCGGCGCGCGCCGTCGACGACGGCCGTCGCCTCGGGGCGCCGCTGCGCCGCGCGGTCGAGAAGCTGGGCCAGCGTCACGCGCTACCCCATCGCCTCTTTCTTGAACCGCTCCAGCATCCGGCTGTGGTCCTCCGGCGCGGCGAGTCCCATGCCCATCGTGTTGTGCATTGGCCCCTCCTGGATGAGTGCTGCCTTTACCTCGACCGCCGCGCTCGCGCGCGGCGTGGCGTCGTTCGCCAGGAGAGCATACCGCACGTCCGAGCGCGCGCGCTGATGCATACTGGAGGGCGGAATCGGCCCCGTGCCCCACGAAACCGCGCTCATCGCCACCATCGCCATCGGCCTGGCCTTCGCCCTCATCGGTGGCTACCTCGCGGTCCGGCTGAATCTGCCGCCGCTCGTGGGCTACCTGGTGGCGGGCATCGCCGTCGGGCCGTTCACGCCGGGGTTCGTCGCCGATCAGGAGCTCGCCCCCCAGCTCGCGGAGATCGGCGTCATGCTCCTCATGTTCGGCGTGGGGATGCACTTCTCGCTGCGCGACCTCCTCGCGGTGCGCGCCGTCGCGCTGCCCGGCGCCCTCGCGCAGATCATCCTCGCCACGGCGCTCGGCGTCGGCGTCGCGATGGCGTGGGGCTGGTCGCTCGGCGCGGGACTGGTGTTCGGACTGGCGCTGTCGGTGGCGAGCACCGTCGTGCTGCTTCGCGCGCTGGAGGCGCGGGGCCTGCTGGAGTCGGGTGACGGGCGCATCGCGGTCGGCTGGCTGATCGTGGAGGACCTCGTGATCGTCCTCGCGCTCGTGCTCCTCCCTGCCCTCGCCGCGCCCCTGGGTGGACAGGCGCTCGACGGCAGCCCCGCGCCAGGCAACCTCTGGATCACGCTCGGGCTCACGCTGGGCAAGATCGCGCTGTTCGCCGTGCTGATGCTGGTGGTCGGCGTGCGGGTCTTCCCGTGGCTCCTCAAGCGGGTCGAGGACACGGGCTCGCGCGAGCTGTTCACCCTGGCCGTGGTCGCGCTCGCCCTCGGCGTCGCGTTCGGCTCCGCCAAGCTCTTCGGCGTGTCGTTCGCGCTCGGGGCGTTCTTCGCGGGCATGGTGATCAACGAGTCGGACCTGAGCCATCGCGCGGCGACGGATACCCAGCCGCTGCAAGACGCGTTCGCGGGGCTCTTCTTCGTGGCCGTCGGGATGCTCTTCGACCCGGAGATCCTGATCGAACAGCCGCTCAAGCTGCTCGCGGTGCTCGCGATCATCGTCGTGGGCAAGTCGCTGGCCGCGCTCGGCATCGTGCTCGCCCTACGGTACCCGCTGGGCACCGCCCTGTCCGTCTCCGCCGCTCTGGCGCAGATCGGGGAATTCTCCTTCATCCTGGCCGGCCTCGGCGTGAGCCTCGGCCTCTTGCCGCCGGAAGGACACACCCTGATCCTGGCGGGCGCGATCCTGTCCATCACCCTCAACCCGCTGCTGTTCACCCTCGTATCGCGGCTGAAGGTAACCCAACCGGCGTAGCGCGACTGGAGCGCGGCGCGGGCAGCCGGTCGGGTCAGGCTGAGCGACCTCGGGCCCTAGACTAGGAGCCTGTCGGGGAAACCCGGCTAGAGCGATGAGAAGGGTCCAGCTGCGAGGCGGCGCCCGATGGCACGCAACGCGAGGCGTACTCGCGTAGGGGGAGTGCGGGGCCATGTCTGGGCCCCGCAGACGAAAGTTCGTCGGCCCGATCGTCTCGCGCGTTACGTGGCACGGCGGTCGAGGGCGCCTACCGAAGCAGATGGGCCCTTATCATCGCTCTAGTTGCTCTTCTCCTGCTGGTTCCGGAGCTTCCTGAGGTGCAGCTTGGCCACGTCGACCCAGTCCTTCTCGGACGGCAGCGGACCGGCGAGGGCAATATAGCGCTCCCAGAGGGCGATGGACTCCTTGGCATCCACTTTCTCGTAGACGAGGGCGAGGTTGTAGAGCGCGCCGGTATTCTTGCCATCCGCCTCGACCACCTTGCGGTACTCGCCGATCGCCTCTTGATACAGCCCTTTGTCCTCGTAGACTTCCGCCAATCCCATGCGCGCGTCCAGGAAGCTGCCGTCCAGCTCGATGGCCTTCTTGTAGGCCTGCACCGATTCGTAGTACAGGCCCTTCTCCGAGTAGTAGAGCTTGCCCAGGCTCACGTGCACCTTGGCATTGAGCGGGTTGAATCCAAGCGCCTTCTGATACGCGACGACCGCGCCGTCCACGTCGCCCTTGGCCGCCTTGGCGTCGCCCAGCCCCACGTGCGCGTCGGCGAAGAACGGCCGGATCTCGAGCGCCTTGGCATAGGCCTCGATGGCCTGGTCGAACGGGGGGCGCGGGGCGGCGAGGAAGAGGTCACCGAGCGCCTTGTAGGGCTCGGGATACGCCGCATCGAGCTGGGTCGAGGCGCGGAACTGAGCCTGGGCCTTCCAGCGATTGCCGAGGTTCCGGTGGACGGCGCCGAGCGTGTACTGGGCGACCGCGAACTGGGGGTCGATCTCGATCGCCTTGCCGATCAGCTCGACGGCCACGTCATTGCCCTCCTGGCCGCCTCGGTACGCCGCCTCTTGCCCTCGCACGAAGGCCTCGAAGGCGCGCTGCGAGGTCGTCGGGCTCGCCCATTTCTGCACGCGCGCGCTCTCGCTTTCGCTCAGGGTAATCTTCAGCGCGCGGGCATAGGCCACCGGAAGGCCGCGAAGCCGCTCCATGAGGGTCCCGTCCGCCACCGCGACGGGGTCGAGCGCGATCCGCTCGCTCCGCTCGCCCTTGAGCTCGACGCAGCGCGGCACGATGGACAGATCCGCCCCCGCGCGCCGCACTTCGCCGTAGACCGCAATATCCGCTCCGAGCATGCGGGCCGCCGCGAGCGCGGCCTGATCATCCCAGGCGTCGGACCGGGACAGCCGCTTGAGGCGCTCGCGATCGATCTGGATCAGCGCCGGCATCTGCACGAGGCCAAGGGTCAGCGCCTGGGCGATGCCTTCCCCGATCCACTGCTCCTGCCGCCCGAGGTCCCCGGTGGCATACGGCAGGACGATGACCGTTCGTGTCTTGGTCGCCGCCTCCGCACCCAGCGCGGTGAGGAGCGAGAGCATGAGTGCTGCGAGGACGGCCAACTCAGGTCGCCGTTGGGCTGTCATGTCCGGGCCCTCCCTTTCCACTGCCACGCGTGCATCCGTGTGGACCATGCCAGATCCGACTCGCCGCAGGGCGATCAGGCCTGCTTGGGCGCGGACAGCATGCCTCCTCCGTCATCTCCGACAGCTCGCGCAAGAGGGCTTCGTCCACGCCGAGGTCCCTGAACTCTTGCCCGTACGGTACCACCACTCCCGCGAGCTGGGAGCCTGTTCACCCTCGTGTCGCGGCTGAAGACAGCCCGAGCGGCGTAGCGCGACGTCAGCGCGGCGCGGGCAGCAGCGTCTCGAGCAGCGCGCGCATCTCGGCGCCGTTCCACTCGCGGGCGCCGATCGCCATGCCCGCCACCTCCCCGCCCGGCTTCACGAGGAACGTCGCGGGGAGGCTCGTCACGCGCCAGGCCTTGGACGTCGCGAGATCGGGGTCGAGCACGATCGGGAACGTGAGCCGCTGATGGTCCAGGTAGGGCGCGAGCAGGCCGCGCGGCGCGCCGCGATCCACCGACACGCCGATGACGACCAGCCCCCGCTCGCGGTAGGCCTGGGAGAGCGCCTCGAGCGTCGGCATCTCGACGGTGCACGGCGTGCACCACGTGGCCCAGAAGTTCAGGACGACGAGCTTGCCTCGGAAGGCCTCGAGCGACACCTGCCCGTCGGCGGGGAACGTGCGCAGTCGGAAGCCGGGGGCTCGCTGGCCTTCCTTGAGCTCGGTCACGCCGGCCTTCTCGAAGGCGTCGAGGTGGGCGGGGTGATCGCCGTGATGGCCGCCGTCCTCGCCGGCCCGCCGCGCGGGCAGCGCCCAGAGCACGAGCGCCAAGGCCGCCACGGCCAGCCCCACCCGGACTGTGACGTTATCGATGGCCTTGCCGAGTGCTGGACGCATCAGCCTTGCCGCGCTCGCAACACCCTGAACGGACAGGTGGACTTCGAGCTCGTCAACTATATCGTCCCTACGGGCTCGCGTCGATGGGCGCCCGCTCCGCTTCCCTCGTCAGCCGCTCCCCGGACGCAGACGCCCCTCGTTCTCCTGCTTCGATGCGGACCGCCGCGAGGTCTCCGGGTCGACCTGCCCTTACACCGTCCCTCCAGCGCTCCCTGGATATGCCCTGAGAAATCCCCAGGTTCCCCCCGGACTTCGGCCGGCCCGCGTCGCTAAGTTGGTGGCATGAAGCAGATCACAGCGCACCGAACGGAAACAGGCGCAGGAGAAAGAGGTGAGCCCACGGGCAGCAGGCAGTCACAGGAAAGGAGGGACGAAGCTCGGCCCCGACACATTGCAGTGAATGCTCCAACACCGGCGGGCGCATAACAGCCCCCGAGGAGGACGTACCATGACCTTCTTGTCCCGAAGCCTGATGATGACCGCTCTCGCGACCCTTGCCGCGCTTACAAACGCGGCCCTCGGCGAGGCGCAAACACTTCGGTTCCAGCTCCAGCCGCTCTGCAACACGATCACCTTGGCGCTGATGCCGTCTTCCTCGAAGGCTCTCATCGGCGTCGTTGGATATGACGACAATTGCGGAGAGAACCCACGGTCGCCAATCCATGGCACGGCGGTCATCAACCCGGACGGGGGCCTCAGCATTGGCTACACCACCAGTCTGTCGTTCTCCGTCTACGGTCGGTCGGACGTAGGACTGCAGACAAACGTGGAGTGGCCTGCGAACTCGGACGTCGGCTTCTGGACCGACGACGGCGGCGAGAGCGGGACGTTCCTGTTCGATATCCTCGACCAGAAGTCGGGCTAGCCGAGTCGCGGGTCTCGGGAGCCCTGGCGCCGCGGCGCCGGGTGGCGCGATGCCCCCGGCGCCCGACACCCAAGCAGCACAGTGCACCGCTCTTCCGCTGGATGCGACCCGGCTCCAGCGCAGGAACAGGTTGGCATCGTCGCCTCGGCCATTGGCGCGGTGGTGAACTCGAGCGTGACGACTGGATAGCGGAGAGGCTTCGAAGGCTCGCGCGGAATGGCTGGCGATGCCTGTCCAGGCGAACGTCGGCGTGGCGTGTCCGTCTCGCGAACCGAGCGCGCTGGACGTGTCGAAGTAGCCGCCGTTCGACGCGGCTTCGCCGCGCACCGATTCGGGAGGCATCGGAAGGGGGCGGAGCCCTCCTCCGAGTTCCTAGACGCCGAGCTTCTCACGGGTGACGGGGCTGGTCCGAAGCTCGGCCGAGGGCCCCTCGAACACGATGACGCCCTTTTCCATGATGTAGCCGCGGTCGCACACGCTGAGCGCGACGCGCGCGTTCTGCTCGACGAGCAGCACGGTGATGTCGAGGCGCACGAGCTCGCGGATCATGTCGCGGATGTGGCGGATGAGCGCGGGGGCGAGCCCCTGCGTGGGCTCGTCCATCAGGATGAGCCGGGCGCCCGCCATCATCACGCGCGCGATGGCGAGCATCTGCTGCTCGCCGCCCGACATGGTCTTGGCGGGCTGCTCGATCCGCTCCTCGAGGCGCGGGAAGTGCCGGAAGACCTCCTCGAGGCGCTGCCGCCTGAGCGCGGCGGTGCGATGGGGCACGGCGGAGAGCCCCAGCTCCAGGTTCTCCCGCACGGTGAGGCCGGGGAAGATCCGGCGGTTCTCGGGCACGAAGCCGATGCCCCGCCGCGCGATCTCATGCGGCGTCAGCCGGGTCAGCTCGCCGCCCTCGAAGTCGATCGATCCGCGCGTGGGCTTGATGAAGCCCATGGCCGCCTTCATCAGCGTGGTCTTGCCCATCCCGTTCTTGCCGAGGAGCGCGACGGCCTCGCCCTGCCGGACCTCGAGCGACACACCGAAGAGGATGGGTGTCGCGCCGTAGCCCGCGTGCAGGTCACGGATATGCAGCATGCGCTCACTCGTCGTCGACGCCGCCCAGGTAGGCGTCGATCACCTGCGCGTCGTTCTTGATGACCTCCGGCGGCCCCTCGGCGATCTTCTGGCCGAAGTGGAGCACGGCGACCCGGTCGGAGATGCCCATCACCACGCTCATGTCGTGCTCGATGAGCAAGAGAGTGAGGCCGCGGCTGTGCGCGATCTGGCGGATGAGTGCCGTCGCGTCTTTCGTCTCCCCCGGGGTCATCCCCGCCGTCGGCTCGTCGAGGAGGAGCAGCGTCGGCTCCGTGGCGAGGGCGAGGCAGATCTCGAGATAGCGCTGCTCGCCGTGCGAGAGGTTCTGCGCCAGCTCGTCCCGCCGGGCGGTGAGGCCGAAGGCGCCCAGCAGGTCCATGACGGGCCCCTCGACGTCCGGCACCCGCCAGAGCGACGGCAATCGCCCCGACACGGGCACCCGCGACTCGGCCGCCACGCGCACATTGTCGTAGACCGAGATCCCCGGGAAGATATTGGTGATCTGAAACGTCTTCGCGAGGCCCCGCCGGTTGATGACCTCGGGCGAAAGGCCGGTGATCTCCCCGCCGCCGAACACGATGCGCCCGGACGTGGGGACGTGCAGCCCGGCGATGACGTTGAAGAGCGTGGACTTGCCCGCGCCATTGGGGCCGATGACGGAGAAGACCTCGCCCGCGCGCACGTCGAAGCTCACGCCTTCGAGCGCGGCGAGGGCCCCGAAGCTCTTCGACACGCCTTGCACCGCGAGCACGATCTCGGCCGTCATCCCGCCGCCTCCCGGCGGGGCCGGCGTGCCGAGCCTCCGGCGGAAGCCCAGGAGCCCGTGCGGCGCGAAGAGCACGATCAGGACGAGCACGAGCCCGATCACGATCGAGTACCACTGCACGTACGACGACACCTTCTCCTGGAGCACGATGAAGAACGCGCCGCCGATGATGGGCCCGACCAGCGTGCCGAGCCCGCCGATCATGACCATGATGATGAACTCGCCCGAGATGCTCCAGTGCATGAGGTCGGGCGTGGCGTAGGCCGCGCGCCCAGCGTAGAGGGCCCCCGCGAGGCCGGTCAAGACCGCCGAGATCAGGCACACCCCCATCTTGTAGCGCTGCACGTCGTAGCCGAGGAACCGCGCGCGGTCCTCGTTCTCGCGGATGGCGACGAGCACCTGGCCGAAGTGCGAGCGCACCAGCACGCGGCAGGCGAGGTACGCGAGCAGGAGGTACAGGACGACCGCGTAGTAGATCCGGATCGGCGTGTCGATGGCGACGCCGGGCAGGATCTCCGGCGAGGGCAGGCCCTGAATCCCGTCGGACCCGCCGAAGGCCTGCGTATAGCGGAAGACGGTGTAGACCACCTCGGCGAAGATCAGCGTGAGGAGGGCGAAGTAGATCCCGCGCCGGGCGGTGGCGAAGTAGCCCACCACGAAGGCATAGGCGCCGACGACGACCACGGCGAGCCCGAGACACAGCCAGAGCGACAGGATGCCGCGCTCGAGCAGCACCGCCGTCGAGTACGCGCCGAGGCCGAAGAACGCCGCATGGCCGAACGACACGAGGCCCGCGTAGCCCATCAAGAGATCCAGGCTCATCGCCACCGTCCCGAACAGGAGCGCGTCGAAGGCGAGCAGCATGTAGTACTTGGTCATCCACGGGGTGAGCGGCAGCGCCGCGAGCGCGGCGAAGACCACCCACCCCTTCCAGGGCAAGAGGCTATTCAAGGACGCCTTCGCGGCCGAAGAACCCGCGCGGCCGGACGATCAGGACCACGATCATGATCCCGAAGATGGCGATGGCGACGCGCTGCGGATTCATCCAGAGCGTGAGCAGGCTCTGCGTGATGCCGATGACGAACGCCGCCACGACGGAGCCGCCGAGCGAGCCCATGCCGCCGAGGATCACCACGATGAAGGCGAGCAGGATGACCTCGACGCCCATGGTGGGATACACGGTGAACACCGGAGCGAGCAGGAGCCCCGCCACCGCGGCGAGCGCCGCCGAGCCCGCAAACGTCAGCGTGAACACGCGCGGCACATCGACGCCGAGGCCGTCGAGCATCTCCGCGTCCTGCACCGCCGCCCTCACGACGATGCCCGCCCGGGTCCGCGTGAAGAAGAGCCAGATGGCGAGGAGCAGGAGCGACGAGATCGCGAGGAGGAAGAGCCGGTACTTGGGGTAGGTCATGCCGAGCAACGGGATCGACCCCTCGATGGGCGGCAGGATCCGCCGCATGTCCCCCCCGAAGAGCTGCCGCGCCCCCTCGCGAAACGCCAGCGCCAGCCCGAACGTCATGATGAGCCCATACAGGGGCTCCCGCCGATACAGCGGCCGGAGCGTGGCCATCTCGGTCACCGCTCCGATCGCCGCCACGATCAGCGGCGCCACGATGAGCGCCACCCAGAACGAGTGCGTCACCGAGATCACCGCGATGCCCGCATACGCCCCGAACATGAACAGCTCCCCGTGGGCGAAATTCATCACCCCCAGGAGCCCGAAGATCACGGTCAGCCCCAGTGCCAGTAACCCTAGCCCCGCTCCGAACACCACGCCATGCAGGAGCTGAGGCAACAAGACCGCCGCCACGTAGTCCACGCCTCACCCCAACCGGGGCGAGGCGACGGGCACCGTCACTTCTTCTTGATCTCCCACGTAAACCCCTCGATGGGATCCTTGCCGACCATCGCCTCGCCGATGGTGTCCTTGCCCGCGAGCGTGGCGATCGGCAAGTTCTTGCCACCCTTCACCTGGTAGAGATGCATGTCCATGATGACCTGGTGGTCTTCCTTCCGGATGCACTGCCGGCCGATATGCGTGTCGTCGATGCACATGCCTTCCTGCGCCTCGGCCACCTTGTCGGCGTCGAAGCTCTTCACCTTCTCGACGGCGGCGGCCCAGAACAGCACGGCGTCATAGGCGCCCGCCATGATGTTGCCGTCGACACCGAACTTCTTCTTGAACTTGGCGTTGAACGCCTGCATGTGCTTGTCCGGATTGTAGGCGGAGTAGTGCGCGAGCTGGACGAAGCCCTCCATGGGCTCGGCGATCGCGGGCAGGTCTTGCTGCAGCAGGAAGCAGTCGATGCCCGCCATCTTGTACTTCTTGGTCATGCCGAAGGAGTGGAGCTGCGTCATCAGCCGCAGCGAGTCGGTGCCCGCGAAGGCCACGAAGAGCACGTCCGGGTTCGTCTGGTTGATCGCCCCGAACCACGGGCTGAAATCCTTGGTGTCGAGCGGCGCGCCCGCCACCCCGACCACCTCGCCGCCCAGCTTCTCGAGCGCGGTCTTGAACTGCCGGCCGTCGGACTGGCCCATCGCGTAGTCGGTGTAGAAGATGTAGACCCGCTTGCCCATCTTCTCGACCATGTACTTGGCGAGGCCGGTCGCCTGCATCCGCGAGTCGGGCTGGTTCGAGAAGTAGTACTTGTGGAACTTGGTGGTCCGCATGAACTCGGCGCAGGAGACGGAGTTCCAGTGGATCACCTTGTGCTTCTTCGTCACGTCCATCACCGCCAGGGTGGCGCCGCTCGACACCGCCCCGATGAGGAGCTTGACGTCGTCCTGCAGGATCAGCTTCTCCGCCTTGCGCACCGCGGGAGCGGGCTTGGTCTCGTCATCCTCGGAGATGATCTCGATCTTGTGGCCGAGCACGCCGCCCTTGGCGTTCAGCTCCTCCACGGCCATCTGGATGGCCATGGTCTGATACTTGCCGTAGCCCTCGAAGACCCCGACCTTCGACCCGAGGTCGCCGATCTTGACGACCTTCTGGGCGGACGCCGGCGCCGCCGGCCACATCATCAGCGCACAGGACAGGAACACCAGGTATATCAGCCTCTTGCCCATGATCTCCTCCCTTTCTCGTTGAGCTACCGCATGCCTGCCGTGGACGTCTCGATCAGCCCCGACAGCGCGAGCGCGATTCGCCGCAGCGGCTCGCGCATCTTCTCGGGGCTGGGGGCCGCCACCGGGCGTGCCGGCACCCCCTTCGACTCCGGAGCGACAGTTGCCGCGCGCGGCGGCCGGCGGGACCTTTGTGTCGCCTTCCGCCTCGTCGAAGGCGAGACGCACCGCCACCGCGGCCTTCGGATCGTTCTGGCCCACCACGAAGTCGACCAGGTTGTAGTAGCGCCACATCGCCTCCAGGAACTTCTGTGCGGCCGCCACCCGCGCGGCAGGAGCCTCCGTCGCGTCGGCGAGCCGCCGGTCGGCCTCCAGCGCAAGGTCGCGGACGAGGCCGGCGAAGAAGATCATCAGCCCGCGCTCGGCGCGAGGCCCGTCTCCCGCCGCGAGCGCCGCGCGCGTCCGCTCCTCGAGGCCCGCGGGCAACCGAGCGGCCTGCGCCCGCATCTCGGCGCGGAGGGCGCCGGACTCGAAAAGGCGGAGGGCGACGTCGACTTTCCGCGCCTGGATCGCGAACTTGATCTGCTTGAAGTTGGCGGAGACCTCGTTGTCGCGCGGGACATAGGCGCCGACGTGATGAGCCGCCGCCGGGCCGGCGGCGAGGGCGACGAGCAACGCCGCGGTGCCCGGAGCCAGGGTGCGAGTCACGGCCGACGCCCAGAGCCTCATGCCCGCCTGACGAGGCGCGCGCCGGCCACGGCCGCGAGCCACCAGGTCGCCACGATGGCCGCGCCCCCGAAGGGGATCCAGACCAGCCACTCGGCGATGGCCTTGGCCGTCTGCAAGCCCTGGTAGGGGATGAGCGCGCCCCAGAGCAGATAGCCGAACGGGTAGCCCGCACCCCCCGCGGTCAAGAGGATGAGGAGCGCGCGGCGACCCGGCCCCGGGCGAGCCAGCGTCGCGGCGGTCATGGTGGTGACGATGATGACGAGCCCCATGCCCTCCGCGTGCAAATGGAAGAGGCGGAGGCTCGCGTCGAACTTCACCAGCGCCTCGTCGATGATCTGCTCGTCGACGTCGCGCACGCCGACCAGGCCGTGGGTGGCCGGCCGCGCGAGGATGACGGAGCGCGCCCACCGCGTCAGCTCGAGCTTGAACCGCACCATCGAGGCGCCGCCCGCCTCGGCGCAGGCGATCAGGAGCACCGCGGCCAGGAGCGACGCCAACGGCGGGAGCCGCCAGGTGTCGCCGCCCGGTCCCGTCACGCGGCACGCCTCCCGACGCGCGCCGCCACCAGCAAGATCCCGAGCGCCACCAGGCCCAGGATCGCCGCGCTGCCCAGCGGCGTGAGGACATAGCGCTCGACCGCCTCGATGCCGGCGTCGCGCCCCCACTCGAGGGCCGCGATCGCATAGGCCAGATAGCCCAGCGGGAAGAGCGCGCCCAGGCCGAACAGCGCATAGAGGACGCCGCGGGCGCGCGGCCACGGCACCAGGCTCGCCGTCACCGTCGACACCAGGATCACGAGCGGGCCCAGGCCCTGGGCGTGCGTGTGGAAGAACGACAGGCCGGCTTCCGCGGCGTAGACGGCGCGCGCGGTGACCTCGGCGTCGTACTCCGCGGACCCCGCGAGGCCGTGGCGCTGGGGATTCGCGGCGACGCGCGCCTGGGCGTAGCCGGCGATCTGCGGGCGCAGCTGCGAGATCACCGCGCCGGCGGTCTCGCCGAGCGCGATCACGACAAGACCGACGAGCACCAGCACCAGGGGGGGACGCCTCATGGGGTCGCGACTGGCGCGAGGGTACTCGACCGCCGTCCCTCGTGTCAATTCACTGGCAATGTCCGGGCCGGCGGCGCTGTGCCGCCAATGGCAAGCCCGCTCGCGTCAGAGCTGTACGAGGCCAACGCTGACGGCGAGGGCCTCGTTCACAAGAGACATGGTGGACGGGTGAAGCGTACCAAGGCGCCGTCCGAGCCGGCTCTTGTCGATGGCGCGGATCTGGTTGAGGAGGACGACGGAGTCGGTCTTGAGGCCACCCTCCGGAGCTTTGACCAGAACCTCGGTTGGGTAGAGGTTGGCGTCGTACTTCGAGGTGATGGGCGCCGCGATCGTGAGGTCACTAAAGCGGTTCCCGATGTCGTTCTGGATGATGACGGCGGGTCGCGTTTTGGAAATCTCGACGCCTTCAGTGGGATCGAAGCGGACCAAGTAGACGTCGCCGCGCTTCGGGAAGGCTACCGCCCGGCGCGTTGCCATGCTTCGTCAGCCAATGGGTCCCACTCCGCGGCGATCTCCCGGTCGCGTGTGGCACGCCGGATGTAGCCCTCCTTGAGGCGGGCGCGGAGCTCGGCGCGATCGCGGGCTGTGCGCTTCACGAGCTCGTCGAGGAACCGGCTGCGGTCGCCCTTCGGCGCCATGCGGTCGAGGAGGCGTACCGCCTCTTCGGAGAGGGAGACGTTGATTCGTCGCTGCATGACGATTCCTCGCATATCGGACCTCACGATACACACGAGAGTGTGTATGCGTCAATTCATTTCCTAGCCACACGACGCTCCGCCACGGGCGGCGGGGCTGCGGCGCAGGCGGCCCAGAGGCGGGCGGGCGTGAGGGGCAGCTCGTTCACCTCGACGCCGAGCGGGGCCAGCGCGTCGGCGACCGCATTGGCGAGGACCGCCGCGGGACCGAGCGTGCCTCCCTCGCCGACGCCGCGCACGCCGATGAGGTTGTCCGCGGGCACCTCGATGTGATCGAGATCGACCGCCGGCATCGAGGCCGCCGTCGGCAGCGCGTACTCCATCAGCGTGCCGGTCAGGAGCTGGCCCGCGGCGTCGTAGACGAGATGCTCGGTCAGGGCGCCGCCGATCCCCTGGGCGATCGCGCCCAGGACCTGTCCTTCGACGATGAGCGGATGGATGACGCGCCCGGTATCCTCGACGCACGCGTAGCGGAGGATCTCGATCGTTCCGGTGACGGGATCGACCTCGACCACGGCGGCCTGCGCTCCCGCGGCGAAGGTGCCCCGGATCGGATCGTAGAACCGCGTGGCCTCGAGCCCCGGCTCGACGTCGGCGGGCAGGCGATTGGTCTCGAGGTGGGCGACGCGCGCCACGTCGAGCATCGACACGGCCCGCCCCGGCGCCCCCTTCACCGCGATCAGCCCATCGGCGAGCTCGAGGTCCTCCGGGGCGGCCTCGAGCAGATGCGCGGCGATGCGCGCAACCTTGTCGCGCACGGCCCGCGCGGCGCGCATGGCGGCGCCGCCGCCGATGACCGCCTGGCGCGACGCGAAGGCGCCGAGGCCGAACGGCGTCGCGTCGGTGTCCCCGAGCACGACGGTCACCGCCTCGAAGGCCACCCCCAGCTCGGAGGCGACGATCTGGGCGACGGTGGTCTCGGTCCCCTGCCCCTGCGACGTCACGCCGGCGAGCACGGTCACCGCGCCCGACGGATCCATTCGAACGGTCGCGCCCTCGTGGCCGGTGCGGAAGGGCATGCGCGGCCCCGCCGAGGCCGCCTGCCCGAGGCCCGTCAGCTCGTTGTAGCTCGCGAAGCCGATGCCGACGTAGCGCCCCTCGGCGCGCAGGCGCGTCCGCGAAGCACGGAACGCGCCATAGCCGATCGCCTCGACGACCTTCTCGAAGCACACGGGATAGCTCGGGCTGTCGTGCACCAGCCGCGTCGGCGACGTGTAGGGCAGATCGCCGGGGCCGACGAGGTTGACGCGCCGGATCTCGACGGGATCGAGGCCGAGCGCGCGGGCCGCGAGGTCGAGCACGCGCTCCATCACGAACGTGGTGGCCGGACGGGCCACCCCGCGATACGGCCCCGCCGGCGTCGTGTTCGTCGCCAGGGCCGCCACCTCGCAGCGGTAGTGATCCAGCTTGTAGGGACCCGTCAGCAGGCCGCCGGCCATGAGGGCCTCGATGCCCGCCGTCCACGGATAGACGGAATACGCGCCGGCATTGCAGTCGGCGCGGACGTCCATGGCGGTCAGGCGCCCGGCGGCGTCGAAGCCCGCGCGCACCGCGTAGCGATGGTCGCGGGCGTGTGCCGAGGCCACGAACCCCTCGCGCCGCGTCTCCACCCACTTCACGGGCCGCTCCAGGCGCATGGCGAGCAGGCAGAGCACGACGTCCTCGGGATAGACGATGGCCTTGACGCCGAAGCCGCCGCCGACGTCGGGGGCCACGACCCGCACGCGGTTCTCGGGCAGGCCGAGGATCTCGCCCAGCGCATGGCGCGCGAGGTGCGGGACCTGCGTGCCCGAGTAGAGCGTGAGCTTGCCCTCGGCGGCATTCCAGTCCGCCACGCCGCCGCGGCCCTCGAGCGGCGCCGCCGTCTGCCGGTTGGTGCGAAACACCCGCTCGACCACCGCGGCCGACGACGCCAGCGCGGCCTCCACGTCGCCGTGGTCGAACCGGCGCGAGAGCAGGACGTTGTCGGGCGCCTCGTCGTGGACGATCGCCGCGGCCCCGCGCGCGTCGCCGACATCCGCGACGGCGGGCAGCGGGTCGTAATCGACGGCGACGAGCCCGGCCGCGTCCTCGGCCAGATACCGGTCGGCGGCGACGACGGCGGCCACCGCCTCGCCACAGAAGCGGACCTTGGGCCACGCCAGCAGGGGCTGCTCCGTCTCGACATAGGTCGGCAGCGCCGACCGCGCGCGCATCTTGTAACTGGCGACGCTCGGCTCCTCGCCCGTCACGACGGCCACGACACCGGCGGCCGCCATCGCGGCGGCCGTGTCGATCCGCTCCAGGCGCGCGTGGGCGTGGACACTGCGCACGAAGGCCACGTGGAGCATCCTCGGCAGCTCCACGTCGCTCACGTACCGGCCGCGTCCGCGCAGGAGCCGCCCGTCCTCCTTCCGGCGAACCGGCGCCCCGAAGAGGCTCATCGTCCGCGACCCGCAGGATGCTCAAAAAGGTCCAGATGCGAGGCGGCGCCCGACGGCCGCACGCGAGGCGTACTCTCGTAGGGGGAGTGCGGGGCCATGTCTGGGCCCCGCAGACGAAAGTTCGTCGGTCCGATCAGTCTCGCGCGTTACGTGGCACGGCGGCCGAGGGACGCCGTACCTACGCAGATGGGCCTTTTTCAGCATCCTGCTGCGCGGCGCTACGGCATCGCGTAGCCGCCGTTCACCGAGATCACCTGGCCGGTGGTCCAGCTCGACAGCGGCGAGGCCAGGAGCAGGATCATCGCGGTGACGTCGGCGGGGCGGCCGAGCCGGCGGAGCGGATACTGGGCGAGGATCTTCTTCATGCGCTCGTCCTCGGCTCCCCCGGCATGGGCCTCGAGGTTGTCCGTCTGCACCAGCGCGATCGACACGCAGTTGGCGCGGATGCCGTGGCGGGCCAGCTCGCGCGCGAGCGACTTCGTGAGGCCCACCGTCGCGGCGCGCGTGGTCGCGGTGACGAGGAGGCCGGACTCGCCCACGCGCCCCGAGTCGCCCATCAGGTTGACGATGGCGCCGGCGCGGCGCGCGGCCATCCCGCGCGCCACCGCGTGGGTGATGCGCAGCGTGCCCGTCACCGTCACGTCGACCTGCGGCGCCCAGTCGGCGGGGCCCGACTCGAGGAAGGCCTTCCGCTGGGTCGCCGCGGCATTGTTGACGAGCACGTCGATCGGGCCCAGCTCCCGCTCGACGCGCGCGACAGCACCGCTCACCGCGCCGTCCTCGCGGAGGTCCGCGCCCACCGCCGCCGCCTTCACGCCGAGATCGCGCGCCTCGACGGCCGCGGCCTCGGCTCCGGCCGACGACGCATGGTGGTGAAACGCCACATGCGCGCCCTCGCGGGCGAAGGCGAGTCCGATCGCCCGGCCGAGCCCCTGTCCGGCTCCGGTGACCAGCACAACCTTACCGCTCAGCCCGAGATCCATGATCGCCCTCCGCCCGGTCCGTCGGCCCGCCCACTACGAGGATGCGGAAAAACTCGCAGGATGCTCAAAAAGGTCCGGATGCGAGGCGGCGCCCGACGGCAGCCGGCGAGGCGTACTTGCTGTACGTTGAGCCGGCTGCCAAGGGCGCCAACGAAGCAGATGGGCCTTTTTCAGCATCCTGCTATGGCTTCCGAACCGAGAACGCGATCGTCTCGGTATGCCGAACGACGATCTGGTCCCCCTTCTTCACCTCGTCGAGGCGCTTGACGCTCGGGTCCACCTTGATCGTCCGGGTCTTGCCCTCGGCCCCCTTGAGCGTGACCCTCCGCTTGGTATAGTCGATGGCCTCGACCGTGCCCTTGAACTCGACGGTGTCCACCGCGACGGCCACGGGCCTCTTACCCTTGGAAATCACCTGGACTGCCGTCCCTTCGGTGGCAGCCCGAGGCTCGGCGGCCTTCCTGACGAAGAGCGCGAGTGACTCGAAGTAGCGGACGACGAGCTGATCACCCGGCTTGACCTGATCGAGGTCCTTCACGTCGGGGCCGACCTTGAGCGTGAGCGTCTTGCCATGCGGGCCGGTCACCGTCATCCGGCGCGTCTTCACGTCGACGGCGTCCAGCCTGGCCTCGATCGACGTCGTCTCGGCGACCACCAGGCGGGAACCCGCCTTGGCCGGAGCCGCGGTCGATTGTGCCGCGGCGGTGCGTTGGCCGCCCGCTATCGCCGCCAAAGCGATCAGCAGGGCCAGTGTCACCCTGTTTCCTCGTCCCATTCGCGTCATCATGTGCAAGCTCGCTCGTCCGGGAGAATACCACTCGCCGCGATGTGGTCAACGATTGCCATGCCCTCGGCGGGCTTGATAGCACGCCGCGCGATGGCATACATCGAGTACACTTCGAGGAAAACCGCGCGAGAGGAGTCGCGCCCATGGATCATCGGATACGACGGTTTGCCCGGATAGGTCGGCGCGAATTCCTGGCCATGAGCGGCGCGGGCGTGGCGCTGGGCAGCCTGCCGCTGCCGGCGCACGCGCAGGCCAAGCGGAGCGGCGAGATCGCGGCCGGGTTGTCCGAGCGCATGCTGACGCTCGACCCCGCCAATCACTATTCGATCTCCGCGACGTCGGTGCTCCGGCACATCTACGATCCGCTCGTCGACGTCACGAACGACTCGAAGTTCATCCCCGCGCTCGCGGAGTCCTGGCGGCCCGTCAACAATACGACGTGGCGCTTCACGCTCCGCAAGGGCGTGACCTTCCACGACGGCACGCCCTTCAATGCCGACAGCGTGGTGTTCACCCTGAAGCGTGTCCGCGACAATACCAAGCTCATCAAGTCGTTCGTCTACCAGGACCTCGACTCCGTCGAGAAGGACGGCGACTACGCCGTCGTCGTCACGTCCAAGCGCCCCTTCGGCTCCCTGCCCGCCCATCTGACGATGCTGGGCATGCTCCCGCCGAGCGCGGGCAAGGGCGAGGAGGCGTTCTTCGCCAAGCCGATCGGCACCGGCCCTTTCCGCTTCGCGAGCTGGACCCACGGGGACCAGATCGCGCTGACGGCGAACCCGAGCTACTGGAAGCCCGGCGTGCCCAAGGTCGAGAAGGTGACGTTCCGCTTCATTCCGGAGCTGTCCACGCGGACGGCGGCGCTCCGGGCCGGCGAGCTCCACGTGATCGACCGCGTGACCCCGGACCTGGTCGAGACGCTGAAGGGCACCCGCGGCGTCAAGGTGCTCGACGTGCCGGCGATCGAGGCCCAGCGCTGGATCTTCCAGCTCGCGAAGGAGCCCGTGAAGGACCAGCGCCTCCGCCAGGCGATCTCGCTCGCCATCGACCGCAACGTCATCATCAAGGAGCTGCTGCGGGGCTATGGCCGGCCCGCCGACAACCCCGTGCCGCCCGGGCTCATCGGCCACGCGAGCCTGCCTGCCAAGGTCTACGACCCCGAGAAGGCCCGCCAGATCTTGAAGCAGGCCGGGCTCACGAACGTCTCGCTCGACATCGTGCTCATGAAGGATCTCTACCCCAAGCAGCTCGAGGTCACCCAGGCCGTGGCCGCCATGCTGGGCGAGGTGGGCATCAAGCTCAACATCAAGAACCTCGAGATCGCGACGGCGCGAGAGCAGCGGACAGCCGGCACCTATGATCTGTTCTTCTCCGGCTGGGCCCACATGCCCCATGACCCCGACTGGTACTTCGGCCAGTGGTTCACCAAGGCCGGCTCCGAGAAGCTCACCCGCTACTCGAACCCGCGCGTGGAGCAGCTCATCGTCGAGGGGCGGGTGCCCGATCCCAAGGTCCGGCAGGCGAAGTACGAAGAGCTGGAGCGCATCGTGTGGGACGAGGATGCGGAGCTGTGGCTCTACTACACGGTCGCGATCTACGGCGTCAGCGACCGGTTGCGCAATTTCGAGGCGCGCCGCGACTACTACGTCCTGCTGAGTGACGTCTCCATCGTGTAGCCGGCCGGCGCGACCGCGAGCCGCCGGGCGGCGCACTCTCGCACGGCGTATCCCCCGAAACCTCCAATGAGGGTCTACGTCCTCCGGCGGCTCGCGCAGTCGGCCCTGACCCTGCTCGGGGTGTCGATTCTGGTCTTCGTGATCCTCCGGGTCCTCCCGGGCAATCCCGCCCGGATGCTCCTGCCCGAGGGCGCCCCCGAGTCCGCCGTCGAGGAGCTCAACCGACAGCTCGGGCTTCGCGAGCCGCTGGTCGTGCAGTACGGCCTCTTCCTCAGAAGCGTGGTCCGCGGCGATTTCGGCCAGTCGTTCCAGTACCGCGCCCCCGCCCTCACCGTCGTGCTCGAGCGCCTGCCCGCCACGATCCAGCTCTCGCTCGTGGCCATGCTCTTCACCGTGGGCATCGGCGTGTCGCTCGGCATCCTGGCGGCGGTGCGCCGGGGCACGCGCTACGACGTCGCGGGCATGATCCTCGCCGTGCTCGGCCAGTCCCTGCCGAACTTCTGGCTCGGCATCATGCTCATCCTGTTCTTCGGCGTGGCCCTGCGCTGGCTGCCGACCTCGGGCTTCTCCGGCTGGACGTCGCTCATCCTGCCGGGCATCACGCTCGCCGCCTTTCCCACCGCGCTCGTCGCGCGCCTCACGCGCTCGAGCATGCTCGAGATCCTCCATCGCGACTACATCCGCACCGGCCGCGCCAAGGGCCTGGCCGAGCGACGCGTGGTGCTTCACCACGCGCTCCGGAACGCGGCCATCCCCGTCCTGACCGTGCTCGGGCTGCAGATCGGCGCGCTCCTCGGCGGAGCGGTCATCACCGAGTCGGTGTTCGCGTGGCCGGGCATGGGCAAGCTCATCGTCGACGCCATCTTCTTCCGCGACTTCCCGGTGGTGCAGACCGTCCTGATCCTCTCCGCCACCGTCTTCGTCGCGATCAACCTGGTCGTCGATCTGCTCTACACGGTCATCGATCCCCGCATCCGGTACTCGTGACGGACGGCCCGCTCGACATCCCGGCGGCACCGTGGCTCGGCCGCCGCCATCTCACCATGGCGATCGGCAGCGTCCTCTTGGGCCTCGTCGTCGTCGCGAGCGCGCTCGCCCCGGCGCTCACCGCCTACGATCCCCTCAAGCCGAGCTTCGGCCAGCGCCTGGCGCCGCCCTGGGGCTTCGGCGGCACCGCGGCGCACGTGCTCGGGACCGACAACCTGGGCCGGGACATCCTCGCGCGGCTCCTCCACGGCGGCCGCGCCTCGCTGGCCCTGGCGGTGAGCGCGGTGGTGATCGCCGCGGTGGTCGGCGTCGTCGTGGGCCTGCTGGCGAGCTGGGGCGGCGAGGGGACGGACGCCGTCATCATGCGGGTGGCCGACGTGCAGCTCGCCTTCCCGGTGATCATGCTCGCCATCGCGCTCGTCGCCGTGATCGGCACGAACCCGGTCGCGCTCGTCGGCGTGCTGGCGCTGAGCGGCTGGGTCCTCTACGCGCGAACCGTCCGCGCCCACGTGCTCACCATCCGCCGCCTCGAGTTCATCGAGGCCGCCCACACACTGGGCGCGACGGATCTGCGAATCGTCCTCCGCCACGTGCTCCCCAACACGGTGGCGCCGATCCTCGTCATCGGCTCGAGCCAGTTCGCCACCATGGTCCTGCTGGAGTCCGGCCTGAGCTTCCTCGGGATGGGCATCCAGGCCCCGCAACCCTCGTGGGGGCTGATGCTCTCGGAGGGGCGCGACTACCTGTCGAACGCCTGGTGGCTCGCCACCGCGCCCGGCGTCATGATCTCGCTCGTCGTGCTGGGCGCGAACCTCCTCGGCGACGGCCTGCGCGACCTCCTCGACCCGCACCTCGGTTGCGGCCAGCTTCATCCGCTACAATGCCCCCGGCATGACTGAGACGGCCCCTGGCCCGTCCGCGCCGTACCCCGTGGAGCTCGAGCGCGACATCACGCTGCACGACGGGACCGCGCTTCGGCTGCGGCCGATCCGGGCCGACGACGCTCCGCGGCTCGTCGAGTACTACGGCCGGCTCAGCGAGCACACCGCGTATCAGCGCTTCTTCACCGTGATGAAGCGGCTGCCCCCGGACTGGGCGCGCCTGCACTCCGCCGTCGACTACCGGACGCAGCTCGCGCTGCTGGCCGAGTGCGGCCCGCGCGAGCAGCCGGAGCTGATCGCCGTGGCCCGCTACGAGCCGACCGACGAGCCGGGCACGGTAGAGGTCGCCTTCGTGGTCCAGGATGCCTGGCAGGGCAAGGGCCTCGGCACCATCATGCTCAACGAGCTGCTCGCCGCGGCCGCCGCGCGCGGCATCACGCGGTTCCGCGCCTACGTCCTCGCCGACAACCCGCGGATGCTGGGTCTCCTGCGGCGCTTCACGGACGTACAGGAGCGCACGATCGACTCCGGCGTCGTCGAGCTCGTGTTCCGCCGCAGGCCCGGTCCCGCCATCCACCCCGCGTAGGGCCCCGAGTGCCAAATGCGGGAAATCGTCGCTACGGGTTCATATCTGGTACACTGGCCGCGTTGAAGTCGGTCGGGATCGGAGTGAGCCGATCACGAACCCGCTGTTGAGGTGCGCAGCGCCTGCCGGTTTCACCAGCAAGTTCTGCCGGTTTTCGCGCCCGCTTGGCGGGCGCGCCCTCATGCTGGCCTCGCTTCCGAAGGAGTTCTTCCGCGTCTCCGGGGCGTGCAACCATAGCGGAAGGAGTTCCGCCCCGCCTCTGCGGGGTCATCAAGGAGGCGCCCCATGGCGTCCAAGTTATACGTAGGTGGTCTGGCCTATTCCACAACCTCCGAGAGCCTGCGCACCCTCTTCGCCCAGCACGGGACCGTCGAGTCGGCCGCAGTCGTTTCTGACCGGGATTCGGGTCAGTCTCGGGGATTCGGGTTCGTGGAGATGTCCACGCAGCCCGAGGCCGAGGCGGCGATTGCCAAGCTCGACGGCCAGTCCTTCGAGGGTCGCCCGCTCAAGGTCAACGTCGCGAATCCGAAGGGATCCGGAGGAGGGGGAGCCAGTGCCCCTCGTGGCACCGGGTCCGGATCGGGCAACAGCTTCGGCGGCGGCGAACGCCGCCCGTCACGCTGGTAAGAGACCGCCAGCCCGGCATACCAGACGGCGCAGGGGCGCGAGCCCTTGCGCCGGTATCACCGCCCGCGACGCAACCGCGACCACCCCTCTGCCGCCAACATCGAACTAAGCGCAGAGCTGTGATCGCGCTACTTCACGATCAGGACGGGAACGGTGGCGAGCCGGAGCGCCCCGTCGGCCACGCTGCCGAGGAGGACGCGGGCCAGGCCGCCCGTTCCGCGCGCGCCCAGCACGAGCAGGTCGGCGCGCGCTTCCTTGACCGATTGGAGGATCTCGGCCAGCGGCACACCCGTGCGCACGCTCGCCTGGGCCCGCCAGCCCCCCTTCTCCATCGTGCGGACGGCGGCCTCGGCGCAGCGCCGCCCGGCATTGAGCCGCGCGCGCTCGAGCTCCGCCGCCTCCGCGGCGAGGCGGCCGCGAATGGCGGCCGGCAGGAGCGCCATCGACGGCGAGCGCACGGGCTCGACCACAGTTACGACCGTCACGTGTCCTCCGCCCGGCGGTGGAGCGAGGCGGGCGGCGAATGCGGCGGCACGGCGAGAGTGGGGCGATCCGTCGGCCCCGAGCACGACAGAGCGGATGTGCGCGCGGCCCGCCATGCCCGGCCTATCGGGATCCGCGCGTGGGCTTCGGGCCCGTCCGCGCCTTGTCTAGAATGCCCATGGTGCTTCTCCTATTCCGTGCGCTCTCGCGTCCACGGTGACGACCATGTCGCCATGTGAGGTCCTCAGATCCCGCCGAAGCGTACCACGATCACTTCGTCCCTCCTCGGCGCGCCGTCGCTTCCGGCGCCTACCACGCTCACGGACCGAACTGCGCCCGCGACCGCGCACGGCCCTCGACGGCGACCGGGCACCTTGGCCGTCGACGAGCACGCGTGCCCGCGCACCAGGCCGATCTCGGCATGTGCGCGGTCGGCCGCTGGGACGCGGGTCTTGAGCAATCCGTCGCGAGGTAGCCCACATCTTGCGCATAGCCCCGAAAGGGTCTCGACCGCTACTTCCCGCGCACCGTCATCACCGGGCACGGAGCGATGGCGATGACGCGTCCGGCCACGCTGCCGAGAAAGAGCTTCGCGAGCCCGGTGCGCCCCTGCGTGCCCATCACCACGAGGTCGGCCCGCTGCCTGCGCGCCGTCCGCGCGATCTGCTCGTGCGCCACCCCCTCGAGCAGGATGCTCTTGGCGCGCACCCCCGCCTTCTTCGCCTTCGCCACGAGCGCGTCGAGGTTCTTCTTTCCGTAGGCGCGCGCGGATGCCGCCAGATCCTCGTACACCTCGGGCGAGACATACCCGTCCCCGACCATGGGCACGGTGGGCGCGAGCACGTGAACGACCAGGAGCTCGGCCTTGCTTCGTCTTGGCGAGGTCGACGGCCTTGGTGAAGGCTGCGCCCGAGGCGCGCGAGAAGTCGGTGGGGTGAAGTATGCGGCGAATGCGGCTCATTGGCCGGCTCCTTTCGTGATTGTCTTCAGGAGTGCAGTCCCGCGATCAGCGACAAGGCGAGAAAGATCGTGCTCCCGGCGCCGCCCGTTGCGTTCCGAATGGAACCAGCATGGTTCGCCTCCTCACTCGTCGGGCTTGCGCACGGTCAGGACCGGGCACGGCGAGAAGCGGATCACGCGATCCGCGACGCTGCCGAGGAGCAGGCGGTTCAGGCCGGTGCGTCCGTGGGTCCCCATGATGATCAGCTCCGCGCGCTCGTCGGTGGCGAGGTTGACGATCTCCTCGTTCGCGGAGCCCGTGCGCACGACCGTGCGCACCGTGGTCCCCTCCGCTCTGGCGGCGGACGCCCACTTCTCGAGCTCATCCTCCACCCACTTCCGCCCCTGCTCGAAGAGCTGCAAGGTCGAGTCCGCGGCCACGGACGGGTCGCCGTAGACGATCGGCTCGACGAGGATATGGGCGAGCACCACCTCCGAGCCCAGGGTTCCCGCGACGCGCTTGGCGAGCGCCCAGGCCCCCTCGGAGCATTCGGAGAAGTCGGTCGGTACGACGATTCGATGGAACAGATCCGAGGCCATGCGCGCTCTCCCTCTCGGCAGCCCGGCGATCCGAGCAGCCCGTCCTGGTCACCTACCGGTGAATCATCCCACAGAAAGACACTGCAACCGCAGGGCCACAGGCACGCGCACGAATGAAGCGCTTGAGCGACGAGCTCTCGCAGGCAGCGGCGCGGGGTCACCGAGCGAGCCGACGCCGCACGACGACCCACGGGAGTCGGGCGCCGAGAAGGGTCCAGCTGCGAGGCGGCGCGGGCGCGGCAGCCCGAGGCGTACTTGCCGTACGTTGAGGGCTTGCCGCGCCCGCGCCAACGAAGCAGATGGCCCTATCGGCGTCCGCCTCATCCCCGACGACCCACGGGAGTCGGGCGCCGAGAAGGGTCCAGCTGCGAGGCGGCGCGGGCGCGGCAGCCCGAGGCGTACTTGCCGTACGTTGAGGGCTTGCCGCGCCCGCGCCAACGAAGCAGATGGGCCCTTATCGGCGTCCGCCACCCACGTGTAGAATGCGCGGGTGGCTGGAGGCAAGCTGATGACGATGCGAGAGGCCGTCGCCCGCTTCATCCCCGACGGCGCCTCCGTCTGCATGGGCACCGCGCTCGAGGCGGCCATCCCGTTCGCCGCCGGTCACGAGCTGATCCGGCAGCGGCGCCGGGACCTCACGCTGATCGGTCCCATCTCCGACATGCTGTTCGACCAGCTCGTCGGCGCCGGATGCGTCCGCCGCATCATCGCCGCGTGGGTCGGCAATGTCAGCGCCGGCCTCGGCCACAACTATCGCCGCGCGGTGGAGAAGGGCGTGCCCGCGCCCGTCGAGGTCGAGGATCACTCGAACCTCACGCTGGCCTCCGCCCTTCAGGCCGGCGCGCTCGGCGTGCCCTACCTGCCCACGCGATCGCTGCTCGGCACCGGACTCGCCGAGTCGAACCCGACGTTCAAGGCGGGCACCGATCCGTGGTCCGGCGCACCGCTGCTGCTCGTGCCCGCGCTCGTGCCCGACGTCGCCGTGCTGCACGTGCAGCGCGCCGACGAGGACGGGCGCGCCCACTTCTGGGGCACGCTCGGCGTGACGCGCCCGGCGGCGCTGGCGGCGCGCCGGGTCATCATCGTGGCCGAGGAGATCCGCCCGCGGAACCGGATCCTGTCGGATCCGGGCCTGGTCCTGACGCCGGAGATCAAGGTGGCGGCGGTCGTGCACGAGCCCTTCGGCGCCTATCCCTCGCCGGTGCAGGGCTGCTACCGGCGCCACCACGACTTCTTCGGCCGCTTCCACGAGGAGAGCCGCACGGTGGAGGGCAATCGCGCCTGGCTCGACCGCTTCATCCACGGCGTGGACGACTGGCAGGGCTTTCTCGGCGTGGTCGGCGCCGACGTGCTGGACACGATCCGCATCGCGCGCCCTCTTCCCTCGGACCCGCTCGACTACGGAGCCTGACCATGAAGATCACCGCGATCCAGGCCATCACGCTCGCCATCCCGCTCAAGCCCATGACCCCGGCCTCGGCGTGGTCGGGGGCGACGCGCAAGCAGATCGTCGTCCGCGTCTCGACCGACGAGGGCGTGACGGGCACCGGCGAGGCCTTCGCCTACGGCGCCCCTCTGGCGGTAGCGAGCATCATCGAGGAGAGCCTGGCGCCCCTCATCGTGGGCCAGGATCCGCGGCGGATCGAGGCGGTGGTCGACCTCATGCACCGCGGCACCATGATCTACGGCCGGCGCGGGCTCGCGATGTTCGCGATCAGCGGCGTGGAGATCGCGCTGTGGGATCTCCTGGGCCGGCTGCACGGGGCGCCGGTCTACCAGCTTCTCGGCGGCGCGACGCGGCCGCGCCTGCCCGCCTACGCGAGCCTGATGCGCTACGACTCCCCGGCCGACGTGGCCGCGGCGTGCCGGCACTTCGTCGCCCAGGGCTTCCGGATGCTCAAGCTGCACCAGATCGACGTCGCGTCGGTCCTGGCCGCGCGCGAGGCCGTCGGCCCCGACGTCGAGCTGATGCTCGACACCAATTGCCCGTGGGATCCGGCCGGCGCCATCGCCATGGCCCGCGCGCTCGCCCCCTATCGCCTGTTCTGGCTGGAGGAGCCGGTGTGGCCGCCCGAGGACTACGAGGGCCTGGCGCGCGTGGCCGCATCCACCGACACGCCGATCGCGCTCGGCGAGAACGAGTCGACGGCGTTCGGATTCCGCGAGATCATCGCCCATCGCGCCGGCCAGATCCTGCAGCCGAGCATCACCAAGGTGGGCGGCATCTCCGAGATGAAGAAGATCGCCGCGCTCGCCCAGGCGGCCGGCCTCACCGTCGTGCCGCACTCGTTCTACTTCGGTCCCGGCCTCGCCGCCACGCTGCACGTCGCGGCCACCTTCGGCGGCAGCGCGCCCATCGAGTTCCCCACCGGCGAGATGGAGACGCCGTTCCTGACCCGCCCCATCACCGCGGTGGACGGCTGGGTGGAGGTGCCGACCGGCCCCGGCCTCGGCGTCGAGGTGAACGAGGAGGCCATCCGCCGATATCCGTTCGTGCCGGCGGCGGCCAAGCCCTTCGTGCTGACCTGATGGCATGCTCACACCTACACCGACCGCGAGCTGATGGTGATCGCGGCCGGTCGCGAGATCCGGGACGGCGACCTTGTCTTCGTCGGCATGCGGCTGCCGCTCGTGGCCTTCGCCTTCGCCAAGCGCACGCATGCCCCGGGCGCCCTCGGCATCTTCGAGAACGGCATCGTCCGCGACGAGCCGGCCGCCGAGACGCTGATGACGATGAGCGACACGCCCAATATCCCGGGCGCCCTCTGGTGCGCGGGCACGCTGGAGGTGATGGGGCTGCTCCAGCAGGGGCTGATCGACCTCGGCTTCATCGGGGGCGCCGAGATCGACCGCTACGGCAACCTGAACACGTCCTATATCGGCGACCGGCGCCATCCGACCGTCCGGCTGCCCGGCAGCGGCGGCGGCGCCGACATCGCGAGCCTCGCCAAGCGCTTCGTCGTGATCATGCCGCAGGAGCGGCACCGCTTCGTCGAGCGCGTGCAGTTCATCACCTCGCCCGGCTTCGGCGACGGCGCGGGCTGGCGCGAGCGGGTCGGGCTGACGCGCGGCGGCCCGGCGGCCGTCATCACCACGCTCGGCGTCTTCCGGTTCGATCCGGACACGCGCGAGATGTATCTCGCCTCCTATCACCCGGGGCAGAGCGTCGACAGCGTGAAGGCGGCGACGGGCTGGGATCTGCGCGTGGCCGCTGACGTGGGCGCCACGCCGACCCCCACGGGCGAGGAGCTGGCCATCGTCCGCGCCTGCGACCCCGACGGCTTCTGGACGCGGTGAGCCGGCCGCTTCGCCGCTTCTCGCTCGAAGACGGTGGCTGATGTGGGGCATCCCCGCGGCCATCTTCTTCATCGCCTTCATTCACCGCGTCGTCCCGGGGATCGTGGCCAAGGACCTCATGCAGGCCTTCGGCGCCACCGGCGCCATCGTCGGCCTGCTCTCGTCGATGTACTTCTACAGCTATGCCGGGTTCATGATCCCCGCCGGCCTCCTGATCGACGGGTTCGGCGCGCGCGTCATGATCGCCGCGGGCGCCGCGGTGATGGGGGCGGGCTCGCTCGCCATGGGCGTGGCGACGGCCGAGCCCCTGCTCTTCGCGGGCCGCTTCGTCGTGGGGCTGGGCGCCACCGTCACCTTCATCGGCGCGCTCAAGATCGGGGCCGCGTGGTTTCCGCCGTCGCAGTTCGCCACGCTCGCCGCGGTGACGGCCACGGTGGGCGTGCTGGGCTCCATCGCCGGGACCTATCCGCTCGCCGCGCTCGTCGCCGTGGCCGGGTGGCGCGGCGCATTCCTGATCCTGGGCCTCTTGACCCTCGTGCTGGCCGCGCTCTGCGGGCTCCTGGTCCGCAATCACCCGGCGGGGTCGGCGGCTGCCGACGCGCCCGCGCCGAGCCTCGCCGGCATGGTCGGCGGCATGATCCTGGTCCTCGGCAATCGCCACACGTGGCCGCCGTTCCTGGCGTTCTTCTTCGCCTACGCGGCCATGGGCAACCAGATGCTGTGGATCGTGCCGTACCTGCGCGACGTCTACGGGCTCAGCACCACCCAGGCCGCGCTGTACGCGTCGGCGCCCTCGCTCGCCATGCTCGCGTCCGGCCCGCTCACCGGCTATCTCTCGGACCGCGTCGTCAGGCGGCGCAAATTGCCCTACACCGTGCTCACCGCCGTGTCGCTGGTCATCTGGATCGCCTTCGTCGCGACGCTGGGCACGCTGCCGCTCGGGGGCGTCTTCGCGCTGCTCTTCGCGATGGGCCTGGCCGGCGGCGCCTTCGTGCTGACCTGGCCGCTCGGGCGCGAGGTCAACCCGCCGTCGCTGTCCGGCATCGCCGTCGCCGTCGTGAACCTCGGCGGCTTCCTGGGCGCCGCGCTCACCCAGGGGCCGCTCGGCGCCGTGCTCGACGCGCGCTGGACCGGCGTGAGCGTGGCGGGCGCGCGCGTCTATCCGCTCGCCGCGTACCAGGCCGCGTTCTCGGTGTGCGCGGGCTTCACGCTGGTCGCGCTGCTGGTCACCCTCGGGCTTCGCGAGACGCGCGGGGAGAACATCCACCACCAGCTCGATCGCGGCGTCGCGGCCCGCTCGCAGGCGGCCCCGCGCGGTGGATATTCGACGTGAGGGACCGGGCTACGGTGCCGCGGGCGGTGCAGATCGCGGAGCGACGCCCGGCACGTGGACCACGAACACAGCGGGCCGGGCGGCGTCGGCGGCCAGCGCCGCCATCGCTTGATCGCGCTGTCGGATGGATTCGAGCACGCGGGCTGCGGCCTCGCTGTCCGCCTCCGCGCGTCTGATGACCCTCTGCTCCCAGGCGATCATGTCCTCCTGGGTCCCCGCGCTGGAGTGCGCCGTGATGCAGTATCGCAGCCACTCGCCGAGCTCCACCCCGTCACGGGCGACCATCTGCTCCATCTGCTCGCACCAGGCGCTCATCACGGCGCGCTGTCTGACGGCGGTCACGCGATCGGCCGCCAACTGCAGCACGACGACGGGACGCGTCGGGTCCGCCCTGCGGATCAGGGCGTGATACGGCTCGAGGGCATGGAGAATGGCGGCGGCCACGTCGCTCCGCGCCGCGCGCCGCAGGACACCCTGCCGCCACTCGGTCATCGCGGGCGGCTCCGCCCGGGGCCAGGTTGCAATCGACGTCTCCCGGTCGACGCGCGCCAGCGCGCTCCTCAGATGCGACACCTCGTCCCCGTCACTCAGGACGATGTCCCTGACGTCGAGGAGCGCCTCCAGGATCACGACCAGCTCGGGAACGACGACCTCGTCGGCCTCACCGCCCTCCGGCCCCCCGCGGGCGTGGAGGCCGGGACTCTCGGGGCGTTCCTCGGGCGCCACGAACTTGTCCCACTCCGATGCCACGAGCGCCCCGCCCCGTCGCCGGCCTAGCCGCGTCGGGGTCGCGCTCGGACTTGGCCGGCTCTGTTTCCCGCTTCTCGTAGCATTCGGGATGGTAGTCCTGCTCGTCGATGGTGTAGATGGTTTGCGCCGGCCCCAGGATCTTCTTGCAGACCGGGCAGATGCTCGCTCTCGCCATGGCTTCAATGTAGAGGCCGGGAGTGCTCCTGTCTTGACATTGGGCGACACGCGATTGACACTCGGAGCGCCTCAGAGCCGAAGGGGGATCCGGGCACGTGCGCACGAGACCGATGATTTCCCTGACCGCCGCGACCGGGCTGATCGACGCGATCGCGGCGGGAGGTGGCGATCCCGATGCCGTGCTGAGCTCGCTCGGCCTGACGCGCCAGGCTATCTCCAACCCGATGGGCGTCATCCCCTCTTCCGACTTCGCCAGGCTGCTCGAAGCGGCCGCCCAGGCCACCCATGACGCCTGTTTCGGGCTGCACTTCGCCGAGCACTACCAGCCCAAGAACATCGGCCCGCTGACCTATGTCGTGCTGAACTCGCCCACGTTTGCCGCCGGGATCGAGAACGTCGGGCGCTACCTCCACGCGCACAACGAGGCGGCGCGCGTGACGTTCGCGGTCGAGGGAGACCGGGCATACGTGCGACACGAGCTCGCCGACCTGTCCATCGAGGTTCCGCGACAGCACAACGAATGCAGCCTCGTCGTCGGGTTGAACACGGTCCGCCTGATGGCGGGCAGCCGGTGGGCCCCGGCGGAAGTCCAGTTCGCGCACCCCGCGCCCGCCGATTCGTCGGAGCACGTCAGGGTCTTTCGCGCTCCGGTGTCATTCGGCTGTCCGACGAATGCGCTCGTCGTCGAGCGCGAGCTCTTCGATCGTCCCGTGCCGGCCGCCGACGCACGGCTGTATCCGATCCTGCGGCGCTACCTCGACCGCGTCCTGGAGGAGATGCCGCGAGAGGAGGGCCTCCTCGTCACGGTGCGACGGGCCATCGGGGAGGCGATGCGGGATGGCGACCCGACGCTCGCGCAGGTGGCGAAGAAGGTCGCGACGAGCCCGCGCACGCTGCAGCGGCAACTGAAGGACCACGGCGTGGAATTCAAGCGGCTGGTCGACGACACGCGCCACCGCTTCTCGCTCAACTATCTGAGAGACCCGAAGCACACCCTCACCGAGATCGCCTATCTGCTGGGCTACTCGGAAGTCAGCGCATTCAACCGCGCCTTCAAGCGGTGGACCGGCTCGACCCCGTCGGACTACCGCAAGAAGCCCAGCCGGTAGCGGCGCCGCCCGTGTTCCCGTGCCCCTGATCGCGCCCGCCCATTGAGCCACGTGGTGCTCCGGATCATCCAGCTCATGTACTTCATGGCGCCGGCCTACGTGGCGAACATGGTCCCGCCGTTTCTCAAGTACTGGAAGGGCTGGAACCCTCCGATCAATCGGCGCTGGCTCGGGAGCCACAAGACCGTGCTCGGCTTCACGGCCGGTGTCCTGGCCGGCGTGCTCACCGCGGCCGTTCAGTCACATCTCGGCTGGTGGACGGATGCCATCGCCGTGCGCGAGACCTGGCTCGGGCTCGGACTGCGGTTCGGCATCGGCGCCATGGCCGGCGACGCCGTCAAGAGCTTCTTCAAGCGCCGAGCCGCCGTTCCCTCGGGCGAGCGCTGGGTCCCGTTCGATCAGATCGACTTCGTCGTCGGGGCGCTCGTGCTCGTCTGGCCGGTCGCGGATCTCTCATGGCTGGATGCGGTGGCGATCCTGCTCGTGAGCGCGCTCGGCCACATCCTCGTCAACCACATCGGCTACTGGCTCGGCGTGCGGCCCGCGAGGTGGTAGCTATCCCCGGTCGAGGAACCCCTCGGTCATCGCGTTGACCTCGGGCATGCCGACGCGCGCGATGGTATTGATGCGGGCCTTCATCTCGGCGAGCGGACGGGCGGGCTTCTTGCTGAGCATGTCGGCGTAGTCGGCGACGGCCTTGCCGAGCTCGGCGCCGGGCACGACCTGGTGCACCAGCCCCATCGCCTGGGCCTCGGATGCCGAGTAGCGGCGGCAGCTCATGATGATCTCTTTCGCGCGGGCGGGCCCGACCATGCGGACGAAGCGCGTGGTCGAGGCCACGCCGAGGGCGACGCCGAGGTCGACCTCGGGGATCCAGAGCTGGGCCTCCTCGGCGGCGATGCGGAAGTCGCAGGCCAGCGTGAGGCCCCAGCCGCCGCCCACCGCGTGGCCATTGATCATGCAGATCGTCGACTGCTCCAGGTTCTCGAGCAGCGTATTGGCGCGCTCGAAGAAGCGGCGGAACTGGCTCTTGCGCGAGGTGAAGAGCCGGCGCCGCTCCTCCTCGGTCTTGGCGCGGGCATGCGGGGCGTCGGCGCCGGCGGAGAACACGGGCGGCGCCCCGGTGACGATGACCACGCGCGTCTCGGCGTCGTCGCGCAGCTCGACGAAGGCCGCGGCCAGCTCGGTCAGCATGGCGTCGCTCAGCGAGTTGCGGCGGTCGGGCCGGTTGAGCGTCACGGTCGCGATCACTCCGGCCCGGGTCAGCGTCACGTTGTCGGCCATCTCGATCAGGCTCCCGCCGCCTGGACAACGGCGGCCTCGATTCCCTTCTCGTCCTCGAGCATCCGCTGCCGCGCCGCCCGCACCCGTGCGGTGGCGCGCGCATACCCCTGGCCCTGCTCGCGGTCGCGGGCCAGCGCGGGCGCCAGCACCTCGTCGAGCAAGCGCTCGAAGCCCGCGGACAGGCGCCGCCGCACCTCGCCATAGCCCTTGACGACAGTGGCGGTGTCCGCGACCTCCACGGCCAGCTCCGTGTCGAGCGAGGCGGCCTCGAGCACGGCGCGCTCCCAGCGGGCGATCAGCGCCGACTCGCGCTGGAAGCGGAGCGAGCGGGGACGCAGGAAGCGGAGCCGCCCGAGCACCCAGACGCGGAGAAAGCCGAGGACGGTGGTGGTCTTCACGTGCTGGCCGGGCGTGGGGCGGCCATGGGGCCAGCGCCGCTCGGCCCAGCGCGCGATGGGCCCGGCGACGCCGACGGGCAGGATGCCGTACAGCTCGTCGAGGTCCGGCTTGAAGTAGTCGGTGACGACCATGACGGAGCCCGGCGCGCGCGCCGCTCTCCTGGCGGATGCGGTCGAAGCGGCTCCGGCGCGTCTTGAGGTCCGCCACGCGGATCACGTCCTCGTAGCTCATCCACACGGCCAGCCGCCGCGCGAAGACCTCGGTGAGCCGGCCCTCGCGATCGAGCGCGTGGACGCGCCGGACGCGCGCGAGGAATTGCTCGGCGTAGCCGCGGTCCTGGTAGTCGATGAGGCGCGCGGCGGCCTCGCCCAGCGTCCGGTGGAGCGGCGCCGGGAACTCGGCCGCGATGCGATCCGCCACCGCCAGGAAATCGCCGCCGCGCGCGCCGAGCGCCGCCGCGCGCTCCTGTCGCACCTCGGCCCACGGGCGGGCGACGCTCCGCGCCTCCGTCACCGCGACCGCGTCACCGGCCTCGAGCCCCGCCCGGAAGCCGGCCACGTTGCGATCCACCGCGACGCCGCCCTCGCGGATCGCCGCCTCGAAGTCGGCCGGCGACATCGGCAGGATGCGCGTCGCGGCGAGCGCGCCGAGCAGGACGGCATTGACCTCGCTCCCGGTCCGCCGCGCGATCTGGAGCGCGTCGAAGGCGATCAGCCGGCGGGCCAGCACGCGCGCGGCTTCTTCCAGCCGCTCGCGCGGGAAGACCCCGTTGCCGAGCGCGCTCTTCTCGCCGATGGCGAAGAGGCGGTGCGTGCTGGCGATGACCGTCGTGCGGTCGGGCGAGGCATAGTCCGTCTCGAGCGTGCGCCCCGCCTCGAGCATCTCCGAGGCGATGATCACGTCCACGTCGCCCGCCATCGGATAGAGGGAGAAGGTGGGCTCGACGGCCCCCGGCCCGATGCGGTCGGGGAACACTTCGAGGTAGTAGGTGGTCGCGCCCGTGCGCTGGGCCACGCCGGGGATGGAGGTGGACTGCGCGGGATAGCCGGCATGGGCCGCCGCGGCCACGATCCATTCCGTCAGGACACCGCCGCCCTGCCCGCCCAGTGCTGCGATCAGGATCGAGACCGGACGGGCGGCCTCGGCCATCACGCGCCCTGCAGGAGGCCGATCACGCGCGAGCGGAGCGCCGCGATGGCGCGCTCCCACGCGCTCGGGTTCCTGACCACCCGCGTCTCGTAGAACGACGGGCAGAGGACGGCGGCATGGGCGACCTCGCCGCAGAGCCCGCAGCCGACGCAGCTCTGGTCGACGTGGGCCACGGGGTCGTCGCGCAGCGGGTCCGGATTGTCCTTGAGCGTCAGCGACGGGCAGCCGTTGAAGCGCATGCACGACTTGTCGCCCGTGCACACGTCGGGGTCCACGCCGAAGCGCGGCGTCTCGACGCGCGCGCCCGCCTTGAGCTGGGCGGCCACCTGCGGCTTCACGCGGCGCTGGCGCTCGAGCTGGCACTCCGCGCGCGCGATGATGACCTTGAGCCCGCCCGCCGCGGTGGTCATCGCCTCCTTCACGACCTTGAGCGTGTCCCCGAGCTTGTAGGGATTCACCACCTTGATCCAGGACACGCCGAGGCTCTTGATGGTGTCGGCGATCGACATCCGCACGGCGTCGCCGCGCGGGTTCTTTCCCGACGAGGGATTGGACTGCTGGCCGGTGGCCGAGGTGTAGAAGTTCTCGAGGATGACCAGCACCGAGTCCTGCTTGTTGTAGACGGCATTGGCGACGCCGGCGGTGAGGCCGGAGTGCCAGAAGCCCCCGTCGCCCAGGATCGAGATCACCCGCTTGCCGAAGGTCGGCGCCACCGCGCTCGCCGAGGCCAGCCCCATCCCGTAGCCGAGGATGGTATTGCCCATGTTGAACGGCGGCAGCGTGGCGAAGGCGTGGCAGCCGATGTCCGCCGCCACGTGCGTCTCCCCCAGCTCGCGCTGGGCGATCTTGAGCGCGCTGAACACCGGGCGCTCCGGACAGCCGCTGCAGAAGGCCGGCGGCCGCTTGGGCAAGGGCGCGCGCAGGAGCTCGCGGCCGCGCCCCACGTGCGCGGTCAGCGCCGCCCGCCGCGCCGCGGCATCGCCGCCGAGAAAGCGCGCCAGCGCGCCCAGCACCACCTCGGGCACGTACTCGCCCTGGGCCGCCACCATGTCCTTGCCGTGGATGCGCGCGCTCGAGCCGTGCTCGTAGGCCAGCGCCTTCAGCTCCTGCTCGATGAAGCTCGGCATGCCCTCTTCCAGCACGAGGACGCGCTGCTTGCCTTCCAGAAACCCCAGGAGCTGCTCGGGCACGAGGGGGTGGATCACGTTCAGCACCAGCATGGGCACGCGGCTCACGCCATAGACGTCGGCCCAGCCGAGCAGCTCGAGCGCCCGCAGCGCCGTCGGGGCGAGCCCGCCCTGCAGGATGATGCCGACGTCCTTGTCTTCGCCGGGGATCACCTCGTTCAGCCCGCGCTCGACGACGAAGCGCCGCGCGGCGGGGAGCCGCCGCTCGAACTTCTGCGCCTCCTGCGCGTACGTCGACGGCGGGTGGCTGATCCGGCCATAGTCGAAGGACGGGCGCGCCAGCCGGTCGAGCATGCCGATGCGCGGCCGCACATTGTCCTTGCACACCATGCTCCCGCGCAGGTGCGCCGCGCGGATGCGCAGGCTGATCACCGCCGGCAGGTTCGACGCCTCGGACATGGCAAACCCTTCCTCGACCATGCGGGCCAGGTTGCCGAGGGCCGGCCGCGGGTCGAAGAGGCAGAGCGAGGACTTGAGCGCGAAGGCATGGGTGCGCTCCTGGATGACGCTGGCGCCCGCGCCATAGTCCTCGCCGACCACGATGAGGGCGCCGCCGATGACGCCGGCCGAGGCCAGGTTCGACAGGGCATCGGCCGCGACATTGGTCCCCACGATCGACTTCCAGGTGACGGCCCCGCGCATCGGGTAGTTGATGGAGGCGCCGAGCAGCGCGGCGGCCGCCGCTTCATTGGCGGAGGCATCGAGATAGACGCCCATGGGCTTGAGCAGCGGCTCATTGGCGTCGGCGAGGACGTCGAGGAGATGCGAGACGGGCGCGCCCGGATAGCCCCCGACATAGGACACCCCGGACTGGAGCAGGGCCTTGGTGATGGCCAGGATGCCCTCCCCCCGGAGGACCTGTCCGTCTCCCAGCGCGAGCTGCTTGACTTCTGCGGCAAAGGACCGTTCCATAGAGCGTCGTCAGCACCCTCTTCTACCATAAAAGCCCTCAACCCAAGGGGGGAAGCCCGTGGCGCACTTCAAGACCAGCGACGGCGTCCGGATCTACTTCGAGGAGCACGGCAAGGGCGAGCCGCTCCTGCTCGCCTACGGCATCGGCGGCAATGCCGGCATGTGGCAGCCCAATATCGGGCCGCTCTCGGCACGGCACCGGCTCATCCTGTGGGAGCCGCGCGGGCACGCGCGCTCGGAGAGCCCGGAGGACCCGGCCAAGGTCACGTTCGGCCACTGGGTGCTCGACCTCCTCGGTCTCCTCGACTACCTGGGGCTCGAGCGGGCGGTGGTGGGGGGCCTGTCGCTCGGCGGGGGGATCGCCACCCGCTTCGCGCTCAAGCACCCGGAGCGCGTGAAGGGCCTCGTCGTCGTCGGCTCATCGTCCGCCGCGGGCCTCCCGCTCGAGGTCGACAACCTGGTCATGCGCGCGCAGAGCATCAAGGTGACGCTCGAGAGCGGGATGGAGGCAATGGCCGAGTTCGCCATCGCCTCCAATCCCAACGTGGTGGGGCGCCTCAAGCTCGATCCGTCGGCGCGCGAGGAGATCTTCGCCTACTACCGCATGCTGACGCCGATCGGCTACGCGAATGCGCTGCGCGCGCTGCTCCAGATGGACTACATCACCGACCAGCTCCCCGGCATCACGGCGCCGACGCTCCTCGTGTGCGGCGACCGGGACGCCTCGCTCGGCCCCATGCGCGTGATGACCCAGAAGATCCCGCACGCGCGCTTCGTGCTGCTCTCGCCCGCCGGGCCACTTCGGCAACCGCGACCAGCCCGAGGCCTTCAATCGCGCCGTGCTGGAGTTTCTCGCCGAGCTGCCGAAGTAGCGTCACCCCTGGAAGATCGCCTCGGGCAGGAGCGCGGAGACGACGTAGTTCGGCACGTCGACGACATTGCTGATGCGCAGGTCGGCGGCGACGCTGCAGATCACGTAGGCCTGCTCGCGCGTCCAGCCGCGCTCCTGGAGCAGGTCGATCATGTTGAGGAGGGCGTTGCGGCAGGCCAGCGTGAGGTTCTCGCCCTCGTTCACGCCGTCGTCGCGGATGGGCATGCCGGTGGCCGCGATGAAATGCTTCGGCGCCGCCCACTCCGGCGGCGCGAAGTAGTCGCGGTGGCTGAAGCGCGGGCCGCGCCAGGGCTTCTGCGCCGCGCCCTTCAGCACGCGGAAGCGCACCACGGCGGTGGCGCCCATCTCGACCGCGGTCACGCAGACCTCGCCGTCGCCCTGGGCGAAGTGGCCGTCCCCCACGGAGAAGAGGGCACCCTCCACGGTGACCGGCACGGACAGCGTCGAGCCCTTGGTGATCTGCTTGATGTCCATGTTGCCGCCGTTCTCGCGCGGAGAGATCGTGCGGAGCCCCTCCGACGCCACTCGCCCCGTGCCGGGGACGGCGCCGGCGGCATCGGGCGCCATGACCAGCCCGCCGCGCTCGAGGCAAGCCTGCTCGCGCACGGTCCAGGCGCGAAGCTGATCGTGCGAGGGCGCGACGCCGATCACGCCCATGAACGGCGCGCCCGGAATCCGCACGCCGGGCAGCTCGGGCGACGTGGCCCACCCGTCGGCGATGCGCCACTTCACCAGGTACGGGGTCGTGTAGAGATCGCGCAGGAAGCCGAGCCCGGGCACGATGGCCGTGAACGCGTGCGGCTGGGGCAGGACGTCGACCATCTCGATCTCGAGGACATCGCCGGGCCGGGCGCCCTTGACGAGCACCGGCCCGGTGAGCGGATGGATGGCGCCCGCGTCCATCGTGGCCATGCTGGCCGCGGTGGCGGAGGGGCCGAGGTAGCCGTCGCAGCCGTCGCGGGTCTCGAGCACGACCTCCTCGCCCTCGTCGACCTCGAGGATGGGCGGGATGTCCGGGTGCAGGCGATTGTGCCCCGTGGCGGGCTGATCGCGGAGCAGCTTGGTCCGGTCGATCTCGACGCTCTTCATGGGGATCTCTCCCTCGGTCTGCGCGGTGAACGGAAAGGTCAGCGCCGCTTCGCGTCGGCTACGCCGGGCCCGGGTACCAGCGGGCCGCGCGCTTCTCGCGAAACGACGCGACGCCCTCCGCGGCCTCGTCGCGCTGGCGCGTCGCGGCGTGCTCGCGGACGAGGTCGCGGAAGGCGCCGTCATCGACGAAGGCCTCCGCGACCTGGAGCGCGCGCAGCTTCGTCGCCGCGGTGGCGCCCGGCGCATTCATGAGCACCGCGTCGACGATGCGCGCGCCCTCCTCGGCGAGCGCTTCCGACGCGCAGACGACGTGCACCAACCCGATCCGCCGGGCTTCCTGGGCGTCGAAGCGCTCCCCGGTCAGCGCGTAGCGGCGCACCTGGCGGAGGCCGATGGCCTGGCAGAGCTGAGGCAGGATGATGCCCGCCATCAGCCCCCAGCGCGTCTCGCTGATCGAGAAGATCGCGTCCTCGCCCGCCACCACGACGTCGCAGGCGGCGGCGAAGCCCGTTCCCCCGCCGAAGCATCCGCCCTGCACGAGCGCCACCGTCGGCACCGGGAGCCCGTCGAGCCGCCGCACGGTCTCGGCGGTGGTGCGCGAGACGCGCTCGTTCTCCTCGGAGGATCGCTTGGCCACCTCGCTGAGCCAGCGGAGATCCACCCCGGCCTGGAAATGCTTGCCGTTTCCGCGCAGCACGAGCACGCGCAAGCTCGGGCTCGCGCCGAGCGCGTCGAGCGCCTCGTGGAGCCCCTGGATCAGGTCGCCGTTGTAGGCGTTGTTGACCTCGGGGCGGTTCAGGGTCACCGTGCCGACCCCGCGCGCGTCCAGGTCCCACAGGACCGAGCCGCCGCCCCCGGCGCCGCTCATGACGCCGACGCGCTCCGCGCCGCGCGCCAGCGGGCCTCGGCCTCGTCGAAGCCCGGGCCCCGGTCGATGAGCGAGAGCGCGCCCGCGCGCCCCCGCCGCTCCTCGTCCGTGGCCGTCTTGTCGACGTCGAGGGTGACGGGGTCGAGCGCGACGCCGTAGTCCTCGAGCGCCCCGCGCGCGGTGACGAAGCCCCGCGTCACGTCCTGGCGCACGCGCTCGGGGTCGCGCGTGAGGGGATCGCCCCAGCCCCCGCCGCCGCAGGTCTCGAAGCGGAGGAGATCGCCGCGCTCGAGGACGAAGCCGTCGCCGAGGGCGGCCAGCTCGCGCTCGCGGGGCGTGCCGGGGTTCAGGATGATGCGGCCCGTGCGCCCGGCATGACCGCCGGCCACGCCGTAGGGCGCGACGAGCGTGTTCTCCATGCGCGTGGCCAGCTCGGCGCGCTCGCAGAGCACGCGCACGTCGCGGACGACGCCCGCGCCGCCCCGGTGGTATCCCGGGCCGCCCGAGTCCGGGCGCGCCGCGTAGCGCTCCACCCGGAGGGGGAAATCGCGCTCGACGTACTCGACGGGATAGTTCTCCTGGGCGATGTAGTAGATGACGTCGACGCCGTCGGCGAACGGACGAGCGCCGAGCCCCACGCCGAGCCCCTCGATGCACAGGATGGGCGCATTGCGCGCCTGCGTCCCAGGCGCGGAAGTAGTACAGCACGTAGACCGGCGAGCCCGCGGGGACGCGGCCGCCATTGGCCTGGGCGAGCGAGCCGAAGATGCAGGACATGACGCGAAAGCGCGTATTGGCGCGCATGCCGAGCGGCGCCGGGAAGCGCGGCTTCAAGATGCTCCCCTCGCGCGTCACCCACTCGTCGAGGTTCCGGAGCAGCCCCTCGTTGACGTCGAGCTCGGGATCGAGCGACTGCAGATACCGGCCGAAGGCGATGCGCAGGAGCCCGGGATTGGTCATGAAGTTGATCGGCCCGCGCGCCTGGTCGTCGGAGCGCGACCCGTCGAGGCGCACGTGATCCCCGACGCGGTCGAGGGTGAGCTCGATCCGGTACGGGCGCGCCTCGCTCCCGCCGTCGCTGTCGAGGTAGTCGTGAAACGACCACGCGCCCTCGGGCACGAGCTCGAGGAACAGCTCGCGCGCCCGCGCCCCCGTCTGGGCGATGCACTCGTCGAACGCCGCGAGCACGGTCGGGGCCCCGTAGCGCGTGAACAGCTCGCCGAGGCGCGTCTCGGCCAGGTGGCACGACGCCATCATCGCGCGCGTGTCCCCTTCGACGAGGCCGGGCAGGCGCGAGTTGCGCAGGAAGATCCGGTACGCCTCCTCGTTGAGCTGCCCCTCGCGCACGATGCGGACGGGCGGGACGAGCACGCCCTCGTGGTAGATCTCCGTCGCGTGCGGCGAGATGCTCCCCGCCCGCAGCCCGCCGATGTCCTGGTAATGCCCGAAGGTGATGGACAACGCGACGGGCTGTCCCTCGTGGAAGATGGGCACGGCGAAGACCATGTCTTGATGATGCTGGACGGCGCCGTCGGAGATGTACGGGTCATTGAACCAGTACACGTCGCCCGGCCGCATGGTGTCGAGCGGATACGCCTTGAAGATCGAATCCAGCATCCCCGGGCCGCTGCCCGAGATGTGGCAGGCGACGATGCGCCCCCTGGTATCGAACACGCCGACGAAGTAGTCCTTCTTCTCCTTGATGAACGGCGACATCGCGCACCGCTCCATCAGGAGCTCCATGTCGTGAATGGTCGAGGCGAGGCTGCCGCGGATGATCTCGAGCGTGACGGGATCGACCGGCCGCACCGGGCTCGTCCCGGCGGGCATCGTGGCATCAGGCATGGGAGCGCTCCAGGAGGATGTTGTGGGCGTGATCGACGCGGGCCCGGAAGCCGGGCGTGATGAGCACGGTCGTGTCGTCCTGGTCCACGATGGCCGGGCCGGCGAACGTCATGCCGGGGACGAGGCGGGCGCGGAGATAGGTCGGCACGGTGGCGGCGCCGCTGCCGCGGAAGTACACGCGGCGGTCGCCGGCAATCGCGTCCCGCGCGTCGCCCGAGGCGGTCGAGGCCGCCGTCGCCGCCACCCGCTTCGGCAGGATGCCGACCCCGGTGACGCGCAGATTGACCAGCTCGACCTGGGCGTGCGGCAAGTCGTAGGTGTACAGCCGCCGGTGCTCCGCGTGAAACGTCGCGATCAGCTCGTCGAGGCGCGCGCGGGTGAGCGGGCCGTCGGCGAGCGGACACGTCAGCTCGAAGCTCTGATGCTCGTAGCGGAGGTCGGCGCTCCGCTCGAAGCGCCGGCGATCGAGCGGGATCTGCTCGGCGCCGAGCCATGCCTGCGCCTGCGCGGTGAGATCGGCCCAGGCCGCCTCGAGCGACGACGGGTCCGCGGCGGCGGCCCGGCGCGCGGTGATCCCGACGGTGCGCACGAACGTCGCCCGGATATCGGTGTCGAGGAGCCCCCATGTCGAGAGCACGCCCGGCCGCGGCGGGACGATGACGGCCGGGATGTCGAGCAGCTCGGCGAGGCGGCAGCCGTGCAGCGGCCCCGCGCCGCCGAACGGGATGAGCGCGAACCGGCGCGGATCGTGCCCGCGCCCGACGGACACGGTGCGGATGGCGCGCGCCATGGCATTGTCGATGATCTCGACGATGCCCGCGGCGGCCTCCTCGACGGACAGGCCGAGCGGGCGGGCGACGCGCTCGCCGATCACGGCGCGAGAGGCCGCCACGTCGAGCGGCAGCTCGCCCCCGAGCAGTCCGGCCGGAATGCGCCCGAGTACCAGATGCGCGTCGGTCAGCGTCGGCTCGAGCCCGCCGCGGCCATAGCAGGCCGGCCCCGGCTCGGCGCCGGCGCTGCGCGGTCCCACGGTGAGCCGCCCCGCCGCGGAGACGGACGCGATGCTTCCCCCGCCCGCCCCGATCGTGTGGATGTCGAGGATGGGCAGCTTCAGCGGAAACGGGCCGATCATCCCGTCCTTGGTGATCTCCGGGCGGCCGTTCCGGACGAGACAGATGTCCGCGCTGGTCCCGCCCACGTCGATCGAGATGACGTCGGCGAAGCCCGCGGCGCGGGCGATGCTGACCGCGCCGATCACGCCGGCGGCCGGGCCCGAGAGCACCGTCTGCACGGGCTGGCGCACGCACGTCGGCGCGCTCGTCACGCCGCCGTCGGACTTCATGATGAGCAGCGGCGCCTTCACGCCCATGCGCGTCGAGGGCCCCGCGCAGCACGCCCACGTACCGGCTCACCGGGGGCATGACGGCGGCGTTGAGCGCGGTCGCCATGGTGCGCTCGAACTCGCGGAACTGCGGCAGCACCTCGGACGACAAGGACACGAAGGCGCCGGGATACTCCTCGGCGAGGATGGCCTGCATCCGCTGCTCGTGCACGGGATTGGCGTAGGCGTGCAGGAAGACCACGGCCACCGCGGGCACGCCGAGCTGGGCGAGCTGCCGCGCCACGCTCCGCGCGGCTGTCCTCGTCGAGCGGGGTGAGCACGGCGCCGTCGGCGTCGAGCCGCTCGGTCACCTCCAGCACGCGGTCGGGCGTGATGGGCCGCGCGGGCTTGCTCCATCCGTAGAGATTGCCGTGGCGCGGGATGTCGTGGCGGCCGATCTCGAGCACGTACTTGAAGCCCGCGGTGGTGATGAGCGCGGTCGGCGGCGTCTTGCCCTCGAGAATGGCATTGGTGGCCGTCGTCGTGCCGTGAAAGACGCGCAGGATGTCGGGGGCCGTGCGCCCCGCCTGGGCGAGCACCTTGCGGATGGCGGTGATGAAGCCGCCCGACAGGTCGCCGGGCGTCGACGGGGTCTTCGCGACCCAGGTGGCGCCCGTGCCGGCGTCGGCGAACGTGATGTCGGTGAAGGTGCCTCCCACGTCGATGGCGATCGTCCCGGCGTCCGGCATGCCCGCCATTGTAGACGTTCGGAAGGCGCTTACTGCCAGGCCGGCGTGCTCTGCCCGGCGCTGTCCTGCCACGAGGGAACCCACGCGAGCGCGACCAGCTTCACCGTCACGTTCTGCTTGGACGGCCGCACGCTCACGGCCTCGAGCGGCTCTGCCAATGCGTCGCCGCTCGGGCCGAGCTTCTCCGCGTCGGCCTTGAAGGCCTCATCCAGATCGGCGAGTTGCTGCTGGAGCGCCTCGACGGTCTCCTGGGCGCGGCCCACGTCCTGTCGCTCCTTGAGGACGCGTCCGGCGCCGCGTGCCGCGGTGGTGGCGCGGCCGATGGTCGAGGCCGTCACCGCTTTTCGGCCAAGGAACGCCCCGAGCAGGGTGGTGCCGACCGAGATCGCCGCCTGGAGCCCTTGCTGCGTGACCTGCTCGGATTCGCGCTCCACTGCCTGGCCCGCGCGGCGGATTTTCTCCTCGAGCGCGGCCTTCTTCGGCGCGTACTTCTTGCGGAGCCGCTCGAGGGTGTCGTCGCGCTGCTCGCGGCCGGCGTGTTGCAAGCGCGCCCGGAAATCCCCCTCGGTCTCGCCGGGCCTCGAGAAGGCCTTGAGGCGAGGGCAGGTCAGGAGGTCGAGCTTCTGTGTGCGGAAGAGCCAGGCGGCGAAGTCCTTTCGCCAGGCGCCGTAGCTCTTCGGCTTGCCCGCGGCGGGCGGCAGCTCGGCGAAGGCGGCCCCGGCTTCCGGGGAGGCCTCGAGGTCACCCGCGGCCACCGATGTGTCCACCGCGCGGTCCCAGTCGGCGGCCACGGCCTCCGCGGTGAGCGGCGTCATGATCGCCACGGGCTCGTTCGTGTCGAGCCCCTTCTTGGCGTCGGCGAAGCGGATCTCGGCCGCGCCGAACAGCATCGGCTGGTAGACGAGCGCCGCGCCAGCCGGCGCGGGAGTGCGGACGGGGACGAAGTGCTGCGGCACGTCCGGCGGCAGCACCGGTCGCACGACGGCGGTGAGCGCCGCGGCGGCGGGCGCCGAGGTGGCCGCGGCCTGGGCCGCACGCGGAGCGCCGGCCGGCGCGGTGGCCGGCGCGGCCCTCCATCAGCGTCTTGATCTGGCTTCGCGTCAGCGGCCCGCGCAGATAGGACATCGCCCACCGCGACTCGAAGACCTCGGGCCCGTCGTCGCGGACATTGTTCATCAGGAAGATGCGATTGCCGAGGCCGGCGAGGATCTCCTCCATCCGGCCGCGGTCGAAGCGGCTGCCCGCCCCGGCGGCCGCGCCCTCCAGCCCCTCCAGGACGCGCGCCTTGTCGCGCTCGGTCTGCAGCCGCCCGATGAACCACGTGCCCGTGTTGGCGAGCCCCTTGTAGTCCAGGTCCACGGGGTTCTGCGTGGCGAGCACCACGCCCACGCCGAAGGCGCGCGCCTGCTTGAGCAGGGTCAGGAGCGGCAGCTTGGAGGGCGGGTTGGCGACGGGCGGGAAGTAGCCGAAGATCTCGTCCATGTAGACGATGGCGCGCAGGCTCGTGGTGCCGGACTGCGAGCGCGTCCACGCCAGCATCTGGTTCAGCAGCAGCGAGACGAAGAACATGCGCTCCGCGTCGCCCAGGTGCGCGATCGAGAAGATGGCGATCCGCGGCTTGCCCTCGGGCGTCCAGAGCATGCGGCCGACGTCGAGCGCCTCGCCCTGCATCCACGCGGCGAATCCCGGCGCGGCGAGCAGGTTGTTGAGCCCCATCGCCAGCTCGAAGCGCTCCTTGGCGGGATAGAAGGACTCGAGGTCGAGGACGCCGACGCGCGCGACGGGCGGCGTCTGGATCGCCTGGATCAGTGCGGCCAGGTCGAGGTCGCGCCCCGCGCGCCACGCGGCGTCGAGGATGGTCGCGATCAGAATGTGCTCGCGGCTCTGGATCGGGTCGGCGTCGATGCCGAGGAGGCCGAGCAGGCTCGTCGCCGTGCCGGCGATGCGCTCGCGAAAGAGCTCGCCGTCGTCGCGGATCGCCGGGGGCGGTGCCGCGAAGGACTTGAGGATGGAGATGGGGATCCCCGCCTCGCTGCCCGGCGTGTAGATGGCGAAGTCCGCGGCGTCCCGCAGGCGCCGGATGCGCGCGCCGTCCTGGCCCCACTCGGCGAGGCCCTTCCTCCACAGCTCGGCTTGCTGGCGCGCGTAGTCGTCGGGCGCGAAGTCCCTTCTTCCGCGCGTCGTCCTCGTTGATCCACGGCAGGAAATCCTCCGGACGCAGCTCGGGGAAGGTGAGCATCAGATTCGGCGAGGTCGCCCTTGGGATCGATGACGAGGGCCGGGATGCCGTCGATCGCCGCCTCCTCGAGCAGGGCGAGGCAGAGACCGGTCTTGCCGCTGCCCGTCATGCCCACGCACACCGCGTGGGTGACCAGGTCCTTCGAGTCGTAGAGCACGAGCCCGGGCCTGGGCTTCCGCGTCGCCAGATCCCAGGGGCGTCCGAGGTAGAAGACGCCGAGCTTCTCGAAGTCGGTGGCGATGGTCATGGCCCTCGAGCCGCTGGACACGCCTACGGTCCCTGGAGCGGGTCGTTGTAGATCTGCGCGGGATCGACCTGCACGCCAGTGGGTCTGGCCGGCGCTACCACGGCGTCACCCGGCATGCTCATGGTCGCACAGCCGGACGCGCTCACGCCCACGAGGACGACCAGCAAGATGTCGATCAGGCGGCCTGCGATCATCGATCTTGGTCCTTTCGCTGGCTCCGACATTCGTGGACGGTAGCACGAGGCCCGGGGCCGATCCATCGCGGGAGGGCCGGCCCGGGGCGCTCGACTTCACCGCCGGCCGGGCTATGCTCCGAACGCGCCGTCCACTCCTCGAGGAGACCACCGCCCTGGCAGGAGAGCGCCTCGAGACGATCGGCGCGGGACAGGACCGCGCGCTACGGGTGGATCACCGTCTGGGCGCGGCTGATGACGAACGCCTCGTGGCGCTCGAGGAAGTCCAGCACCACCTCGGCGAACGCCTCCGGCCGATCAGCGCTGATGACGTGCCCGGCGGCATAGACGAACACGAGGTGGCAGTTGGACATCGACGCCTTGTAGACGCGCCCCATCGCGGGCGGGACCACGTCGTCCCCGGTGCCGAACAACACCAGGGTCGGCGTCGCCAGGCCGGAGAGCCGGCGCTCGAGGTCCGCGTCGCGTTTGTCGGGCCGGATCGCCGTGGGCGCTTCCAGCACGAGGGCGCGCACGCGCGCCGGCTCCTGGAGCGCCAGCCCGAGCGCCGCCGCACCGGCAACCGACGTCCCCATGAGGTCGAAGGTGTCGAGGCCGAGCGTCGCGATCGCGCGCGCCAGCGCGGGCGCAGGCGACGGTCCCTCGGGCAGCTCGAACGCCAGCACGCGGAAGTGGCGAGCCAGGAGGTCGTGCGCGCGGGTGAGGCGCAACCCGCCTGCGCCGTGCAGGTGCACCAGCGGAGTCCCCTGCCCGGCTTCCATGTATCGGATCCGGGAGCCGTCGATCTCGACGTTGGCCTCGCGGAACGGCGACGGCGCCACGCCCGCCTCCCTCAGAGCTCGCGGATGCGCGGCAGCACCTTCTTGCCGAACAGCTCCAGCGCGCGCATGAGCGGGTCGAGATCGCCGGATCCCGGCGGGTGCAGGGACAGGTCGAGGACGCCCGCGCCGACCACCGCGCGACAACGCCTGACCTGCTCGACGACCGTGTCGGGGCTCCCGACGAACGTCGTCGGCAGCGCGCCGGTCACCACCGGCGCGCGCGCCTCGCCCGCGATGTTGCGGGAGTCGAGCGTCATGACGGCGTCGCGGACGCCGGCGCGCATGGTGAACGGCGCCTGGTTCGGCTGCGCGCGCAGCAGCGCGTGCGCCTCCTCGTCGGTCTCGGCCACGAGCATGTTCGCCCGGTAGACGATCTGCTCGGGTGACGGCTGCCAGCCGTGGCGCGCGCACTGCTCGCGGTAGTACCGCGTGGCCTTGGCCATGACCTCGAACGGCCCGTAGGACACGCCGCAGCCCAGATGGTGGCGCGCGGCGAACTCGCACGACTCGCGACTCGTCCCCAGCGCGAACGTCGGCGGATGGGGCTGCTGCAGCGGGCGCGGCCAGATCGAGACGGTCCGGTACTGGAAGTGGCGCCCCTGCCAGCCGAACGGCTGCGGCTCCGTCCACGCCTTGAGGATCAGCTCCATGCCCTCGTCGGTCCGCTCGCGCGCCTCCTGGGGGTTGAGGTCGTAAGTCATGGCCTCATTCGCCGTCCCCCGCAGCAGCCCGACGACCAGCCGCCCTTGCGCCATGGTGTCGAGCATCGCCAGCTCCTCGGCCACACGCACCGGATTGCTGTGGGGGACGATCGGGCCGAGCAACGCGATCGTGATCCGCTTCAGGTGGGCGGCGATGAACGCCGCCGAGACGATCGGGGACGGAGTCAGGATGCGCGGAGAGTAGTGATGCTCGGAGACGCTGACCCAGTCGAAGCCGAGCTCCTCGACGTACTCGAGCCGCTCGATCATCGCCTGGTAGGCCCGAGCCCCGGCGTCGCGGTCGTACGCCCCCGACGGCACCGGCCACTCGGGCGGCAGCGCCTCGGGCGCGCGATAGCGCACGGTTTCGAAGAACGAGACCTTCACGGGGCGCCCGGCGCGACCGACACGCCCTCGAGGCCGACGCGCAGCGGACCCGTCGGCGCCAGCTCGGACCGCACAGGCGGAGCGATGTCATTCGCCATGGCGCTGGACGTTAGCACGAACGGGCCGAGGCACGCTACGCCGAGTCGTCGCCCCCGCTCATCACGCCCGCCACGGTCGCCGGGCGTCGAGGGTGTCTCGCGACCCAGGTGGTGCCCGTGCCGGCCTCGGCGATGTCGGTGAAGGTGCCTCCCACGTCGATGGCGATCATCCTGGTGTTCGACATGCCTGCCATTGTAGACGAATCGGAGCGACATCCCATCGGACAGCAAGGCCCTCCACTGGGCGCCATCTCGATACGATGTAGTTCACGACCTGTTTCCTATTCCTCCTGAGCGCATTGCGTACAAGAACGCCGTCCGGTTCTTGCTCCTCGAACAAGGACGAGCAGAGCCGCGGCTTGCGAAGTCTTGAGCAACAATTGTGTTTGACCCTATCCG
>CAWIZN010000070.1:0-36818 GCA_963840495.1 uncultured Candidatus Rokubacteria bacterium
GCCCTCAACGTACGGAAAGTACGCCTCGGGCTGCCGCGCCCTCGCCGCCTCGCATCTGGACCCTTCTCGGCGCCCGGCTGGCGCGGGACGTCGCCTGGGGTACTGGGGCCCCAGTGGGGGCGATGACGCCTGCTGCCTGTGCAGGGTCCGACTCCCTCAAGCGCTTGAATTTGCGCGCGTGGCGGGTGGCCCCGCGGTTGCACGTCTTTTTCGGTAAGGTGAGTTGCCGAGACTGGACCACGGGTGGCTCGGGATTGCCGGGCTGCCGAGAGGGAGGTGTGCATGGCCACGAAGCTGTTCTATCGCATCGTCGTACCGACCGACTTCTCCGACTAGCTCCGAGGAGGCTTGGGGGCTCGCCCAGCGCGTCGCGGGGACCCTTGGCTCGGAGGTGGTGCTCGCTCATGTCTTCGTCGAGCCGATCGCTCTACGGCGACCCGACCGCTCGGCCGCGGACACGACGCTGGCAAGCTCTACGAGCAGGGCGCGGAAGTGGGTGGAGGAGGAGCTCGAGAAGTGGGCGTCCGCCGGCCCGAGCGCACGGGCGTCACGGTGCGCACGATCGATGCGCACGGGCTCGGCTCACGAGGAGATCGTCAACCTCGCCACCGACGAGCGCGCGGATCTGGTCGATCATGGGGACCCACGGACGCACCGGCCTGAACGCGCGTGCTCCTCGGCAGCGTCGCGGATCGCGTGATCCGGTTCGCGCCGTGCCCGGTCCTGACCGTGCGCAAGCCCGACTGAGAGGAGGCGATACCGGCGCAGGGGGCTCGGACCCCTGCGCCAGGCGGTGGGACTGGTTGGCGGCCTCCTACCAGCGGGACGGGCGGCGGTCGCCGCCGCCGAAGCTGCTCTTGCCCGATCCGAATCCGGAGCCACGTGGGGCACCGCCACCCCGATCCGGCGCCCTTCGGGTTTGCGACGTTGACCTTGAGCGGGCGACCCTCGAAGGACTGGCCGTCGAGCTTGGCAATCGCCTCCTGGGCCTCGGGCTGGGTGGACATCTCCACGAACCCGAATCCCCGAGACTGGCCCGAATCCCGGTCCGAAACGACTGCGGCCGACTCGACGGTCCCGTACTGGGCGAAGAGGGTTCGCAGGCTCTCGGAGGTTGTGGAATAGGCCAGACCACCTACGTACAGTTTGGACGCCATGGGGCGCCTCCTTGACCCCGCAGTGGCGGGGCGGAACTCCTTCCGCTGCGGTTGCACGCCCCGGAGACGCGGAAGAGCTCTTCGGAAGCGAGGCCAGAATGAGGGCGCGCCCGCCAAGCGAGCGCGAAAACCGGCAGACCTATGCTGGTGAAGCCGGCAGGCGCTGCGCACCTCGGCAGCGGGTTCGTGATCGGCTCACTCCGATCCCGACCGACCTCACGCGCTCAGTGTACCAGATCCATCCCGGCGGGGACGGTTTGCCTGGGCGGCTCACGCCGCCTCCTCCATGGTCACTTGCCGCGGACGGTCATGACGGGACACATCGCCGTCGAGACGACGCGGCCGGCGACGCTGCCCAGAAACAGCTTGGCGAGGCCGGTCCGCCCATGGGTGCCGATCACGATCATGTCGGCCTTGGGCGACCGAGCCGCGCGGACGATCTGCTCGTGCGCGACGCCGTCCCGCAGCACCGCGTTGGCACGGACGCCGGCCTTCTTGGCCTTCGCGACGAGGCTGGCGAGCTCCTTGGACGCGTGGGCGCGGGCCGACTTGTCCAGATCCTCGTAGACCTTCGGTGAGACGTACCCGTCACCCGCCATGAGCGGCAGGGGCGGGGCGAGGACGTGCAGCAACACGAGGTCGGCCCCGTTGGCCTTGGCCAGCTCCACGGCCTTGGCGAAGGCCGCGCCCGAGGCCTTCGAGAAATCGGAGGGGTGAAGGATGCGGCGGATGCGAGCCATGGAGTGCTCCTTTCATGCGAGTCGTTGGAGCCTGCTCGGTTCAACGCGCGGAATCGCAACATGAGTGCCAGACTGAGCGTGCAGGAAAACGCGGACTTGCAGAAGCGTCGGCTGGATGCGAGACGAGCGTGCCCCGGTGCGCCGGGTGTGCCGCAGCCTGGGGTCATCGCCCGCCCCACGCTGCCTCGGCGGTGACGGGCCTGTACTCTGGTCGTGGGAGGTCAGGCGCGCTCGGCGGCCGCTGTCCGGATCGGCGGACCGTCCGCCCATCCGCAGCCAGGCGGTGATCAGCAACAGCGCAATGACGGCCCCGCATGTCGCGGCCAGCATGTCGTGCTGGGCGTCCCAGACGTCGCCTTGCGCGCCGACGAACGCGGCGCCCAGCTCGGGGTGGGTGAGCTGGGCGACGGCGGCCTCGATCATTTCCCAGACCGCCGTCAGGCCGAGCTGCGTCATCAGCGTCACGTAGCACACGAGCGGTCGCGAGGTGTCCTTCAGGAGAAGTCGGAATGCTTCGAAAAGGGGGTAGGTGAACAGGAGCCCGAAGGCAAAATGGGTGACCCGGTCGAAGTGATTTCGCTGCAGCTGGAGGGCGCGTTGAAGCCACAGCCCCATCGGCACGCGCGAGTACGTGTAGTGTGCGCCGATGGTGTGCAGGGCCAGGAAGCCGATCATCAGCGCGTAGGACGCCGTGGAAAGCGGCAGAGCTCGGCGCCCGATGAGCAGCGCGGCGACCAGGGCCAGCGGAAGGATGCTGGATAGCACCCAGTTCTGGCGGTCGAGGGGCGCGATCGCCATGGCGCTCCAGAAGACGAAATAGCCGCCCAAGAGGAGCCCGTGGGGCATGGCGGATTCTACCGCACCGCGACGGACGCAGCAACCGGTCGGGGCGGGGGTTGCGGTCGCGCCAGCGGTGGATGGCGACGATGGCCAGGGTGGACAGCAAGGCGCCGAACGCCGCCAGACTCATGTCCTTCTGCGCGTCCCACGGATCGCCCTGCGCGCCGACGTAGGCGACACCCAGGTCGCCGCCGAACACGACGGCGGCGCCCAACTCGATCAGCTCGTACGTGGCGAGCTCGACATGGTCAGATCCATGGGCAGGAAATAGCTCCAGAACCCGCGGAGGCCGGCGGCCCGCGCGATAACTTCACGGATCGGGTAGACGAGCAGCAGGCCGTAGAGGAAATGGACCATGCGGTCGAAGTTCTTCCGGCGCCATCCGAGCAACTCCCCCAGGCCCCGGCCGGTCACGGCCCGGAACCACGCGTCGTAGGGGACGTCCGAATAGGTGTAGTGCGCGCCGAGGGAGTGGACGCAGAGGAACAGCGCGATGCACGTGTACGACGTCCGCGAGAGCGAAACGCTCCGGTACGAGACGACCAGCACGGCGACGCACAGCACCGTGAGGACGTTTTCGATCGCCCAGTCCGCACGGTAGCGCGGGCGAATCGCCCGGAGGAGCCACAGGATCGCGAAGGCGACCGCCAGTCCGAGGACGTAGCGGTCGCCCGCCTGCTGGCTCGCTCGTGTCGGCAACGGCGCTCGCTTGACCATGACAGGACGGCATCAGGAGGGTACGCGAGCCGCACGCGCCCGATCAACCGCCGAGTGCTAGCGCGCTGGCGCCCAGCCGGTCTGAGCGACGCGCGGACCAGCGCGGCGACGGAACACGAGCCTCGACCACGCCGGAGTCGATCGTGCGCTCCTGCACGTCGGTAAGCGCCGCAGGAGATCCAGCATCCGCAGGTTGTCGGCGAGCACGTAGGCGCGGAAGCGCGTGATGCCGCGTGCGGCCGCCGCGGCGAGCAGCTCGTCCAGCATGATGGTGCCGAGGCCCTTGCCTTGCCAGGCGTCCTGGACCACGAAGGCGACCTCCACCGTGTCCGGCTCGTCGGTCGGCTCGTAGCGGGCGACGGCGATCAGCTCCGGCTGCTCGCGCGGCCCCCGCTCGGCCACCAGCGCGAGCTGCGACCGGTAGTCGACGGCGGAGTGCAGGCGCGCCCAGTCCGGGGGCAGCCGCTTCATCACGGTGAAGAAGCGCTGATACGCCGTGTGCTCGCTGAGCCGGGCGTAGTAGTCGACGAGGCGAGGAGCGTCGTCGGCACGGATCGGGCGTAGGCGAAGCGCGCCCCGTCGCGCAGCGTGACGTCGCGCTCGAGCTCCTCCGGGTACGGCGCGGAGGCGCCCGGGCCTGTCTCATTCATGCCCGAGGGCATTGTAGTGGATGGGGCGACCACGGTGGCTCTGACTCCGTCGGCGACCATCCGGAGACGCCGCGCCGGCGTCTCGCGCCCAGTTCAGGAGCCTCGTCGTCTTGCTGCTACTCGCCGGAGCCCTGGTGGCCTGGTCCTGGGCGAGCGCGTCGAAGCCGTCGGAGGGACGTGATAGGCTTCGGCGGGATCTACGTGGAGGTTCACAAGGATCTGCCGGCCGAGGCATCTGCCGCTTCGCGTGGCTCGCTGTCGACGCGACGAACGTGGCGGAGCTAAGGGAGTTCCGCTCGTGGCCGGTCCCGACGGCGTGGTCGCCGTGGACGCACGAGCGCGCGTGAAAAGGGAAAGCACGATGGGCATTCGAAAGAGCGTCGGGAAGCACAAGAAATCGAATCGGCCGACGGCGGCGGCCTCGGTGGAGCGCGAGGGCGCCCGTCGTACAGCGGACAAAGCGCGGACGGCCCCGACGCCCGAGCGCGAGTCCAGATAGGGCCGGGCATGGCGGGCCGCGCGGGCTTCCGCTCTATCGTGCTCGGGGTCGACGGCTCGCCCCACTCTCGCCGGGCCGCCGCATTCGCCGCTCGCCTGGTGCCGCCGGCGGGCGGACGCGTCACCGTCGTGTCCGTGGTCGAGCCCGTGCGCCCGCCGTCGATGGCGCTCCTGCCCCCTCGATTCGCGGCCGTCTCGCCGGCGAGGCGGCGGAGCGGGAACGCGCGCGCCTCGATGCCGCGCGGCGCTGTGCCGAGGCCGCCGTCCGCACGATGGAGAAGGGGGGCTGGCGCGCCCAGGCCAGCGTGCGCACGGGCGTGCCGCTGGCCGGGATTCTCCGGGCGGTCAAGGACGCGCGCGCCGACCTGCTCGTGCTGGGTGCGCGCGGCGCGGGCGGCCTGGCGCCGCGTCCTGCTTGGCAGCGTGGCCGACGGGGCCCTCCGGCTCGCCCCCGTTCCGGTCCTCATTGTGAAGTAGCCGACCCGCGGGGCCGGACTCCCGTCGATCCTCCATGAGGACGGGGAACCGCGGCGGGCAACCGAGGTGTGGGTCGAGCAGGTCGCGCAGGCCGTCGCCGAGGAGGTTCGCTCCCAGGACGACGAGGGAGATCATGACGCCGGGCGCGGTGGCGAGCCACCAGGCGTTCGACAGGTAGTCGCGGCCCTCCGAGAGCATCAGCCCCCACGAGGGCTGCGGGGCCTGGATGCCCATGCCGAGGAAGCTCAGGCCGGACTCCAGCAGGACCATGGTGGCGAACTGGCTCGAGCCGATGACGAGGATCGGCGCCACCGTGTTGGGGAGCACGTGGCGGAGGACCAGTCGGAGATCAGACGCACCCAATGCGTGGGCGGCCTCGATGAACTCGAGGCGGCGGATGGTGAGCACGTGGGCGCGGACGGTCCGCGCGTAGAGGACCCAGCCGCTCAGCGCGAGCACGCCGACGAGCGCGACCGGGTTCGTGCCGATCACGGCGACGAGCGCGATGGCGAGCATGATCACCGGGAAGGCGAGCTGCACGTCGGCCACCCGCATGATGACGGCGTCCGTGCCCTCGCCGCCCCAGCTCGCCAGGAGGCCCACGACGACGCCGACCACCGCGGCGATCACCACCGCGCTCACCGCCAGGGCCAGCGAGGCGCGGCCGCCGTGAAGGAGCCGCGCGAGGATGTCCCGGCCCAGGTTGTCGGTCCCGAGCACGTGGGCCGCGGTGCCGCCGAAGCCCCAGGGCGGCGCCAGGCGCTGGCTGAAGCTCGGCTTGAGAGGATCGTAGGCGGTGAGCGCCGGGGCGAGCGCGCTCGCCGCGACGACGAGGCCCAAGAGGACGCTGCCGATCGCCATGGTGAGATGGCGGCGGCCGAGCCACGGCGCCGCGGGGAGGTCGAGCGGGCCGTCCGTCACGAGTACCGGATGCGGGGATCGATGACCGTGTAGAGCAGATCCACGATCAGGTTGATCGCGACGAAGACGGTGGCGGAGAGGATCAGGACCGTCTGCACCACCGGGAAGTCGCGGAAGAAGATGGCGTCGACGATGAGCTTGCCCATGCCCGGCCACGCGAACACCGACTCCGTGATGACCGCGCCGCCGAGGAGCGCGCCGATCTGCAGCCCGAGCACGGTCAAGACGGGGATGGCCGCGTTCCGGAGCGCGTGGCGAAGCACCACGCGTCGCTCGGCCAGGCCCTTGGCGCGGCCGGTGCGGATGTAGTCGCGGTGGAGGATCTCGAGCATGCTCGAGCGCGTGAGGCGCGCGACGAGCGCGGTGGGAAAGGCGGCGAGCGTGATGCCCGGCAGGATGAGCGACGTCCAGCCGGAGAAGCCCGAGGTCGGCAGCCAGCGCAGGGCCACGCCGAAGAACAGGATGAGCATGATGCCGAGCCAGAAGTTCGGCAGGGACTGGCCGAGCACGGCGAGGATCATGCCCGCGACGTCGTAGCGCGTACCCCGGCGCACCGCCGCCAGGATGCCGAGCGACACGCCGATGCCCACGGTGAAGAGCATGGCCACGAGCGAGAGCTGGATGGTGGCGGGCAGGCGCTCGAGCACGACGGTGAGGGCGGGGGCGCGGTACTGGAACGACTGGCCGAAATCGCCGCGGACCACGCTTCTGAGGAAGAGGCCGTACTGCACGACCAGCGGCTCGCGAAGCCCGAGCTGTCGGTTGAGCGCCTCGACGGCGGACTCGGGGGCGCCCTCGGGCAGGAGCATCCGGGCGGGATTGCCCGGGAGGACCCGGAGGATCACGAAGACCAGAACCGACACCCCGAGCAGGGTCAGGGCCGACTGCGCGAGCCGCCGGAGGACGTAGACCTTCATGTTTCGGGGATACGCCGTGCGAGAGTGCGCCGCCCGGCGGCTCGCGGTCGCGCCGGCCGGCTACACGATGGAGACGTCACTCAGCAGGACGTAGTAGTCGCGGCGCGCCTCGAAATTGCGCAACCGGTCACTGACGCCGTAGATCGCGACCGTGTAGTAGAGCCACAGCTCCGCGTCCTCGTCCCACACGATGCGCTCCAGCTCCTCGTACTTGGCCTGCCGGACCTTGGGATCGGGCACCCGCCCCTCGACGATGAGCTGCTCCACGCGCGGGTTCGCGTAGCGGGTGAGCTTCTCGGAGCCGGCCTTGGTGAACCACTGGCCGAAGTACCAGTCGGGGTCATGGGGCATGTGCGCCCAGCCGGAGAAGAACAGGTCATAGGTGCCGGCCGTCCGCTGCTCCCGCGCGGTCGCGATCTCGAGGTTCTTGATATTGAGCTTGATGCCCACCTCGCCCAGCATGGCGGCCACGGCCTGCGTGACCTCGAGCTGCTTGGGGTAGAGGTCCTTCATGAGCACGATGTCGAGCGAGACGTTCGTGAGCCCCGCCTGCTTCAAGATCTGGCGGGCCTTGTCGGGGTCGTAGGCCTTGGCAGGGAAGCTCGCGTGGCCGATGAGCCCGGGCGGCACGGGGTTGTCGACGGGCCGGCCATAGCCCCGCAGCAGCTCCTTGATGATGCACGTTGCGGTCGATGGCGAGCGAGATCGCCTGGCGGAGGCGCTGGTCCTTCACGGGCTCCTTCGCGAGCTGGAAGATCCAGCGCTGGGCCTCGATCGCCGGCACGTCGAGGACCTTGACGCCGCGGGTGCCCTTCAGCGTCTCGACGAGGTCCGGGGTCACGCGGTCGATCACGTGGAGCTCGCCGGCCCGGAGCGCCGCCGTCCGCGTGGACAGCTCCGGGATGAAGCGGAACGTCACCTTCTCGACCTTGGGCACGCCGGGCTTCCAGTAGCTCGGGTTCGCGGTCAGCGCGATCTGGTCCCCGTGGGTCCAGCTCGCGAAGCGGAAGGGCCCGGTGCCGATCGGCTTGGCGAAAAACGCCTCCTCGCCCTTGCCCGCGCTCGGCGGGAGCATGCCCAGCATCGTCAGATGGGCGGGCAGGGAGCCGAAGGGGCGCTTGGACGTGACGACGACGGCATAGTCGCCGTCCTTCTCCACGGAATCGAGATCCTGGTAGACGAACGACTTGATGAGCTTGGTATTGTCGCGGACGCGCTTCAGGGTGAACACGACGCTGTCGGCATTGAAGGGCGTGCCGTCGTGGAAGGTCACGCCCTTGCGGAGCGTGAAGCGCCACGTCGTATTGTTGACGGGCCGCCAGGACTCCGCGAGCGCGGGGATGAACTTCGAGTCGTTCGTGACGTCGACGAGCGGGTCGTAGATGTGCCGGAGCACCGACGTCGCGGAGATCGAATAGTGATTGGCGGGGTCGAGCGTCAGCATCCGCTCGGACAGCCCGGCCGCGATCTCGCCGCTCCGCTTGGCCTGTGCCTCGCGCCGGCAGCGGCAGGCTGCCCAGCGCCACGCCCGCGCCGCTCATGGCCAGGAATTCGCGGCGACCTATCCGGGCAACCCGTCGTATCCGATCATCCACGGGCGCCGACTCCTCTCTCGCGGTTTTCCTCGAGGTGTACTCGATGTATGCCATGCTGCGGCTTGCTGTCAAGCGCGCCAATGCAGGTGTACTCGGCTCCGCGACGCGAGCGGTCCCTTGACGCCCGGCGACGGGCGGACTACCTTCGAGGGGCGGATGCGACAGCGCCGCAAGCTGATTCTCCGGAGCAGCCTCTTCGCGAGTCTGCTCGCCGGCGCGCTGGGGCCGCTATTGCTCGCGACTCCCCGGCATGGCGGCAGAGCCGCACTCTGGCCCCCGTGACACCCAGATCGCCGTCGGCGGCCGCGTCACCAGCTACGGGCGCAGGGCGTCAAGACGGCCGAGCTGGGATTGCGCGCGCTCCGCGGGCGGCCCGCCGGGCCCGCCGACATCGTCGAGGCCGAGACCGCCCTTATGTTCGACTGGCGCCAGCTCAAGCGGTGGGGCCTCAGCGAGAATCGGCTCCCTGCGGGCAGCACCGTGCTGTACCGGCCGCCATCCTCGTGGAATCTCTACAAGTGGCCGATCATCGGGATCGTGGCGATCGCACTGATGGAAGCGCTGCTGATCGGGGGCCTGCTCATCCAGCGGGCGCGGCGGAGGCGGGCGGAGTCGGCGCTCGACGAGCGCCTGCGGTTCGAGACGCTTCTGGCCGACCTGTCGGCCATCCTGAGCCATCTCCCCGCGGGCGAAGTGGAGCGGCAGATCGACCGGGCACTCCGGCGCCTCGTCGAGGGGCTCGGGGTCGACCGGGCCAGCCTGGCCGAGGTCACCCCAGGCATCGGCCTGGCCGGTTCACGCATTCATGGGTGCTGGACGGCGTCGCGCCCGTGCCGCCGGCGGTCGAGCCCGGAGGATTCCCGTGGACGGTCAAGCGCGCGCAGCAGGGGCACAGCGTGTTCTTCGCGCGGCTGGATGAGCTTCCGCCCGAAGCGGCGACGGACAGGCAGAGCTATCTCGCCTATGGCATCAAGTCGCTGGTCGCGATGCCCTTGACGATCGGGGGATCCATCGTCGGTGTTCTCACGTGCGGCCACCTCCGGTCCGAGCGCCAATGGCCGGAGGCGCTGGTGCACCGACTGGAGCTTCTCGGCGACATCTTCGCCAATGCCCTGTCGCGCAAGCAGTCCGAGATCGCCGTCCGGGAGAGCAAGGCACTCGCCAGCACCATCTTCACGTCGCTGTACGGCCACGTGGCGGCCGTCGACCGCGACGGCGTCATCATCGCCGTCAATGAATCCTGGACGCGGTTCGCCCGGGAGAACGGAGGCGATCCGGCGCGGTCTCCGTCGGCGCGAGCTATCTGGAGACCTTGCGGAGCGCGATCAGCCGTGGCGACACGGCACGCGCCGGGCGCTCGAGGCCGTCGAGTCCGTGCTGGAGGGCCGGACACGCCAGGCGGTGCTCGAGTACGCGTGCCCATCACCCGATGGCGCGCGCTGGTTCGAGATGGCCGTGGAGCCGTTCCGGCGGCCTCAAGGCGGGGCCATCATCTCCCACGTCGACATCACGCAGCGCAGGCGGGCGGAGGAGGAGGCCCGGCGCCAGCGAGAAGAGCTGGCCCACGCGCTCCGGGTGACGACCATGGGCGAGCTGGCCGGGTCGCTGGCCCATGAGATCAACCAGCCGCTCGCCGTGATCGTGACCAGTGCCCAGGCCGCGCAGCGGCTGCTCGACGGCGGGCGTCTGGACCGTGCCGAGCTTCGGGGCGCGCTGACGGACATCGCCGATCAGGGCAAGCATGCGGCACAGGTGATCGGGCGCCTCCGCGCGCTCTTCCGGAAAGCGGAGTCGGAGCGGCAGGTGCTGGACATCGGCGAGCTCATCACGGGCGTGGCGAGCCTCGTCCGACACGACGTCGAGCGACGGGGCATCGCGATGACGCTCGATTGTCCTCCGCGACTGCCCTTGGTGTCCGGTGACAGCATCCAGCTCCAGCAGGTGGTCCTCAACCTGCTGATCAATGCGTGCGAGGCGATGTCGACCGTCGACGGCCCGAGGGATCTGATCGTCGCGACCCGCGAGCGCGCCGGAGTGGGCATCGAGCTGACGATCAGCGATAGCGGCCCCGGCGTGAAGGAGTCGGAGCTCGAGCGCATCTTCGAGCCCTTCGTCACCACCAAGACCGCGGGTCTCGGCATGGGCCTGTCGATCAGCCGGTCAATCATGGACGCGCACGGCGGACGGATCTGGGTGACCCGCAACCCGGACCGGGGGATCACGGTTCACGTCGAGCTGCCGTCCGAGCCCGGCCTCGGGGCATAGGACAAGATCCTATAGGGCCGTCCGATCATCCGCGCTACGTTCCAGCGAGACCAGGGATGGATGACGTTCTCATGGTGCTCTCCGGGACTCGAGCCGAGACGACGCGCGTGGGCCAGCCCCTCGTGTGCGTCGTCGATGACGACACGGCGATGCTCCGGGCGCTCCGCCTGCTCATCGCGATCTCCGGCTTCTGCGTCGAGACGTTCGCCTCGGCGGAGCAGTTTCTCGAGTGCCCGCGCTCGCGAGCGATCGACTGTCTGGTAGTGGACGTTCACCTCGGCGGGTCGAGCGGGCTGGACCTGCAGGCAGGCCTCGCCCGCTCGGGGTCATCGATCCCGATCATCTTCATGACCGCCTATGACGATGCACCCACGCGGGAGCGCGCGCGAAGGAGCGGCGCCGTGGAGTACCTGACCAAGCCGTTCGACGAGCGAAGCGTTGATCGATGCGATCCACCGCGCGATCGGCCGGGCCTGAGCATGAGGACAGACATCGGAGCCTCGCTTCGCGATAGGATGGGCCCCGGGCTCGTTCCAGGTGGCCGGAGCGCCGGGCGGAGCCCGATGGAGCGTCACTGGTTGTCGCTCGAAGACGAGGGTTCAGACGATGAGCTCGGCCGGGGTGGTCTACATCATCGACGACGAGGAGGCGGTGCGCCGGTCGATCGCGCGCCTCGTGCGCTCGGTGGGGCTCCGCGCGGAGACATTCGCCTCCGCCCAGGCGTTCCTGGCGCAGAAGGTGCGTGACGAGCCCGCGTGCCTCGTCCTCGACGTCCGACTTCCCGACCAAAGCGGCCTCGATCTCCAGGCCGCCATGGGGCCGAGTCAGCGCTCGATGCCCATCATCTTCATCACCGGCCGTGGCAATGTCCCGATGAGCGTGCGCGCGATGAAAGAAGGGGCGCTCGATTTCCTCGAGAAGCCCTTCGACAGTGAGACGCTGCTCGCGTGCGTCCAGCAGCGCCCTGGCCAAGAGCCGCGAGGGACGCGAAGGCGAGACGGAGCGGGCGGCGATCGCGCGCCGTCTGGCGACCTTGTCTCCGCGCGAGCGCCAGGTGCTGGCCCTCGTGGTGAGAGGGATGCTGAACAAGCAGATCGCGGGAGCGCTTGGCGCCGCGGAGAAGACGGTCAAGATCCACCGCGGTCGGGTCATGAGCAAAATGGACGCGGCCTCGGTGGCCGAGCTGGTCCGGATGACGTACACCGTCGGATTCGCGCCGACCCGTAGGTCGCTCGCCTGCGCTTGCCCGCCCCCGGAGCGCGCCCGGGCCTCCGCGGGCCCGCGATTCCCGGGAGCCGCGATCATAGACGCGAGTCACATAGGCCGAAGGTCCTATTGCCGCCCGATCGCGGGAAGGGCTACGAGATTCTCTGGGACAGACGACGGGTCTCAGGACATGCGTCGCGCGCGGTGCGAGGGGCAGAACGATCCCCCTGCAGCTTTCTCAGCGAACCTGCTAGACCAACACGGGCGGAGAGGAGCGACGAATGGCCGACAAGAAGCCGAACATCCTCGTCATCTGGGGCGACGACATCGGCATCACGAACCTGAGCTGCTACAGCGACGGCCTGATGGGCTACCGCACGCCGAACATCGACCGCATCGCCGAAGGAGGGGATGCGCTTCACCGACTCCTACGGCGAGCAGTCCTGCACCGCGGGCCGCGCCGTCGTTCATCACCGGGCAGAGCGTGCTTCCGCACCGGCCTGACCAAGGTCGGCATCCCGGCGTCGCCGGTCGGGCTGCAGGCGGAAGACCCGACCATCGCCGAGCTGCTCAAGCACGCACGGCTACGCCACCGGCCAGTTCGGCAAGAACCACCTCGGCGACCTGAACAAGTTCCTGCCGACCGTGCACGGCTTCGACGAGTTCTTCGGCAACCTCTACCACCTCAACGCCGAAGAGGAGCCGGAGATGCCCGACTACCCGCCGCGAAGGACTTCCCGAAGTTCCGCGAGCGGTTCGGCCCGCGCGGCGTGCTGCACTGCCTGGGCGACCGACAAGGACGACCCGACCGAGCAGCCGCGCTGGGGCCGGGTCGGCAAGCAGAAGATCGAGGACACCGGCCCGCTCACCAAGAAGCGCATGGAGACCTGCGACGACGAGTTCGTCGCCGCCGCCAAGGACTTCATCAAGCGCCAGCACGAGGCCGGCAAGCCGTTCTTCTGCTGGGTCAACACCACGCACATGCACCTCGTGCACGCACACCAAGCCGGCGAGCCTCGGGCAGGCCGGGCGCTGGCAGTCGCCCTACCACGACACGATGATCGACCACGACAAGAACGTGGGCGAGCTGCTCGACCTGCTCGACGAGCTGGGCATCGCCGACGACACCTTCGTCATGTACAGCACCGACAACGGGCCGCACATGAACACCTGGCCCGACGGCGCGCATGACGCCCTTCCGCAGCGAGAAGAACACCAACTGGGAAGGCGCCTTCCGCGTGCCGCTGCTGGTGCGCTGGCCCGGCAAGATCGCGGCGGGCGCGGTCTCCAACGAGATCGTCCAGCACCACGACTGGCTGCCGACGTTCCTGGCGATGGCGGGCGAGCCGGACATCATGGAGAAGCTGCAAGCAAGGGCCACAAGGCGGCGGGCAAGACGTTCAAGGTGCACATCGACGGCTACAACCTGCTGCCCTACCTGACCGGGAAGGAGAAGAAGAGCCCGCGCCAGGGCTTCATCTACTTCAACGACGACGGCGACCTGGTCGCGCTGCGCTACGACAACTGGAAGATCGTCTTCATGGAGCAGCGCGTGCCAGGGCACGCTGCGCGTCTGGGCCGAGCCGTTCGTGCCGCTGCGCGTTCCCAAGCTCTTCAACCTGCGCACCGACCCGTTCGAGCGCGCCGACATCACGTCGAACACCTACTACGACTGGTTCCTGTACCACGCCTACATGATCTGGCGGCGCAGGCGATCGTGGCCGCAGTTCCTGGCGACGTTCAAGGAGTTCCCGCCGCGCCAGAAGGCGGCCAGCTTCACCATCGACCAGGCGCATGGAGAAGATGGAGCGAGGCCGCCAGCGGCGCCGGACGCTGATGGCAGAGACGCGTGCCGGCGGGACCGCGGGCGCGCACTGACGCGGAGACTCGGCCGCCATACCCCGATCCGCTCGTGGCGCAGATCTTGATGGCCTCCACGTACCCCTCGAGCTGGTCGAGGCCGCGCGGTTTGCCAAGGCCAATCCCAGCCTCACGGGCACCCCGCTCGACGAGGCGCTGAAGCAGCAGACGTGGGGGGGCTGATGGTCGAGATCGAAGGGCGCTGGCCCTGGCAGAACGCGCGACCGAAGGAGGGGTCGGCGGCCGCGGCCGGGCCGCGCATAGGCCGAAGGTCGTATTGCCAGGAGACGGCGCTTGGAGGAAACTGGGTCGCCCTTGCGCCGACAGGCGGGAACGTCATGAGCACAGGAGGAAGGTATGCACGCACGGATCATGCCCGCGGCACTCATCGCTGTTCTGCTGTTCACCGGAGGCTGCGCCTCGAAGGACGACTGGGCCATGTGGCGCTCCCACAGCACGCATTTCGCGTCGGGGGAGCACGGGTTCTTCTCCATGCGCAACAACAAGGACGGCTCGAACCCGAGGGTGTACCAATCCGACATCGAGGCCTCTCGGCAGGAGAGCTGGTGGGGCCTCTACGCCATCACCGTGAGCCCCAGTCAGATCTTCCAGAACTGACGGTCGGGTCCCGCCGCAAACCAGACCGCGAACGGAGGGAGCAAACTCATGTTGACGCGATTCAGACCGGCGGTGCTCGTATTGTCGTGCCTGGTCCTGGCGGTGCTCCTCACCGGCTGCCCGAAGCGGCCCGTGGCGACGGTGGCCTCGGCTCCGGCCCCCGTCGCGCCCGCGCCGGCTCCGCCGCCGCCTCCGCCCCCAGCGCCTGCCTCCCCCTCCCGCACCCCGCCGGCGCCGGCCCCGCGCCCGCGCCGCCGCCGGTCGCCGTGGCTCCGCCCCCGACCCCCGCGCCCGCGCCGCCACCGCCGCCCGCGGAGTATCATGCCGAACGCGGCGCTCAACGACGTCTACTTCGATTTCGACAAGTCCAATATCCGCCCGGCCGACGCCAAGATCTGGACGCCAGCGCCACCTATCTCAAGGCGAACCCCAGTCAGATCGTGCTGATCGAGGGGCATTGCGACGAGCGGGGCACCATCGAGTACAACTTGGCGCTGGGCGAGCGCCGGGCGAAAGCCGCGATGAACTATCTCGTGGCACAGGGCATCGACGCGAGCCGGTTCACGCTCATCTCCTATGGCAAGGAGCGCCCCGTCTGCTCCGAGAAGACCGAGGCGTGCTGGCAGCGAACCGCCATGATCGCTTCCTGACCAAGCCGCGCTGAGCACGATCGCCGCGGGCGCTCCGCTGCGTCGGGTTCCAAGGCCCCGCGCGGCGGAGCGCGTCGCGCCGGCGCCGTGCTGGCTCCGTCATGAACAGTCCGGGCCAGGTCGTGAGCCGCTCGTGAGCGCGCCGGCCGCGGGCGCGCCGGCTCGCGCGGGTGGCTGGCGTTCACGTGGCCTTCCTGACCGTGGTCGTCGGACTTCTCCTCGTGACCTGCGGCTTCCTCATCGGTGATGGGTTCTACACGCTCTCCAACGGACGCGCTTCCCGCCGACCGCTTCCGTTGTTCCTCCAGCGGCCGTCCGGCGCCCAGAATCCCCTTGACAGGTCGGCAGGGTAGGCCGTCTGGTAGGCCGACAGACCGGGCGGAGGGCGATCATGGATCTCGAGCTGAGCGGCAAGGTGGTGCTGGTCACCGGAGCGGGACAGGGGCTCGGCCGAGCGATCGGACTCGCCTTCGCCCGAGAGGGCGCCCATGTGGCGTTTCACTACCACGCGTCGTCGGCCGGAGCCGAGGCGGCGGCCGTCGAGGCGCGCGCGCTGGGCGTGAAGGCGGCGGCGGTGGGTGCGGACCTCCGCGAGGACGGCGCGGTGAGCGGCGCCGTCGCGCGCGTCGAGCGGGAGCTGGGCCCGATCGACGTGCTCGTCAACAATGCCGCGGCGACCCAGCGGAAGGCCTTCCTCGAGTCGGGCCCCGCCGACTGGGCGCCGCAGGTCGATGTGACGGTGACGGGCACGCTGCGCATCACCCACGCGGTGGCGCGCGGGATGGCCGCGCGCCGCGCCGGCGCCATCGTCAACCTGATGGGCGACTCGGGGCGCGTGGGCGAGTCCGGCCTCCTCGTCACCGCGACCACGCGCGCCTCGACGGTGGGCCTCACGAAGTCGCTCGCGCGCGAGCTGGCGCGCCACGGCATCCGGGCCAACTGCGTGTCGATCGCGCTGGTGCAGACGGACAACCTCGAGGCCCATGCCGGAGGAGCCGAGGACGAGCGCATGAAGAAGATCCTCGCGCAGTATCCGCTCCGCCGCCTCGGCCGCCCCGCCGACGTCACCGCGATGATCCTGCTCCTGGCCTCGCCGCTGTCGAGCTGGACCACCGGCCAGGTGATCTCGGTGAACGGCGGCTACGCGATGCCGTAGCGCCGTCCGGATCGCGGACGATGAGCCTCTTCGGGGCGCCGGTTCGCCGGAAGGAGGACGGACGGCTCCTGCGCGGACGCGGCCGGTACGTGAGCGACGTGGAGCTGCCGAGGATGCTCCACGTGGCCTTCGTGCGCAGCGTCCACGCCCACGCGCGCCTGGTTCGGATCGACACGGCCGCCGCGATGGCGGCCGCCGGGGTCGTGGCCGTCGTGACGGGCGAGGAGCCGAGCGTCGCCGGTTACAGGATGCGCGCGCGGTCGGCGCTGCCGACCTATGTCGAGACGGACCAGCCCGTGCTGGCGTGGCCCAGGGTGCGCTTCTGTGGCGAGGCCGTGGCCGCCGTCGTCGCCGCCGACCGGTACCTGGCCGAGGACGCGGCCGGGCTCGTCGCCGTCGATTGCGAGCCGCTGCCCGCCGTCGCGGATGTCGGCGACGCGCGCGGGGCCGCGGCCGTCGTCCACGACGAGGCGCCCGACAATGTCCTGCTCTCGCGCCGGTTCGACCACGGCGACGTGGAGGCCGCGCTGGCGTCGTCGGCCGCGGTGGTCGAGCGGGTGTTTCGCACCAACCGGCAGACGGCGGCGCCGCTCGAGGGCCGCGGCGGCGTGGCGGACTGGAATGCCGCCGAGGGCAAGCTCACGCTCTACTCGGGCACGCAGGTCCCGCACCTCGCGCGCCATGCGCTGGGCGAGATCCTCGGGCTGCCCGAGAACCGCGTGCGGGTCGTGGCCCCCGACGTCGGCGGCGGCTTCGGCGTCAAGGCCATCGTCTATCCCGAGGACGTCGTGCTCTGCCTGCTCGCCATGCGCCTGGAGCGGCCCGTGAAGTGGGTGGAGACGCGGCGCGAGGGGTTCGTGGCCTCGGCCCACGCCCGCGACCATCGCTACGCGGTGCGCGCGGGCTTCGACGCCGCCGGGCGCCTGACCGCCATGGACGTCCGCGCCGACTGCAATGCCGGCGCCTACTCCGTCTATCCGTGGACGGCGGGCATCGAGGCCCTCATGGCCGGCGGCCTGCTGACGGGTCCCTACAAGCTGGATCACTACCGCTGCGAGGTGGCGGCGCTGGCGACGAACACGACGCCGGCGGGTCCGTATCGCGGGGTGGCCCGTCCGGCCACCACGTTCGTGATGGAGCGCGTGCTCGACCTCGCGGCCCGCGCGCTCGGCCTCGATCCCGTCGAGATCCGGCGCGTCAACCTCGTCGGCCCCGGCGATCTGCCCTACACGTCGCCGACGCGGCTGGTGCACGACAGCCCGAGCTATCCGGTGTGCTTCGAGAAGGTCGTCGAGGCGATCGGCTATGGCGCGTTCCGGGCGGAGCAGGCGCGCCTGCGCGCCGAGGGGCGCTACGTCGGCATCGGCTTCGCGAGCTACAACGAGCTGACGGGCCTCGGGCAGGCGGCCTCGGCGGGGCCGCGCATGCCCTTCCGGACCGGCCACGAGGGCGCGACCGTGCGGATGGATCCGTCGGGCGCGGTGACCGTGCTCGCCGGCGTGACGTCGCAGGGGCAGGGGACCGAGACCACCGTCGCCCAGATCGTCGCCTCCGAGCTGGGGGTGGCCTTCGAGGCGGTGAGCGTCGTGCTCGGGGACACCGACGCGACGCCGTTCGGCCTCGGCGCCTTCGCCTCGCGCCAGGCGGTCATCGGCGGCGGCGCCGCCATGCGCGCCGCGCGGGCCGTGCGCGACAAGGTCGCGCGCATCGCCGCGCATCTGCTCGAGGCCGCCCCGGACGACCTCGAGCTCGCCGATGGGCTGATCGCGGTGAAGGGGGCGCCGGGGCGGGCCGTGTCGATGCTCGACGTGGCGCGCGTCGCCCACCTCGAGACCAATCGCCTGCCCGCCGACGTCGAGCCGGGGCTCGAGGCCACGCGGTTCTACGATCCGATCCGGGGCACCTTCGCCGCCGGCGCGCAGGCCGCCGTGGTCGAGGTCGATCCCGTCACGGGAACGATCGAGATCCTCCGCTACGCGTGCGTCGAGGATACCGGGCGCGTCATCAATCCGCTCATCGTCGAGGGACAGGTCCTGGGCGCGATCGCCCAGGGGATCGGCGGCGCCCTGACCGAGCATCTCGTCTACGACGCCGCGGGCCAGCTCCTGACCGGCACGCTGATGGAGTACGCGCTGCCGACGGCGGCCTCGATCCCGGCGATCGATCTCGATCACATCGAGGTGCCCGCGGACAACCTCGCCGGCGTGCGCGGCGTCGGCGAGGGCGGCACGCTCGGTCCCGCGGCGGTCCTCGCCAATGCGGTCGCCGACGCGCTGCGCCCGCTCGGCGTCGAGGTGAACGAGCTGCCCCTCACGCCCGCCCGCCTCTGGACCGCCTGCGCCGCAGCCCCGCCACCCGGGCGTCGTTGACACGAGGGACACCGTCGAGTACCCTCGCGCCAGTCGCGACCCCATGAGGCGTCCCCCCCTGGCGCTGGTGCTCGTCGGTCTTGTCGTGATCGCGCTCGGCGAGACCGCCGGCGCGGTGATCTCGCAGCTGCGCCCGCAGATCGCCGGCTACGCCCAGGCGCGCGTCGCCGCGAATCCCCTGCGCCACGGCCTCGCGGGGTCCGCGGAGTACGATGCCGAGGTGACCGCGCGCGCCGTCTACGCCGCCGAAGCCGGCCTGTCGTTCTTCCACACCCACGCCCAGGGCCTGGGCCCGCTCGTGATCCTGGTGTCGACGGTGACGGCGAGCCTGGTGCCGTGGCCGCGCGCCCGCGGCGTCCTCTATGCGCTGTTCGGGCTGGGCGCGCTCTTCCCGCTGGGCTATCTGGCCTATGCGATCGCGGCCCTCGAGTGGGGCCGCGACGCCGGCATCGAGGCGGTCGAGCGCTATGTCCTCACCCCGCTGGGCAGCGCGGCGATCCTGGGCCTGGTGGCGCTCGGGATCTTGTTGGTGGCGGCGCGCGTCGGGAGGCGTGCCGCGTGACGGGACCGGGCGGCGACACCTGGCGGCTCCCGCCCATGGCGTCGCTCCTGGCCGCGGTGCTCCTGATCGCCTGCGCCGAGGCGGGCGGCGCCTCGATGGTGCGGTTCAAGCTCGAGCTGACGCGGTGGGCGCGCTCCGTCATCCTCGCGCGGCCGGCCACCCACGGCCTGGTCGGCGTGCGCGACGTCGACGAGCAGATCATCGACGAGGCGCTGGTGAAGTTCGACGCGAGCCTCCGCCTCTTCCATTTGCACGCGGAGGGCATGGGGCTCGTCATCATCGTCACGACCATGACCGCCGCGACGCTGGCCCGCCCGGGGGTGGGTCGCCGCGTGCTCCTCGTCCTCCTGACCGCGGGGGGTGCGGGCTACCCGTTCGGCTATCTGCTCTGGGGCGCGCTCATCCCCTACCAGGGCTTGCAGACGGCCAAGGTCATCGCCGAGTGGCTGGTCTGGATCCCCTTCGGGGGTGCGGCCATCGTGGCGACCTGGTGGCTCGCGGCCGTGGTCGGCGCGCGCCTCGTCAGGCGGGCATGAGGCCCTGGGCGTCGGCCGGGACCCGCGCGCTGGCTCCGGTCACCGCGGCTCTGCTCGTCGCCCTCGCCGCCGGCCCGGCGGCGGCGCATCACGTCGGCGCCTATGTCCCGCGCGACAACGAGGTCTCCGCCAACTTCAAGCAGATCAAGTTCGCGATCCAGGCGCGGAAGCTCGACGTCGCCCTCCGCCTCTTCGAGTCCGGCGCCCTCCGCGCCGAGATGCGGGCGCAGGCCGCTCGGCTGCCCGCGGGCCTCGAGGAGCGGACGCGCGCGGCGCTCGCCGCGGGAGACGGGCCTCGCGCCGAGCGCGGGCTGATGATCTTCTTCGCCGGCCTCGTCCGCGACCTGGCCCTCGAGGCCGACCGGCGGCTGGCCGACGCGACGGAGGCGCCCGCCGCGCGGGTGGCGGCCGCGCAGAAGTTCCTGGAGGCGATGTGGCGCTACTACAACCTGGTCGACTTCGTGGTGGGCCAGAACGATCCGAAGGCCGCGGTGGCGGTGCGTCTCGCCTTCGACGAGGCGGAAGGCGAGCACAAAGGCCCCGCCGGCCGCGGCGCGCGGCAATGTCGCTCCGGAGTCGAAGGGGGTGCCGGCACGCCCGGTGGCGGCCCCCAGCCCCGAGAAGATGCGCGAGCCGCTGCGGCGAATGGCGCTCGCGCTGTCGGGGCTGATCGAGACGTCCACGGCAGGCATGCAGTAGCTCAACCAGAAAGGGAGGAGATCATGGGTAAGAGGCTGATATATCTGGTGTTTCTGTCCTGTGCGCTGATGATGTGGCCGGTGGCGCCGGCGTCCGCCCAGAAGGTCGTCAAGATCGGCGACCTCGGGTCGAAGGTCGGGGTCTTCGAGGGCTACGGCAAGTACCAGACCATGGCCATCCAGATGGCCGTGGAGGAGCTGAACGCCAAGGGCGGCGTGCTCGGCCACAAGATCGAGATCATCTCCGAGGATGACGAGACCAAGCCCGCCCCCGCGGTGCGCAAGGCGGAGAAGCTGATCCTGCAGGACGACGTCAAGCTCCTCATCGGGGCGGTGTCGAGCGGCGCCACCCTGGCGGTGATGGACGTGACGAAGAAGCACAAGGTGATCCACTGGAACTCCGTCTCCTGCGCCGAGTTCATGCGGACCACCAAGTTCCACAAGTACTACTTCTCGAACCAGCCCGACTCGCGGATGCAGGCCGCCGGCCTCGCCAAGTACATGGTCGACAAGATGGGCAAGCGGGTCTACATCTTCTACACCGACTACGCGATGGGCCAGTCCGACGGCCGGCAGTTCAAGACCGCGCTCGAGAAGCTGGGGGGCGAGGTGGTCGGGGTGGCGGGCGCGCCGCTCGACACCAAGGATTTCAGCCCGTGGTTCGGGGCGATCAACCAGACGAATCCGGACGTGCTCTTCGTGGCCTTCGCGGGCACCGACTCGCTGCGGCTGATGACGCAGCTCCACTCCTTCGGCATGACCAAGAAGTACAAGATGGCGGGCATCGACTGCTTCCTGCTGCAGCAAGACCTGCCCGCCATCGCCGAGCCCATGGAGGGCTTCGTCCAGCTCGCGCACTACTCCGCCTACAATCCGGACAAGAACATGCAGGCGTTCAACGCCAAGTTCAAGAAGAAGTTCGGCGTCGACGGCAATATCATGGCGGGCGCCTATGACGCCGTGCTGTTCTGGGCCGCCGCCGTCGAGAAGGTGAAGAGCTTCGACGCCGACAAGGTGGCCGAGGCGCAGGAAGGCATGTGCATCGACGACACGCATATCGGCCGGCAGTGCATCCGGAAGGAAGACCACCAGGTCATCATGGACATGCATCTCTACCAGGTGAAGGGCGGCAAGAACATCCCGATCGCCACGCTCGCGGGCAAGGACACCATCGGCGAGGCGATGGTCGGCAAGGATCCCATCGAGGGGTTCACCTGGGAGATCAAGAAGAAGTGACGCGTGCCCGTCGCCTCGCCCCGGTTGGGGTGAGGCGTGGACTACGTGGCGGCGGTTTGTTGCCTCAGCTCCTGCATGGGGTGGTGTTCGGCGCGGGGCTGGGGTTACTGGCGCTGGGGTTGACCGTGATCTTCGGGCTCCTGGGGGTGATGAATTTCGCCCACGGGGAGCTGTTCATGTTCGGGGCGTATGCGGGCATCGCGGTGATCGCGGTGACGCACTCGTTCTGGGTGGCGCTCATCGTGGCGCCGCTGATCGTGGCGGCGATCGGGGCGGTGACCGAGATGGCCACGCTGCGGCCGCTGTATCGGCGGGAGCCCCTGTACGGGCTCATCATGACGTTCGGGCTCGCGCTGGCGTTTCGCGAGGGGGCGCGGCAGCTCTTCGGGGGGGACATGCGGCGGATCCTGCCGCCCATCGAGGGGTCGATCCCGTTGCTCGGCATGACCTACCCCAAGTACCGGCTCTTCCTCCTCGCGATCTCGTCGCTCCTGCTCCTCGCCATCTGGCTCTTCTTCACGCGGACCCGGGCGGGCATCGTCGTGCGGGCGGCGGTGCAGGACGCGGAGATGCTCGACGGCCTCGGCGTCAATGTGCCGCGCGTGTTCACGCTGACGTTCGCGGGCTCGGCGGCGCTCGCCGCGGTGGCGGGGCTCCTGCTCGCGCCGGTGTTCACCGTGTATCCCACCATGGGCGTCGAGGTCATCCTGCTCGCCTTCATCGTGGTGATCCTGGGCGGCATGGGCTCGCTCGGCGGCTCCGTCGTGGCGGCGTTCGTCATCGGCATCACGCAGAGCCTGCTCACGCTCTGGATGAATCCGCAGCGCGTGGCCATCGCCATCTTCGGGATCATGATCGTGGTCCTGATCGTCCGGCCGCGCGGGTTCTTCGGCCGCGAGGGCGTCCTTGAGTAGCCTCTTGCCCTGGAAGGGGTGGGTGGTCTTCGCCGCGCTCGCGGCGCTGCCGCTCACCCCGTGGATGACCAAGTACTACATGCTGCTCGCCTTCGACGCGCTCCTGTTCGGGGCGGTGGCGATGAGCCTCGACCTCCTGATGGGCTACGCGGGCCTCGTGTCGTTCGGCCATGCCGCGTTCTTCGGCCTCGGCGCGTACTCGACGGCGGTGCTGCTCGAGCGCGGCATCCTGTCGCTCTGGCTGTGTCTCGGGCTCGCCGTGGTCGTCGTCGGCGCCTATGCCTTCGTCGTGGGCTACTTCGCCACCGCCCGGCGCGGGATCTACTTCGCCCTCCTCACGCTGATCTTCGCCGAGGTGGTCTACACCGTCTTCCGCTATACCCAGGCCTTCGGCGGGTCCGACGGGATTCAAGGCCTGCCGTCGCCGGAGATCCTGCCCGGCGTCGCCATCGACACGCCGATCCGGATCTACTACGCGGTCGTCCTGTACCTCCTGCTCGCGTACCTCGCCTGCCGCGTGCTGGTGCGCTCGCACTTCGGTCAGGTGCTCGTCGCCATCCGCGAGAACGAGGACCGCGCGCGGTTCCTCGGCTACGACGTGCAGCGCTACAAGATGGGGGTCTGCCTGATCTCGGCGGTCTTGACCGGCCTCGCCGGGGCCCTCTACGCCGGGCGCGCGGCCTATGCCACGCCCGACCTCATGCACTGGAGCATCTCGGGCGAGTTCATCATCATGGTCATGATCGGCGGGCTCGGCACGCTGGTCGGGCCCATCATCGGCGGCGCGTTCTTCATCCTGCTCCAGGAGAAGGTGTCGTCGTACGTGCAGTGGTACTCGATCGTGATCGGGCTCGTGCTCGTCCTGATCGTGCTCTTCGCGCCGCACGGGCTCCTGGGCTTCCGCCGCCGGCGCGGCTCCGCGACGCCGGACGCCCGGCCGGGAGGCGGCGGGATGACCGCCGAGATCGTGCTCGCGGTGGAGGGCGTGTCGAAGAGCTTCGGGGCCCTCGCCGCGCTCGAAGGCGTGAGCTTCGACGTGCGCGCGGGCGAGGTCTTCTCCGTCATCGGGCCCAATGGCGCGGGCAAGTCCACGCTCTTCAACGTCATCGCCGGCCTGCACGTCCCCACCTCCGGGCGCATCGTGTTCGGCGGCGGGGAGATCACCGGCCTGTCGCCCGAGGTCATCAACCGGCGGGGCCTCGCGAAGACGTTTCAGATCACCAATATCTTCCCGGGGATCTCCGTCTACGACAACGTGCGCGTGGCGGCCGAGTCGCGCGTGCCGGTGTCGGGGCGATTGCCGTCGCTCTGGCGGGTGCCGGACGTCGAGGGGCCCGTCATGGAGCTGCTGGGCGCCTTCGGCCTCACCGCCCGGCGGGACGAGCTGGCGCAGAACCTCTCGCACGGCGAGCAGCGCTATCTCGAGATCTGCCTCGCCCTCGCCACGGAGCCGACGCTGCTCCTCCTCGACGAGCCGACGGCGGGGATGACGCCGGGGGAGACGAAAGACGCGACGGCACTCATCCGCCAGATCGCGCAGAGCCGCGGCCTCACCCTGCTTGCTCATCGAGCACGACATGAGCGTGGTGATGGGGATCTCCGACCGGGTCGCCGTGCTCCACTTCGGCCAGAAGATCGCCGAGGGGCCGCCGGAGGCCATCAAGAACGACCCGCAGGTGATCGACGCCTACCTGGGCGGCGTCGACGACGACTGAGCCGCATGCTGCAAATCCGGGACCTGCACGCGGGCTACGGCGCCACGCCCATCCTCTTCGGCGTGTCGCTCGAGGTCCGGCAGGGCGAGGCCGTCGCGCTCCTCGGCAAGAACGGCATGGGCAAGACCACGCTGATGAAGGCGGCCATGGGCTTCATCAAGCCCACGCGCGGATCGATCGACTTCGAGGGCGGCGAGCTGACCCGGCTCACGCCGCACGAGATCGCGCGGCGGGGCATCGGCTTCGTGCCCGAGAACCGCCGGATCTTCCCCGGCCTCACCGTGCGCGAGAACCTGGAGCTGGGGCTCTCCGCCGTGCCCCACCGCACCGCCGCGCTCCGGCGGCAGCGCCTCGAGGAGGTCTTCGGCCACTTCCCGCGCCTCGAGGAGCGGATCGAGCAGCCCGCCAAGACCATGTCGGGCGGCGAGCAGCAGATGCTCGCGATCGCGCGCGTGATGATGGCGGGCGCCCGGCTCATCCTGATGGACGAGCCCACGCAGGGGCTCGCCCCCGCGCTCATCCGCCACATCCGCGACATGATCCGCGAGCTCGTGCGCCTCGGCATCACCGTGCTGCTCGTCGAGCAGAACGCGCGCGTCGCGCTCAGCGTGTGCGACCGCGGCTACATCATGGAAAAGGGCGTCATCGTGTTCGAGGGGCCCTCGGCCGAGCTTCGGACGAGCCCCGTCACCCGTGAGAAGCTCGGCGTCTGACGCCCTGCTCGGCGCGAGCGGCCGCGGCACCGCGGTCCGGGTGGGGCTGGCCGTGGCGGCCCTGGCGCTCGTGCTCTGGGCGCTCCCCACGCGGCGGGCCGGCGAGGACGGTGGTCATCACGGCGATCACCCCGCCCACCTCGACGCCTTCGAGAAGGCCGGCGTGACCGAATTCAAGGAAGGCCAGCGCGGCCCCGGCTTCCGACTGCGCACGGTTCCCCGCCGACGGGGAGGTGTCGCTCGAGGCCTTCCGAAGCCAAGCTCATCGTCCTGAACTTCTGGGCCACGTGGTGCACGCCGTGCACCGTCGAGATGCCGACCCTCGAGGCGCTCTGGCAGGCGTACCGCGAGCGGGGGCTGGTCGTCATCGGCGTGTCGGTGGATCGCGGCGCGCCGCGCGGCCTGCTCGCGCCCTACCTGGACCATCAGCGGCTCACGTTCCCGATCGTGCTCGACCCCGATCTCGCGACGTCCAAGGCCTGGCGCGTGACGAGCCTCCCCGCGACGTTCCTCGTGAAGCCGGGCGGGGAGGTGGCGGGCATGGCGATCGGCGCCCGCGAGTGGAACGGCGCCGAGATGCGCGCGCTGCTCGAGACGCTGCTGCCCGCGCCGCCCTGAGGTCGCGCTACGCCGGTCGGGCGATCTGGAGCCGCGACGCGAGGGTGAACAGCAGAGGGTTGAGCGTGATGGACAGGATCGCCAGTGATGCAACAGCACGCTCGCTCAGGACGTGCGCGTATGCTCTCCTCGCGAACGATCGAACGCCGCGCGCGACAGCAGCGGAGGCAGTGACGCAGCGCCAGTCCAGGAGGGGCCAATGCCGATCGGGGTCGTGCTCCCACAGGTGGAGATCGGGCCGGATCCGGCGAGGATCCGCGACTACGCGCAGGCGGTCGAGGAGATGGGCTATCGCCACGTGCGCGCCTTCGACCATGTTCTGTGTGTCAACACGATGGGCATGGGACTCACCGCGCCGGAGGACCACAGCCGGATGCTGGAGCGGTTCAAGAAGGAGGCGATGGGGTAGCGCGTGACGCTGGCCCAGCTTCTCGACCGCGCGGCGCAGCGGCACCCAGAGGCGACGGCCGTCGTCGACGGCGCGCGCCGGCCTTCGTCGTGGCCTCCGTCATGCCAGGGGCCGCCGGCCTCACGGCGGCGGCGCTCGACCGCCACTGCCTCGACAGCCCCGACCTAGCCAACTTCAAGCGCCCGCGGCGCATCGTCTTCGTCGGCGAGATTCCGAAGACCGCCTCGGGCAAAATCCTTCGCCGTCTGCTCCGGGACGGCCACCCCACGGAGACCACATGAGCGAGTTTCTTCGAGCGGAACGCAACGGCCCGGTCGCCACCCTGTGGATCGATCGGCAGCCCAAGATGAACACGATGACGGTGGCCATGCGCAACGAGTTCCCGGGCATCTTCAGGGAGCTCGAGGCGGACGCCGCCGTCCGGGTGGTCGTGGTCCGCGGCGCCGGCGGCAAGGCGTTCAGCGCGGGCGGCGACGTCGCGGAGTTCCTGACGCTGGCGCCGGCCGACCTCGAGATGTGGGGCGACACGCTGACCTCCGCCGAGCGCTGCCGCAAGCCGGTCATCGCCGCCATCGACGGCTTCACCATGGGCGCCGGGCTCGAGCTGGCGGTCGCGTGCGACCTCCGGATTGCCACGCTCCGGTCGGAGTTCGCCTTTCCCGAGATCCGCCTCGGCATGATCCCGGGCAGCGGCGGCACCCAGCGCGCCCTCCGGCTGATCGGCATGACGCGGGCGAAGCTCTTCATGATGACCGGCCAGCGGATTCCCGCCGAGCGGGCCGAGGCCTGGGGGCTCATCACCCAGGCGGTGGCGAATGACAAGCTCGACGAAGCGGTGGACGCGCTAGCCGGGGAGTTGGCCGAGCGCGCGCCGCTCGCGCTTCGCACGCTCAAGATGGTGATCGACCGCGGTGCCGACGCCCCGCTCGACACTGCGCTCGAGCTGGAGCGCAAGGCCTATGCCTGGCTCCGGTCGACCCACGACTATGCCGAGGGGGTGACGTCCTTCCTCGAAAAGCGCCCGCCGAAGTATCTCGGCCGGTAGGACGTCACCGTGCGGCCGAGTGGGCGTGGACGCTCACACGGCTCGGGAGGTCAGCGGACCGCCGCGGCCTGGCGACCGGAGCTGATGGCCGCGAGGTCGCTGTCGCTTCCCTCGCGGATGTTTTGAAGGGCGCGCTGCACGAGGTTCTGAGCCTCGGCGCGGCGGATGCCCTGAGCTCGGCGAAGCGCATCGACGATCTGCGCCACCCTGGCGAGGACGGGGTAGTACTGCTCTTCCACGCCGTTCAGGTAGCGCGCACGATCAGATGCCTGGTCGCGCGTGTCATGGACGACGTCGTCCACCGGGAGGCCACATTGGACCACGTGCCAGCCGCCGGCAACTTCCTTCACCGAGTGAATCATGTCCGGGTTGATCATGGGCCCGTCCTCCCTGAATTCTCGGGTGCTGATCCGGTCCTGACTGCCTATACCTCCGGCACGGAGCAATACGCGTGCCGAACTGGCTCGGTCAGCACCGAGATCAACGGGAGTTGAGTGTCGACGGTAGCTTGCGGCACAGCCCCCCTTTTGGGACGGGTTCTGGATTGAGTGATCGGAAGGTCGACGGGCTGCAGAATACGGTCAATTGCCCGCTCTTTGAGCGGCGGCGTCCCGACATTGGCCACCGGCTGGCTCGAGTGTCCGGGCGCGATCACACCACTGTTGGCGAGTTGTCCACTTGAGCGCCGCCGCCGAGCCGTTGTCCTGGAAGGCCCGCAGCCGCCCATCGGCGAATCCGAGGTAGATGATCCCGTTCGTGTCGATGGCCGGCGAAGACGTCGTCCCGAACTCGCCGGTCACGAACGTCCACTTCAACGTGAACTGGGACGGGGTCGCCGGGTTCTGGGAGATCGCCGCGACCACACCGAAGCCGCTCAGGTTCTGGATGAACGAGAAGTAGATGGTGCCGTCGGCGGCGATCGCCGGCGACGAGTTGATGTCGCCCTCGTGGCCGTTGTTGTAGGTCCCGCGGGTACGGGTCAAGCTTCGCCTGCCGCCGGAGGTGAAGCTCGTCACCGGCAACGATGCATGGGAAGCGCCCCTGACGGCCGACAGCCGCCACCGTCTGACCGTCCGGGTGCAGTTGACCGGCCGCGGGAAGTTCAGTCTGGGCGCGAGCGCGGAGGTACTCGAGGGCTCATACTCGGGCCAGATGGCCGGGGCCGTGCTGTTCGTGGATACGACGGCGGAAGCCGTGCGCTGGAGCCCCGACCCGTTGTAGCGCCCCCGTGCATTCGAGAGCGTGCCTCGTCGCGCGACGAGGTGACCGTCACGCTGTCCGATGCTCTCACGGTGCCTTGATATCCCATCGCCACCTGCGTGCCGAGTACGGGCCGCCTCGTCCGGGCGTGCTACCATTCGGCACCGCACCGACTCGAAAAGACACGCCAGGGAGGAGATCCGATGAAGCGGAGCACGGACAGGATTCTCACGACCCATGCGGGCAGCCTTCCGCGGCCTGTCGACCTCCTCGAGATGGTCACCTCGCGAGCGGCTGGCCGGCCCGTGGACCCGGCCACGTACGCCGTCCGGCTCCGGGAGGCGGTTGGAGGCATCGTGCACCAGCAGGTGCAACTCGGCGTCGACGTGATCGACGACGGCGAGATGAGCAAGCCTGGCTTCATCCACTACGTGAACGAGCGCCTCGCCGGCTTCGAGCCGAGCCCGGACGCACCGGCGCGGAGCACCTGGGCCCGCTCGCGCGAGGTCCAGTCATTCCCCGAGTTCTACGACTGGTTCGCCCGGGTGCTGCCGAGTCCCGGCGCGACGGCCGCGCACCTCGCCTGCACCGGCCCGATCGGCTACAAGGGGCACGCGCTGCTGCGGGCCGACCTCGCCAATCTTCGATCCGCGCTCGACGGCGCGAGCCCCGCCGAGGTCTTCGTCCCCGCCATCTCGCCCTCGAACGTCGAGCACTGGCACCGGAACGCGTACTACAAGACCCAGGAGGAGTATCTCTTCGCCATCGCCGAGGCGATGCGCGAGGAGTATCGGGCCATCGTCGACGCGGGCTTCCTGCTCCAGATCGACGACCCGCGGCTGGTGACGTACTGGATCCTCGAGCCGAGCCTGAGCCTGGCCGAGTGCCGCGCGTGGTGCCGGGCGCGCGTGGAGGCGCTGAACCACGCGCTGCGGGACATCCCCGAGGACCGCGTGCGCTTCCACACGTGCTACGGCATCAACATGGGCCCGCGCGTGCACGACATGGAGCTGAAGGACGTCGTGGACATCATCCTGAGCATCCGCGCCGGTGCCTATTCCTTCGAGGCGGCCAATCCCCGCCACGAGCACGAGTGGCGCGTGTGGAAGGACGTGAATCTGCCGGACGACAAGATCCTGATTCCCGGCGTCATCACCCAGTCCAGCATGCTGGTCGAGCATCCCGAACTGGTCGCCGACCGCATCGAGCGGTTCGCCGGCGTGGTGGGGCGCGAGCGCGTCATCGCCGGCAGCGACTGCGGCTTCGCGACCTTTGCGGGCTCGATGGAGATCCATCCGAGCATCGTGTGGGCCAAGCTCGCCGCCCTCGCCGAGGGTGCGCGCCTCGCGTCCCGCCGCCTGTGGCCGCGTTCCTGAAGCTGGGCTCTCGCACGGTCGGGTATCCCACGATGAACGTCGAGGAGGTTCGGCGGAGGGCGGTCGGCGGCGTCGAACGGATCATCGAATGGGCGGCGCGCATCGAGGCACCCAATCTACCCGCCACTCACCACGGGTGGCACGCGCGCGCCTCGCGTCCGCCGCCTCTGGGGATGGGTCTCCGGTCAGTCGCGGCCCGGCTCGACGAGGATCTTCGCGTGGCGATCGGGGGCGGCGAGGTCCTCGAACGCGCGCGCCACACCGCCGAGGCCGACCCGGCCCGTGAGCAGGGGAGCGACCGGAATGGCGCCCTCGGCGATGTGCCCCAGGGTGGCCGCGAACTCGTCCGGCGTGTAGCCGAGGACGAACTGGACGCTCAGCTCCTTGGCGATGCCGAGCAAGGGGTAGATCGTGTCCGGCTCCATGCACACGCCGACCACCACGATGCGGGTGTCGCGCGGCGCCGCCGCCATGATCTGGTCGAGGACGCCGGGGACCCCGACGCACTCGAAGACCACGGCGGGCCGACGCGGCGGCCCGGGCAGCCACGGTGGAAGCTGGGGCGCGCGGGCAGGATCGCGCCACACCGCCGCCTCGCGCCAGCTCTGCCAGGGGGTGTTCTCGGCGGGGTCGACGACGGTGTCGGCCCCGAGGGCCACCGCGAGCTCGCGCCGCAGGGGTGAGAAGTCCGCGGCGACGATCGGTCGAACGCCCCGAAGGCGCAGGGCGGCGATCACCGCCAGGCCGACCGGCCCGCAGCCGATCACCAGGGGCGCGTCGTCGGGCTCAAGCCGGGCGCGGGCGACGGCGTGGACGCCGACGGCCATGGGCTCGGTGAAGGCCGCGTGCTCGGTCGAGAGATCGGCGGGCACCTCGAGGAGGAGCGCCTCCGTGAGCCGCATGTACTCTCCGTAGCCACCGGGGTTGTCGTTCGAGTACCCGATGCTCTGCGGGCCGGTGGCGCGCAGGAGGGTGGGGCGCGAGCACACGCGCGTGCCGATCCGCAGCGCCCGCGTCGTCTCAGGCCCGTGGTCCACGATCTCGGCGCAGAACTCGTGGCCCATGACGACGTCGCGCGCGAGGTCCATGACGCGGGCGTTGCCGGCGCGGCGCCCGGCCTCGACGAACCGCTCGGCGTGGCGGAAGGCGTGGAGATCCGAGCCGCAGATGCCGCAGGCGAGGGTGCGGGCGAGCACCTCGCCCGGTCCTGGCTCGGGCACGGGGACGTCGGCGACCACGAGCCGCCGGTTTCGCATGACGACGGCGCGCATCATGAGCCTCCTTCACGCCCCCGCGGCCGCGGGGCGCTGGCCCTCGGCCACGGCGGCGAGGTGCGGCGGAACCGAGTCGTACATGAGCCGCACGCGCCGGACGGCGCTCTGCTCGGTGTCGTAGATATCGCACTCGTCGTAGGGGCGACAATAGACGTGGAGGCTCACCGCGTCCTCCGCGAGCGAGGCGGGATTCGTCACGGCGTGGATGTCGGCGGGCCCGTCGACGTATCCCGGCCCGCCCTCTACGCCAGATCCAAGCGGCTCGAGCCGCAGGGGCGCCCGCGAGGCCTCGCGGTAGCTCGCGAACGCGAGCCGCCCGCGCTCGACCCGCGCCCAGCAGTACTCGCCCTCGTGCCCGTGGATCGGTGCCGTCGATCCCCGCGCCCAGCAGAGTACGAGGATCTCGACGTCGCGGTCCTTGTGGACGAGGTGCCGCGTGTAGCGCGCGGGGGCGAACCGCACGAAGCCATCGAGCGATGCCGCCTCGATCCGGTTGGCCGCCAGGAAGCGGCCCATCTCGGCCGGGTCGATGGCGCCATCGCACCGGGCGCGGATCTCCCGGACGAAGTCGGTCATGGCCAGGGTAGTGATGCTGGTCATCGGGCGCGATCCTTTCTTCTCGTCGGTCCGGTCGCCCGGCCCTACGATCGCGCCGGAGCCGAGGCGTCGTCCACCCTTGGATGGTACGACGTTTTGGCACCCGGCCAGCACCCATCGAGTGCGACCATCCCCGGTGCTCACATGCCCGTCCGCGGGTCCTACCCTGATCGCCGACGACTGGGCGCCGCAGGCCACGACAACCGCAGGCCGTTCTCTGCGAAGCGGACGAAATCCGTCGGATTGGTCGTGGCCAGTCCAGCTCCCGCCTCGATCGCCGTCGCCGCGATCATGCAGTCGGCCAGAGAGTGACGGCGCCGACCTCCCAGCACGAACAGCTTTGCCGCCTGCGCCGCTTCCGGGCCGCCCAGCGCGACTGGGCGTCCGAACAGGGATTCGGCCACCTCGACGTGGGCGGGAGCACGGGCCCGCACAGAAACTCAGTCCATGCGACAGCACTCACCCGCAGCGGCTCGCCGCCGGAGAGCCAGTCCTCCATGGCGACGCCCTCCGCGGACCCGGGCACGAGCGCGCGAATCAGGAATCCAGTGTCGAGATGGATCACGAGCGCGGAGCGCGCCAGGCGCGCCGCTCGTCCCGCACCTGTCGTTCCCACGCCTTGGCCCCCCCCCGGGTGAGACCGACATCAGCCTGGAGTTGTCTCCACGCAGACCGCCGGGCCTCGCGCTCACCGGACATCCCGAGTTCGGCCGCCGCGCGGATCGCTCGGCGCAAAGCCTCGGATTTCGACACGGCCCACTGTCGGGCCAAGCGATCGAGCAGCTGGACGGTCTCGACGTCGAGGGCGTAGGTGGATCGAATCGTCGTGGTGGCCATACCTGAGTATGGCCATAACTAAGAGCTGGTCAAGTGGAGCTGCGATTTTCGGTTCCACGGGCTGCAATCTCGGGCACGGAGATGCCGTCTCCGAGGGGCACCGACTCCATTCGCAATACCAGGAGGCACCTTCCAACGCCGAAGAGATACGCAGTTGGTTGCGCGCTGAGCTAGGTGAGGAGAGCTTGCGCGAGCAACTTCGGAGAATAGATCGTCACGCCGGCAACCGTCTTGCCATAGAGACGCCCGAAGTGCGTCCGATCACCGGTAACCAGCGCCTCGCACTTCAATCGGATTGCCGCCGCTAGGACGGGGCGGTCCTTCTCCGGGACCGCGAATGTCGCCTCCAGCGCTGCGGGGTGAGGCTGCGCGGCCGCGACATGCACGCGCGCGAGCAGGAGGTCCAGAACCGGCGCTCCCGAGGGCGCCTTCGCTACGAGGTTGCGCCGCGCTTCCTCGACGACGTAACCATCCGCCCAGCACTCGTGTCCGGCGTCGACCAGCAGGCCCAGGACCCGTCGGACGGCGCCATCCGACTTGGCGGCAGAAAAGAGCACGTTGGCGTCGAGGAAGATCCGCATCCGCGGCCGATCAGCGGGCGGATCTCGCCTTTTTCTTTCGTTGCAAGACTTTTTCGAGCTCGGCCTCGGCTTCGTCGAATTCGCGGATCCGCTTATCGCTGTACATCTCGATGGGCAGCGTGACGGCAGGGCGCAGGAGGAGCCCTTCCGGCGTCGCTTCAGCGATGATCTGGTCGTCGCCCTTGATGCCGAGGGCCTGACGCAGCTTGGCCGGCAGCGTCACGACGCCGCGTCGGCTCACGTTCAGGATGGTTGTCATGCAGCCAGTATGTCCGTAATACAGTAGTGCCGCAACACGGATCTCCAGATGTCCGCCACCTGCCCTGCCTCGTCGGCGCCGATCAGGTCTCAGACGAGGGGCGAGGGGGGGGGCCGCCGTCGTGGCGCGCGGCCTCGGCACGGACCCGCTGCTCGCTTGATCTTGTTGTCTGCCGGGGCTAGTCTCGGCCAGTGACCTGCCCGTCGTGCCAGCAAGAAAATCCTTCCGGGGCGCGCTTCTGCAATGGCTGCGGCACCCGGCTCGAGATGACATGCGCAATCTGCGCTCACATCAACTCGCCGGGCAGTCGGTTCTGTAGCGGCTGTGGGCAGCGGCTCGACGGCGCGCCGGTGGCTGAGCGCGCGCCGGACAGCTACACGCCGAAGCACCTCGCCGAGAAGATCCTCACCTCCAGGAGCGCCCTCGAAGGCGAGCGCAAGCAGGTGACGGTGCTCTTCGCCGATCTCAAGGGCTCGATGGAGCTGCTCGCCGACCGCGATCCCGAGGAGGCTCGCGCGCTTCTCGATCCCGTCCTCGAGCACATGATGGGGGCGGTGCATCAGTACGAGGGCACGGTGAACCAGGTGATGGGCGACGGCATCATGGCGCTATTCGGCGCGCCGCTCGCCCACGAGGACCACGCCGTGCGCGCGTGCTATGCGGCCCTGCGGATGCAACACGCGGTGAAGCAGCATGCTGAGGGCGTGCGCCGTCGACACGGCCTCACCGTCCAGATCCGCGTCGGGCTGAACTCGGGCGATGTGCTCGTGCGGGCCATCGGCTCCGATCTACGAATGGACTACACCGCCGTCGGGCAGACGACGCATCTGGCGGCGCGGATGGAGCAGCTCGCGGACCCGGGCGCGACTGTGCTCAGCGCCGCGACGCTCGAGCTGGTGGAAGGCTACGTGGAGGTCAACTCGCTGGGCTCCCGGGCGGTGAAGGGGCTGGCGGAGCCGGTGGAGGTGTACGAGCTGGTCGGCGCGGGGGCCGTGCGCTCGCGGCTGCAGGCGGCCACCGCCCGCGGCCTCACCCGCTTCGTCGGCCGCGACGGCGAGCTGGAGCAGCTCCGCCAGGCGCTGGAGCGCGCGCGGGCGGGCCATGGGCAGGTGGTGGCGCTGGTTGGGGACCCCGGGGTCGGCAAGTCGCGCCTCGTGTACGAGGTGACCCACTCGCCGCGCACGGACGGCTGGCTGGTGCTGGAGAGCGGCTCCGTCTCGTACGGCCAGGCGATGAGCTACTGGCCGGTGATCGACCTCCTCAAGAGCTACTTCACGCTGCAGGACCAGGACGCGCTGGGAGAGATCCGCGACAAGGTGACGGGCAAGCTGCTGGCCCTGGACGCCTCCCTGCAACCGGCGCTGCCGGCGCTGCTCGCTCTGCTCGAGGTGCCGGTGGACGACGATGCGTGGCAGACGCTCGAGCCGGCGCAGCGGCGCCAGCGCACGCTCGACGCCGTGAAACGGCTGCTGCTGCGGGAAGCGCGCGAGCGCCCCCTGCTCCTGCTCGTCGAGGACCTGCACTGGATGGACGCCGAGACCCAGGCGCTGCTGGACAGTCTGATCGAGAGCCTGCCCGGCGCGCGCCTGCTGCTGCTCGTCACGTACCGGCGCGAGTATCAGCACGGCTGGGGGCAGAAGAGCTACTACACGCAGCTTCGACTCGATCCGCTGCCGCCGGCCGGTGTAGACGAGCTGCTGCACCTCCTGCTCGGCGATCACCCGAGCCTGGCTCCGCTCACGCGCCTGTTGATCGAGCGGGCCGAGGGCAACCCCTTCTTTCTGGAGGAGGGCGTGCGGGCGTTGATCGAGACCCGGGTCCTGGAAGGCAGCCGCGGGCAGCATCACCTGGCGAAGGACGTCGCGCCGCTGCAGATCCCGGCGACGGTGCAGGCGGTGCTGGCGGCGCGGATTGATCGGCTGCCGCCCGAGGAGCGGCACCTGCTGCAGACGGCGGCGGTCATCGGGGTCGATGTCCCCTTTGCGCTGCTGCGGGACATTGCCGGGTTGCCCGAGGAGGCGGTGTCCGCGGGCCTGGCGCGGCTGCAGGCGGCGGAGTTCCTGTACGAGGCCAATTTCTTCCCCGAGCTGGAATATGCCTTCACGCACGCGCTGACGCACGAGGTGGCCTACGGCAGTCTGCCGCAGGCGCGGCGGCGCGCCGTGCACGCGCGCATCGTGGAGGCGATCGAGACGCAGCACGGGGATCGGCTCGGCGAGCACATCGAGCGACTCGCCCACCACGCCCTGCGGGGTGGGTTGCGGGAGAAGGCGGTGCCCTATCTCCGGCAGGCCGCAGGCAAGGCGGCCGCCCGGTCGGCGCTCCCGGACGCCCGAGGCTGGTTCGAGCTGGCGCTGGGGGTCCTCGGGCGCTGCCGGAGAGCTCGTCCACGCTGGAACAGGCTCGAGAGCGCCTCGAATTGCGGCCAATACTGGCTCAGCTCGGTGAAGTCCGACCGGGGCTGGAGCACCTGCGCGAGGCGGAGGGCCTCGCCGAACGGTTGAACGACGACCGCCGGCGAGGCTGGGTCTGCGCTCTCCTAGCGAACACCCACTCGCAGCTTGGCCAGATGGACGAGGCGCTTGTGACCGGCACCCGCGCGCTAGAGATCGCCGGGCGCCTCGGAGACGTGAGACTGCGCATCGTGACCACGACGAATCTCGAGCAGGCTCACTACCGCCGTGGCGAGTACGAGCGGGTGGTCGAGCTGGCCACCGACAACCTCGCGGCGCTGCCCGCCGACTTGGTCTACGAGTATTTGGGAGCCTACTCCCATCGGTCTACAATCGCCACTGGCTCTTCGCGAGCCTCGCCGAGCTCGGCCGATTCGCTGAGGCGGCTCTGTACCAGGGCGAGATGCTCCGGCTCGCCGACCCGACGCAGCATGCGTTCACCGTCGGTGAGGCCCACTTGGCCGCGGGCAGGCTTCACCTTCTCAAGGGTGACTGGGCGACGGCGCGCTCATTGATCGAGCACGGGATCACGGTGGTCCAGGACGGCGAACATCGTCCTTAACCTTCCCGGGCATGGTCGACTATGTCCGCCTGGGTCCTCGCGCAAGATCGGTGAGGGGAGCGAGGCGCTTACCCGGCTCCGGGAGGGCGAGGAGCTCCTCGAGCGTGACGCGGCGAGGAAAATCAACCGCTGGAACGCCTGCTACTCGCTGGGTCGTGCCGGTCTGCTGCTCGGCCGGCTCGACGAGGCGCGGAGCCTGGGCGACCGCGCCGTCGAAGTCGCTCCGTCTCGCCCCGGCCTCGCGCCCCATGCGCTGCACCTGCTCGGGGACATCGCGACCCATCCCGACCGGTTCGATGACGAACGCGGCGAGACCCACTACCGCCAGGCGCTGGCGCTGGCCGAGCCCCGCGGCATGCGGCCCCTTGTCGCGCACTGCCACCTCGGCCTCGGCAAGCTCTATTGGCGCAGGTGGCAAACGCGAGCAAGCTCAGTGAGCACCTCACCACCGCGGCGACGATGTACCGCGGGGTGGACATGCGCTTCTGGCTCGAGAAGGCCGAGACGGAAATGAGGGAACCGGGCGGACGGCTGATGTGCAGGTCGTCGGCTTCGAGGACTCCCTGAAGCGGGGCGAGGATTGGGCCAGCGCCGTCC
>CAWIZN010000071.1:0-16798 GCA_963840495.1 uncultured Candidatus Rokubacteria bacterium
TCACGGAAATCATCCGGGCATCGGCCGCTCGCGTGAGCCAATCCGGGAAGGGCATGGGCAGAAGCCAACCGCTGCTTGATCTCCGGATCCGCTCCCGCGTCAGCTCGGCGATGGGCGGAGCACGAGATTGCGTCAGGGCAGTCGAGGGATGGTGGCGGTTCGTGTGGCACCGGGTCCGGCGATTCACAGGAGACGGCGAGCGCCGGGACTGGCCCAAGCTTAAGGTGGCCGGACGCGCCTGCGCGCCCCGGCGCCCCGCACGGGCGGGGTCAGCGGATCCGGTCGTGCGGATGCGTTGCGAGCGGCGGCCTCAGTGTCAAGATGCCACGAGCCCGGCACCCGTGCTGCCAGGCGTAGAGACTTTTCTTCTCTTCCAGAATCGACTAGCATCGGGCGAGCGACAGATGGAGCCGCGGTTGAGCGACTCGACGCCGAGACAAGGGGGAACGTCATGACCAGAGCCGAGTTCGAAGCCGACCTTCGCCAGGAGGGCTACGAGGTTCGCGAGGGCGAGATCAAGCCCAACGAGCACCGCGAGGCGCACGCCCACGGGTTCGATGCGCGCGTGCTCGTGCTGGATGGGTCCATCACGCTCGTCTTCGGCAAGGAGCGCGTCACCTATGGACCGGGCGATTCCTGCAGCGTCCCCGCCGGGACCGTGCACGAGGAGCACACGGACGCCGACGGCGTGCGCTACGTCTCCGGTCGGCGCCCGGTGCCGCACGAGGCCGCCGCTCGATCGTAGCGGCGCAGCCGCACGGCGGCCGGGCACTTGGCCGCCGTGGTAGGCGGCTGCCCCGGTTCACGCGCGGCGGCGGACGGAAGGGGATCGCATTGGGCCTGCTTATCGCGCTGGCGGCGGTCGCCGGCGGTGAGCGCACGGCCGCGGCACAGTCGACCATCGCCGCGGCCAAGGCGGACCCCGGCGGCGCATGACGAGCGCGCAGGCTTCGCGCCGTCGCGGGCGGCGCGGCTCACGTGCTTGCGCGCGACGGCCGCGTCGGTGATGACGGCGAGTCGGACGCCGACCCAGGCGCACGCTCGCCCGAGGCGTTGACGAACGCGGCGGCGGGCGCTAGAGCGATGAGAAGAGCCCACCTGCTTCGATGGCGCCCTCGACCGCACGCTCAACGTAGGAGAGTACGCCTCGCGTTGCCTGCCATCTATTCTCGGCCACGGTGGTGCGCTCAGACAACCGAATGGGAGGGCGGACATGGCCCGCTACACGCACTTCAAGGTCTGGCTGGACGGCAAGATCGTGAATCCCGAGGAGGCGACGCTCAGCGTCTTCACGTTGACCGTCCTGCGCGGCGCCAACGTCTACGAGGGCCTGCGCGCGTACTGGAATCCCGCGATGCGGGACCTCTACGTCTGGAAGCTCGACGAGCATCTGAAGCGACTCGGCCACAGCATGAAAGTGATGCGGATGCAGCTCCCGTATTCGCTCGGCGACCTGCGGGTGGCCGTCGTCGAGTGGCTCCGGGCCAACGACTTCCACGATGACGTGCACTTTCGCCTGGTCGCCTACTTCGGCGACGGCGGCTCCGGCGGCGTGAAGTCATATCGGCCCGACGAGATCGACACCGGCGCGTTCATCCTCGGCGGCCCGCGACCGCACGACGCCAAGCTCGAGCGCGGGCTCGCGATGGGCGTGGCGACGTGGCGCCGCATCGCAGACGACGTGGTGCCCGCGCGGGTCAAGGCCGGGGCGAACTACCAGAACAACCGGCTGGCCGCCGTCGAGGCGCGCGAGAACGGATTCGACGACGCGATCCTGCTGACGCAGGCGGGGAAGGTCGCGGAGGCGACGGGCGCCGCCCTGATGATGGTGCGCGATGGCCAGCTCGTGGTGCCGCCGGTCACCGACGGCGTGCTGGAGTCGATCACGCGGCGGTCGGTGCTCGAGCTCTACGCGCGCCAGTACGGCCGGCCGGCCGTCGAGCGCTCGATCGATCGCACCGAGCTCTACGTGTGCGACGAGATCCTGATCTGCGGCTCGGCGGAGGAGGTCACGCCGGTCATCGCCGTCGATCGCTTGAAGGTGGGCGACGGCATGCCGGGTCCCATCACGAAGACCCTCCAGCGGCTGTTCTTCGTCGCCGCGCGCGGGGACGATCCCGCATTCGCGGGATCGCTCACCCCCGTCTACGGCGCGCGCGCCTGACGCCGCGGACGGCCGCCATTGGCCGTGGGTCAGCGGCCCGCGGCGGTGCTGGCGACCCGCCTCGGCGACTAGCTCACGGCCGGACGGCTCGTTTCGGGCGCTGAGCCAGCTTGGCCAGCATGGGCTGGGCGAGCTTTACGAACGTGCAGGCCAGTCGGCGGGTCTCGCGGGGATCGATCAGGTCGACCACGTCGCCCTGGTGGGCTGCCCTGAACGGCGAGCGGAGGCGCAGCAGTCGTTGCTCGATCATCTCGCGGTGCGCGTCGGGATCGCGGGCCGCCGCGATCTCGCGACGGTAGGCCGCGGCCACGCCCCCCTCGATGGGGATGCCGCCCCATTCGCCGGCGGGCCAGCCGAAGCGCAGGTTCAGGCCGTGGGGGTGGCCCAGGCTGTTGGGCGCATCGGCCGCCACGCCGTAGGACTTGCGCACGTTGAACTCGACCTTGGGCACCTGGGCCTCGGCGCTGGCGATGAGCGCCCGCACCCCCCGGCGCATGGTGGCCTTCCGCTCGGCCGCCGAGCCCAGCATGAAGCCGGGCATGTCGAGAAAGATCACCACCGGTAGGTTGAACGCATCGCACAGATCGACGAAGTGCGTGTACTTGTCGGCCCCGTTGCCGTCCATTGCCCCGGCCAGCTTCATCGGGTCGCTGCCGATCACCCCGACGCTGTAGCCGTCGAGCCGGGCGAAGCCGGTGATGATCGCGCCGGCCCAGTGGCGACGCATCTCGAAGAACTCGCCGTTGTCCACCACCAGGCGGATCAGCTTTCGGGCGTCGTAGCCCTGACGCCGGTTGGCCGGGATGATGTTCAACAGCTCCTCGGGCCGGCGGTCGGGCCGGTCCCCGGTGTCCATCCGGGGCGCCACGTCGCTCGTGGTGTTGGGCAGGTACGAGAGGAACTGCTTGATCTGGCTGAAGGCCTCCTGCTCGGTCTCGGCCTCGTTGTCGATCTGACCTGACTCGTGGACGTGCATCTGCGAGCCGCCCAGCGCCTCCTTCTCGACCGTCTCGCCGATCGCGCGCCGCACCACCGGCGGGCCCGACGGGAAGATCTGGCTCTGGCCCTTCACCATCACGGTGAAATGCGACATGATCGCCAGCGCCGCCGGCCAGCCGGCCACGGCGCCGAGCACGGCGGACGCGACGGGCACCTTCTGCAGCATCTCCACCATCTGCCACCACAGATCGCCCGAGGGCAGGCCCATGTGGCCCGATGCCTCGTCGGCCTTGGAGCTGTGGCCCACGCCCTCGACCAGTTGCACGCAGGGCAGGCCGTACTGGATGGCCAGCGGGTGGATGAAGTCGCGGGTCGCTTGTGCACGTCGTGGGGGCTGCCACCGGAGATGGTGAAGTCGTCGCCGCCGATCGCGATGGGCCGCCCGCCGATCTCGCCCAGGCCCATCACGTACGCACCCGGAGTGAAGCTCCGGAGGTTGCCGTCCTCGTCGTAGGTGGCCGCGCCGACCAGCGGGCCGGCCTCGACGAAGCTGCCGGGATCGAGGAAGGCGGCGATGCGTTCCCGAACCGTCGAGCGGCCACCGGCGTGCTGTCGGGCGATACGCTCGGCTCCGCCCATCTCCTCTGCCAGGCCCCTGATGTACTCGATGTCGGCGATGGCCCGTTCCCAGCTCATCCCCGGCTTCCAGCTCTCGCGGCTCGGATCGATCGGCATCGAACGCACTCCTCTGGTTTCCCTGGCGCGGTGGAATTCCTAGGACGCGACGCGGACCGCGGGACGCGCCGGTGGTTCGGGCGCGGGGAGCCAACACAGGATCAGCCCGGCCAGCCCGTAGGCGACGACGAAAGGGAGTAGCGCGTACGTGTAGCTCTCCGTCCGGTCGTAGACCCAGCCGGTGAACACCGCACCCGGGATGGAGGCCACGCTCTGGAGCATGCTGATCCAGCCGCGGATCGTGGCAAAATGCCGACGGCCGAAGTAGTCCCCGACCAGCGCCCACGTCACCGAGTTGATTCCATCGCCGAACGAAAACAGGATGGCGAAGAGCACCAGCGCCCATATCGCCCCACTGCCGTATGCGAGCACGGCGAGGCCGATGGCCCCCAGGAAGACACCGGCGGCGCCGATCGTCTGCTTGGACCGCCGGTCGCCGATCCATCCCGTCAGCGGCCGCACGATGACAGTGCAGAGGGCCGTGAGGCCGACGATGAACGCGGCTTTCGGCTCGTCCAGGCCCTTCCAGACCAGGAGGGGGACGAAGTGCACCGTGACCCCGCTGTACGGAACGTTGCGCAGCCCGTGAAACGCCGCGAGCAGCCAGAAGGCCCGCGACCGCAACGCCTCGCGGGCCGTGAACTCGTGCGGTTCCGCGGGCGGCGGCAGACGTCCGAGGGCAGGCGGCGACGCTCCGCGCTCGCCGTCGGGCACCAGCCCCATGCTCTCTGGCGAGCCGCGCATGAGGCAGACGAGGGGGAGGAGCAGCAGAACGACGACGCCGGACCAGAACGCTGCTGCGCGCCACCCCAAGGTCAGGACGACGAGCGCGACGAGGGGAACGATCACGACACCCCCGATGGACTGCCCGGTCTGGACGATCGACATCGCGAGGCCGCGCTTGCGGCGAAACCAGTGATTGACCGCGGCCAGCGTGGCTTGATTGAAGCCGAGCTGAAAGCCCGTCGTCACGGGCCCGGCGAAGACCAGCACGAAGGCGAGGTAGCTGTGGGTGAAAGACAAGAGCACGAACCCCAGGCCGGCCAGGATGGTCCCCGACGCCAAGATCACCCGAAGATCGAAGCGATCGACGAGGTATCCGGCGAGCGGGCCTCCCAGTGCGGCCTCGAGCTTGGCGAGCGAGAATGGCAGCGAGGTCGCGGCGCGACTGAGGTGGAGCTCCTCGAGCACCGGAAGAAAGTAGAGCGTGAGCCCGGTGTTGTACGTGCCGCCCTTCACCGCGTCGAAGATGCACCCGATGATCACGATCCACCAGCCATAGAACATCCGGCCGGGACTCCTCGACCGCGATCGCCTCATCGGCCCGCGCTCGCGGCGACTGGGAGCGCGGGGAGCTTCTCGAACCGTTTGGACGAGAAGGCGAGGCTGCGCTTCGACCCGCGAGGGCGGCCGCGTCCGGGGCCCGTCATGTCCCGCCGAGGGCGCCCTTCGCGCGGAGCTTGGCGATCTGCTCCGCCGTGAGCCCCGCCTCGGCGAGAACCTCCGAAGAGTGCTCGCCCAGATCCGGCACGTCGCGCCGCACGCCCGTCTTGAGCGACTCGAGGTTCACCGGAGAGCCTACGATGTGGGTGGCGCCCCGGCGCCGGTGCCGGATGGGCATGGCGATGCCGAGGTGCTTCACCTGCGGATCGGCGAAGACCTCGGCGATGTTGTTGATCGGTCCGCATGGGATGCCGACCTCCTCGAGCTTGTCGATCCAGTAGGCGGATGGCTTCGTCCTCGTCACCTCGGAGACCGCGGCGTTCACGCGTGCTCGGTCCTTGCTGCGCCCCTGCGGCGTCTTCCACTCCGGCACCTCGAGCCATTCCGGCTTCTCCGCGGCGCGGCAGAACACCTCCCACAGCTTGGGTGACGAGGCCGCGATGTTGATGGGCTTGTCGGACGTGGGGAACACGCCCATCGGGATGTTCACGGGATGGTCGTTGCCGGCCTGCCCCGCGACCTCTCCATCCATCAGGTAGCGGCTGGCCTGAAAGTCCAGCATGAAGACCTGCGCCTCCAGCAGGCTCGTGTGCACGAACCGGCCCACGCCCGTCGTCTTGCGCTCGTACAGCGCGAGCATGACGCCAAAGGCGAGGAGATTGCCCGCCGTGAGATCGTCGATCGGGATGCCCACGCGCATCGGCCCGCGGTTCGGCTCTCCCGTGATCGACATGAGGCCGCCCATGCCCTGCGCGATCTGATCGACGCCGCCGCGCTTGGAGTACGGGCCCGTCTGGCCGAAGCCGGAGATCGACGCGTAGACGAGCCGCGGGTTCAACGGTCTGAGGTCCTCGTACGCAACCTTCAGCCGGTGCTTCACCTGCACGCGCATGTTCTCGACGAGCACGTCGGCCGTCTTGACCAGCGCGAGGAAGGCGGCATGGGCGTCGGGATCCTTCAGATCGAGCGCGATGCACCGCTTGTTGCGGTGCAGGTTGACGAAGTCGAACCCGTCCCGCGCGCCGCCGAAGCCTTCGTTGCTGCCGGGCGGCTCCACGCGGATGATGTCGGCGCCCCAGTCCGCGAGATGGCGAACGCACGTGGGCCCGGCGCGCGCCAGCGTGAGGTCCAGCACGCGCAGGCCGGTGAGCGGAAGTGGGTCCACCGGCGGAAGCCCCGGAGTGGCGAGATTCTCGGACACGGGCATCCTCCTATCACCGCGAAAATGGGTGCGGCGGCGTGGCCTCGCATGCGGGTCGGCGGGCTCGCGGGCCCGAACGCGCCGAGCCCCCGCCATGATAGCCGCAACGCGTGCGCGACGCAGCACGCCGCGAGGCAGATCCACGAGTCGGCCGCGGCCGGCCATTGGGCCGGCTCCTCGCGAAGGCCGTGAAGGTGCCGGCGCCGTCGCACTGCTCACCGTCCGGGCGCCCATGAAGAACTCGCGCTGGAGGCGAACTGCACACAGACGACCGGCGGGCCGGGCGCCGGTGGCGGCGCGAGGTCGGGTGAGGGAATGGCGTCATGCAGGGGGAGGACGTTCGCGCCCTGCAGCGCGCGCTCGCCGCGGCCGGCTTTCCCGTCGAAGCCGACGCCGTCTTCGGCGCGTCGACCGACGCCGCGGTCCGCGCCTACCAGGCCAAGACCGGCCTCACCAGCGACGGCATGGTGGGCCCGGCCACGCGCGCCCGACTCGGCCTCGGCTGAGCGGCACCGGCAGCCGGAACGTGCGTCTCGACTCGTTGGCGCGCATCGTCGTCCGTCACTGCGGGATGCCGAGGTCCGTGCTCAGCACCGCCAGGAACGCGCCCTGGGACAGCTTGCGGGCGACCGTGCCCGCGAAGGCGCCGGCGTCCGCCGACGGATCACCGCCGCGGGCTCGACGCGTCAGGGCCGGAGCTGTTCCAGCGACGGAGCCAGCAGTTCGCGGAGCCGCCGCATCGCGGTGCGGATGCGCGTCTTGACTGTTCCCAACGGCTCACCGAGGAGTGCGGCGATCTGGCTTTGGCTGAGGCCGGAGTAGTAGGCGATCTCGATCACGCGGCGCTGGGGGGCGGTGAGCAGGGCGAGGGCGGCACGGATTGAGCGCTGAACCTCGTCGCGCGCGCTCACATCGGCCGAATCCTCGGTACTGGAGTGGATCTCATTCTCCATCTCGGCGGACAGCGAGACCTCGCGGCTGCGCATCTTCGCGTCCAGGCGGTAGCGGTCGATCGCGCGGGTGCGCGTCTGCATCACGAGCCACGTGGTAGGGCTTCCTCGCTCGGGATCGTAGGTCGAAGCCCTCTGTGCGAGGCGGGCAAAGACGTCCACGACAACCTCACTCGCGCTGGACGGATCGCGCAGCACCCGTAGGGCCACCGAGTAGACGCGGGCGCTGGTCTCGTCGTAAAGCGACTCGAGCGCCAACTGGTCGCCGGCGCTCACCCGCGCGATCAGAGCGGTTAGCATCCGCTCGCGGGCCGCCTGGGTCGGGGGAGACTGCCGGACCCTGGCGAGCAGCGGGCGCGCCGTCAATGCTTCCCACGGCATGGACTTAGCGCCTCCGCGCCGGGAGAGTCGGGTGGTGGCCCACGTCGGAGGACACCATGAGAAGCTCGCAGCCGTTGTCGGCGGACCTGACTTCGCTGAGCAGTCCGGGGGCCGCCCGATAGTAGTCCCCCGCGGAGACCCCCTGACCGGCGAAGTATCCGCTCCCCCGAAGAACGAAGATCTCGTTGGCCGCCGCTGGCGCCAGTCGCGGGAGACCCGCACCGGGCTGCAGACGCACCAGCGCCGTTCTCGTCCCGGCCAGCGAGTCGGAGAAGAGATGCTTCGTCATCACGCCCGCCCCTGCCGCCCGCCAGGTTCGCTCGCCCGCGCGGACGATCACCTGCCCCGGCCGCGGCACGTGCGTCTCCGCGACCTGGAGCGGCTCATTGATCTCGCCGACAAAGCACAGGCACAGACAACCGGCATCGGTGAACGTCTCGGGGTGCAACGTCCCGCGGGGCGCCCCTGAGTAGTCACCGGCGCGCAGCAGCACGGCGCCAAGCGCGAACTCGCCCTCTAGCACGAAGACTTCTTCGGCATGACCGTGCCGGTGACCGGTACGGCGAATGCCACCGCTCACGCGCATCAACATCGTCCGCCTCGACCGCACTGGGTCACAGAAGAGATACTTGACCATCACGCCCGGGCCCGCGGTTTCCCACACGCCTTCTGGAGCGGGTACGACCAACACGGAGGATCGTGAGGCAGCGTCGGCCCGGACCCGGGCGAGAACCCGCTCGCGGAGGAGATGGGGCGGACGCGTGAGAACCCCCGACAGGGCGAGGGCTCCTGACACTTCTCGCAGGGCAGCGACCTCCGTCTGGCAGGTCGCGCAGCCGTACTGCAGGTGCGCCTCGAATGCAGCCGCCTCGGGCGGGTCCAGCAGGCCCAGCACGTGGGAAGCGGCGAGGTCTTGTAGGGCGTGGGCTGTCCGTTCTTCTGTCATTGGGCACCCTCTGGGGTCATGGCGATAATACGAAGGATGCCTGCCGATCGGATTGCGGCGTCCCGGTCAATCCTCGACTTTTGGAGGCCGGACTCCCCGGCGCCGACCTCAGGCCGGCATTGGGGCAGACCCGAGATCCCGGCAGCCCCAGTCCTGGGCGGTGCGGTTCCCGCACCGCGGTCCGGGCACGCACCCGACCGGCAACGGGCCCCCACCGAGGCTAGCAGTGCCGCGCCCGCGCGTCCAGCTGTGCCTGCGGGCTCCAGCGTCCGATATTGGCAGGTTTTTGCTGTTCGGCCATCTCGGCGATCCCCTGGGCGCAAGCGGGCGCTCCAGCGCTCGATGGTCGTGAACCGGGTTGAGACGGAAGAGCAAGAACAAGGCGTTCACGGCCTCCAGAGGTTCGCGGCCCGCGAGCGCCGAATTGCCCCGTCGTGCGTGGCAAGCGGCAGCGCGTGGGCACGGGCAGTGGCGACGATCAAGCGGTCGGCAGGATCACCGTGAAACGACGCCGGGAGCGCATCGAGGGCGAGCACCACCTCGACGCTGAGTGGCATCACGAGAAATCATCCGGGCATCGGCCGCTCGCGTGAGCCAATCCGGGAAGGGCATGGGCAGATCGAGCCGCTTCCGGCCCTGCTCCGAATGGGTGTCGAGCAGAGCGCTCAGCGCAGCACCTCGAAATCCTCGTCGCGCAGCACCGACTCGCTCGGCTTTGCCCGCAGGCGCCCACCCAGCGCGCGGAGCTGCTCCCAGGGCTTCAGATGGCTGGGTTCGATGGATGACGTTGAAGGATTCAGGCGCGCGACGACCTTCCCGCGGCGCGTGATGGCGACCGGTTTACCGGACTCTTCGACACGGCGGATGATTTCCAGGCAGCGGTGCTTGAACTCGGTAACTGAAATGTCCATTTTGTGATTCTAAATGGCCATGTTTACAGATGCAAGGCGGCGGCTTCCAGCCCTCGAGCAAACCGTTGCTTGATCTCCGGACCCGCCCGCGTCAGCGGGCCGATGGGCGGAGCACGAGATTGGCGTGCTCGTCCACGGTGGCCGTCCAGCCCGGGTGCACGAGCGTGCTGGCATCGGGCTCCTCGATGATCGCGGGACCGTCGATGACGTTGCCGCGCAGGAGCTTCCCGCGGTCGAGCACCACGGTCGGTTGGACGCCGCTCGCCTCGGCGAACCACACGTCGCGGCGGCCCTTCACCGCGGGCGCGGCGGAGGAGCCGCCCTCGGGCAGCGGCGCGCGACGCGGCTTCGGGGTCACGCCCGACCGCGGCGAGACGCACGTTCACCAGCTCCACCGGATCGTCGGGCGCGGCGTAGCCGTAGGCGCGCTCGTGCATCGCGTGGAACTCGTCGCGCAGCCGCACCACGTCGGCGTCCGACAGGGGCCCGGGCGGGACGGTCACGGGCAGCTCGAACGACTGGCCGTGATAGCGGAGGTCGGCACTTCGCAGCATGCGCCGGTCGGCGAGCGGCACCCCGTCGCGTTCGAGACGCGCCTCTCCCTCCGCGACGAAGTCGGCGAAGAGCGCTTCCAGCGTCGCGGGCGCGAGCCCGTCCAGCCGGAGCCGTCGCGTGGCGACGAACTCGTGGCGGATGTCGGTCGCGAGCATGCCCACCGCCGAGGCGATCCCGGGGCTCGGCGGCACCAGCACGGTGGGGATGCCGAGCTCGCGCGCCAGCGCGTTGGCGTGCAGGGGCCCGGCGCCGCCGAAGGCGACGAGCACGAAGTCGCGCGGATCGTAGCCGCGCTGCACCGAGACGAGGCGCATCGCGCCGATCATGTGGGCGTTGGCGATCTCCACGATGCCGCTGGCCGCGGCGAGCGGATCGAGGCCGAGGGGCGCGGCCACCAGCGACGCGATGGCGCGGCGGGCCGCGTCGGCGTCGAGCGTCATCTCGCCGCCCAGGAAGAACGCCGGGTCGAGCCGGCCCAGCGCCAGGTTCGCGTCCGTGATGGTCGGGGTGGCGCCGCCCAGGCCGTAGCACGCCGGTCCCGGCCGGGCGCCCGCGCTGCGCGGGCCGACGCGCAGCGCGCCCCCCGCGTCGATCCACGCCTCGCTGCCCCCGCCCGCGCCCACCTCCACCAGGTCGATCACCGGCGTGCGCACCGGATAGCCGCCGCCCCGCCCTTCGCCGAGCGGGGTCACCGCCTGCGCGCCCACCTCCATCTCGGTGGAGAGCCGGAGCCGCCCGTCCTGGATCAGGCCGACCTTGGCGGTGGTGCCCCCCATGTCGAACGAGAGCACGTTGGCGTAGTGGTACGGCGCGGCCACCGCGCCCGCGGCGATGACCCCCGCGGCCGGGCCCGACTCGACCATGTAGACCGGCCGCTCCTTGGCCGACGCCGAGGTCATCACGCCGCCGTTCGACTGCATCACGTAGAAGGGCGCGGTGGCGCCGAGGGCGGCGAGCCGGGACTCGAGCGCGTCTATGTAACGCGACACGATCGGCATCACCGCCGCGTTCACGGCGGCGGTGCTCCCCCGCAGGTACTCGCGGAACTCCGGGCACACCTCCGACGAGACGGACAGCCAGGTGTCCGGCATCTCCTCGCGCACGATCGCCGCGGCGGCGCGCTCGTGGGCGGGGTTCAGGTAGGAATGCAGGAAGCAGATCACCACCGCCTCCACTCGCTCGTCCCGCAGGCGGCGCACCGCCGCGCGCACCTCGCCGAGGTCGAGCGGCTCCAGCACGCGTCCCTCGGCGTCGAGACGCTCGCTGACCTCGAGGCTCCATCGCCGGGGCACCAGCGGCGCCGGCTTCTGCAGATGCACGTCGTAGAGCCGGGAGCGGATCTGCCGGCCGATCTCGAGGATGTCGCGGAAGCCGCGCGTCACGAGCATGCCCACGCGCGCCGTCTTGCCTTCGATGATGGCGTTGGTCGCCACGGTGGTGGCGTGGACCACCGCGGCCACGTCGCGGCCCCCGGCCCCGCACTCCGCGAGGCCGCGCTCCAGCGCGCCCATGAAGCCCCTGGCCGGGTCCTCCGGGGTGGTGAGCACCTTGACCACCCGCACCTGGCCGGTCTCGCCGTCCACGAGGGCGGCGTCGGTGAACGTGCCGCCGATGTCGATGCCCACGCGCCACGCGGTCATTGGCCACTCCGCGACTGCTCGGTCGGGCGGCCGGGCCTCTTCGCGCGAGCGCGCATCGGGCTCTCGCCCGCGCCTTGGCGGTGGCGGGCGCGTCCAGAGCCTGCGTGGCCGGATCGACGACCACGCCGTAGACGGCGCGGGCGCGCTTCGCCGAGATCTTCCCCTGAGCCGCGTCGGCGGCCACGAGCGAAGGATCGCGCTCGAGCGGCAGAGGCCGTGCCGCCTCCGCCCGGAGTCTGCACGCTCACCACGTCACCGGGCACGAGCTGGAAGGTGATCTTCGACGGCAGCTCGCGCGCCGCCTTCGTGTCCGGGTTCAGGATGTACTTGGCGGGCCGGGCCGAGCCGCCGCCGAAGAGCCCCCACGGGGCGTACTTGGCCTTGTCGGAGAGAATCGAGAAGCTCGGCTCGTGGCCGGGGAACGTGTAGTCGCGCCGCACGCCGAGGCCGCCGCGGTGGCGCCCGCCGCCCTCCGAGTTCTCGATGAGGGCATAGCACAGGATGCGCACCGGGTAGTTGGCCTCGGTCTCCTCGACCGGCGCGTTCTCGGTGTTCTGGAAGTGCGCCTGCACCGCGTCCATGCCGTCGGTGGTGAGCGTGGCCCCGTAGCCGCCCGCGATGGTCTCGTAGTAGGTGAAGTACTCGCCGGTCGCCGGATTGACTCCGCCGAACGCGATATTGCACACGCAGCCCTTCGTGCCCGCCACCACGCGATCGGGCAGCGCGGGGGCCAGCGCCTTGAACAGCAGGTCGCAGAGCTGCATCGCGATCTCCCAGCCCGCGGCCACCGCGGCGGGATGCTGCGCATGGACCACCGAGCCGGGACGGCTCCGGATGTCGATGAGCCGGTAGAAGCCGTCGTTCACCGGGATGTCCGGATCGATCAGGCACTTGAGCACGTACACCACGCCCGAGTAGGTCTGCGACGACGTCGCGTTCGTCGGCGATTTGCGCTGGTCGTCGCAGCCGGTGAGGTCGACGGACAGCCGGCCCTGCTCGATCGTGACGGTGGCCGCGAGCTTCACCGGCTGATCGGTGACGCCGTCGCCGTCCATCAGCATGTCTGCGGCGAAGCGGCCGTCGGGAAACTCCGCGAAGGCCGCGCGCGTGCGCCGCTCCGTGTAGCGCAGCAGCTCGTCGAGGTAGTGGGCCAGGGTGGCGGCGCCGTACTGCGCCACCAGCGCTTCGATCCGGTGCGCCCCCAGCCGGTTCGCCGCGGTCTGCGCGCGGAAGTCGCCGGAGATCTCGCGGGTGCCGCGGAAGTTCGAGCGGATCATCGCGAAGAGGTCCCGGTCGATCTGGCCGTCCTTCACGAACCGCACCGGCGGGATGACCAGCCCCTCCTGGTAGATCTCGCTCGACACCCCGATGCTCCCCGGGGCGCCGCCCCCCACGTCGACGTGGTGCGCGATGTTCGCCACGTAGCCGAAGAGCGCTCCCTCGTGGAAGACGGGGGTGATGAGGGTGATGTCGTTCAGGTGCACGCCGCCCAGGTACGGGTCGTTGATGAGGATGCCGTCGCCCGGGGCGAGGCGATCGGCCCCGTAGGCCGTGATGGCCCGCGGCACGATGTGGGCGAGCGAGCCCAGGTGCGACGGCTGGGCGAAGGCCTGGGCGATCGTGCGCAGGTCGCGGTCGAAGAACGCGCAGGAGAAATCGCCGCGGGTCTTGATGTTCGTGGAATACGCGGCGCGGCGGAGCGTCGCCCCCATCTCCTCGGTGATGGCGAGCAGCGCGTTGCGAATGACCTCGAAGCGGACGGGATCGACGTCGGGGGCCAGGGCACGGGGTGGGACGGTAGGGGTCGTCATGGCCGGGTCATGGTACCGCGGACCGCCCTGCCATGACGCGCGCGTCGCCGGTCACCACCGGGGCGCCTCGTCCATGGGTTGTTCAGCTGACCTCGTCCAGCGCTGCGCCAGGACCATGTAAGGGCACTGCTCGGGGAATCGCCTCACGTAGTCTTCCAGGAGACGCGTCAGCCTGTCCCGCCAGACCTCGAGGCCCATCGGCCGGTCCGACGGAAGCGCCGGCAGAGGCGGGTGAATGGTCATGACGTGCCGACGTCCCGCGAGATGATGGAGGACCGGCAGGACGGGAGCGCCGGTGAGTTGATGAAGCGTCAGCCATCCGGCGCGGACGGGCCAGTCGCCGACGGACAAGGGCAGGCGGAATACTTCCGCGCCGCTCGTCCACGGGTTGTTCCGACATAGTCACGCGGCGAGCCCCGGACGACGCAGACATCCGGCTTCCGGCTCAGAGCGGCCGTCAAGGATGATCCGACTACAACGCCACCAAGGGGAACGAACCAAACGAAAGAAGAAGCTCCTGCCTCCGCGCCCGTCGCCTCGAATTCTCGGCGCGGGAAACGGACACGGCCGGCTCTTCCGTCCTCGCCACGAGCGCCGCGACTGGCATAGACTGAAGGGCGGGGTCCGACGACACCGACGGAATGTCCCATGCCGACCCAAGGTCATCAATCTGGCGGATCAATTCGGCTGCAGAGCTCCCCCGAGCGATCGGCCAGGTTCGGGCCGAGCCATCCTGAAGGTTCGTCAACCAGACGATTCGGGACAACCAACTCCCACGATCCTCGGCCGGCCCGTGCCGAGCGCTCGTGGAGCGATCGACTTTCCCCGCCGAACAGCACCGCCCGGAAGCGCCCGGCGCCTGGAACGGGCCCGCCCTCGCACTAGCCCGCATCAGTTCATGGCTCCGACACCCGCACCGGGCGGCCCGTTCGGGCCGAGGGCCCGTACGTCGAATGCCCCACGACACCCGGGCCTTCCACGTTCCGTCGCGGGCGGCAGAATCGAAGGCGGCGTGTCCTTGGACCAGGAGAGGCGCATCACCAAGTAGAGCGCCGGCGTCGAGATCCACTCACCGGGGCCAGTACGTAGCGAGGGCGGGGAGGAAGGTTCGTCATGCCGCTACAGCTCGGCCGCCCCCGGCTCCGCCTGAAACGAAAAGACGTAAGCTCCGCGCCAAAGAAGACGATCATCAACGCGTAGAACACCCCCACCGTCATGACCACCAGCGACCCGGCGGCTCCGTAGGGCGACCCGATGCTCGTGCGCCCGAGGACAGCCCGATAAGGGTCTTGCCGATGGTGAAGAGCACCGCGGTGATCGCGCCGACCCAGACGTCGCGCCAGGCGACGGCGCATCCGGCATGACCTTGAAGATCATAGCGAAGAGGAGCGTGACGACGACCAGCGAGACCAGCACGTTGAGGGCCTCGAGCACGACGGCCGCGTCACTCAGCCCGCCCAGCGTGGTCTCGCCGAAGGCCGCCACCGCGGCGCTGACAACGAGGGAGACGAGGAGCAGAAATCCGACGGCCAGGACCATGGCGAGCGACAGCAGCCGCTCCTTGACGAGGAGCCACAGCACGTTGCGGGCGCACTCTCATCGACTTTCCAGATGCGATTCAGAGAGCTCTGAAGCTGCACGAAGACCGTCGTCGCGCCGAGAAAGAGCACGGCGACGCCGAACACCACCGAGAGCGCGCCCTTCTCCGGATTGCTCGCGTGGCGCAGGACCGTTTGCACCACCTCGCTGCCTTCGGCCCCGACGAGGAGACGGATCTCGGTCACGATCTTGCCTTCCACGGTGGCGCGGTCGAAGACCGACCGGCGACGGCCACCGCCATCAGGACCAGGGGAGCGAGCGAGAGAAGGGTGTAGTACGACAGCGCCGCCGCGAGCTCCATCGGCCGGTTGGCCCAGTATTCGCGCGCCAGCTCTTTCAGCATTGTCATGCGGCTGACATCGTAGCACGGCCTCCGGGTTGGCCCCGGCGCGTGGTCTCGGGATGCATCAGGCCCCAGCGTCGCCATCGCAGGGCGCCGGCATCGTGCCCAGCTTGATGACGAGCGGCAGATGCCACGCGTGGCCGTTCGGCACTCGCGGTGCAGGGTGAGCGGACAGCCTCCCGCACCGGCTTGCGATCCTGGTGCTCCGCCCGGCCGCAGGCGGGCAGGTCACTCGATGACGTGATCGGCGCGGAGGGGGAGGGCGAGCGGGATCGTGAGCCCTGAAGTCAGCCCGTCAGCCCCGGCGACCGTCGGCGAGGATGACCTCGCTCGCCTTCTCCGCGATCATGTAGTCCTCCCGCATCTCCGACACCGACACCGACCTCGTAGCGGTCCTGGAGGTTGGTGCCGACCCGGCCCGGTCGACGAGACACTCGATGCCCTTGTCCGCGAGATGCGCCGCCGGACCAATGCCCGACAGCATCGAGAGCTGCGGCGAGTTGAACGCGCCGCCCGCGAGGATGACCTCGCGCGAGCAGAAATACCGCTTCACCTCGAATTCCCCGCCGGCCGCGTGAGGATCCGCCCGGTAGAGGTGCTCGCCCTCCCAGCACTCGACCCCGATCGCCCGCCTCTCCGCGTCGAACAGGATCCGGACAGCGAGGTTACTCATCCGGATCACAACGGTCCGGGTGGGCGTCGCGCGTGGCGCCGATAGCCCGCGCGTGCCGACCCGCCGGCCGCCGAGCGTCGACAGGGCGCGAAGCACACGCCCTGGAACTGGGGCTCGTCCCCGGGTTGTTCAGGTAGTCCATGGCAATGAACGACGTGTCGAGGGTGCCGGGCGGATTTGACTTCAGAACCTGGTGGTCCGAGCGTCCCGTCATAACACCCTCCTTCTCGGGAAGCGACGACATCAGAACTATAATCGTTCCTGAGCGCGGTCGTCAGGCCCAAGAGATTTCTTCGTGCAGTCTGCACGCCCAGGGAGGTGCGGCTATGAGCTACGCTGTCGTCACGTTCCGGAGCCTCGGGAGCTGTACATCGACGACGAAGGCCAGGGGAGCAATATCCCCGCCAGCCGGCCACCGGCAATGAGCGCGCGCTGCTCGATGACGTGGACGTGATCTCGTCGGTGTCCGGCGGCAGCTTCACCGCGGCGCACTATGCGCTCTTCGGC
>CAWIZN010000072.1:0-16683 GCA_963840495.1 uncultured Candidatus Rokubacteria bacterium
GAGCTGGAGAATCGGCGTCGACATCGGCGGCACCTTCACCGATGTCGTCCTCGTGGACGAGGCGCGCGGGGGCATCGGCGTCGTCAAGGTGCCGACGACGCCGCGCGACTTTGCCCGGGGCGTGCTCGACGCCCTCGCCGCGGCGACGGAGAGCCGCGGCATCGCGGCCGCCGACGTCACGTGGCTCGCGCATGCGACCACCGTCGTCACCAATGCGCTGCTCGAGGGCAAGGGCGCGCGCATCGCGCTCATCACCACGCGCGGGATGCGCGACGTGCTCGAGCTCCGGCGCTCGGCGCGGGCGAGCCTGTACGATCTGTTCCAGGACGCGCCCGCCGTCCTCGTGCCCCGTCACCTTCGTCTCGAGGTCACCGAGCGCGTGGACGCCCAGGGCGCGGTGGTGGAGCCGCTCAGGATCGAGGAGCTGGACGACGCCGTCGACTTCATCAAGCGCCATGACGTCCAGGCCGTCGCGGTGTGCCTGCTGTACTCGTTCCTGAACGACACCCACGAGCGGGCGATCGGCGAGCGGCTCAGGGCGGCGCTGCCCGACCTGCCGATCTTCCTGTCGAGCGAGGTCCTGCCGGAGATCCGCGAGTTCGAGCGCACGAGCACGACCGCGGTGTGCGCCTATGTCGGGCCCATCCTGGCCTCGTATCTCGCGCGCCTCGAGGCGGCGGTGACCGGCATGGGCTTGCCCGCGCCCTATGTCATGGGCAGCAGCGGCGGTGTCTTCACCGTGGCCGAGGGCCTGCGCATGCCCGCGATGGCCGTCGAATCGGGCCCGGCGGCGGGCGTCATCGCGGCGGCGCTCGTCGGCCGGCGGCTCGGCCTCGACCACGTGCTGTCGTTCGACATGGGCGGCACCACCGCCAAGGCGAGCCTGATCGAGCGCGGGCGGATCAATACCACGTCGGAATACGAGGTCGGGGGCAGCGGCAGTGCGCGGCGCTGGCTCCACGGCACGGGGCATCCGATCCGCGTGCCCGTCATCGACCTGGCGGAGGTCAGCGCGGGCGGCGGCAGCATCGCGTGGATCGATCCGGGCGGCGCGCTGCGCGTCGGCCCTTCGAGTGCGGGCGCCGAGCCCGGTCCGGTCTGCTACGGGCAGGGCGGCGCGCGGCCCACGGTCACCGACGCCGATCTCGTGCTCGGGTATCTGAATCCCGTGGCGCTGCTCGGCGGCGCGCTGCCCGTGCACCTCGACCGGGCGCGGGCGGCGATCGAGGCCGAGATCGCGCGGCCCCTCGGGCTCGGCGTGCTCGAGGCGGCGGGCGGCATCGTCGACGTGGTCAATGCCGGCATGGCCGCCGCCCTTCGCATCGTCTCGGTCGAGCGCGGCTACGATCCGCGCGAGTTCGCCCTCGTCGCCTTCGGCGGCGCGGGGCCCGTGCACGCGGCGCGGCTCGCCGAGGAGCTCGAGATCCCGCACGTGATCATCCCGCCCATCCCCGGCGGCTTCTCCGCCCTCGGCCTCGTCGCGAGCGACGTCCGCCGCGACTACGTCAAGACCTTCTACGCGGGGCTCGCCGCCGCGAGCCTGCCGGAGATGTCGCGCGCGTACGCCGCCATGGAGTCCGAGGCGAGGGCGATGCTGACGCGCGCCGGCGTGCCCGAGGCGCGCTGGGAGATCACGCGCGCCGCCGATTGCCGCTACGGGCGCCAGGCCTACGAGCTGACGGTGCCGGTGGCGGCAGGAGACATCACGCCGGCGGCGACGGCGGCGCTCGGCCGCGACTTCCACGACAAGCACCGGATGACCTATGGCCATGCGAGCCATGATGAGCCCGTCCAGATCGTCAACCTGCGCGTGGCCGCGGTGGGGAAGCTCGCCGACCTCGATCTCTGGCGGCCCGCCGCCTCGCGGGCGGACGGAGCCGGCGCCCTGCCCGCGCGCGAGGCGTACTTCAAGGAGACGGGGCTCGTGCGCGTCGACGTGCTCCACCGCGACGCGCTCGCGCCGGACGCCGCGGGCGCCGGCCCCGTGATCATCGAATCGACCGATACCACCGTGGTCGTCCCGCCGGGCTGGCGCTGGCGCGCGGACGGCGGCGGCTTTCTCATTCTGGAGGCGCATTCCGATGGCTGACATCGATCCCGCCACCTTCGAGGTGGTGAAGAACGCGCTGTACGCCGCGGCCGAGGAGATGAAGGTGGTCCTCGCCAAGACCGCGTACTCGCCGCTGCTCAAGGTGGCGGGCGACTACTCCTGCGGCCTCTTCGACGTCGAGGGCGAGATGGTCGCGCAGGGCCCCGACCTGCCCATTCACCTGGGCTCGATGCCGCTCGCCGTGAAGGCGGTGATCCGCGCCTTCCCGACCGCGGCGCCCGGCGACGTCTTCATCCACAACGACCCGTACTTCGGCGGGAGCCATCTCCCCGACGTCAACGTCGTCACGCCGGCCTTTCTCGAGAGCCGGCTCCTCGGCTGGGCCTGCGTGCGCGCCCACTGGCCGGACATCGGCAGCGGCACGCCCGGCAGCTACGGCGCGGCCACCGAGATCTACGGCGAGGGCCTGCGCCTGCCGCCCGTGCGCCTCTACGCCGCGGGGGTCGTCAATCGCGACGTGGAGCAGATCATCTTCACGAACGTGCGGACGCCGGACGAGCGCCGGGGCGACCTGCGCGCCCAGATCGCCGCCAACCTGCGCGGCACCACGCGCCTGGCCGAGCTGGCGGTGAAGTACGGGACGGACCGGCTGCTGCAGATCATGCAGGCGGTCATGGACTACTCCGAGCGCATGATGCGCGCGGCGCTCGCCGCCCTGCCGGACGGGGTCGCGCGCTTCGAGGATTTCTGCGACGGCGACGGCGTCATCGAGGAGGGCGACAAGGAAGACATGCCCTTCTGGATCCGCATGCAGGTGACCAAGGCCGGCGACCGGCTCATCGTCGACTTCGCCGGGACCGATGCCCAGGTGTCGGGGCCGATGAACGCGCCGCTGGCCGTCACGGCATCCGGGATCTACACGGCGATCAAGATGATCGCCGACCCGCGCGACCTCGTGCCGCCCAATTCCGGATGCTGGCGGCCCGTGGAGCTGCGTGCTGCGCCGGGCACGGTGGTGAACGCGGTGGAGCCGGCGCCGGTGGTCTACGCCAACCACGAGATCTCGCATCGCGTGTGCGACATGCTGTTCGGCGCGCTCGCGCCGCTCGCGCCGGATCGGGTGATGGCGTGCTCGCAGGGCACCTCGGCCATCCTGACGCTGGGCGGTGTCGACTACCGGACGGGGGGCCGCTACGTGAGCTACGAGACGATCAAGGGCGGCTTCGGCGCCCGCCCGACCAAGGACGGCATCAACGGGCAGTCGAGCGGCATCTCGAACACGATGAACACGCCGATCGAGATCCTCGAGATGAGCTTTCCCGTGCGGGTCGAGCGCTATGCGCTGCTCACCGACAGCGGGGGGCCGGGCCGGCATCGCGGCGGCTGCGGCTCGGAGCGCGTCTGGCGGGTGCTGGGCCGGCCGACCCAGGCGAGCGTCTGTCTCGAGCGCACCAAGTCGGCGCCCTTCGGGCTCTTCGGCGGCGGCGCGGGCAGCCCGGGGCGCGTGACGGTGACCGCCCCCGACGGCGTGGAGCGCGAGCTGACGAGCAAGGGCAGCTTCGCGGCGGCGGCCGGCGCCGTCATCGCGCTGCGGGCGCCCGGCTCGGGCGGCTACGGCGCTCCCGGGGAGCGCGATCCCGCGCGGCTCCGCGACGACGTCGTCAATGGCTACGTGTCGGCCGAGTCCGCGGCGGTCGACTACGCCTGCGGCGAGCGCGCGGCGCTCGCCTGTCCGCACTGCCCACCGACCTCATCCGACGCCCAGGTGACCTCCATGAACGCGACCGACCTCTGCTATACGCCGGCGACCGAGCTGATTCCTCTCATCCGCGCCAAGAAGCTCTCGCCGGTCGAGCTGACCGAGGCCGTGCTGGCGCGGATCGAGCGGCTCGATCCGAAGCTCAATGCCTTCTGCACGCTCACCGCCGATCTCGCCCGCGCCGCCGCGCGCCGCGCGGAAGACGCGGTGATGAAGGGCGGCGCGCTGGGCCCGCTGCACGGCGTGCCGTTCTCGATCAAGGACCTGGCGCTGACGGCGGGGATCCGGACCATGTCGGGCTCGCCGATCTTCCAGCACCGCGTGCCCGGCACCGACGCGCCCTTCGTGCGCCGGTTGAAGGAGGCGGGCGGCGTCATGCTCGGCAAGACCACCACGCCCGAGTTCGGCTGGAAGGCCCTCGGCGACAGTCCGGTGACCGGCATCACGCGCAATCCGTGGAATACCGGCATGACGTCCGGCGGCTCGAGCGCGGGCGCCGGCGTGGCCGCCGCCGCGGGATTCGGCCCCCTTCACCAGGGCTCGGACGGCGCCGGCTCGATCCGCATCCCGTCGGCCTTCTGCGGCATCTTCGGCCACAAGCCCTCGTACGGGCGCGTGCCGATGTGGCCGACGTCGAACACCGACAGCGCCTCGCACACGGGGCCGATGACGCGCACCGTCGCCGACGCCGCGCTGATGCTGTCCGTCATCGCGGGGCCCGATCTCTCCGATCGCACCGCGCTCGACGCGCCGCCCGCCGACTATGTCGCCCGCCTCGACGAGGGCGTGATGGGGCTGCGCATCGCGTGGAGCCCCGATCTCGGCGGGCTGCGCGTGGACCCGGATGTGGCCGCGGTGGCCCGGCAGGCGGCGCTCGCGTTCCAGGGGCTGGGCGCCGCCGTGGAGGAAGTGACGCCCGCCTTCGCCGACACGCGCGAGATCATCCGCTGCATGTGGAACGTGCACGAGGCCGGGAAATTACGGCGAGTACCTGGCCGAGTTCCGGGACCGGATGGACCCGGGGCTCGTCGCCGCGATCGAGGACGGCCTGCGCTATAGCGGCGCCGAGTACATCGCCATGCGCGGCAGGAAGCTCGCGTACTGGGATTCCGTGCGCCCGCTCTTCGAGAAGTACGATCTCCTGCTGTCGCCCACCGTCTCCGTCGCCGCCTTCGACGTGGGCCGGCTCAATCCCAAGGGCTGGCCGGATCATCCCTGGGACTGGTTCGACTGGGCCTCGTTCAGCTACCCGTTCAACTTCACCGGCCAGCCCGCGTCCACCGTCCCCGCCGGCTTCACGCCCGGGGGCATGCCCGTCGGGCTTCAGATCGTCGGCCGCCCCTGGGCCGACCTCACGGTGCTGCAGGCCTCGCGCGCCTTCGAGCAGGCCCGCCCCTGGGCGTCCAAGCGACCGCCGGTGGACTGAATCGAGTGCGGAGTGCTCCAGGAGCCGTCGGAGACCGCTGGCGATGAGAGGGTCCAGCTGCTAGCGGCGCCCGAGGCGCGGGCAGTCTCTCGTTGAGCGCCCGCGAGGGCCCCGCAGATGGCCCTTCTCGCTCTAGCGCCTCGAGGCGAGGAAGATGGCGGCGAGGGCGATGAGCCCTCCCGCGCCATTGCAGAAGAACGCCGTCGACACGCCCCAGCGCTCGGAGACGGCGCCCACGATGAAGGCGCCGATGGGGAAGACGCCGCCGGTGAGCAGCACGTAGAGCCCCATCACGCGGCCGCGCAGCTCGCCCGGCGTCTCGGCCTGCAGGCGCGCATTGCCGCTCGCCATCACCATGATGCCGAAGAAGCCCGTGATGAAGAGGAACGGCACCGCCGTCCAGAAGTGGCGGACGGCGGAGAGGCAGACGAGGCCGCCGAGCGAGACGGCGGCGATGGCGAAGATGCCGGCGAGCGGGAGCTGCCGGCGGGCGCCCACCGTGAGGGCACCGGCCACCGCTCCCACGCCGAGCGAGGCCATGAGAAAGCCGAAGCCCTCGGCGCCGAGATGGAGCACCTGGCGGGCGAGGAGCGGCACGTACACGCTGAAGTTGAAGACGCAGAGGCTCACCACCGCGACGAGCCCGAGCACGACCAGGATCACCGGCGACTTCAGCGCGAAGTGAACGCCCGCGGCGATCTCCTCGGTGATGGAGGTGCCCGTCCTCGGTGCGGGCAGGCCATGGGCGCGCAGCTTGAGAAGGACGACGATCATCGCCGCGAAGCCGAGCGCGTTCAGGGCGAAGGCCGGCGCCACGCCGAAGCGCGCGATGAGGACGCCGGCCACCGCCGGCCCCACGATGCGCGCCGCATTGAACGAGGCCGAGTTGAGCGCGACGGCATTGCCCACGTCTTCCCGCCCGACCAGCTCGACGACGAAGGACTGGCGCACCGGCTGGTCGACCGCGTTGACGAAGCCGAGGACGAGCGCGAGCGCGCACACGTGCCAGTACTGGACGGCGCCTGTCCAGACGAGGACGGCGAGCAACACCGCCTGGCAGAGATACGTGGTCTGGCTCGCGATGAGCACGCGGCGCTTGTGCAGCCGGTCGGCGGCCGCGCCCGCGACGATCGAGAACAGCAGCACCGGGGCGAACTGCAGCGTGCTGATCAGCCCGAGCTTGAGCGGCGAGCCGGTGAGCTGGAGCACGAGCCAGGACTGGGCCACCGCCTGGATCCAGCCCCCCACCTGGGCGACGAGCTGGGTCAGGTAGAGGCGGCGGTACTCGGGATGGTTGAGAGCCCGGAGCCCGGGCGGGAAGGTCATCGCCGCCGGCGGCCGTGCCGGCTCCGTTTCGCGAGCAGGCGGACGCCCTCAGCCTGGCACGACGCTGTGCCGGTCATGGCCGAACGCCACTCCTAAGCTGCGACCGGCCGCGAGCGGTGGTGGACCGAGCTGGTCGCGGGGACTGCCGGCCACGGCCAGGAGCGCCGCCACGAGGTCGCCGATGGCCGCCCGGGCCGCGGCATCCGCGAGCTGTCCGTCCTTGAAGTGACTGGATTCGAGGTAGACGCTGGTGGGCAGGACCAGCGCGCCGAACCACGCGAGCACAGAGCGGAGCTGCCCGTCGACGCCGAGATAGTGATGGAGCGTGGCGCCCATGGCCACGATGCCCACGGGCTTGTTCCGCAGGGCGTCGACCGGCGTCAGGTCGAGCAGGTTCTTGAGCGCGCCCGTATACGAGCCGCGATACACGGGGCTCGCCATCAGCACCGCGTCGGCCGCGGCGATCTCCCCGACGACGCGCGCGCTGTCATCGGCGAGCTGATCGAGCGGCCGGCCGTCGGCGAAGCCGATGCGGTGATCGGCGAGGTTCACGAGCGCCGCCTCGCACCCGGGCTGCGCGCGCGCCAGCTCCAGCGCCAGCTCGATGGCGCGGTTGAGGCGTCCCGGCGGCGTCACGCTCCCGACGACGGCGACGAGCCGGGTCGTGCCGCTCGATCGATCGCGGCCGTGCCCGACGCCCTGTCGGAGCTTGTCGCGGGGATGACACTTTGGTCGAGCCTCTTCGCGCAGCGCTCATCGGGTCGTCATGCCGCGCGATCGCGGTCGCGGCGCGCCACCTCGGCGCGGACCAGCGGGATCAGCTCGCGCCCGTACTCGACGGCGTCGGCCAGCGGATCGAAGCCGCGGATGAGGAGCGTGCTCACGCCGAGCTCGTAGTAGTCGAGGAGGGACTCCGCGACCTGCTCGGGCGTGCCGACCAGCGCGGTGCTATTGCCGGAGCCGCCCACCGCGGCGGCGATCGGCGTCCAGAGGCGCTTGTCGTGGACGTCGGCCTCGCGGGCGAAGTCGACGAGCCGCTGCGCGCCCACCGCCTCGGGGTTCGGCAGCGTGCGGTCGCCCTGCTTGGCCTGGACCTTCGCCAGGATGTCGCGGGCCTTGTCCCAGGCGCGCGCTTCGGTCGGCGCGATGATGGGGCGCAGCGAGACGCTGAAGCGGGGCTCCCGGCCGAAGGGCAGCGCGGCGTCGCGCACCTCGGCGATGCGCTGCTTCACGGCGGCGAGCGGCTCGCCCCAGAGCATGTACACGTCCGCGTGCCGGGCGCCGATCCGGTGCGCCACCTCGGAGGCCCCGCCGAAGTAGAGCGGCACGCCCGGCGTCTGGAGCGGCTTGACCTCGGAGAACGCCTTGACGACCTTGTAGAACTCGCCCTCGTGATCGAAGGGGCGCGCCTCGGTCCACATGCGCCTGAGCAGCGTCAGGTACTCGTCGGTGCGGCGATAGCGCGTGTCGTGATCGAGCCAGTCGCCGTCCTTGGCCTGATCGGCGTCGCTTCCGCCCGTGATGATGTGCAGCGCCAGGCGGCCGCCGCTCATGTGGTCGAACGTGGCCGCCTTGCGCGCCGCGAGGGTGGGGGCGACGAAGCCGGGCCGGTGCGCGATGAGATACGCGAGCCGCTCGGTGTGCGCGGCGGCATAGCCCGCGACCACGAAGCCCTCGGCCGCGGTCGACGTGTAGCCCACGAGCACCTTGTCGAAGTCCGCCGCCTCGTGGGCCCGCGAGAAGTCGCGCAGCCAGGCGAGGTCGATCTCGCCGCCGATCACGTGCACGGCGGCGCCGTCGGCGCCCTCCGGCTTCACCCCGATCATCCCGATGAACTCGATGGGCATTGGAGGCCCCCCTCGACCGCGATACTATCCCGCGCCCTGCTCACTCCGTCACTGCTCTGCCAACCGCCTCGCCCGGACCTGCAGCGTCACCTGATCCCGGGCCTCCCCGTCGGCGCCGCCAAGAGGCCGCGCGCTTCCCGGTATTTGAGCTTGGGGGAAGGTGTCGTATGCTGCCCTCCATGACTACCAAGCCCGTGACCGGCTTCGACGAGCTGCTCTCCACCCGCGCCCGCATCGGCTGGGACGCGCCGCCGCCGCCTTCCCGCCCGGCGCTGAACGCGCTCTACGAGTTCGGCAGCGGCTATCCCGACCCGGCCACGTATCCGTACGACGGCCTCGTCGAGGCGACCGCGCGGATGATGAAGGAGGAGGGGGCTCAGGCGCTGAACTACGGCGAGACCCAGGGCTACCGCGCCCTGCGCGAGGTCGTCTGCCACAAGTACGCGCTCTTCGAGCGGCTCGAGGTCACGCCGGAGAACCTGATCGTCTCGAACGGCTCGGGGCATGCGCTGTCGCTCGCCTTCAGCGCCTTCTGCGATATCGGCGACGCCATCATCAGCGAGGCGCCGACGTTCTCGGGCACGCTCAATACCATTCGCCGCCACGGGCCGCAGGTGCTCGACGCGCCCGTCGACAGCGAGGGCATGGTCACCTCGGTGGTGCGCGAGCGCCTCGAGGAGCTGAAGAAGCAGGGCCGGAAGTGCAAGCTGATCTACACCATCGTCAACTTCCACAACCCGTCGGGACCGACGATGAGCCTGAAGCGCCGCCAGGAGCTGATCGCGCTGGCTCACGAATACGACACGCTGATCCTCGAGGACGACGCCTACGGCGAGATCCGCTTCGAGGGCGAGCCCCTGCCGTCGCTCTACGCGCTCGATCCGAACGGCCGGGTGATCCGCGCGGGCACCGTGTCGAAGATCCTCGGCGCCGGGTTCCGGCTCGGCTGGCTCTGCGCGCCGAAGGCGATGATCCCCGTGTTCCAGGGCTTCCTGTTCGGGGGCGGGGTGAACCCGTTCGCCTCGCGCGTGGCGACCTACTTCCTGCGCGACCACATGGCCGAGCACGTCGGCGTCCTCGTCGAGGCGTACCGCGCCAAGCGCGACGCCATGCTCAAGGGCCTCTGGGAAGTGCTCGGCAAGACGGACGTCGAGATCAGCAAGCCCGAGGGCGGCTTCTTCATCTGGATCAAGCTGCCCACGGGCACCGACCCCAAGCGCCTCGGCGAGATCGCCATCCGCGAGCGGCTGCAGTACACGCCGGGCCCGAGCTTCTACGCCAATGGCGGCGGCGAGCGCTTCATCCGCCTCGCCTATAGCTACGAGTCACCCCAGCGCTGCTACGAGGGCTCTCGCCGCATCGCCGAGGCGATCCTGGAGGCAAGGGTCTAGCGCGCGCACCATCCGCGAGCACACAACGCTCGCGGCGGGCGCTCGCCAGAGATAGGATCCGGTGGATCGGCGCGGCCGGCCGGATTGCCCTCCTGGTTGGAGGCGAACCGGCGCGGCCGCGGTGAGCGGGCGCGTTACTGCACCGTGATGGTCGCCGTCGAGCTGAAGCAGTTGTTGGTCTCGGACACCTCCGCGACCACGTCGAGGGAGTCGGCGCAGGCCTGGACCACGTAGGTGCCGGGCGTCGTCTCGGGGAAGACGGTCACGAGCTGCTGCTGTAAGCTCGTCAAGCCCGGCTGGATCAGCGCGTAGTCCTTGGTGCCGTTCAGGTTCTTGGTCTGGCCGCTCACGGTGTGGACGAGCAGGAACTTGAGTGTCGACGGCGGGGCATCGCCCTCGCCCTGGTTTTTCACCGCCGCGGTGATCGTGAGGGTTCCGCCGCGCGCCACCGAGAGCGGCGCGTTCTTGACGGTCACCTGCGTCACGACGAGATCCGGCGGCCCCACGACCTTGAAGATGGCCGTGGAGGTGAGGCAGTTGTCGTCCTCGAGGCTCTCCACCACGTCCGTGCCCCCGTGCGCAGGCCTGCGTACTGCCGTCGGTACTGCGTCGTCAGCCTGCCCGTTGAACGTCGACCCGGTGAGCAGCGCACGTCGCGTACACGGCACTTGGAGCGGTCGGCTTCGACTCAGGCTGGCTGGCCCGCTCGAGAGTGTCTCGGCCTCGACAGGACATCTGCCGGGACAGGACGATCGAGGTTCCCACATTGGCCAGCGCAGGGCACCAGCAGCGAAGCACCGGATCAGTTGCGCCCCCCGGCGGAGTGGGGTAATAGCGGACCGTGCCAGCCGCGGGTGGGCGACCCAAGGTTCAGCTCAGCGAGGTCAGCGTCGCCTTCAGCGGGCACGGCGGCCCCGTCCTGGCCCTCGATCGGATCTCGCTGGACGTCGCGGCGGGGGAGTTCCTGTGCCTGGTGGGCCCGAGCGGCTGCGGCAAGTCCACGCTGCTCCGCGTCTGCGCGGGCCTGGTGCGCCAATCGGCCGGCGAGGTGGCGATTCACGCCGAGCGCCCGGGCACGCCGCTCACCGCCATGGTCTTCCAGGAGCACGCGCTCCTGCCCTGGCGCACGGTGCTCGACAACGTGGTGTTCGGCCCGGAGAACCGCGGCGTGCCGCGCGCGGCAGCGCGCAGGCGCATGCCCGCGAGATCCTGGCGCTGGTCGGGCTCGCCCGGTTCGCCCACGCCTATCCGTACCAGCTCTCCGGGGGCATGAAGCAGCGCGTGGGCATTGCCCGGGCCCTCGCCAATGATCCCGAGGTGCTCCTGATGGACGAGCCCCTGGCCGCCCTCGACGCCCAGACGCGCACGATCATGCAGGAGGAGTTCCTGCGCATCTGGGCCGAGCTGGGGAAGACCGTCATCTACGTCACGCACTCGATCGAGGAGGCGATCCTGCTGGGCGATCGGATCGCGCTCCTGACGTCCCGGCCGGGTCGGATCAAGCAGCTCTTCCCGGTCAGCCTGGGCCGGCCGCGCGGGCTCGAGGTGCGCGCCTCGCCCGATTTCGGCGCGCTCGTCGACAAGATCTGGGCGGAGCTGCGCGATGAGGTCCTCCGCGCCACGGCCGACGATGCCGGCGGGGCCCCGTCGTGAGCGCGCCGGAGCCCGGGCGGGGCATGAGTGGCAGGCCCTCGCGGCGGGGGTGGCCCGAGCGGGCCATCGGCATCGCCTCTCCGCTGCTCTTCCTGGTCGCCTGGGAGGCCGCGAGCGCGGCGGGGCTCCTGCGGCCCCAGTTCTTCCCGCGCCCCACGCTGATCCTGGGCCACGCGCTCGACCTCGCGCTCGATGGGTCGTTGGCTCGCCACGCCGGCATCACCACGGCCCGGGTCGCCGCGGCGTTCGCGCTGGCCCTGGTGCCGGGCGTGGCGGTGGGCCTGGCCATGGGCATCTCGCGGCGCGTTCGGGACGGCCTCGACCCCCTCTTCGCCGTGACCTATCCGATCCCGAGCGTGCTCTTCCTGCCGCTGTTCTCCTTCGTGCTCGGTCCCGCCGAGGCCGCGCTGGTGGCGACCAGCGCCATGACCTCGTTCTTCCTGGTGGCCTATACCACCATGACCGGCGTCCAGCAGATGGACCGGACCGTGCTGGAGGCGGCGACGCACTTCGGGGCCCGCGGGCGGACGCTCTTCGCCAAGGTCCTGCTGCCCGGCGCGATGCCGTTCATCTTCACCGGGATGCGGCTCGGGCTCGGCTACGCCCTCATCGTGGTGATCGCCGTGGAGATGGCGAGCGCTCAGCAGGGGCTCGGCGCGCTCCTGTGGCTGTCCTGGGGATTGCTCAAGGTGGAGGACATGTACGCCGCGCTCGGCGCCATCGCGCTCCTCGGCGGCGGCCTGCTCTGGATGCTCGGCCGGTGCCGCCGGCGGCTCGTGCCGTGGCTAGAGCGATGATAAGGGCCCATCTGCTTCGTTGGCGCCCTCGACAGCCGGCTCAACGTACAGAAAGTACGCCTCGCCGGCTGCCTTCGGGCACCGCCTCGCAGCTGGACCCTTCTCATCGCTCTAGCCGCGTTTCTCCGACAGGCTCTAGGCCGGCGCGATGGGCGTGCTCGTGCCCGTCATCGTCCTCACCGCGTGGGAGGCCGCGGTGTGGCTCGGCCTGCTGTCCGCGCGCTATTTCCCGCCGCCGACCGCCATCGCGGCCACGTTTGCCCACCTGATCGCCGGCGGCGTCCTGTGGAAGGAGGCGCTCGTCACGCTGGCCCGGCTCGCCGCCGCCTTCCTCCTGGCGGCGGGGCCGGCGGTGGCGCTCGGCCTGGCCATGGGCCTCTGGCGCCCGGTGCGGAGCGCCGTCGAGCCGTATGTGGCGCTGCTCTACCCCTTGCCCAAGATCGCGCTCCTGCCGCTGCTCCTCATCGTGCTCGGCGTGGGCGAGACGGCCTTCGTCGTGACCGGCGCCATCACCGCGTTCTTCCAGATCGTGCTCAGCACGGCGGGCGGCGTGCAGAGCCTCGACCCGCGCCTGATCGAGGTGGGCCGGAACTACGGCGCGCGGGGCGTGGGCCTCTTCCGCAAGATCATCCTGCCGGGCGCCTTGCCCGCCATCTTCACGGGCCTCCGGCTCGGGCTCGGGCTCGCCCTCATCACCGTCATCGCCGTCGAGTTCGTCACCGCCAAGAGCGGGCTCGGTCATCTCGTGTTCCGCTCCTGGCAGATGCTGCTCACCGCGGAGATGTTCGCCGCCTTCGTCCTGATCGGACTGATCGGTCTCGCGCTCACCCGGGGGCTGCGCCTGCTGCAGCAGCGCGCGCTGGCCTGGACACCGCCGGAAAGGGAGCTCACATGAACATGTCGCGCGCCATCGCCGTCGCCTCGCTGGTCGTGCTCGCCGCCGCGCCCGCCGCCTGGGCTCAGGCCAAGCCCACCGTCAAGATCGGCTACATCCCCACGGATTCCTTCGCCGCGCTCTTCCTGCTCGCCGACCGCCATCTGCCGGCGGCGGGCATCAACGTCGAGACCGTGCGGCTGGCCGGCGGCCCGGAGATCGTCTCCCAGGTGGCGACCGGCCAATTGCAGCTCGGCGGCGCCGGCATGGGCGCGGCCGGCTTCAATGCGGTCGTCTCCGGGCTGCCCGTCGAGTACGTCGCCCCGCTCCACTCCGGATACGTGGAGGACTACTTCGTCGTGCGCAAGGCCCTCTGGGGCAAGGAGGTCAAGCGCATTGCCGACCTCAAGGGACGCGCGGTGGCGCTCAATGTCCGGGGCGCCGCGGTGGAATGGATCCTCGACCTGGCGCTTCGCCGCGACGGGCTCACCATCAAGGACGTGCAGGTGAAGCTCATGCCCTTCCCCGACATGGTCCCGGCGCTCGAATCGGGCGCCGTGGACGCGGCCATCCTGTCGGAGCCCTTTCCGACCCTCGCCGAGGAAAAGGGCATCGCGGTGCGCCCGCTGACGAAGGCGCCCGGCGCCAAGCCCGTGCCCATCACCGCCATCTTCTGGAACAAGGAGTGGGCGGCGGCCAACCCGGACCTCGCCAATCGCGTGATGGTCGCCTATCTGAAAGCCGCGCGCGATCTCGCCCTGGGCGACGGCTGGCAGGGCGACAAGACGCTCGACGTGATCGTGAAGTTCACCCCCGCCAAGCCCGAGGTGCTGAAGAAGGCGCGGCCGCACGCGCTCGACGCGAACCTCGAGATGGACGCCTCCGTGCTCGACTCGATGCAGAAGTTCAATGCCGAGCTCGGCTATCTGAAGTACAAGGAGCTGCAGCCCGTCGGCAAGCTCTTCAACTTCGCCTACCGCGACCGCGCCGTGCAGGAGCTGGGACGGAAGTGACCCCTGCGATGTCTAGCCCAGGTGGGCCACCCGGGGCGCCACGTCCTCCATCAAGAGCCGCAGGCTCTCGTGATCCCACCCGGCATCGTCCGAGTCCGTCGTGATCGCCAGCAGCGTGCCGAAGCCACCGCTGTCCTCGTGGAGCTCGTGGATCTTCTCCGCGCATTCCGAGGGGTCGCCCACGATCCAGACGTGCTCCATCAAGTAGTCCACGGTGACCGCCTCGTCGGGCATCGATGGATCGAGCTTGGTCGACGCCATCTGGATCGTGCCGACGCGATTGGGGAGCTGGTGCTGCACGTAGTTTCGCCCCATCACGGCGCGGGCGCGCTCGCGCGCCGCCGCCGGGGTCGGCGCGACGAGGACGTCTCGCGCGATGCGCCACTGGCTCCGCGCGGCCGGCCGCCCCGCTTTCGCCGCGCCGTCCTCGACGAGGCGCCAGTGGTTGGCGAGATACGCCCGGGACAGCAGCGAGCTGGACATGGGAATCCAGCCGCGCTCGCCCGCCGTCCGCATGGAGTCCGACTTGGGGGTGCTCGCCGCCACCGCGATGGGCGGATGCGGCGTCTGATAGGGCTTCATGTAGTACCCGCGGTCCTTCACCGGGTCGAATGCCGGGGTGTCGATGTCGAAGAACTTGCCGTGATACGAGAATGGGCCGTCCGACGCCCAGAGCTTGAGCACCACGTCCAGCACCTCGGCCGACCGGGCGCGCACGGCGGCGGGATTGGCGTGGTCGAGACCCAGGAGCGTGAGATCGGTCGCGATGCCGCCCGCGCCGATGCCCCACTGGAAGCGGCCGCGCGCCATGTGGTCGAGCATGGCCAGCCGATGCGCGAGGTAGACGGGATCGTGCAGGGCGAGGAGCGTCACGCCGGTCCCGAGCCGCACCGTCTTCGTCAGGGCCAGGGCCTTGGCGATGAGCAGGTCGGGGGCGGGCGCGTTCTCCCACCGCTCCGTCAGGTGCTCGCCCACCCAGGCTTCGCGAAAGCCGAGCCGATCGGCGAGGACGATCTGGTCGATGTCGCGGTCGTAGCCGTCCGCGAACGCGCGGTGGGGCGGGTGAAGCGGCATCATGAACAGGCCGAACTGCATAGAGGCTCCTCGGTTGACCTACCGGCCGATAACGGCACGCCCGTCGCCGCCCCGTGACGGCGGGTCGATTGTACGCGATCGCGCGTCCTGCCGTGTGCGCCGGCCCGCCGCTCGAGAACATCGTCGACCCCGGCTGCCACTGCTGAGACAATCGAGGGCGTGCGCTACGTCGACCCGTCCACCGGTGACACCTATCCGCTGACCGAGGCGCGCTGGCGCGCGGACAACGGCCACTACCTGAACCTGGCCCCGGCGGAGGGACTGCGGCGGAGGGACATCGACGCCTCCTGCCATTCGGTGTGGCGCTATGCGCGGGCGCTGCTCGTCGGCGCCGAGCACGCGGTGAGCCTCGGCGAGGGCTGGACGCCGCTCGTGGACGGTCACTGGGACGGCGTCCCGGTGCGCTTCAAGCTCGAGTTCATGATGCCGACCGGCTCGTTCAAGGACCGCGGCATGACCGTGATGGTGAGCTATCTGAAGAGCCGCGGCGTGGACCGCGTGCTCGAGGACTCCTCGGGCAATGCGGGGGCGTCGCTGTCCGCCTACGCGGCGGCGGCCGGCCTCACCTGTCGCATCCTGGTGCCTTCGAGTGCCTCGTATCCGAAGATCGCGCAGATCGCGGCGTGCGGCGCCGACGTGGTGACGATCGCGGGCTCGCGCCAGGACGTGGCGGAGGCGGCCCTGCGCCAGAGCGCCGAGATGTTCTACGCGAGCCACAACTGGCAGCCGTTCTTTCTCGAGGGCACCAAGACCCTCGCCTACGAGCTGTGGGAGCAGTCGGGCTTCCAGGCGCCCGACAACCTCATCGTCCCGCTCGGCTATGGCAGCAATGTGCTCGGCGCCGACCGCGGCTTCGCCGAGCTCGCGCACACCGGTGAGATCGCCGCGGGGCCGCGGCTCTTCGGCGTGCAGGCGGCGCGCTGCGCGCCGTACGAGGCCGCGTTCCGGGCGGGGGTCGAGCACCTCGTGCCCACGGACGTCGAGCCCACCGTGGCCGAGGGCATCGCCACGTCCAAGCCCACGCGCGTGGCCGAGGTGCTGCGCGCCGTGCGCCGCTCCGGCGGCAGCATCGTGGCGGTGGAGGAAGCGGAGATCGTGGAGGCGCTCCGTGGGCTCGCCCACCGCGGGCTCTACGTCGAGCCCACCTCCGCGGTGGCGGCGGCCGGCCTCACCCGCCTCATTGCCGACGGCAGCATCCGGCCGCACGAGCGCACGGTGCTGGTGCTGACGGGCTCGGGGCTCAAGGCATCATCCATCACGGGAGAGCTGCTGAACCTCGGCGCCCGGCCCGGCGTGTAGCGCCGAATCCCTTCACGGCCTTCGTCGCGCCGGCTCTTGTCCTCGAGCGGCGGCACGGCTACTCTCTCGCGGGGAGGATCCGTTCCATGGATGCGACCGAGATCTGTTTCACGCCCGCGACCGCCCTCGCCGCGGCGATCCGCGCGCGCACGC
>CAWIZN010000073.1:0-107235 GCA_963840495.1 uncultured Candidatus Rokubacteria bacterium
ACACGGAAAGGCCGGGACCGCGGCTTGACAAGTCGGGCGCCGTGAGGCTACGGTCGTGCGCAAGCGGTTGCACATCGCGGGGGCGCCCTGCTCGCAAGAGGCGAGCCCCCGAGGGAGATCACTCATGGGCGAGATTCTCGGCCTGGGCATGACGCATTACCCGCCGCTCACCGGCCTCGACCAGAACATGGCGGGCATCCTCCGCCGAGTCCTTCAAGACCCCGGCCTGCCGGAGCGCTACCGGGATCCGGGCAACTGGCCCGAGGCGATGCGCCGCGAGTACGGGGACGACGGCGGCACGGCGAGCGCAGCCGGGCATCGCGAGAGCCTCCTCCGCCACTTCCGGCACGCCCGGAAGATCCTCGACGACTTCCGGCCGGAGGTCGTGGTGATCTGGGGCGACGACCAGCACGAGAACTTCACCGAGGACATCATCCCGCCCTTCTGCGTCCTCGCCTATGACCAGATCGAGGCGCGCCCCTGGCAGCGCCCGGGGGCGCCGCCCAATGTCTGGGGCGAGCCGGCGGACACCACCTTTCGCATCCCCGGTCATCGGGAGGCCGGCAAGTACCTGGCGGGCAAGCTCCTCGAGCAGGGCGTGGACATGTCCTACGCCTACAAGCCGCTGCACTATCCCGGGCTGGCCCACGCCTTTCTGAACACGATCATGTTCCTCGACTACGACCGGGCCGGCTTCCCCTACCCCGTGGTCGCGTTCCAGGTCAACTGCTATGGCCGCCGGGTCATCTCCCAGCGGGGCGGCCGCGGCAGCCTCGCCCAACCGCTCGGCGACGCCGAGCTCGATCCGCCCTCGCCGACGCCGAAGCGCTGCATGGAGGTGGGGGCGGCCACGGCGCGCGCGATGCGCGAGAGCCCCTGGCGCACCGCCTTGATCGCCTCGTCGAGCTGGTCCCACGCCTTCCTCACCGACAAGCACTACCAGCTCTACCCGGACATCGAGTCCGACCGTCGCCTCTACGAGGCGCTCCGCGCGGGCGACTACGAGACCTGGCGCCAGACGCCGCTCGCCGCCATCGAGACGTCGGGCCAGCAGGAGATGCTGAACTGGTTCATGCTCGCCGGGGCGATGGAGGAGCTGGGCCGGAAGCCCGACGAGTGCGAGTTCATCGACACGTGGTCGTTCAACTCCAACAAGTGCTTTTCCGTCTGGAAGCCCTGAGGCCAGGCAAGAGGAGATCGGCGTGCCGACAAATACCTCGCAACCCGCGCCCCACCTGCACGTAGCGCCCCCCGAGCACTCGCGACCGGGCAACGGCGCGATCCCGAAGCTCAGCGGCGACATCCGGCACCTCATCCCCAAGCTCGGCCTGCGCAACTACTGGTATCCGGCCATCACCGACCGCGCGGTGGGATCGCGCAAGCCGGTGAAGGTCTCGCTGCTGGGGGAGGAGATCTGCCTCTTCCGCGGGGCCAACGGCGACGTCGCGGCCATCCAGGACATCTGTCCGCATCGCGGCGCGCGCCTCAGCGAGGGCGACTGCCACTACAAGGGCACGGTGGCCTGCCCGTATCACGGCTGGGTCTACGACGAGTCGGGCAAGAACGTCATGGTGCTCTCCGAGGGCCCGAACTCATCCGTGTGCGGCAAGGCGGGCACGGAGGCGAAGGCCTACCCGACCCGCACGCTCAAGGGCCTCGTCTTCGTGTGGGTCGGCGACGGCGACCCCGCGCCGATCGAGGAGGACGTCCCCGAGGAGTTCTTCGACGACAGCGCGCTGGTCCTCATCGGCCAGGTCCACTGGCGGTGCAACTGGGAGGTCGCGCTCGAGAACTCGATGGACTCGCACGTCAACTACGTGCACCGGAACGCGGTGGTCGTCATGCGCAGCGGCTTCATCGCCCGCGGCGCGCAGGGCGAGAACCCGATCTTCGTCGGCAACGGGTTCGGCGGCGACGTGTCCGAGAGCAACTACATGCGCCAGAGCGCCGCGTTCGACACGTATGCCGACGGCCGGCGGTGGCCGAAGACCAACTACCGCCGCCTCTGGACGTGGCTGACGAAGCCGCTCGCCGATCGAGCGCGGCGCCACATTCCCCCGCCCCGGTCGGCGAGGTGGTGCGGCGGGCATCACCTGCCCGGCATGTTCCGCGCCGAGTTCGGCTGGGATCTCTACACGCGCATGTGCGTGCCGGTGGAGGAGCACCTGACGCGGGTGTGGTACTACCACTGCACGCGGCCGAAGACCGCGCTCGGGCGCGCCTGGGACCGGATCGTGTACGCGGGCCTGCGCCGGTGGATCATCGAGTACAACTTCTCCCGCCAGGACGAGAAGGTGATGCTCAACCAGCGCTACGACACGCCGGAGAAGCTCTCGGGCACGGACGCCGAGGTCATCCAGTGGCGGCGGCTCGTCGTCACCAAGGAGTTCGGCGGCCGCGATGCGCCGTTCGAGTACAAGAACCCCGACAACCTGCCCCCGGACGCGGTGCCCCTCAATCGGGTCTCCGTCCGGTACCTCCAGGAGCAGATGCAGGCGAAGGGCAGCGCCGCGCCGCCGGCCGCGGGCTGAATCCCGTCACCGCCACGCCCGATGTCAGCCACGCGTGTGTCAGCCACGCATGTGTCAGAAAGGATCGACATGGCCGACGAGCGGATGAGCCGGCGACAGACTGATGCGCGCGGTGTTGGTGGGGGGCGTCGCGGCGTCGGTCGCCCGGCCCCGCCCCGCCGCGGCCGAATGTGCCGCCCGAATGGCCCCAGATCCTCGCCGGGGCCAAGAAAGAGGGCAAGGTCGTCGTCAACACCTTCCCGGGCGACGGCTTCAAGCGGGCGCTCAAGGCCTTCACGCAGGCCTATCCCGACATCAAGCTCGAGCACACGGGGCTGCACTCGCAGGATTTCGCGCCGCGCATCCTGCAGGAGCGCCAGGCGAACCTCTTCACGTGGGACGTCGCGACGATCCCCACGAGCACGGCGCTGCAGGTGCTGCGGCCGGCCGGGGTCTGGGATCCCATCCGGCCCGCCATCATCCTGCCCGACGTCAAGGACGACGCCGCCTGGGAGGGCGGCTTCGAGCGCGGCTTCGCCCTCGTGAAGGACCGCTCCCTCACCTACGGCTTCGTCGCCGACGCGCGGCGGCGGGCATCACCGTCAATCCCGACCTCGTGAAGGACGAGCAGATCAAGGGGCTCACCGACCTGCTGAATCCCAAGTGGAAGGGCAAGCTGCTGCTGCCGGACGTGCGCACGATGGGGGATGCCTTCTGGCCGATGACGAGCGCCCGGCTCAACCTGGGCGACGACATCATCAAGAAGCTGTTCGTCGACCAGGAGCCGGTGCTGAGCCGCGACACCCGGCAGATCGCCGAGTTCATGGTGCGGGGCCGCTATCCCATCGCGCTCGGCGTCAACCCGCTGCTCCTGAGCCAGTTCCAGAAGCAGGGCCTCGGCAAGAACCTGAAGCTCTTCCACTTCCCGGAGATGGACAGCGTCAACTCGGGCAGCAGCACGCTGTGGCTCGTCAACAGGGCCCCGCACCCGAATGCGGCGAAGGTCTTCATCAACTGGCTCCTGACCAGGGATGCCCAGGTCGTCTGGGCGCGCGAGGTCGAGACGAATAGCCGGCGCGTCGGGCGTCGAGCCCGGCAATCCGGCCGTTCGCTGCCGCCGAAGGGCGGCGAAGCTCTTCCAGGTCGACGCGGAGGAAAATCTCCCCGAAGTGGTGAAGACGCAGGACATCGCCAAAGCGGTGATCAAGTAGACGGGACCGTGGCGGCGCCGGCGCCCGACAGCGGCGAAACGGTCCTCGCCCTCGACGGGGTGAGCAAGCTGTTCGGGGCGGCGGCCGCCGTCGACCGCACGTCGCTCGAGATCAAGCGCGGCGAGATCTTCACGCTGCTGGGGCCGAGCGGCTGCGGCAAGACCACCACCCTCCGGCTCGTCGCCGGGCTCGAGCAGCCCGACGCGGGCGAGATCACCCTGCGCGGCCGACTCGTCGCCTCGGCGCCCCGCCGGCTCTTCGTGCCGCCGAACAAGCGCAACCTCGGCATGGTCTTTCAGTCCTACGCGATCTGGCCGCACATGACGGTCTTCGACAACGTGGCCTATCCGCTCACGCTGCGCGGGATGAAGCGGGCCGCCATCCGCGACAAGGTCGACCGCGTGCTCGGCCTCGTCGGCCTCGAGGGACTCGAGACCCGGGCGGCCACGCTCCTGAGCGGCGGGCAGATGCAGCGCCTGGCGCTCTGCCGAGCGCTCGTGTACGAGCCGGACCTCCTCTTGCTGGACGAGCCGTTCAGCAATCTCGACGCCAAGCTGCGCGAGCAGATGCGGGTCGAGGTGAAGCTGCTCCAGCGCCGGCTCGGCATCACCGTGCTCTTCGTCACCCACGACCAGGTCGAGGCGCTGAGCCTCTCCGACCGCATCGCGGTGATGCATCGCGGGCGCATCGAGCAGGTCGGGCCGCCCCGGCACCTCTACGAGCGGCCGGCCTCCGCCTTCGTGCGCGACTTCCTCGGCCAGACCGTGCTCCTGCGCGGCCGCGTCGGCCCGGCGCGCGCCGGCAGTGAGCCCGCCGTCACCGTGGAGATGAACGGCCCGCTCGCCGGACACTGCCTCGTCGGGCAGCCGGCGCAGGGGGCGACCTTCGCGCCCGGCGCCGCCGCCAGCGTCGCCATCCGGCCGGAGGACATCCGGGTGCTCGCGGACGGCCGCGCGTGCCCGGATGCTCACGCGCTGCCCGGCGTCATCGACACGCTCCTCTTCGTGGGCGACCGGTACGAGGCGCGCGTGACGCTGGGCGGCGAGCACAGCATCCTGCTCCTCTTGCCCCGCGCGCCCGAGTGGCGCGAGGGCCAGTGCCTGCAGCTCGCCTTCCCGCCGGAGCTGGTGAGCGTGTGGCCGGCCTGAGCGAGGCCGCCGCACTGCCGAGCCCCCGCCGCATCGAGGCGCAGGCGGTGCTCTGCACCGTCGTCCTCGCGCTCGTCGCCTTCTGCGTGGTCTTCCCCCTCTTCCTCGTCGTCTTGCAGAGCTTTCAGGTGGCGGCGCCGGGCGAGGCGGCGCGCTACGGGCTCGACGGCTGGCGCGCCGCCTTCGGCGAGCCGGGACTGCGCGGCGCGCTCTGGAACACGTTCACCGTCACCTTCGTCCGGCAGCTCCTGTCGCTGCCGCTCGCCGTGCTCATCGCCTGGCTGCTCGCGCGGACGGACTTGCCCGGCCGGAGCTGGATCGAGTTCGCGTTCTGGGCGGCCTTCTTCCTGCCGAGCTTCACCGTGACCCTGAGCTGGATCCTCCTCCTCGATCCCGAGTACGGCCTGATCAATACCGCGCTCGCGGCGCTGCCCTTCGTCGGCAAGGGCCCGTTCAATATCTACTCGTTCTGGGGCATCGTCTGGGTCCACATCGTCACCGGCTCCCTCACGGTCAAGGTGATCCTCCTGACGCCGGCCTTCGCCAAGATGAACGCCTCGTTCGAGGAGGCCTCCCGCGTCGCGGGGGCGAGCACGCTCCGCACGGCGCTCCGCATCACCGTGCCCGTGATGGCCCCGGTGATCCTGTCGGTGCTGCTGCTCGGCACGATGGTGTCGCTGCAGACCTTCGAGGTCGAGCAGGTGCTCGGCCTGCCCTTCCGCTTCTTCGTGTTCAGCACGATGATCTACGACCTGCTCGTGACGCGCGTGCCGCGCTACGACGCGGCCACCGCGCTCGCCGTCCTCGTCCTCGCCGGGATGCTGCCCCTCGTCTTCATGCAGCAGTGGCTGACGCGCGGGCGGCGCTACACCACGGTGACGGGGCAATTCCAGAACCAGCCCCACAAGCTCGGCCGCCTGCGCGCGCCCGCCCTCGCCTTCGTGCTCGCGCTGGTGCTGGTGGTGCTCGGCGCGCCGGTGCTCCTGGCGCTGCTCGGCACCTTCATGAAGCTCTTCGGCTTCTTCAATATCCCCGACCCCTGGACGATCGAGAACTGGAAGACCGTCCTGACCGACGACCTCTTCCTCCGCTCGCTCCACAATACGCTCGTGCTCGCCACCGGCACCGCGGCGGTGACCATCGTGGTGCACTCGCTCATCGCCTACATCGCGGTGCGGACGCGCTATGCCGGCCGGCGCCTGCTCGACTTCATCTCGTGGCTGCCGTTCACCGTGCCGGGGATCATCCTGGGCCTGGCGCTCCTGTGGCTGTTCCTCGGCGTGCCGATCCTGCGGCCGCTCTACGGCACCACCGCGCTCCTGATCATCTGCGGCGTCATCTCGGGGATGCCGCTCGGCGTGCAGATCATCAAGAGCGGGCTGATGCAGCTCGGGAGCGAGCTCGAGGAGGCCTCGCGGATCGCGGGGGCGTCGTGGTGGAGCACGTACCGCCGCATCGTGCTGCGGCTGATGACGCCGACCCTGCTCGCGGTGGGCATGATCACCTTCGTCGGGGCGGCGCGCAATATCGGCAGCTTCGCGCTGCTCACGACGAGCGCGAACCGGCCGCTGTCCATCCTGCAGCTCGACTACGTCGCCCAGCGCAAGTTCGAGGAGGCGGTGGTGGTCGCCTGCATCATCATGTTCATCTCGCTCGGCGGGGCGCTGTTCGCGCGCCTGCTCGGGCTGCGCACCAATGTCGGATGACGCCGCACGGGAGGTGACCCTCATGGACACGACGAGCCGCGCGAACGGTAGCGCCCGGATGGCGGAGAGCACCGTGGAGGACTACTTCCGGCGCCACCTCGCCCGCCGGGCGCGAGACTATCAGCGACTCGCCCCGGCCGGGACGACGGCCTCTGGCGGGACTCCGGCCCCGGCCACGACCCCGGCCCCCGCCAGGACTGAAGGCGCGCCGGCCTCGGTCACCCCTGAATTCCAGAGCGCGCCGGCCAGAGCGGCGCTCGAACGAGGAGCGTGAATGAGCCGCCTTGCCGGCAAGGTCGTGGTCGTGACGGGGACGAGTCCGAACATCGGTGGGGGGATCGCCGAGGGGCTGGCCGACGAGGGCGCGCGCGTCGTGTGCGTGGACATCGATGCCGACGATGCGATGCAGTGCGCGGAGTCCATCAAGCGGCGCGGCGGGGATGCGCTGGGCATCGTCTGCGACGTCACCGACGAGGCGCAGGTCGAGGCGATGGTGGCGCGGGCGCGCGAGGCGTACGGCGGCGTCGACGTGCTCGTGAACAACGCCGGGATTCTCGGTGGGTTGAGCGTGCTCGAGATGCCGCTCGAGCGCTGGAACCGCCAGATCGGCGTCAACCTGACGGGCACCTTCCTCTGCACCAAGCACGTCGCCCGCCTCATGGTGGAGCAGGGGCGCCGCGGCAGCATCATCGTCGTCGTCTCGACGGCCGGGCATCAGGGGCAGGCGGGCAATATCGCCTACTCCACGAGCAAGAGCGGCCTGCTGAACTTCACGCGCGCCGCGGCCATGGACCTGGTCAAGCACGGCATCCGCGTGAACAGCCTCACGCCGACGGCCACGGACCTCGAGGAGGGCCAGGAGCGCGCGGTGGCGTGGGGCCGCCCGCGGCAGGAGCGCGGGGGCCGCATGCTCGACTTCGCGAAGATGGTGCCGATGGGGGTGCTGCCGAGCCCGCGCCACTACGCCCGCGCCGTCCTCTTCCTCGCCACCGACGACGCCGAGATGATCACCGGCTTCGACCTCCGCGTCGACGCCGGCGCCATCGCGAAATACTGGCCCTGGATCCCGAACGCTTGACCAGGTACCGTAACACCGTCGCAGGAGGCTGAAGAAGGTCCAGATGCGAGGCGGCGCCCGAAGGCCTGCGGCGCGAGGCGTAGTCGTCTCTACGTTGAGCGCCCATGCGCGAGGGCGCCGTACCTCCGCAGATGGGCCCTTCTTCAGCCTCCTGCGCCTCCTGCCCGGGCGGGACGGGGAAGCCAGGGGGCGCTGCGCGAGCCGTCGTCGATGTGCAGGCTCACCACCGAGGCGGCCACGAGGACCGTGCCCGCGATGGCGAACGCGGCGCCGTAGCCGCCCGTCGAGTCGAACAGCGCACCGCCCAGCCACGAGCCGGTCGCCGCCCCCACCTGATGTGCGAGGAAGATGACGCCGAGGATGCCGCCCACCGAGTGACGCCCGTAGATGTCGGCGGTGAGCGCGGACGTCATGGACATGGTCCCCGCGATGGTGATGCCGCCGATGAGGGCGACGGCGATGATCGCCGCCGGATTGTCGCGGATGAGGAAGAAGCCCGCGAAGACCAGCGACCGCCCCGCGTAGATGGATGCCAGCACGGGACGCCGGCCGAAGCGGTCCGAGGCCGCGCCCAGCATCATGGTGGTGAGGATGCTCGAGCCGCCGAGGATCCCGAGCACCGTCGACGCGAAGACCGGCGCATAGCCGTGGTCGGTCAGCATCGGCACGCCGTGGGAGGAGATCAGGCTCATCGAGAAGCCGCACGTCATGAACGTGCCGGCGAGCTGCCAGAAGGCGAGCGTGCGCACGGCCTCGCCGACGGGCGTCCGCTCGAAGACAGTCGGCCGCGGTGTGGCCCTCGGGAATCGGATCGCCGTCGGGCCCGAGGCCCATCGACTCCGGCGAGTCGCGCACGACGAACAAGCACATCGGCACCAAGCACACCAGCACGAAGAGGCCGATCGCCACGTACGTCATGCGCCAGCCCACCGTGAGGATCATCCACGCCATGACGGGCACGAGGAGGCTCATCCCGGTCATGCTCGCGCTGCCGAGCACTGACACCGCGGTGCCCCGCTTCCTGTGGAACCAGCGGGAGACCACGGCATTGGCGACGACGGGACCGGTGGCGGCGAGCCCGAGCGAGGCGAGCGCCCCGTACACGATGGCGAGCTGCCAGAGGTTCTGGCACAGCCCCGTCGCGGCCAGCGACGCGGCGAAGAGGATCGAGCCCCCCGTCGTCACCGCGCGGGCGCCGAAGCGATCGACGAGGGTGCCGACCCACGGCATGAACGCGCCGTAGAGGAGCAGGCCGAGCGCGATGACGAGCGAGAAGCTGCCGCGATCGACGCCGAGATCGGCCACCATTGGCTTCAGAAAGGGCCCGACCGCGTGCCGCACGCCGGCCGAGACGAACACCATCAGCGCGAAGGCCGCCGTCACCCACCAGCCGTAGAAGATTCCCGAGGGCGGCTGACGAGGCGAGGTCACGGCAGGCTCTTCGCCACCCGTATCGTCATCGTGCCGTCGTTCTTCGAGGACGATCACGCGCTACTGTCCCGCCAGTGTACCGCATGTCCCGTCTCGCGTACGTGAGTCGGCGTCCGCTCGAGGATCTCTCCCGTTCGTCCGGAAGCCTCGGGGGTCACTGGCGCGCAGCTCGAACTTCCCGTCAGTCTCGACGATGAGCACCGCCGAGCGGGACAGCTCGCCGTCTTCCTTCAGGCTCCCCGAGTACTGTCCCGCCAGCGTCCGGATGTCGGTCACGCGAACAGACGGCGGCGTCGAGGTCGCGCAGGCGGTGACCACGAGCAGCAAGAGGGCGATCGCTCCGTGACGGGCTCTCATCGTCCTCACCTCCCCGCCGCGGGCGCCGCGCCGTGGGCGCGCAGCGCGGGCAGCACGCGCTCGGCGAGCAGCTTGATCGTCCGCAGCACCTTGGCCTGCTCCATGCCCGGCCACTGGACGCGGAAGATGAAGCAGTTCACGTCGAGCGCGTCGGCATAGCGCTTGATCTCGCGGACCGCGTCGTCCGGGTCGCCGATGATGAAGCGGTCGGCGATCAGCTCCTCGAAGTCGAGATCGAACGTCTCTCCCTCGGGCAAGGCCTTGTCCTGCCCCCACGAGGCATAGGCCTTGTACTTGGCTTCCAGGAACGGGCGGCACTCCGCGAGCGCCGTCCGGCGGTCGGGCGCGACGTACAGCTCCTTGATGATCGGCAGCTCGCCCGGGAATCCCCGCCCCGCCTCGACGAGCGCCCGGCGGTACACGCCCATCTGCCGCTCCAGCACGGCCAGCTTGGCGTGGGGATTGATGACCCACGCGTCGGCCATGCGGGCCGCGCGCTCCACCGCGCGGTCATTGTTGGCGGCGAACCAGATGGGCGGGTGCGGCTTCTGCACGGGCTTCAGCATCATGCGGGCCTTGGTCAGGCGGAAGAAGCGCCCGCGATGCGTCACCTCGTCCTCCGCCCACAGGCGCTTGATCACCTCGAGGCCCTCGACGAGCCGGGGCACCCGCTCGCCGGGGGCGATGCCGAAGGCCTCGTTCTCCTCGTCGCGGTAGCCCAGGCCCACGCCGAAGACGAAGCGCCCCTCGGTGATGACGTCGAGCGTCGCCACCTGCTCGGCGACGTCGACCGGATTGAGCAGCGGGAGCAGGATGACGGTCGCGCCCACCCGCATCGTGCCCGCCTCGGCGGCGAGCCGCGCGAGCGCGGGCAGCGTCTGCATCTCCTGGAACGGCGTGGAGAGATAGTGCTGTCCCATCACGATGAGGTCGAAGCCGGCGTCGCGGGCCGCGCGCACCTGGTCGACGTGCTCGCGGAAGCGGTCGACCATCGACACGCCGGGCGGATGCTGCTTCGAGACGATCAGGCCGAAGTTCATGACGTCCTCCCAGTCAGAGTTGAGCGAGAACGAGCGCGCGTCACCACTCGAGGGCGTCGGCCATCCGGCGCTTGTGCCAGCGCGGATCGCCCAGGTAGTGAAAGAGCGTGCGCGACATCTGCGTGTGCGCCGCGAGGCCGTACTCGTTCATGCTGCCCATGCCCGCGTGCACCTCGTGCGCCGCATTGCACGCCTCGAGGTAGCCCTCGCTGGCCACCGCCTTGGCCAGGTGCACGCTCGCCTCCGCGGGACGTCCCGTGTCGAGCTTCCACAGCGCCTCGCCCGTCGTCCAGCGCGCCGCGTCCAGATGATTCACCAGGCGCACGATGTGATCCTGCACGCGCTGGAATCGGCCGACGGGCACCCCGAACTGCACGCGCGTCCGGCTGTGGGAGACGGACATCTCGTACACCGCCTGACAGCCGCCCACCATGTACGAGCAGAGGATGGGCAGCGCGCGCAGCATGGCGCGGCTGAGCGTCGCCCAGCCCTGGCCCGGCGCCCCGCCGAGCAGCGCCGCGTCCGGCACCAGCGCGCGCTCGAGGGTGACCTCGCACTGCCACGAGAGAAACCCGGGCAGCCGCCGCGTCGAGACCCCGGGGGCCCGCGCGTCGACCAGGAGCAGGCTCACGTCACCCGGCGCATCGGCCGTGCGCACCGCCACGATCAGGTCGGTGGCAGACGTCGCGTCGGCGGCGAAGAGCTTCGTCCCCGTGAGCGAGAAGCCGCCATTTTCTCTCTGGGGGATCAGCGTGACGCCGTGCGCGCCCCACGACGTGCCCGGATCACTCACCGCGACGGCGAGGATCCGCTCGCCCCTGGCCACGGCGGGCAAGAGGGCGCGGCGCTGCTCGGGCGTGGCGCCCTCGAGCAGCACGAGCGCCCCCAGCACCCCCGAGCTGAAGAACGGCCCGGGCAGCGGGCCGCGCCCCAGCTCCTCGTAGAGCACGGCGGTGTCGCACAGGCTCGCCTCGCCGCCGCCGTACTCGGCGGGAATCAGCATGCCGAGCCAGCCCAGCCCGCACGCCTTCTTCCAGAGCTCGGGGATGAGCCCGGATGGCTCGTTCTCCAAGCCCACGATGACGTCCTTCGGCGCCTCGCGCGCCATGAAGCTGCGCGCGATGCCCTTGAGCATCTCCTGGCTCTCGGTGAGGGCGAGATCCATGTCACTCCACCTTGCCGGCGGACTCGGGCGCGGCCCGCCCGATGCCGATGCGCCGCGCCATGCTCACGCGCTGCACGTCGGCCGTCCCGCCCGGGTGCACGGCCACGATCCCGTTGCGCTGCTGCAGCTCGAGGAAGCCGTCGGGCGAGCCCCAGCCGGGATCGCTGGTGAGCGCGGCGGGGCCGACCGCCTCGAGGATGGCGCCGGTCATCCAGAGCCCCGCCATCTTCCGGTAGTACGAGAGCTGCGGGCCCTCGTACGACCGCTTCCGCCCGCTGTAGATGAGCCCGAAATTGCGCAGGCCGAAGAGGCGCGTGACCTCGGCCTTGATGTACACGTCGGCCAGGATGTCCCGGACGTCCCGATCCTGCGTAAGCGCGAGACCGTCGCGCTTGGTCTCGCGACAGTAGCGGAGCAGCCGCTCCCACAGCCGGTTGCGCCCGATGCGGCCGCCGGCGCCGTGCTCGAGCTCGAGGTGGGTGCTCGCGACCTTCCAGCCATTGTTCTCGCCGCCGATGAGCGAAAATGCGGGCACGCGCACGCCGTCGAAGAAGACGGTGTTCTTCACCCCGCTGTCCGTCCCGCCCTCTCCGCCCGTGCCCATGAGCTGCATGGGCTGCACCTCGAGGCCCGGCAGGTTCGCGTCGATCATGAACCAGGCGAGGTTCTCGTGGCGGCGGCCGTTGGGATCCGTGCACGCGATGAGCCAGATGCGATCCGCGCCATTGTCGCTTCCCACGAAGATCTTCTGCCCGGTCAGGACGTACTCGTCGCCGTCGCGGAGGGCGGTCATGCTCACGCTCGCCAGGTCGGAGCCCGCGCCGGGCTCGCTCAGGAGCTGCCACGTCCGCACCTGGCCCGTGTAGATCGGCGGCAGGAACGCGCGCTTCTGCTCCTCTGTGCCCCAGACCAGGATCGACGCCGCGCCGAGGCGCCCGCCGCTGTCGTAGTACGGCGGCAGCGAGAGGTCGAGGCGATCGACCTCCTCTTCGAGGATGACGGCGTGGTCGAGATCGAGCCCGCCGCCGCCATAGGTCACGGGCGCGCGCGGAAAGAGCCAGCCCTTGGCGCCGAGCGCTCGCCCCAGCTCGCGCAGGTCGAGATAGCGCCGGTAGTTGTCCTCGGCCGAGACGGGCGTCCGCGCGGCGCCCGGCGGCACATGCTCGGCGAGCCAGGCGCGCACCTCCTGGCGAAAGCGCTGCTGCTCCTCTGAATACGTGACCTCGAAGTCCATGCGTCCTCCTAGTCTAGGAGCCTGTCGGAGAAATGCCAGCGAGAGCGATGAGAAGGGTCCAGCTGCGAGGCGGCGCCCGAAGGCAGCCGGCGAGGCGTACTCGGGTTGGGCGAGTCGCAGCCAGTCGAGGCGAGCGGTACGAAAGTCGTCGGCCGAGCGTAGCGAGCTGACGTTGAGCCGGCTGTCGAGGGCGCCAACGAAGCAGATGGGCCCTTATCATCGCTCTCGCTAGGGAAGGATCTCGGCGTTGTGCTCGCCGACGGTGGGCGCGCGCCGGCGGAGCGGCGGCCGGGCACCGTCGAAGGAGATGGGCAGGCTCATCAGCTCGAGGCCGTGCTCGGGCGACTTCTGGATCATGCCGATGGCCTCGGTCTGCGGGTCGGCCAGGACCTCGTGCAGCGTGTTCACCGGCGCGCAGGGGACGCCCACCGACTCGAGGAGATCGACCCATTCGCCCTTGGTCCGCGTCAGCATGATCGTCTCGATCATCGGCACGAGCACCTCGCGGTGCTTCACCCGCTCGGGGTTCGTCGAAAACCGCGGGTCGACCGCCCACTCGGGATGCTCGAGCACCTCGGCCAGCTTGGCGAAGAGCCGATCATTGCCGGCGGCGACGACGACGGGCCCGTTCTTGGTCTCGAAGCCCTGGAAGATCACGAGGCGCCGGCTTCCCGTGCGATGCCGCGTCGGCAGCTCGCCCGACAGACGGAAGCTCGCGAAGTGCCCGGTGAGCCAGCTCGAGCGCCGTCTCGAACAGCGACGTGTCGACGACGCATCCCTGTCCGGTGCGGTGACGCTGCTCGAGCGCGGCGAGCACCCCCATCGCCGCCCACATCCCCGTGCCGAAGTCGAGCACGGACGTGCCCATGCGCGTGGGCGGATCATCCTCGTCGCCGGAGAGCCACATCAGGCTCGAGAACGCCTGCACCATCGGCTCGTAGCCCGGCTGCATGCTCCGCGGGCCGGTGCGGCCGAAGGCCCAGAGCGAGCAGTAGATGAGGCGCGGGAACTCGGCGCGCAGCGAATCGGCCCCCAGCCCCAGCTCGTCCATCGAGCCGGGCCGCATGTTCTGGACGAGGACGTCGGCCCGGCCGACGAGCGCCCGGAGGCGCGCGACCGCGGCGGCATCCTTGAGGTCGACGGCGATGCTGCGCTTGTTGACGTTCATCGAGTGAAACGCCGCGGAGGTGCCATGCCCGAAGGGCGGCCCCCAGCCGCGCGCGTCGTCGCCCGCGCCCGGCCGCTCCACCTTGACGACGTCCGCGCCCAGGTGCGCCAGGATCTCCGCGCAGAACGGGCCGGCGAGGTTCTGCCCGAACTCGATGACCGAGATGCCGTCCAGGGGAAGCGCCATGATACCTCCGTGACTGCCGAGATCTACGTGCGCGCGGGGTCGGGCGCGATCCGCACGAGCATCTTGCCGGTATTGGCGCCGGTGAAGAGCCCGGCGAAGGCCCGGGGAGCATTGTCGAGGCCCTCGACCACCGTCTCCTGCCACACGACCTTCTTGTCCCGCACCCACCCGCCCATGTCGCGGAGGAACTCGTCCTGCAGGTCGCGGTGATCCGACACGATGAAGCCGCGCAGGGTGAGGCGCTTGCGCGTGGCCACGAAGAGCGACGGGGGCCCCGCCGGCGGCGTCGCGTCGTTGTAGCGCGAGATCGACCCGCAGAGCACGATGCGGCCGAAGTCCTTCATGGACTGGAGCGCCGCCTCGAGGTGGTCGCCACCGACATTGTCGAAGTACACGTCGATGCCGTCGGGCGCGCGCTCCCGCAGCGCGGTGACGAGGCCGGCGGCGTCCTTGTAGTCGCGATAGCTGAACGCGGCGTCGACCCGGGCGGCGTCGTGGAGCCACGCCACCTTGTCCGGCGAGCCCGCGCTCGCGATCACCCGGCAGCCCTTGATCTTCGCGATCTGGCAGGCCGCCGAGCCGACGGCGCCCGCCGCGCCGGAGACGAAGACGGTGTCAGCGGCCTTCGGCTCCCCGCAGCGAAGCAGCCCGACATAGGCGGACATCCCCGGCATGCCGAGCACGCCGAGATAGGCCTGCACGGGGGCCAGGCCCGCGTCGACGACCTGCAGCCCCCGGCCATTCGACACGAACCCCTCGCGCCAGCCGAGCGGGTTCACCACGTAGTCGCCCGCGCGCAGCGTGGGATGGCGCGACTCGACGACCTGGCCCACGGCGCCGCCCTCGAGCGCGCGCCCGAGCGCGAAGCCCTGCACGTAGGTGTTCTGCCCGCTCATCCGCCCGCGCATGTAGGGATCGACGGACATCCAGAGATTCTTGACGAGCACCTCGCCGTCCGCGGGCGGCGGCAGCTCCACGGTCGCCATCTCGAAGTCCGCGTCCGTGGGCACCCCGGTGGGATAGCGCTTGAGGCGGATCTCGCGGCTGGTCATAGGGCCCCATTAGGGACCGCCCCGAAAGGGGTGTCAAGCCGCGAGGCGCGCGGCGCTTCATCGCGGCTTCCGGCGCATAGGGCGCGCATGGTTTCGAGGCGAGGTTGACACGTCCCGCCTGCCGCAGTAGCGTTCGGCCGATGGAGATCATCCGATGAGCGCTTGCGCGAAGAGCCCGCCGCCCAACCAAAGTCACTCGCGCAAGGAACCCGATGACCCTCGCTGCCGACGAGTTCCGCGCGCACCTCGAGCTGTCCGCCGCCACCGCCGGCATCGCCCTGCCCGAGATCGTGCTGCCCGACGAGCGCCACCTCCTGCTGGAGCGCATGCGCTTTCACTACCTCGACTGGGGGACGCCCGGCCTGCCGCCCGTGGTCTTCCTGCACGGCGGCGGCCTCAATGCCCATACCTGGGACCTGGTCTGCCTCGCGCTGCGCCGCGAGCGGCACTGCGTGGCGCTCGACCAGCGCGGCCACGGCGAGAGCGAGTGGTCGCCCGAGATGAACTACGCGATCGAGAGCCACGTGGGCGATCTCGACCGCTTCGTCGAGGCGCTCGGCCTCGAGCGCTTCGTCCTCGTGGGCATGTCCCTCGGCGGCGCCAATGCGCTCGCGTGGGCGGGGCGGCACAGCGCGCGCCTCGCCGGGCTCGTCCTCGTCGACGTCGGGCCCGAGACCCGCGCGGAGGGCGTGAAGAAGATCGCCGCGTTCACCTCCGAGTCGACGCCGCTCGACTCCGTCGACGAGTTCATCGAGCGGGCGCTCGCGTTCAACCCCCGGCGCAACCGCGAGCTCCTGCGCCGGAGCCTGCTCCACAATCTGCGGCGCATGCCCGACGGGCGCTACATGTGGAAGTACGACCAGCGCCACCGCGGCAAGGTCGACCCCGGCGCCCACGCGCGCCGGCGCGAGCTCTTGTGGTCGGCGGTGGACGGGGTCGAGTGCCCGACCCTCGTCGTCCGCGGCGCCCAGAGCGACGTCTTCCACGACGAGGACGCCGAGCGCCTGGCCGGCCGGTTCCGCCAGCGGCCGCTGGGTCAGGATCGAGGGCGCCGGCCACACCGTGCAGGGCGACAACCCGGCCGCCCTCCTCGTCGAGCTCCGCGCCTTCCTCGCCGAGGTCGCGCCCGAGGGCTGACGACGGGTTCGCGGTTCCCAACGACTGACCCCGGGTCAGCCTCACAGCGACAGGAGGACGGCATGCTCGATCTCGGACTGGACGGCAAGGTGGCCATCATCACCGGGGGCAGCGACGGGCTCGGGCGGGCCGCCGCGGAGCGGCTCGCGCGCGAGGGCGCGCGCGTCGCGATCTGCGGCCGCCGCAAGGAGCGCCTGGAGCAGGCCGCCGACGGCATCCGGAAGGCGACGGGCGGGCAGATCCTCGCGCAGGTGGCGGACGTGAGCCGCGCCGCGGACATCGAGGCCCTCGTCGCGGCCACCGTCGCGCAGTTCGGCGGCCTCGACATCCTCGTCAACAACGCGGGTCAGTCGGCCGCGGGCGGGTTCGAGACCGTGAGCGACGAGGCCTGGCAGTCCGACATCGACCTGAAGCTGATGGGGGCCGTGCGCTGCTGCCGCCTCGCCATCCCGCACATGAAGCGCCGCGGCGGCGGGCGCATCATCAACATCACCAATCTCGGCGGCAAGGCGCCGGCGGCGAAAGGTCTGCCCACGAGCGTGACGCGGGCGGCGGGGATCAACCTCACGAAGTCGCTCGCCAACGAGTACGCGCCGGACAAGATCCTCGTCAACACGATCTGCGTCGGCTTCGTGAAGAGCGGCCAGTGGGAGCGGCGGGCGCAGGGGAAGGATCTCGACGCCTTCTACAGGGAGGCCGCCAAGAGCGTTCCCGTCGGCCGCGTCGGCGAGGCCGACGAGTTCGCCGACCTCGTCGCCTTCCTCGTCTCGGCGCGCGCCGGCTACATCACGGGCACCGCGGTCAACTTCGACGGCGGCCGCTCCGCCGTGGTGTACGGTCAGACGGTGTAGCGCTTGGCGACGGCCGCGCGCACGAGGGCGCGGCCGTCTTCCGCACTCACATCGCCGCGCCGCTCGATCGCGGCCACCTCATCGGCCAGGTCGTCGTCCTTGATTCTTCGACGGAACCAGCGCCGAGTAATCGCCCTGGCGAAAGTGATGGAGCCACGTCTCCTCGTCCACCCCCTCGCCCATCTGGAGGAACAGGGCCAGGTTCTGGGCGCGGATCTTGAGCTTGCCCTCCGGTCCCCGGAAGTAGAAGCTCTGCTCCTCGGTCAGCTCACCCGCGGAGTACTTGCGCACGTGCCGCCGCCGCTCGCTCTGCGAGGGGATCGTGCGGATCCGCTCCACCGCGCCGCCGTCGGCGGGCAGCCACAGCAGCACCTCGCCCGAATCGGCCGCGGTCGGCGGCAGGGCGGGAGCCGCGTGCCCGGTCGCCTCGGCGAACTCCTGGATGATCGGTCCCGGCGTCGGCCCCACCGCGACCACGCCATCGACGGCGGCGAGGACAGGCGCCGCCACCTGGCCCGGATGCACGGTGATGAGCAGCATGCTCTCGACGGCGCGGGGAACCCCGAGCGGCGCGCCGCTCCACGGTTCAGGCATGAGGTGATGGGCCTCGTCGGCGACGATCCAGTGCGGCCGGCCGGTCTTCACGCGCAACTCCTCCAGCCGCGTGAGCGCCCCCGCGAAGAACTCCGGCCGCTGGTCGAGCGCGATGCCGAGCAGGTTCACCACGACGCTCTGTGCCGGCGTCTTCAGCACGTCCAGCATCTCGGCGACCGTCGGCGGCCGCTCCGCGTCCCCCAGCACGACCGCGCCGGGAAGCGACACGTAGTCGCCCTCGGGGTCGATCAGGCAATACTGGTAGCCGCGCTCGGCCAATCGCTCCAGGAGTCCCGTCGCGAACGTCGACTTGCCGCTTCCGGAGGCGCCGGTCACGAGGAGATTCTTGCCGTAGGGCGGCCAGTCGACCGTGCTGCCGTTCTCGCGGGAGCCGAGCGGAATCGCGTGGCGCGACAGCCGAGGCCCGAGCTCGGCCAGGTCGGACGCCAGGATCTGCTCGATCAGCTCGCGCACGCCCGCGCCGTGGTCGCCGTTCGTCACGAGATCGGCCGCCTTCTTGAGCGAGAGCAAGGCATTGGCCACCGCCACCCCGCACTCCGCGCGGCCGAGGAAGGCGTGATCGTTCTCGGCGTCGCCGATGGCCACGCAGTTGTGCGGGGACAGGCCCAGCTCGTCGAGCGCGGCGGCCAGACCGGTCGCCTTGTTCATGCCCGAGGGCAAGATCATCACGGCGCCCTTGTTGAAGATCACCTGGCGCTCGAGGCCGAGCTCCCGGATCACGTCCAGCACGACCGTCTCGTTCGGCTCGCACGTGGCGACGATGACGCGGCCGACGGACAGCGGCGCGACCCGCCGGCGGATCAGCTCCGCGACGAGCGCCTCGGGCGGGGGGTCTGCCAGTGTGCGCTCCTCCTTCGAGGCCGGCCGGTAGAGCATGGCCCCGTTCTCCGCCACGATCCGATCGAACAGGTCGAGATCGGGGAGCAGCGTCATCAGGTCGGCGAGCTCGCGGCCGGTGACGAGCAAGGTCTTGCGGCCGCTGTCTCGCAGCGCGAGCAAGGCCGCCACGGTGGACGCGGCGATCTGCCCATCCCAGGCCAGGGTTCCGTCATAGTCACATGCGAGCGCGAGATAACGCATGGCGAGCTCTCCCGATCTTCAAGCGGATTGGCAAGTGCCATGCCAGCCCGAAAGGGCCGCTTCCGTGGGGGAACCGATCGACCGAGCGACCGCGAGGCACAGCCTACCAGGTAAATTCTGCTCGCCGGGACGTCCCGATCCCGGCCGTCTCACGCGAAGTGGCAGGCCACGAGGCCCCCGCCGGCGGGGCGCAGCGGCGGCGATTCAACGGCACACAGATCCTGGACGAGAGGGCAGCGCGTCCGGAAGCGGCAGCCGGTGGGAATATCGCGCGGGTTCGGCGGCTCGCCTTCGAGGGCAAAGTCCCGGGTGACGCGGCGCCCGCCGATCACGGGGACGGCGGACAGGAGCGAGCGCGTATAGGGATGGCGCGGGTCCTCGAACAGGACCGCGGCCGGAGCCAGCTCGACGATCTTGCCGAGGTACATGACGGCGACGCGCTGGCACATCGCGCGCACCACGGCGAGGTCGTGAGAGATGAACAGGTACGTGAGCGCGAACGCGGCCTGCAGGCGGCGGAAGAGCTTCAGCACGCTCGCCTGAACGGACACGTCGAGCCCCGAGGTCGGCTCGTCGAGGATGACGAGGCTCGGCCTCATCATCAGCGTGCGCGCGAGGCCCACGCGCCGCTGCTGTCCGCCGGACAGCTCGTGCGGATAGAGGTCGAGATGCGCGTCGGGCAAGCCGACCGCCTGCAGCATCGCCTCGACCTGGTCCTGGCGCTCCGCCCGCGACAGCGCCGTGTGGATCTGGAGCGGCTCGTGGAGCAGCCGCCGGACCTTCCAGCGCGGGTCGAGCGATGCGCCGGGATCCTGGTACACGTACTGCAGATCCGGGCGACTCTTCGCCGCTCGCGCCGTCCCAGCCCGCCGATCTCCCGTCCCGCGAAGCGGATCTCGCCCGCCGTCGGCCCGTGGATGCCCATCACCGTCTTGCCGAGCGTCGACTTCCCGCATCCGCTCTCGCCGACGAGGCCGAGCGTCTCGCCCGGCCACACCGCGAGCGACACGCCGTCCACCGCCCGGATCGAGCCCGTGCGAAGGCCGAACGCGTTCCGGATCGGGAAATGCCGCGCGAGGTCCACGACCTCGAGCAGCGGCGCCGCGCGGGGCTCGCTCACGCCGCGATCACCGGGTGATAGCAGCGCACGCGGTGCGCGCCCTCGACGGCGTGCACGTCCGGCCGGCGCGCCCGGCACTCCGCGGTCGCATAGTCGCACCGCGGATGGAAGCGGCACCCCGGCGGCGGCCCGATCAGGCTCGGCACCTCGCCCGGGATGTCGCGGATCTCTCCGCCGGCGGTCGGCAGGCTGTCGAGCAATCGCCGCGTATACGGGTGCGCGGGCCGCTCGAAGAAGGCGTCGGTGGGCGCCGACTCCATCTCCTGGCCCGCGTACATCACCACGACGCGGTCGCAGAGCTCGTACGCCGTCCCCAGATCGTGCGTGGTGAAGAGCACGGACACGCCGCGCTCCTTCACGAGATCGCGCAAGAGGCGCAGGATCTGCGCCTGGATGGTCACGTCGAGCGCCGTCGTGGGCTCGTCGGCGATGATCAGGTCCGGGCGCGGCAGGAGCGCCATCGCGATCATCAGCCGCTGGCGCTGGCCGCCCGAGAACTCGTGGGGCAGCCGCCGGAGCGCCCGCTCCGGCTCGGGAATCTGCACGGCGCGCAGGACGTCCAGCACGGCCTCGCGGTCCGCGCGGCGCCGCGCGCGCGGATACCCGCGGACGAGCGCGGGCCAGCGCCCCCGCGCGCCGGCGCCGGCCCGGCGCGGCGACTTCCACTTCATCAGGTCCATGATCTGAGTGCCGACGGTGAAGAGCGGGCTCAGCGAGCTCCAGGGATCCTGGGGGATGAAGGTGATCGCGCGGCCGCGGATCTCGTCGTTGACCAGGCGGGGATCCATGCGGAGCAGGTCGCGCCCTTCCCAGTGAATCGCGCCGCCCCGGATCCGCCCCCCGGCGGGCAGCACGCCGAGGACGGTCCGCGCGAGCGTGGTCTTGCCACACCCGCTCTCGCCCACCAGCCCGACCACCTCGCCATGCCCGATGGCGAGGCTGATCCGGTCGAGCACCTGCGCCACGCCGCGATCCGTGGCTGAACTCCACCGACAGCTCGCTCACGGAGAGCAGCTCAGACATCGGCATTGACGGCCGAGGCCCGGACCGCGCCGCCCGCGCGGCGGATGCGCGGGTCCAGCACGTCGCGGAGCCCGTCGCCCAGGAGGTTGAAGCCCATCACGGTGAGGAAGATGGCGATGCCCGGCGCGGCGGCATACCACCAGGCATCCGGCAGGAACTCGCGCGACTCCGCAATCGTGCGTCCCCACTCCGGCGTCGGCGGCGGCGGCCCGAGGCCGAGGAAGCCGAGCGCCGCCGCGGTCAAGATGGTGAAGCCCATGCCGATCGAGGCGCGCACGATGATGGGCGAGGCCACGTTGGGCAAGACGTGCAGCGCGATGAGCCGGAGCGGCGAGGCCCCGAGGGCGGCGGTCGACTCGATGAAGACCTCCTTCTCGAGCGACCGCGTCTCCGCATAGACGAGCCGCGCGAACCACGGCCAGTAGGTGACGGACAGCGCGAGGATCACGTTGGGCAGCGAGGGCCCGAGCGTCTGCGCGATGGCGATGGCGAGCACGACCTGGGGCACGGCGAGGAAGATGTCCGACACCCGCATGAGCAGATCGCTCGCCCAGGAGTGGTAGTAGCCGGCGACGAGGCCCACCGGCACGCCGATGGCGAGGGAGGCGCCCACCGCGATCACCCCGATCAGGATCGTGATGCGCGCGCCGAAGAGGAGCCGGCTATAGATGTCGCTGCCCATCCGGTCCGTGCCGAACAGGTGCTGCGCGCCGGGCGGCTGCAGGCGCTTCGCCGGGTGGATCTCGAACACGTCGCCCGGATGCGTCGCGAGCACGGGCGCGAGGAGCGCCGCGAGCCCGAGAGCCAGGATCAGCACGAGGCCGACGAGCGCCGAGCGGTCCCGCGCGAGGCGCGCGAGGACGAAGAGCGCGCCCCTCACGACATCCGCTCGCGTGGATCGACGACGGTGTGGGCGAGGTCCACGAGCAGGTTGACGGCGAGGAAGATCGTCCCCGCCCACACCGTGAAGCCCATCACCGCGTTGTAGTCGGAGCGGATGATCGAGTTCACCGCATACGTGCCGATCCCCGGCCAGTCGAACACCGTCTCGGTGACGACGGCGCCCGCGAGCAGGATGCCGAAGAGCAAGCCGATCTGGGTCACGGTGGACGTGAGCGCGCTGCGCAGGATGTACTTCCAGACGATGACGGAGGGCGGCAGCCCCATCGCCCGCTCGTAGAGCACGAAGCCCGACTGCATCACCTCGAGCACCCCCGCCCGCGTGAACCGCACGAGCGTGGCGAGCGCGGGGAAGGCGAGCGTGGCCGCGGGCAGCGCGATGTGCGCGAGCGCCGCCGTGAAGGCCGCCCAGTCCCACGCGAGCACCGCGTCCAGCAGGTAGAGCCCGGTCACCCCGCGCGGCGGAAAGCCCGCGAGCCGCCCATTGAGCGGCGTCCACCCGAGGCGCATGGCGAAGAGGAGCTGGAGCATGATGCCGAGCCAGAAGCTCGCGATCGCGAGGCCCGAGACGGTGATCACGCGGAGCGCGTGGTCGAGCACGGAGTTGCGCCAGAGCGCGGAGACGACGCCGAGGGGAATCCCGACGAGGACCGAGAGCGCCATCGCGACCAGGGTCAGCTCGATGGTGGCGGCCAGGCGGCTCGCGAGGTCGTCGGCGATGGGGCGCGTGGTGTACAGGCTCGTTCCGAGATCGCCGCGCACGAGCCGGTTGACGTAGTCGACGAACTGGACGGGGAGGGGCCGGTCGAAGCCGAGCTGACTCCGCAGCGCCGCCACCTGCGCCGGCGTGGCGGTCTCGCCCGCCACGAGCGCCACCGGGTCGGCGGGGATGACCCGCGAGATCACGAACGTGACGGCGAGCAGGCCGAGCAGCGTCGGAGGGAACCACACCAGGCGGCGGAGCACGAGAGCCAGGACCCTCATCGATCCCTCCTGGCGGCTCGCGGCGGCTCACGGTCCTGCAAGGCAGCGCCGAACGTAGCATGGCGCGCAGCGCAGGCGCAACCCGCCGACCCGCGTCACCGGGTCAGGAAGCGCTCGGCCAGCATCAGCCCCGTCGCCGTCTTGACGCCGACCGCATGGCCAGGGTGCGTCGCGCGATGCGCGAGCGCGTCCGCCACCGCCTCCTGGAGGGTTCGCGACGGGTGCCGGTGAGGACAGGTACCGCACGTGGCCGTGAAGGCGGCCGGCGGCGGCGCTATGACGTCGCTCCGCCCATGCCGACCGCCCGCGTCGCCAGGCTGGCGACGGTGCCGATCAGACCTTCCGGCAGTGCTCGCTTGGGAAGGTGCGCCTGAAATCTCGATAACGCTCGGGTGCGTATCGAGTGGCGAGCAAGCCGGTCGCTTCCTCGACGTCGATGGCCTGCACCAGCACACCTTCCTGTCCATAGGGCAAGTACGCCTGGCACTCGCCCGACGGGTCGATGAGGCTCGTCGCCGATTCCTGGAAGCGCAAGCGCATAGTTGACGCTGGCGAAGTAGATCGTGTTCTCGATGCTGCGCATCATCATCGCCTTCTCGTAGTACGGCGCGCCGGCCGCGCCCCACTGCGTCAGGCGGACGCCTTCTCGATCGCTCCCCGTGTGGTGGGGATGAAAGACGATCTTGGCGCCCCGCACCGCCGCCCATCGCACCGTCTCGGGATAGCGCCAGCCCTCGTGGCAAATCGCCACGCCAAACTTGACCCCGTTGATCTCGAAGAGCTGCCGGGTATTTCCGGGCACGTAGAACCGATCTTCGGTCGGGTCGAGCTGGTTCTTGGTCTGGTATCCCTGAATCTGGCCCCGGGCGTCGATGACGAACGGCGGCGATCTGCCGGCCCGCCTCCGTGAGCCGTTCCATCCCGAGGATCGTGGCCACCGCATACGTTCGCGCCCACTGCGCCACGGCCTGGAGTGCCCGTTCCTGCTGCGTCTGATCGAAGGGCAATACTTCGAAATCCTGTCCCCGCAGACCCGGGAGATAGGCTTCCGGGAAACACACGATCTCCGCGCCCTGGGCCGAAGCCTCGGACAGGAGCCGCTTGATCTTGTCGAGGCCCTCGTCGAGGGTCGAGGCGATACGAGGCGACGCGAGGGCAATGATCATGGGATGAACCTCCGACGAGAACGCCGGTCACTTGGCGTAGTACACCCAGCGCAGCTCCTGGCCGTTGCCGATCGGGCTGAAGCGAATGCCCTCGAGCGTCTTCGCCCACGGCCCGAAGTACTTGGTGTTGTAGATCCACACCCCCGCCGCCTCGTCGAGGACGATGCGCGCGGCGTCCTGGTAGGCCTTCTCGCGGACCTTCCGATCCGTGGTCTTCAGCGCGCTGTCGAGCAGCTCGTCCACCTTCACGTTCTTGTAGAAGCTCGAGGCCTTGAAGGTGCCCCACTGGCCCGAGTGGAACATCTCGCCGATCCAGTTGTTCGGGTCCGCGTAGTACGTGCTGATCCAGTAGACGACGAGGTCGGGCGACGTCTCCGGCTTCTTCATCCGGTCCACCATGGTCGGCCACAGCTCGCCCATCAGCTTCGACTCGATGCCGATCTTGCGCAGCCCATTGGCCATCACCGTCGCCGCCTGCTCCGTCTGGCTGAACCCGGTGAGGTAGCCCACGGTGAGCGGCCGGTCCACCTTGACCTTGGCGCGCGCCAGCTCCTGCTTGGCCTTGTCGACGTCGTAGGTGTAGCCCTTGACGTCCTTCGGCACGCCCCACAGGTTATTCGGGATCGGCACCGGGTTGCGCTCGACGGACCCGCCGAGGATCTCCTTGTTGAACCCGTCGTAGTCGAAGGCATAGCTGATGGCGCGGCGCACGTTCACGTCGTTGAGCGGCGCGCGCTGGTTATTGATCTGGAACAGCATGATGCGCATCGACTCCGCCTCGACCATCTTCACGTTGGGCGCCTCGCGCAGGCGCTTCACCTGGTCGTTGGGGAGATAGCCGCCCGTCCCCTGGTAGTCGCCCTTGATCATGCCGAGCACGCGGGTATTGTCTTCCTTGATGTGCCGGAACTCGATCTCGTCGATGTACTTGGGCCCCCACGGCAGGAAGTGGTTGGGATTGCGCTTGGCGATGAACCCGATCACCGGATCGTAGCGGGAGAGCGTGTACGAGCCCGAGCCCGCCTCATTGCTCGTGAGCCACGCGCCGCCCCAGTCGCCGTCCTTCTCGTGCTTCTTGAGGAGCGCGGCGTTCACCACGTGGATCTCGGGCATCACCGCCATGAAGATGGCGGAGGGCTTGGTGAGGGTGAACTGCACGGTGTACTTGTCGACCGCCTTGGCCGCGCCCGGCGCCACCATCGTCGCGAGGAGCGACGCCGCGCCCTTCTTCAGCGCGAGGATGCGCTCCATGCTGTACACCACGTCGTCCGCGGTGATCTCGGCGCCGTCGTGGAACTTGGCGCCCCGGCGCAGCTTGAACGTGTACGTGAGGCCGTCGGGGGAGATCGTGTGGCTCTCCGCGAGCCACGGGTTGAGCACCGGCGGATTGTCTTGCCAGCGGTAGAGCCCGTCGTACAGGTTGAGCCGCACCGCCACCCGGCCGACGTCGAACGCGGCGTGCGGATCCATGGTGTCGTAGTTGCTCTCGTTGGCGAAGACGAACCGCGTCTGGGCCGCCGCCGGCGTGACGGCGGCGGCGAGGCTCGCGATCAGGAGCGTCGCCACCGCGAGGGGCCAGCCGATGCGTCCGAGCGATGCGCGTGCGTGTGTCATGTCGATTCTCCTTCTATCGGGATGCGGTTCACAGGACATAATAGGCAGCCGCGCAACCGACGATTCCCGCTCCGACGACGACGACGTCTGCGTGCCGATCCATAAGGCGCGCCCATAGTGCGTGAAGGCCCCGGGCGTGTCAATCGCCGAGCGCGAGCCGGGCGCGCCGGGGTAGAATCCGCGTCGATGGTTATCGCCACCCTCGCGGGAGCCCGGTGATGAAGTGGCGCGCGATCGAGACCGCGCGCGGCGTGCGCTGCCGCGTGCTCGAGGGCGGCGGCGGGGCGCCGCTCGTGTTCCTCCACGGCGCCGCCGGCCTGCTCCGCGACAACCCGTTCCTCGACACGCTCGCCCGCAGCTATCACGTCTTCGCGCCCGAGCTGCCCGGCTACGGCGAGTCGACCGGCGAAGAGCTGCTCGAGGACATGCTCGACTTCACCCTGCACGGCTGGGACGTGGTCGCCGCCCTCGGCCTCGACCGCCCGCACCTGGTCGGGCACTCGATGGGCGGGATGATCGCCGCCGAGATGGCCTGCCTCGTCCCGCGCGACCTGGGCAAGCTCGTGCTCGCGAGCGCGGCCGGCCTCTGGATGGACGAGCACCCCATCCCCGACGTCTTCGCGCTCCTGCCGTTCGAGCTGGTCGAGGTGCTCTTCCACGACACCGCGCGCGGCTCGGCGCTGCTCACCGGCGGCCTCGACCTCGCCAACATGGACGCGCTCAAGACGTTCTACCTGGCCAATGCCCGGCGCATGGCCATGGCGGGCAAGATCCTCTTCCCGGTGCCGAACCGCCGCGTGAGCAAGCGCCTGTACCGCCTCACCGCGCCGACGCTCGTGCTCTGGGGCGAGCGCGACGCGCTGATCCCGCCCGTCTACGCCGAGCGCTGGGGCCAGCTCATCCCCGGCGCCCGCGTCGAGCGCATCGCGAGCGCCGGGCACATGCTGCCCTGGGAGGCCCCGGACGAGTTCGCCGACGCGGTCACGCGGTTTCTCGACTGACATGGAACAGGGCGGGCGCGTGATCTTTCTCATCCGTCACGGCGAGACCCACGGCAATGCCGCGCGCATCGTGCAGGTCCCCGACATCCCGCTGTCCCCGCGCGGCATCGTCCAGGCCGAGCGGCTCGCGCGGCGGCTCGCGGGCGAGGGCATCGGGCGCATCGTCGCGAGCGACCTCGCCCGCGCCAGGATGACGGCGGAGCATCTGCACCAGGCGACCGGCGCGCCGCTGATGTTCGATTCACTGCTGCACGAGCGGAGCTTCGGCGACCTGCGCGGCACGCCCTATGCGGACCTCGGCTTCGACATGTTCGCGCCCGACTACGCGCCGCCCAACGGCGAGAGCTGGGAGGTCTTCCACGCGCGCGTCGACCGCGCGTGGGGGCGCGTCCTGGGCGCCGCCGCGGCGACGGACGGGCACCTGGCGGTCGTCACCCACGGCCTCGTCTGCCGATCCCTCGCCGCCCGGCATCTGCTCCTGCCCGCGGGCGCCGAGGTCCCCGAGCGGTGGGAGAACACCGGAGTGACGATCGTGGACAGCCACATCGCCGTGGCGGGTCTCGCTGATGAACTGCATCGTCCACCTGGACGGTCTGGCCGAGGCCCCCGCGGCGAGCGCGGGCGCCGTATGACGGCGGCGGCCCGGCTGCGCGTCGGCGTCCTCGGGCTGAGCCACGACCACGTCTGGGCGAACCTCCGATCCGTGGCCGAGGGCGAGCTCGGCGCGCTGACCGCGGTCGCCGAGCCGGATGCCCTGCTCCGCGCGCGCCTCGGGCGCGAGCACGGCGGCGTGGCGGTGCTCGCCACGTACGAGGCCCTGCTCGAGCGCACCGACCTCGACGCCGTCCTGCTCTTCGCCGACAACCGCGCATCATCCGAGTGGGGCGTGCGCGCGCTGGGTCGCGGGCTGCCCGTGATGGTGGAAAAGCCCATGGCGGCGGACGTCGGCGGCGCCGACGCCCTGCTCGGCGCGGCGCGTGCCGCCGGCCTGCCGCTGATGGTGAACTGGCCCACCGTGTGGCGCCCGGCCCTGCGTCACGGGCTCGCGCTCGTGGCCGGAGGCGCTATCGGCGAGCCCGTCCAGCTCAGCCATCGCGGCGGCCACGCGGGCCCGCGCGAGTTCGGCTGCTCGCCCCAGTTCTGCGACTGGCTCTACGACGGCGCGCGCAATGGCGGCGGCGCGCTCGTGGACTATTGCGGCTACGGCGGCATCCTCGCCCGGACCGTCCTCGGCCGGCCGGCGTCGGTCACCGCGGTGGCCGCGCACCTGCGCAAGGCGGGCCTCGAGTCCGAGGACAATGCCGTGGTCGTGCTCCGCTATCCGCGGGCGCTGGCCCTGCTGGAGGGCTCCTGGACCCAGATCGGTGCGGAGCCCGCCGTCGCGCTCACCGTGTTCGGCGACACGGGGACGCTGATCGTCCACCAGCCGCGCCTCGTCCGCGAGGGCGCCACCGTGGGCCCGGGCCGCGTGCAGGTCGCGACGTCCCGGGCGACCGAGATGGTGGAGCCGCCCGCCGTGCCCGCGCACGAGCGGGACGGCGTGACCTATTTCCTCTCGCGCCTGCGCGACGGCCGGCCGATCGAGGGCCTCTGCACCCCGGAAGTGGGCCGCGACGTGCAGGAGATCCTGATGGCCGCGCTCCGCTCGAGCGCCGCGGGGCAGACCGTCGAGCTGCCGTCCGATCAGGCCTGATGCGAATGACCGCGGTCCCAGACTCGTCCGACCTGGTACGACGGCACCCCCGGTTTCGGTCTCCGGTTCGCCGGCCATGTAGGATGACTCTGATGTCTCTCGCGCGCTTGCTCCGTCTCCGCCGCCTCGGCCTGCCGCTCATCGGCGCGGCCTTGACGCTGCTCGGCTGTCAGGACGCCCCCAGCCAGGCCGCCCCTCCGGTCGCCTCGGGGGCGCGCCCGGCCCAGGCCCGGGCGGTGAAAGTGACCCCCGCGACGGAGCAGACGACCGACCAGCGGGTCAGCGCGACGGGGACCCTGGCCGCCGACGAGCAGGTGGTGCTGGGCACCAAGGTGGCCGGGCGCGTGGCCGAGCTGCCCATGGACCTGGGCAGCCGGCTCCAGCGCGGCCAGGTCGTGGCGCGCCTCGATCCCACCGACGCCCGGCTCCGCGTCGATCAATCCGTGGCCGCGCTGCAGCAGGCGCGCGCCCGGCTCGGGCTCTCGCCCGAGGGCACCGACGACCGCGTGGACATCGAGCACACCGCCCTCGTCAAGCAGGCGCGCGCCGTGCTCGACGAGGCCAAGCTCACGCGCGAGCGCTCGGAGCGCCTCCAGCAGCAGGGATTGATCGCCCAGGCCCAGCTCGACACCGCCATCTCGGGGCTGGCCGTGGCGGAGGGGCGCTACGAGGACTCGATCGAGGAGGTGCGCAATCGACAGGCCGTGCTGCTCCAGCGCCGATCCGAGCTCGAGCTGGCGCGCCAGCAGCTCGTGGACACCGTCGTCGCCTCGCCGATCGACGGCGCGGTGAGCGAGCGGCGCGCCTCGGTGGGCGAGTTCCTCGCCGCCGGCGCGCCGGTGGCCACCATCGTCAAGCTCCATCCGCTGCGGCTCCGGCTCGCCGTCCCCGAGCGGGACTCGACGAGCGTGCGCGTGGGGCAGTCCGTGCTCGTCACCGTCGAGGGCGTGGCGGGCGAGCACAAGGGCCGCGTCGCCCGCGTCTCCCCGTCCATCAGCGAGCAGAACCGCACCCTGCTCATCGAGGCCGAGGTGCCGAACGAGGGCAGCGCGCTGCGGCCCGGCGCCTTCGCCAAGGCCGAGATCGTCCTGGCGGGGGCTGTGCGCGTCATCACCGTTCCCGCGACAGCCGTCGTCACCTTCGCCGGCGTCGAGAAGGTCCTCACCGTGGACAAGGACAAGGCCGCCGAGCGGCGCGTGCAGACGGGCCGCCGCCTCGGCGACCGCGTCGAGATCGTGGCCGGCCTTCCCGCCGGCACCCCGGTCGTCACCCAACCCGGAAACCTCACCGCCGGCCAGCCGGTCACGGTCGAGCCCTAGGCCATGCAAAAGCTCGCCGAGGTCTGCATCCGCCGGCCGGTGTTCGCGGCCATGATCGTGCTGTCGCTCGTCGTGGTCGGCGCCGCCTCCTACGCACGCCTCGGCGTGGACCGGTTTCCCGCGGTGGACGTGCCGACGCGTGAGTGTACGCACCGAGCTGCCCGGCGCCTCCGCCGAGGAGGTCGAGACCCAGGTCAGCCGGGAGATCGAGCAGGTCGTCAACACGGTCCAGGGCATCCGCGAGCTGCGGTCGATCTCCGGGCCCGGCCAGTCCATCATCATTATCGACTTCGACCTGCGGCGGAACATCGACGTCGCCGCCCAGGACGTCCGCGAGAAGGTCGCCGTCGCGATCAAGAACCTGCCGCGCGACGCCAAGCCGCCGATCATCGCGAAGTTCGACAATGACCAGGCGCCCGTCCTCACGGTGGCGGTGGCCGGCAACCTTCCGCTGCGCGAGCTGACCGAGCTGGCCGACAAGGTCGTCAAGGTCAATCTCGAGCGCTCGTTCGGCGTGGGCGAGGTGCGGCTGGTGGGCGGCCTCAATCGGGCGATCAATATCTGGGTCGAGGCGGACCGGCTCGCCGCCTACCAGCTCCCCATCACGGCGGTGCGCGACGCGCTGGTCCGCCAGAACGCCGACATGCCCGGCGGCAATGTCACCGCCGGCCTGCGCGAGTCCTCGCTGCGAACCCTGGGGCGCGTCGCCGACCCCCGCGCCTTCGAGAACGTGGTGATCTCCACCGTCAACGGCGCGCCCATCCGGGTGCGCGACGTGGGCCGGGCCGAGGACGGCACCGCCGAGCAGCGCTCGGTGGCGCGGCTGAACGGCGTGCCGAGCGTCATCCTCGAGGTGCGCCGGCAGTCGGGCGAGAACACCGTCGCGGTCATCGACGCGGCCAAGCAGAGCCTCGCCCGCATGGCTCCCCAGATGCCCGGGGGGGTGCGGCTCCAGGTCATCCGCGACCAGTCGCGCTACATACACGCGGCGCTTCACGAGATCAGCGTGCACCTCGTGCTGGGCTCGATCCTCGCGTCGCTGGTGGTGTTCGCCTTCATGCGGAGCTGGCAGTCCACCATCATCGCCGCCGTCGCCATCCCCTCCTCCGTCATCTCGGCCTTCGGCATGATGTGGGCCCTCGGCTTCACGCTGAACAGCGTCACCATGCTCGCCCTCGTCCTCATGGTCGGCATCGTCATCGACGACGCCATCGTGGTGCTCGAGAACGTCTTCCGCTTCATCGAGGAGAAGCGGATGAACGCGTTCGAGGCGGCGCGCGCCGCCACCGCGGACATCGGCCTGGCCGTCATGGCGACCACCTTCAGCCTCGTCGTCATCTTCCTGCCCGTGTCGTTCATGTCGAGCGTCTCCGGGCGCTTCCTCTACCAGTTCGGCGTGACGGCGGCGGTGTCGGTGCTCGTGAGCCTGCTCGTGTCGTTCACGCTGACGCCCATGATGAGCGCGCGCATGATCCGCGTGGGCGCCGCGTCCGCGGGCCATGGGCATGGCCACGAGGAGGCCGCCTCGCGCCGCGGGTTCTACGCGTGGCTCGACCGCGGCTATACGTGGACGCTCCGCCTGTCCATGCGCTATCGCTGGGCGGTGATCGGGATCTCCCTCGCCGTGATCGCGTCCACGTGGCCGATCTACGGCTGGGTGAAGCAGGAGTACACGCCGACCGACGTCGACGAGAGCGAGTTCGAGGCGACCATCAACGGCCCGGAGGGCATCTCGATGCCCGCGATGGACGAGGCGGTCCGGGCCATCGGCACCGAGGTGGCCTCGGTGCCCGGCGTGCAGACCGTCCTCATCACCGCGGGCGGAAGCTTCCTCTCGCGCATCAGCCAGGGGAATATCTACGTGCGCACCGCGCCCCACGAAGAGCGCACGTTCAGCCTCGGACGGCTCTGGCGCGGGATCATCCACGGCGATCCCATGGCCGCGTTCCGCGGCAACTATGCCCAGCGCGACGTGATGCAGCAGGTGCGCCAGAAGGTGCGCAAGTTCCGCGACTTCCGCATCCTCGTGCGCAATATTCCCGGGTTCAATATCGGCGGCGGCAGCTTCGAGATCGACTTCGTCCTGCGCGGGCCCGATCTGGTCCAGCTTTCCAAGTACGCCGAGGAGCTCCGGACTCGCGCCATCGCGATGGGCGGCATCGCCGACCCCGACACCACGCTGCGACTCGACCGCCCGGAGCTGCGCGTGACCATCGACCGCGAGCGGGCGGGCGACCTGCGCGTGGACACCGAGCAGATCGCCACCGCGCTCCGGCTCATGGTCGGCGGCGACACCGAGGTCTCGCGCTACCGCGACCCCACCATCAACGAGGACTATTTCGTCCAGCTCCGCCTGAGCGAGAAGGACCGCGGCGATCTCGGGACGATCTCGCGGCTGTACGTCTCACGGCAGGGCGCCGGGACGGGACCGAATAGCCTGGTGCGGCTGGACAACGTGGTTCAGATCTCGCCCGGCTTCACCGCGTCCCGGATCGACCGCTCGGACCGGCAGCGCGAGGTGCGCCTGCGCGCCGTGGTCCTCCCCGGCTTCGGCCAGGCCGACCGCATCGCGGCGCTGCGGGGTGCCGTGGCGGAGATGAAGCTGGCGCCCGGATACAGCAGCGCGATCTCCGGTCGCGCCAAGGAGCTCGAGAAGACCTTCACCGAGTTCCTCTGGGTGTTCCTGCTCTCGGCGATCTTCATGTACATGATCCTCGCGGCGCAGTTCGAGAGCCTGATCCACCCGCTCACCATCCTGATCTCGCTGCCGCTGTCCGTGCCCTTCGCGCTGCTCTCGCTCTGGTACACGGGCAATACCTTGAACCTGTACTCCGCCCTCGGCATCCTCGTCCTCTTCGGCGTGGTGAAGAAGAACGCGATCTTGCAGATCGACCACATGAACAACCTGCGGGCGGAAGGCCGTGACCGCATGACGGCCATCATGGAAGGCAACCGCGACCGCCTGCGACCCATCCTGATGACGACGCTGGCCCTCGTGGCGGGCATGCTGCCGCTCTGGGTGGGGACGGGACCGGGCGCCGAGGAGCGCCGCGCGATCGCCGTCGTCGTGATCGGGGGCCAGACGCTCTCGCTGCTCCTGACGCTGCTCGTGACCCCCGTGGCCTACTCGATCTTCGAGGACATCGCCAGGGCGCTCGGGCGGGTGCCGCACTTCGCCCGGCGGAGCCGCCCGGCCCTGCGCATCCGCCGCTGGCGGCGCGGGGCGGCCGAGCAGTAGCCGTAGCGTCCTGCCCCGCGGTGGGTGTGCCGGCAATCGCCGGGCGGGGACAGGGGCGGGGGCCCTCCCCGCTGGACACGCTGAGCTCGCAACCCGCTACAGCCACTCGTATGGGGCCACGAGATCGCTGCGCGCGCCTTCGGCGATCCGCAGAAGCCACGGTCCCACGGGGAGGGCCCCCGCCCCTGTCCCCGCCCGGCGCCTCGAGGCGACACTTCCGAGGCATGCACGCTACTTGTGCGGATCACTCACGAGCTGATCCGGCACGACGCCTTCGCGCGTCAGGCGCAGTTCGGACGAGTGGCGCGCAGCTAGCGTCCTAGCCCTTCTTCTCGACCGCCTGGATCTCGATGTTGATCTTGACCTCCTCGCCGATGAGGACGCCGCCCGCTTCGAGCGCGCGGTTGTAGTTCACGCCGTAGTCCTTGCGGTTGATCGTCGTCGTGGCGTTCGCGCCCACGCGCCGGTTGCCCTGCGGGTCCTTGATCGGCGGCGCGATGCCGTCGACCTTGAGCACGACTTCCTTCGTGACGTCCCGGATGGTGAGGTCGCCGACCATGTCGAAGCCGTCCGCCCGCACGTTCTGCACGCGCTTGGACTTGAAGGTGATCGTCGGGTACTTCTCGACGTTGATGAAGTCGTCGGTCTTGAGGTGGGTGTCACGCCGGGCGTTGCGCGTGTTGATGCTCTTGGCCTCGATGGTGATATCGGCCTTGGTCGCCCCGGGGTTCCCGGGCGTGTAGTCGATGGTGCCCGCCGCCGCCTCGAAGACGCCGGTGACATTGGTGATCATCATGTGGCGGGCGGTGAAGCCGGCCACCGTGTGGGCGGGATCGATGGTCCAGATCTCGGCCGACGCCTGCGAGGCGACGGCCAGGGCCAGGGTGACGACAAGCACGCGGACGAATTGCTTCATGAGAGCTCCCTCCGTTGGTTGGGGTTGTACGTGGCCTGAATGCTTGAACTCGCGCCCTTGCGCATCGGTTCCCTGGCAACACTGCCGCCCGCTTCGCAGGCACGCCGGCCAGTTGGTTCAGCGCCCCACGTCTAGAGCACGTTACGCAATCCGGCCGGATCACGCAAGCGTCCTGACCGGCACTTGCTGTCGATGTCGAGCGCCCGTGGTCGTGCTACCGCTTGCGCGTCAGGGCCATGATTCTATGACGGCCTCCTCGTCGTCCTCCACGGCTGGCCTTCCTCAGGAGCACGGTATCCCCACGGACGCTGAACTCCACCTCGGTGTCCGGCAGGATGCCGACTCGTTCACGTATGGCGAGCGGTATGGTCACTTGGCCCTTCTGTGTGACACGCATGGCAACTCTCCTTCAGGAGTATTACCAGTAAGAGTAAGACCATGTTTTCCTCTGGTCAAGTTGAGCGTCGGAGAACGGACGTCCGGTCAGGGCGCGGTCAGCGGAGGCCGAACGCGCGCCAGTACGGCAGCACGACGGCGACGATCAGGAGCGTGGAGAGGGCCAGGATCACCAGGCCGAGGCGGCGCACGTCGCGCGTCGAGCTCGCCCGGGGCGAGGCTCCGCTTGACGGCATGGCGGCTCGGGTGGACGATCACGGGGCCATGCTGCGCGTGCGCTCGCCCATCCGCCGGGGCCGGTGGCTCCTCTCCGGCGTTGTCCTTCTCCTCCTCGCGATCGGGTCGATCCTCGCCGCGCGCGGTGGAGCCCAGGAGGCGCCGCGTCCGCTCCTCCTGTTGATCTCCATCGACGGCCTCCGCCCGGACTACATCACCGCCTCGGACAGCTATCAGGCGAAGATCCCCCATCTCCGCCGCTTCCTGAAGGACGGCGCCTTCGCCGACGGCGTGGAAGGCGTCATCCCGACGGTGACCTATCCAAGCCACACCACGCTCATCACCGGCGTGTGGCCGCCGTGCACGGCATCCTCGCCAATACCACCTTCGACCCCCGGCGCGAGAACCAGGGGGCTGGTATGGTACACGGAAGACATCCGCGTGCCGACTCTCTGGGATGTCGCCCGGCAGGCGGGGATGACGACGGCCAGCATCCAGTGGCCGGTGAGCGTCGGCGCGCGCGTCACCTAACATTCCCTGATGGCGGGATCGACCGCCCTCCGAGCGCTCATCCTGGACTACGGCAATGTCCTGACCCACGTCCAGCGGGATCACTGGTTCGAGGTGATGGCCGCCGAGCTCGGCGCTCCGGGTGATCGCTTCCGGGACGCGTACTGGGGACATCGGCACGCGTATGACGCCGGCCTGTCGGCCCACGACTACTGGCGGCGGGTCGCGGAGGCCGCCGGTCGGCCGGCGGGCGACGTGCCGCGGCCGATGATCGATCGGCTCATCGACATGGATGTGTCCTCGTGGGCCGAGTACCGGGAGGAGGTCTGGGATCTCGCGCGCTCGTTCCGGGCCGGCGGCGGACGCACGGCCTTCCTCTCGAACGGCGTCCCCGAGACCATGGCGCGCCTTCGTGCCGAGCGCCCTCTCGACCGATGGTTCGACGTGGTGGTGGTCTCGTACGAGGTCGGCCTCGCCAAGCCGGATCCACGGATCTTCGAGCTGTGTCTGTCCCGCCTGGGCGCGCACGCGGGCGAGGCGCTGTTCGTCGACGACCGAGCGGAGAACGTCGCGGCGGCCGAGCGGCTGGGCATCCGGACACTCCACTTCACCGGCGACGATGCGACAGCGCGGCTCATGGACGCGGTGCGCTCCCGAATCGCGTAGGCGCGATGCGCATGCGCCGAGCCGAGGACGAGCCCGTCGAAGAACCCCGGCTAGCTAGGAGCCGGTCGGAGTAACCGGGCTAGAGCGAGGAGAAGGGTCCAGCTGCGAGGCGGCGCCCGAAGGCAGCACGGCGAGGCGTAGTCTCTCGTACGTTGAGCCGTGCGGTCGAGGGCGCCAACGAAGCAGATGGGCCCTTATCCTCGCTCTAGCCCGCCTTGACCGCGGCAGGGCGCGGGCGGTAGCATCCATCCGCGCCATGCCGTTCGCCTATTTCCAGAGGCTCACGCGCCGCCAGCAGGCCATCTATCTGAAGAGTGACGCCGTCACGGAGATGCCGCTGGCGCGGCCCGAGACCCTCCGGCCCCTCGTGGGCGAGCTGGCGCGCGCGCTCGAAAGCGGCGAGCGCGCGCTGACCGAGTCCTCCACCCAGACCTTGGCCTCGGACCTCGCCCGCGCCCTCGACCTGCCGCCGGTGCGCGTCAAGGTGCTGGCGGCGCGCCCGCACGCGCGCTGGGGCGAGCTGCACGGCCTCTACGAGACGTCCGGGCGCCCCGCGGACACGCCCCTCATCACGCTCTGGATGCGCACCGCCCGGCAGAAGCGCGTGGTGGCCTTCCGCACCTTTCTCCGGACGCTGCTCCACGAGATCGGGCATCATGTGGACTACACTCGGCTGCGGCTCGGCGACTCCTTCCACACCCAGGGCTTCTACCAGCGGGAATCACACCTCTTCCACCAACTCGTCACCGACGGAGGACAGTCAATGGCCACCCCCGAGGAGCAGATGGCGCGCATGGACCGGACGGCGGACGATCTCTTGTCGGCCATCAAGGGGACGCCCGATCATCTCCTCACCAAGCGCCCCGACGACAAGAACTGGTCCCCCATCGAGGTGCTGTGCCACCTGCGCGATACCGAGGAGTCGTTCATGGCGCGCTTTCAGACCATCATGGTCATGGACGAGCCCAAGTTTCCCCCTGTCGAGCCCGACCGCTGGGCATCGGACCGGCAGTACCAGCGCAACGACGCGCGGGAGGCGATCGCGGCGTTTCGGGTCCGGCGCGACGAGTCACTCAAGTTCCTGCGCGGGCTGAGGCACGAGCAGATGGCGCGCGGCGGCCTGCATGCCACGCGCGGGCGCATGACCATCACGGACTTCGTGGGCCTCATGGCCTGGCACGACGACAACCACCTCGACCAGCTCAAGCGCGCCTTGGCCGGCAAGCCCTGAACGACCGGCAAGGCGGACGGGCCATGCGGGGCCTCTGCGCGCTCGCCCTCGTCCTGCTCGCCGTCGCTCCCGCGCTGGGGGCCGCCCCCATCGAGGTCGTCACGACCTCGACCGACCTCAAGTCCCTGGTCGAGGTGGTGGGCCGCGACCTCGTCCGCGTGGCGAGCCTCGCGCCCCCCATTCACGACCCCCACCCCCACGCCGTGGACGTCAAGCCGAGCCAGATCGCTCAGATCAAATCCGCGGCGCTGCTCGTGCGCGCCGGCCTCGACGACGAGCCCTGGCTCACCCGCGTGCTGCAGGCGGTGAACGAGCCGCGCCTCAAGCCCGGCGGCCCCGACGTGCTCGACTGCTCGAAGGGGATCAGCCTCCTGCACACGGACGTCCCGCGGGGCCGCGAGGAGCGCGCCGTCCACGATTCCGGCAATCCGCACTACTTGCTCGACCCGGACAATGCGCGGCCGGTCACCGCGGCCATCCGCGACGCGCTGGCGCGGATCGCCCCCGCCCACCGGGCGCGATTCGACGCCAACCGCACGGGCTTCCTCGTCCTGCTCGACGCGCGCCTCGCCCGCTGGTCGGAGGCGCTCCTGCCCTACAAGGGCAGCCGGGTCGTCCTCATGCACGAGACCTGGCCCTATCTGGCGAGGCGCTTCGGGCTGATCGTGGCCGGCGCCGTCGAGCCGGCGCCCGGCGTCTCTCCGTCGCCCGCCTATCTCACCGATCTCGCCAAGCGGATGAGGGACTCGGGCGTCAAGCTCGTCATCGGAGGGGTGGAGTCCAATGACGCGATGATGCGCCTCGTCGCCGCGCAGGGCGGCGCGCGGCCCGTGACGCTGATCTCATCCGTGGGAGCAGACCCGGAGGCCCGGAGCTACCTCGCCCTCTTCGACCTGAACGTGAAGCGGCTCACCGCGGCCCTCGCCGCCCGCTGAGCGCCGGGTCGGCGGTGACGGCGATCCTTCCCGGCAGCGGCGCGCCGAGCGCCTGGAGGGCGACGCTCTCCGGGCTCAGCGCCACCCTCGTCGGCATCGGCCTCGCACGCTTCGCATATACACCGCTCATCCCAGCGCTGATCGCCGCGCGCTGGTTCGATCCCGCGCAGGCCGTGTACCTCGGCGCGGCGAACCTCGCCGGCTACCTCGCCGGGGCGCTCCTCGCCCCCTCCATGGCGGCGCGGGCCGCCGCGGCCACGATCTTGCGGGTGATGATGGCGCTGGCCACCGTCGCGTTCTTCGCCTGCGCCTTCCCGCTGTCCTTCTCGTGGTTCTTCGTCTGGCGCTTCGCCTCGGGACTGGCGGGTGGGGCGTTGATGGCGCTCGCCGCCCCCACCGTGCTGCCACACGTGCCGGCGTCCCGCCGCGGGCTCGCGGGCGGGGCGATCTTCACCGGCGTCGGTCTCGGCATCGCCGCGTCGGGGACGCTGGTGCCGCTGCTCTTGCGTCTGGGCCTCGTCGAGACCTGGTGCGGTCTCGGTGCGCTCGCGCTCGCCCTCACCGTGCTGGCATGGGGCGGCTGGCCGGCCGCCGTCAATGCGCCACAGGCCCGCGCCGCAAGCTCGCTCCGAGCGAGGTGCCTGGTGCGAGCGTGCCGGTGAAGGCCCTCTACGCCGAGTACGCCCTCAATGCCTTCGGCCTCGTGCCGCACATGGTCTTCCTCGTCGACTTCATCGCGCGGGGCCTGGGACAGGGGATCGACTCCGGAACGCGGTACTGGGTGCTCTTCGGGCTGGGCGCCATGGTCGGCCCCATGCTCGCGGGGGCGCTCGCGGACCGCATCGGGTTTGGGCCAGCCCTCAGACTGGCCTTCGGGATCCAGGCCGCCGCCGTGCTCGTCCCCGCCATCTCCACGGGCCCCGCTGCGCTCGGCGCCTCGAGCCTGATCATCGGCGCGTTCGTACCCGGCATCGTGCCGCTCGTGCTGGGCCGGATGCACGAGCTGATTCCCGCGGGCGGATCGGCGCGCCAGGCCGCGTGGAGCGGCGCCACGACCGCCTTCGCCCTCGGGCAGGCGACGGGGGCCTATGGCCTGTCCTTCCTCTTCGCGCGCGCCGGCGGCTACGACCGGCTCTTCGAGCTGGGCGCGGCCGCGATCGTTTTCGCTCTCCTCATCGACCTGATCGCGGCCCGCGGGAGGTCGGGCACACGTCGAGCGCCGGCTCGGTCGTCCTGATCGCACTCCCCGAACAACGGGCGGCCAGCCGCGTCAGCAGGCGCTGGCGGCTTCGATCGTCGGCAGGTAGTGCGGCGCGTCCGGGAAAGCGATGGGCCGGACGGCGGGCAGCGTCACGCCGGCCTCGCGGTGCGCGGCGATGAAGTCGGCAATGGTCCGGTAGTCGCCGATGGCGCCGAGGCCCGCCGCGAGGCGGTCGGGGACCGCGGCGGGACCCGGCGCGCGGTCGTAGGCGGCGATCTCCGCGCCGAAGCCGCTCTGCTCGAGCATGGACCGGTAAAACGGCAGCGCCAGGTAGCGGGTCAGCTCGCTCTTGAAGAGCGCCACGCCCGGGGCGCGCTCCACCGTGAGCGCCGCGGGCACCGCGGCCACGATCTCGAAGCCCGCGAGCGATTTCCCCGCGCGCGTGCGCCCGCGCCGGATGGCGGGCACGGCGACGTCGCGGATATACGCGGGCGCGCAGAGCCAGAGCACGACGCCGTCGGCGATCTCGCCCGACAGCTCCAGCATCTTCGGGCCGAGCCCGGCCAGGAAGATGGGCGGGGGCTCGGGCAAACGGGGCAGGCCGCTCTGCCAGCTCGCGCGATAGCGGGCGCCGGCATGCTCCACCTTGCCGGCGAGCGCCGCCCGCAACACCGTCACGTACTCGCGCATCACGTCGAGCGGCCGGCCCATGTCGAGGCCGAGCCCGCCGGCCATCGAGGGCCCGTGGCTCACGCCGATGCCCAGGCGCAGCCGGCCATGCGAGATCTCGGCGAGGGTGAGCGCCTCCTGGGCGAGGAGGACGGGATGCCGCGGATAGATCGGGATGACCCCGGTGCCGAGTCCGGCGCGCGGCGCGACGTGCGCGTACGCGGACAGGGTGAGGAGCGCGTCGCGGCCGACCCCGTGGGTCACCCAGAGGCTGTCGTAGCCGAGCGCGTCCCCTCGCTGGGCAAGTACCATGGCCGCGCCGAGGTCGGCGCCCGGATTCAGGAAGAGGGCGAGGGCCATCGCTATCCGTCCTCCGTGGCGATGCCGAGGGCGAGGAGCTGCTTGCTCAGGTCGTCGCCCTTGTCGACGCGATGGATCACGCCGCGCATCCCGACCTCGCGGGCCGCCTCGACGTTGTGCGTCCCAGTCGTCGACGAAGACGCACTCGGCGGGCGCCAATCCCAGCCGCTCGACGGCGAGCCGGAAGATGGCGGGGTCGGGCTTGGCCATGCCGACCTCGGCCGAGACCACGATGTCGTCGAAGAGCGCGTGGATGCCGTCGCGCTCGAGGCGGGCGCGCAGGCTCATGTCCGCATTGCTCAGCACGGAGAGCTTGTAGCGCGGGCGCAGGCGCCGGACCAGCTCGACGTTGGCGGCGATGGCCGTCTGCGCCCCGCGCCATTCCTCGTGCAGCCGCGGCAGCGGGCGGCCCGCGCGCAGCTCGAGCTCGCGATGGGCCCCCTCCGCCCACTCCGTGAGATCGCCGACGCCCCGCTCGATGCCGTGCCAGGCATCGGTGCGATAGAGCGTCTCGAACACGGACGAGCGCGGCAGGCCGTGCGCGCGGTCGAGCTCCCGCGCGACGTCCCAGCGCATGTCCCACAGGACGCCGCCGAAGTCGAAGACGACGGCGCGGCAGGCCTCAGTAATATTTCTGCTTCGAGGTCGGAATGGCTGGGAGCGGCTTGTCCTTGTCGGGGGTCAGGGAGACCCAGCCGCGCTGCCGCAGGCACTCCTCGTCGATCTGGCCGTTCTTCTCACACGCCGTCCGATCGCGCTGGAACTCCGCGACGGTGTACTCGGCATTCGGCTTGTACCACTGCTTCTCGCTCGACCCACAGGCGGTGAGCAGGCCGAGAACCGCGCAGCACAGGAGAAAGGCTCTCATCACGCGGGCCATGATACCACGCGGGCCGGCACGGCCGGCCCGGGCGGGTGGCTACTGCTGATAGCCGAACAACCGCCACGCGCCGCCCTCGCGCCGGACGACCTCGAGCTCGCGCTCCCAGGAGAGGAACACCATGGGCGTGCCCAGCAGACGCAGCCGGCCGGAGACCTCGCCGGTGGAATAGACCCACGCATGCTCACCGACCATGCGCACCTCGTCGATCCGGACCGTCGCCTTGACCGAGTCGTAGAGGGCGTACGTGGTCAGGAGCTGCTCGCGAATCCCCGCCTTCGTGAGGGGCCCCGTGCGGTATTGCTCCGAGACCAGCGCGAGCACGCCCGCGACGTCCCGCGCCTCGAAGCGCTGGACCGCCTGGGCGAGCCCGGCCTCGACCTCGCGCACCACGCCGGCCGGCGCGGCCGCGCCCGGGGCGGGAGCAGTCTGCGCGGCGACGGAGACGAGACCGAACAGCAGAGGCACGATGAGACAGCAGATGGTCGCGAGCAGGACCACCCGCGGCCAAGCACATCGCTCTCGCGCATCTCGACGGGACATCTCTCTGGTCACGACTCCAATGACTCACGCGCCGAGCGCATCGCGCCGGTGGAGGCCTCATCGGGCGACCTCACCGGCCTGTGGAGCGCCGCCGCGGCCGGCGGCGAGGATGCCGTCGACGAGCGCATCCGACCGGCTGCGGTCGGGATTGGTCGCGTGCGCGATGATGCGGTTGCGGCTCGCCGAGGTGAGGTAGAAGCGCTCGTACAGCAGATTCCGGCCGGCGAGCCCGGAGCCCACGAAGTCCCAGGCGAGCCGGAACAGGGCCGCCCGCGCCTCGGCGTCGACCCCGTTGGCGCCGTGGAGGAACTCGTCGAGCAGCGGGCGCAGCGCCGCGTCGTCGAGCTGCCGGCGGCTCGGCGTGGCCAGGAGGTTGTGGCTGCCGATGAGCGTGATGATCTCGGCGACCCGCGGGAACCACTCGGCGAGCAGTGACCGCAGCGGCACCAGCGGCCGGGGATCGGGGAACCACACGCCGTCGCCCACGTGGCGGCCGTGCTCGGCGCACAGGAGCACGGCACTGCGCGTCACCTCGACGTAGGAGAGCAGCTCGCCGAGCATCTCCTGCGTGGCCGGGCTCTGGTCGTTGATGGCCGCCGCCAGGCGGGTGGCCAGGCCGTAGGCGAACTCCAGCTTCGTCAGCGCCCGGATCGTGGTCTGGTTCGTGAGGTTCTCGACGATACCCGACTCTCGGATGCGGTTGTAGATGTCCACTCGACCGTCGATGAAGATGCGGTCGCGGGGCACCTCGACGTTGTCGAAGATGACGAAGGCGTCCTGCTCGTCGAATCGGGAGGACAGCGGGCGGTCGAAGGGGTGCGCGCCGGGGGATGATGCGCTGTCCCGGCACAGGAAGATCAGTCCGGGCGTATCGACCGGGATGGCGAAGGCCAGGGCGTACGCGGTGGCCTCGGCAGGGATCGGCAGACCCGGGTAGACGGCGATCTCGTCGGCGAACGGGCGCGAGCGTCGCGAGGATGCGCGCTCCGCGCACCACGATGCCCGTCGCGGTCTCCCCGACCTTGTGGAGCGTGACCTGGTTCCCCACGATCCGCGGGATCCGTCACCTTGTCGATCGTGGGCTGGATGATCGTGTGGGTGAGCGAGAGATCCTCGCGGGTCAGGCGCCGCTGGAACCGGACCAGGTTCTGGGCGCCCTCCTCGTTCCCGTGGTCCGCGCCCGCCCAGATGCCGTGTTGGGCCGCGAAGCAGGCGAACTTGACGTTCATGTAGTCGGGCGTGCGCCCCATCAGCCCCACGGTCGCCTCGGAGATCCGGATCAGGCCCCGGTTGCGGCGCTTCAGGTCCTCGATGGAGCGGGGGATCATGTGGCTGATACTGACCGGCTCGCCTGTCTCCGGGTCGGCGATCAGGCACTCGTCGGCATGCTGGTGCTGGCGGTCGAACACGCCCGCCAGCGTTCTCGCGGCGCCGGCCAGCTCCGGGTGGGCCGTGACGTCGTCGACGCGGTCGTTGCCGAGCCACACCACGCGGCCGGTCTTGCGCAGCCGGTCGAGGAACTGCTCACCCGTTCTCGCCCCCATGATCTTCCTCCCCCGTGTCTCCGCGAAGATCGTGCCCTTGCGCCTCCGACGCGTCAAGCCTCGCGTCAGACGAAGCAATTGCGTCACCTCGCGCTTGCCTCTCGGCGTCAAGCTCGGTAGGCTGGCCGGGCCTGGGAGGCGGCCATGACGCGCTACTACTGCCACGAGCATCCTGACGTCCTGACGATCGAGACGCGCGTCGTCGACGCGCGGCCCGGCGCGGTCCTCCTCGAGGACACGCCGTTCTACCCGGGCGGCGGAGGACAGCTCGCCGATCACGGCCGGCTGTCGTGGACCGGGGGCGAGGTGATCGTCTCGGGCATCGACACCTCGGACGGCCGCGTCTGGCACGTGCTCGCCGAGCCGGTCGAGCTCTCGGGCGTGGTGCAGGCATCGGTGGATCCGAGCTTCCGCGATCTGATGTGCCAGCTCCACACCGACGCCCACATCCTGAACGCCCTCGTCTACCAGCAGTTCCGGGGCGCGCTGGTGACGGGCGCCCAGCTCAATGACGACGGCACCGTCCGCGTGGACTTCGACCTGCCCGACGCCGACAATGACCGCCTCCGCGCCCTCGAGCCCGCCATGAACGACGCGATCCGGCAGGACCTGCCCGTGCGCTACGCCTATCTGCCCGCGGAGGAATGCCACGCCGAGTCCGGCCTGCTCCGGAGCCGCTCGGTGGCGCCGCCGCCGGCCGCCGACGGCACGATCCGCATCGTCGAGATCGTCGGCCTCGACCGCCAGGGCTGCGGCGGCACCCACCTGCCGTCCACCGGCCAGTCGCGCCCCGTCCGCATCCTCAAGATCGACAACAAGGGCCGCCACAACCGCCGGGTCCGCTTCGGCCTCGCGGCGCTAGAGCGATGATAAGGGCCCATCTGCTTCGTTGGCGCCCTCGACAGCCGGCTCAACGTACAGAAAGTACGCCTCGCCGGCTGCCTTCGGGCGCCGCCTCGCAGCTGGACCCTTCTCATCGCTCTAGCCGGGTTTCTCCGACAGGCTCCTAGGGATGAGGAGATCGAGGCGATGACGACGCGACCCGAAGACGACCTTGGACTGGACGGCCGCGTGGCCATCGTGACGGGCGGCGGCGCCGCCGACGACGGCATCGGCAATGGCCGCGCCGCCGCCATGCTGCTCGCCCGCGCGGGGACCAAGGTCCTCGTGGTGGACCGCGCGCTGGCGCTCGCCGAGCGGACGGTCGCGATGATCGCCGCCGAGGGCGGCACGGCGGCCGCGCACGAAGCCGACGTCACCGACGATACCGGGTGCCGGGACATGGTGGCCGCCGCCCTGGACCGCTTCGGCCGGCTCGACTTCCTCGACAACAATGTCGGCATCGGCAGCCGCGCCACCGTCGTGGACGAGCTGCCCGAGACCTGGCGCCGCGTGATGCAGGTGAACGTCGAGACGATGTTCCTCGCCTCGCGCCACGCCATTCCCGCCATGCGGAAGACGGCGGGGCGCGGCGCCATCGTCAACGTGTCGTCGATCTCGGCCCTGCGGCCGCGCGGGCTCACCGCCTACTCCACGTCGAAGGGCGCGGTCATCGCGCTCACCCGCGCGATGGCGGTGGACCACGGCCGCGAGGGCATCCGCGTGAACTGCGTGGCGCCCGGCCCCGTCTTCACCCCGATGGTGTACAGCCGCGGCATGACCGAGGGCGCGCGGGCGGGCCGGAAGAACGCCTCCGCGCTCGGCGTCGAGGGCACGGGCTGGGACATCGGCCACGCCGTCCGGTTCCTCCTGTCGGACCACGCGCGCTACATCACCGGCCACACCCTCGTGGTCGACGGCGGCGTCACCCTCCAGGCGCCCGCTCGCGACTCCGCCGCGCACTGACCGCGCGAGGCGCGCCGGCTCTCAGCGCGCGCGCTAGCAGGATGCTGAAAAGCCCGCAGGCTGCTCAAAAAGGTCCAGATGCGAGGCGGCGCCCGAAGGCAGCCGGCGAGGCGTACTGGGGATGGGCGAGCCGCAGCCGCAGGCGAGGCGAGCGGATACGGAAGTCCCGGCGAGCGTGAGCGAGCCACGTTGAGCCGGCTGCCGAGGGCGCCGTACCTCCGCAGATGGGCCTTTTTCAGCAGCCTGCGCGGTCAGTAGCCGATCGCCGCGCCGTCGCTCCGGGGATCGGCGCCGCCCGCGAGCGCGCCGGTCCCGGCATCGATGGTGATGCCGTGGGCGTGGCCGGCTGACTCGTTCCAGGGCGCCCAGCGATTGATCACGTGCCCGCGGCGCTCGAGCTCGGACAGCGTGGCCTCGGGGAAGCGGCCTTCCATGTTGAGGAGGTCGCGGGGCTCGCCGAGCCCGAAGCGACCGGACAGCCAGCGGGGGGCGTCCAGCGCTTCCTGGATGTCGAGGCCCCAGTCGATCATGGCGGTATAGGCCTGCAGGTGGATTTGCGGCTGCCCGTCGGCGCCCATGCACCCCAGGACCTGCCAGAGGCGGTCGCCCTTGAACGCGAGGGAAGCGATCAGCGTGTGCAGCGGCCGCTTGCCCGGCTCGAGCCGGTTCGGATGCTCGGCGTCGAGCGAGAAATAGGCGCCGCGGTTCTGTAGGACCACGCCGGTCCGGCCCGCCACCACCGCCGCGCCGTAGACACCGTAGACGCTCTGGATCAGCGAGGCGGCATTGCCCTCGGCATCCACCGCGGCGACGTACACCGTGTCGCCCGCGAGGCTCCCCCACGACGGCACGCGGTCCCAGCCGAGCGCCCGCGCGGGATCGATCAGGCGCCGGCGCTCGTCGAGGTGGGCGCGGGAGAGGAGGCGCTCGACGGGGACGTCGACGAAGGCGGGATCGGCGATGAAGCGGTCGCGGTCGTGGTACGCGATCATCTTGGCCTGCACGAGCAGGTGGACGTGGTCGGGTCCCAGGTACTCGAGCCGGCCGAGGTCCCACGGCTCGACGAGGCCGAGCATCTGGAGCACGGACAGCCCCTGGCTCGGCGGCGGCGTCTCGTAGATCGTGACGCCGCGATAGGTCGCGTGCAGCGGCTCGCCCCACTCCGCGCGCTGCGCGGTGAAGTCGCGCTCGTCGAAGAACCCGCCGTGGCTCCGGGCGTGGCGCGCCATCTCCGCCGCCGTCTCACCCTCGTAGAAGCCCGCGCGGCCGGACGCGGCGATGCGCTCGAGCGTCCTGGCGAGGTCGGGATTGCGGAGTCGCTGGCCGGGCCGAGGCGGCCGACCGTCCGGCAGGTAGAGGCGCGCCGCCTCGGGATTGGCGGCCAGGTCGTCGGCGGCCATGGCCGTCCAGTGCGCCATCCGCCGCGTCACCGGAAAGCCATCGCGCGCGTACTCGATGGCCGCGGCGAGATCGCGCCCGAGCGGCAGGCGGCCGTGGTCGGCATGCGCCCGGCACCAGCCGTCCACCGCGCCCGGCACGGTGATGGTCGCGGGCAGGATGCCCTTGAGGGGAATCTCCGCGAGCCCCCGCGCCTGAAACCAGGCGATGTCGGCGCTCGCGGCGGCGCGGCCCGCCGCGTTCAGGAAGCGCACCGCGCGATCGCCGCGCGGTAGATCAGCCAGAACGCGTCGCCGCCCACGCTCGTCATGTGCGGGTACACCACGCTGAGGACGGCGCTGGCGGCGACGGCCGCGTCCACCGCCGAGCCGCCGGCCTTCAGGATCTCCACGCCCGCCTCCGACGCCAGCGCGTGCGGGCAGGCCACCATCCCGCGGAACGCCAGCGTGGCCGGGCGCAGGGCTACTTCGCCTCGGGGAGGCCCGCCGCCTTGCGGATCTTGGCGATGTGACCCGCGTGGTCGTTCCAGTGATAGTCGAACATGGCGCCGACGAACATCGGGATGGGGATCTCGTCGGTGCCCATGAAGTCCTTGAAGAGCGGGATGCGCGCCTTGCGCCCGAGCTCGGCGTCACTGAGCCCCTCGAGGTAGGCGAAGAGGCTCTTTCGCTGGGCGTCGAGGCTGTCCGTCAGCTCCTTGAGCGTCGCCTTCTGCCGCTCGGGCGTCATGTGGGTGTCACTCGCGTTGACGTCGACCACCGGCAGATTGCGGTCGGCGAAGGTCCGCAAGAAGGCGCTCGGATCGAAGCCGGCCTCGAACAGCAGGTGGCTCAGGACCTCGCGGGTGGTCCACTCCCCCGGCGCGTCGGATCGGTCGATGTGGGGCTCCATGCCCTGCAACTGCCGGCTGAGGTTCCCCCATGCCGCGTCCGATTTCTTCCTGAGCTCGGCTACCGTCTGATTGGCCATGGCCTTCCCTCCTATCGCTTCTTTCTCGTGTGGGCCGCCAGGCCCCGCTCCCAGAGGTACTCCGTCTCGCCGAGGTGCTTGCCCGCCCAGCGGGACAGGACGAAGAGCAGATCGCTCAGCCGATTGACGTACTTCAGTGGCCACTCGCCGATCGGCTCGAGGCGGGACAGGCCCAGGATCTGGCGCTCGGCGCGCCGGCACACCGTCCGGGCCTGGTGCAGGAAGCCCCCGACCCGTCCCCCGCCCGGCAGGATGAAGGATTTCAGCGGCGGCAATTCCTTCTGGCACTCGTCCATCAGGCGCTCGAGCGCCGTCACCTCCGCGGCGCTCATGCGGAACATGCCTTCGTAGGCGGCGTCGGGCGGCGTGGCCAGCTCGCTGCCGAGGTCGAAGAGCTCGTTCTGCACGCGGCGAAGGATCTCGTCGAGCCGGCGATGGGACGCGTCCCGATCGAGCTGCTCGGCATTGAAGACCCGGGCCAGGCCGATGATCGAGTTGAGCTCGTCGATCGTGCCATAGGCCTCGATGCGCGGGGAGTCCTTGGGGACGCGCCGCCCGCCCACGAGGGCGGTCTCGCCCGTGTCGCCGGTGCGGGTGTAGACGCGCGTGATGCGGATGGCCATGGCCCAGAGGCTAACACAGCCCGTCGGCCAGGCGCGCCGCCGGTGCTAGAGTGAGGGCATGAGCGACTGGCGACGGAATCTGATCGAGTCTCCCGACGAGATCGCGCGCATCCTCAGGGAGACGCGGCGCATCGCCGTCCTCGGCATGAAGACCGAGGCCCAGCGCGGCCAGCCCGCCTTCTACGTTCCCGAGTACATGGCCCGCGCCGGCTACGACGTCGTGCCCGTGCCCGTCTACTATCCCGAGGTGACGGAGATCCTCGGCCGTCCCGTCTACCGCTCGGTGAGCGCGGTGCCCGGGCCCGTCGACATGGTCAATGTCTTCCGCCGGCCGCACGCCATCCCGCCGCATGTCCCCGACATCCTCGCCGCGCGTCCTCGATTCGTCTGGTTCCAGCTCGGCATCGTCAACGACGAGGCGGCCGAGACGCTCGCGCGAGCCGGGATCGAGGTCGTCCAGGACGCCTGCCTCCTCGTCGAGCACCGACGCCTGGCCGGGCGGCGATAAGGACGCCCGTCGGCGAGTGAACTGCCGCAACGACACGGGTGCGGGCCTCAGGACGAGACGCTCACGAACAGCGAGGTATCGGTCCCGGCGCATAGTGCTCTGCCCGCGCGGGACGTCACTGGCTCCCGTCTTGCGCCGACGGCTATCGGGCGTCGACTGAGCCTGCCTGCAGTGGATTCGTCATCTGCGCTAGAGCGCGGATCTGACTCCGAGGTCCGCGTCTATCGCCGCGCGACTCGATACGCCACGACAGATCGTCAGCAAATGGCGCCACCGGTTTTTCGACGTCCGACTACCCGGGCTTGAGGCAGAGCCTCGAGGCGGGCGCGCAGCCCGCTTTTCCCGCAGCGTCGTCGTCGACGTTAAACGGCTCGCGTGCGACTTGCCCAGTCGCTCCGAGGTGCCCTTCGTGCGCTTCACGATCCCCGAACTGCAACGCGAGGTCCTCGCGCGAGGCATCGTGGCCCAGATCAGCGGCGTCACCTTGTGGCGATGGTTGAGCGCCGATGCGCTGCAACCCTGGCGTCATCGCAGCTGGATCTATCCGCGCGATGAGCAGTTTGCCGAGAAATCCGGGCGCGTGCTGGATCTATATGCCAGAACGTGGGACGGGAACGCGCTGGACCCGATGAATTCGTCATCTCGGCCGATGAGAAACCGAGTCTCCAAGCGCGTCGCCGCAAGCATCCGACGCTGGCGCCAGGCCCGGCGCGTCCGATGCGCGTCGAACACGAGTACTTCCGGAGCGGTGCGCTGACGTACCTCGCCGCAAGGGATGTCCATCACGCGAAACTCATTGGCCGTTGCGAATCCAAGACGACCATTGGCGCGGTCGATCGGCTCGTCGAGCAAGTGATGGCCACCGAGCCCTATCGGTCCGCACGCCGTGTCTTTTGGATCGCGGACAACTGCTCGTCGCACCGAGGCGAGAAACGGCCGCTCGCCTCCGCGCGCGCTGGCCCACGGTGACGCTGGTGCACACGCCTGTGCATGCGAGCTGGCTCAACCAAGTCGAGATCTACTTCTCCATCGTCCAGCGCAAGGTCGTGACGCCGAACGACTTCACCTCCCTGCGCGAACTCGAGGAGCGGCTGCTACGCCTTCCAAGTCCACTATGAGCAAACGGCGAAGCCGTATCAATGGGCGTACACCCGGGCGGATCTGGTCATCCTCTTGAGCAAGAGGAAGGCCAAGGAGATGACGTCGCGCCGCCTGACCGTGGAAGTACGTGCACCTGAATGATGAGATGGAGAACTTAAGCTGAGTCGGACGCTGAGTCGAGCCCATAGGCACATCTCAGGCCGACGCGCTCGAACCGGGCATCGAGATCAGAGTGCCGGGTACTCTCGATCGCTTGCCCGAATCGCCTGCAGACCGAACCTCGGCTGCGGGAGCTGCTCCCGCGGCACCGCGGACGCCGCGACCGGCACGCTGACGGCGATCCACCCGAAACGGCTTCGACGCGGCTCGGTGAGTCAGTTTTCGCGGGCGGCGCCTTGGATGCCGCGGAGCTTGGGGTCCAGGAGGTCGCGGAGGCCGTCGCCGAAGAGGTTGAGGCCGAGGATGCAGGCCATGATGGCGGCGCCCGGGAAGAGCGTCAGCCAGGGGGCTTGCTGGAGGTAGAGGCGTCCCTCGGCGAGGACATTGCCCCATGAGGGGATCTGGGGGGGCACGCCGACGCCGAGGAAGGACAGCGCGGCCTCGCCGAGGACCGCGGCGGCGAAGATGAACGTGCCCTGCACGATGACGGGCGACAGGCAGTTGGGCAGGATGTGCTTCCAGAGCACGGTCACGTCGCCGGCGCCGAGGGCGAGGGCGGCCTCGACATAGGGCGTCTCGCGGATCACGAGGACGGAGCCGCGCACGATGCGGGCCACGCGCGGCACGTAGACGATGCCGAGCGCCACGATCACGTTGACCACGCTCGGCCCGAGCGACGCCATCAGCGCGATCGCCAGGATGATGCCGGGGAAGGCCATGATCCCGTCCATCACCCGCATCAGCACGTTGTCGAAGCGGCGATAGTAGCCGCCGAGGAGTCCGAAGACGATGCCCGCCACGAACGAGAACAGGACGACGGAGACGCCCACGATCATGGACAGCCGGGCGCCGTAGATCACCCGGCTCCACACGTCCCGCCCCACGTCGTCGGTGCCGAACCAGTGCGTCGCGCTCGGCGCCGCCAGGCGGGCCTTCACGTCCAGGAGCAGCGGATCCCACCGGCCGATGGCGGGCGCGAGGACGGCGACCACCACGTTGATGGTGACGAGGATGGCCCCGATCAGCGCGATCTTCCTCCGGAACAGGAGGCGCAGCCACCGCCAGCGCTCCGAGGAGGCCGGCCTCTCCATCGCCACCGGGGCACGGACGGCCTCGAGCGTCGAGCTCATGGATGACTCCCGCGCCGGCTCGCCGGTCGACGGCTCATTGGTAGCGGATTCTGGGGTCGATCACGAGGTAGGCCAGGTCCACGAGCAGGTTGATCACGGTGTACGAGACGGCGATCAGCAGCACCACGCCCTGGATCACCGGGTAGTCGCGGCGCAGCACCGCGGAGATGATGAGCCGGCCCAGCCCCGGGATATTGAACACCGTCTCGATGACCACGGCGCCGCCGACGAGCAGCGCGAAGGTGATCCCGATCACGGTGAGCGTCGGGATGATGGCGTTCTTCAACGCGTGCTTGTAGACCACCGTGCGCTCGTCGAGGCCCTTGGCGCGGCCGGAGACGATGTACTGCTCGCGGAGCACGTCGAGCATGCTCGAGCGCGTGATGCGCGCGATCAGCGCGGACTGCACGAGCCCGAGCGAGATGCTCGGCATGAGCAGCGAGCGCGCGTTGCGCCAGAGCCCCTCGTCGAGCGGCACGTAGCCCGCCACGGGCAGCCAGCCCAGCCAGACGCCGAAGACGAGGATCATCAAGAGGCCGAGGAGGAAGTTGGGGATCGAGAGCCCGAGGAGGGCCAGCCCCATGAGCGACTGGTCCACCGCCGAGTTGTGGTACCGGGCGGAGACGATCCCCGCGGGCACGCCGAGGAGCACCGCGATCAGGGTCCCCCAGATCGTGAGGAGCAGCGTGGGCTCGATCCGCTCCAGCACCGCTTCCGTGACGGGGCGCCGCAGGAAGATCGAGTCGCCGAGATTGCCGGTCAGCAGGCGTCCGTACCAGTGCATGAGCTGCATGGGCAGCGGCTCGTCGAGGCCGAGCTGGCGGCGGAGCTTGGCGACGTCGTCGGGCGTGGCGTACGGCCCCGCGATGACGCTGGCGGGATCGCCGGGGGCGAGGTGGATGAGCACGAACGCCAGCGTGGCGACGATGATCATCACCGGGATCACCGCCAGCACCCGCCGGAGCAGATAGACCTTCACGCGCGTCTCGCAAGGGGCCGCGCAGCCTCATGGCCCTAGCCTACGAGCCTGTCGGAGCAAACCCGGCTAGAGCGATGAGAAGGGTTCAGCTGCGAGGCGGCGCCCGAAGGCAGCCGGCGAGGCGTACTTTCTGTACGTTGAGCCGGCTGTCGAGGGCGCCAACGAAGCAGATGGGCCCTTCTCATCGCTCTAGCGCGCGAGCCAGGCGTTCCAGTAGTAGTTCACGACCGAGGTGCGGAAGTCGCCGCGCAGCTCCTTGCGGCTGACGTCCAGCGAGAAGTAGTCCCCGAATTTCACCCGCCCCACGTCCTCGTAGAAGATCGTCTGGATGCGGTCGAGCAGCACCTTGCGCTTCTTGGCGTCGGGATCCGCGGCCAGCTCGCCGAGGAGCTTGTCCTTTTCTTCCTGGCACCACCACCCCGGCCAGTTGCACTGCAGGCTCGCGGTCTGGGGGGGATACGCGCTGAAGGTGATCCCCGTCGAGAACACGTCGTAGAGCTCCGGCTTGTTGCGGCGCTGGACGAGGGTCGCCCAGTCCACCACCTGGAGGTCGACCACGAAGCCGGCTGCCTCCAGCTGCTGCTTGGCCACCAGCGCGTTCTTGTACATCCACTCGTACTCGCGCGTGGTGATCCAGCGGACGGGCTGCCCGGAGTACCCCGCCTCCTTCAGGAGCCGCCGCGCCTTGTCCTTGTCCTTCTGGTTATAGCTCGCCACGCCCGCGGTGGAGTACCACGCCGCCTGCTCGACGAAGAACACCGAGCCGTCGAGGCGGTAGAAGTCCTTGTTGCCGAAGCCCGCCGCCATGATCGGCTCCATGTCGAGCGCCGCCTGGAACGCCTGGCGGATCTTCTTCGACGTCATCACGCCGTCCTTGTGGTTCAGGACGGCCGTCGACCACGCACTCGGCTTGATGATGCGCGGCTCGAGAGCGGGCAGGCTCTTGATCCGCTCGTACTGGTCCTGCTTGATCTGCTGGCCGTAGTGGTACTCGCCGGTCTCGACCCCGGCCAGCCGCACGGCGACGTCGGGAACGGGCAGGAAGAGGATCTCGTCGGCGTAGGCCACCCGCTTGCCCCCGAGGCCGTTGGGCGCTTCCGGCCGGGCGCTGTAGTCCTTGAAGCGGGCGAGCTTGATGTGCCGATCGGGCTTGTGCTCGACGAACCGGAAGGGCCCGGTGCCGATGGACTCCTTGACCTGCCCGTCGCCCGCCGCGTCCACGACCTCTTTCGGGTAGATGGCGGCGGCGTTGTTGTACTCCGCCAGTCCGAAGAGGATCGCGCTCGACGCCTGCTTGAGGTGAATCACCACGGTCGACGGGTCCTTGGCCTCGAGGGCCTCGATGTTCCGCCACGTGGTCTTGCCGAGGGTCGCGACCTTGCCCCAGCGCGTGAGGGAGGCGACCACGTCGGCCGAGGTCATCTCCTTGCCGTTGTGAAACCGCACCCCCTTGCGCAGCGCGATGGTGTAGCGGCGCCCGCCGTCGCTCGCGGCATAACTCTCGGCGAGCATGGGGATCGGCGTGAAGCTCTTGTCGTACGTGAAGAGCCCCTCGTACACGTGCGCCATGATCTGGTAGGTGATCGTCGCGGTGGTCGTGTGCAGGTCGAGCGAGGGCGGCTCGCCGATCACCGCGATCTTGAGCACGCCGCCCATGCGGGGCGCCTGCTCCTGGGCGAGGGCGGGTCCAACGGCCAGCGTCAGTACGAGCGCGGTGATGAGCGTCTTCATCGCGATGAGTCCTCCGGCGAAGCGGCCTAGGAGCCTGTCGGAGAAACACCGGCTAGAGCGATGAGAAGGGTCCAGCTGCGAGGCGGCGCCCGAAGGCTGCCCGCGAGGCGTACTCTCTGTACGTTGAGCGTGCAGCCGAGGGCGCCAACGAAGCAGATGGGCCCTTATCATCGCTCTAGCGGGCGAGCCAGGCGTTCCAGAAGTAGAGCTCGGGCGTGGACTGAAAGCCGCGCAGGTCCTTGCGCACCACGTCGAGCAGGAAGTAGTCGCCGAGCTTCACGCGGCCGACGTCCTCGTAGAAGATCACCTGCACCCGGTCGATCAGCGCCCGGCGCTTCTTCACGTCGGTCTCGCGCGCCAGGTCGGCGAGGAGCTTCTCCTTCTCCTCGTTGCACCATCAGCCGGGCCAGGCGCATTGCAGGCTCGTGGCCAGCGCCGGATCGGCATTGAACGAGAAGCCGGTGGAGAAGACGTCGAACAGCTCGGGCTTGTTGCGCCGCTGGACGAGGGTCGCCCAGTCGAGGACCTGCAGGTCCACCTTGAAGCCCACCTCCTCGAGCTGCTGCTTGGCCACGAGCGCGGTCTTGTACATCCACTCGTACTCCCGCGTCGTGATCCAGCGGACGGGCTGGCCGGCATAGCCCGCCTCCTTGAGAAGGCGGCGCGCCTTGTCCTTGTCCCGCTGGTTATAGGCCGCGACGCCCGCGGTGGAATAGAACGCGGCCTGCTCGGGAAAGAAGATCGCGCCGTCGAGCCGGTAGAAGTCCTTGTTGCCCATCGCCGCGCCCATGATCGGCTCCATGTCGAGCGCGGCCTGGAAGGCCTGGCGGATCTTCTTCGACGCCATCAGGCCTTCCTTGTGGTTCGGCACCGCGGTGATCCAGCCATACGGCTTGACCACGCGCGCGTCGATGCCGCTCAAGCCCTTGACGCGATCGTACTGGTCCTGCTTGATCTGCTGGGCGAAGTGGTACTCCCCCGTCTCGACCCCCGCCAGGCGCACCGCCACGTCGGGAACGGGCAGGAAGAGAATCTCGTCCACGTACGCCGTCCGCTTGCCCCCGTAGCCGTCCGGCGCCTCCGCGCGAGCGCTGTAGTCCTTGAACCGGGCGAGCTTGATGTGGCGGTCGGGCTTGTGCTCGACGAAGCGGTACGGGCCGGTGCCGATATAGTCCTTGATCGGTCCGTCGCCGGCCGCCTCGATCACCTCCTTCGGATGAATGGCCGCGCCCGCATTGGGCCGGCCGAGGCCGAAGAGGAGCGAGCCGGAGGGCTCCTTCAGGTGAAGGACGACGGTGAAGGGATCCTTGGCCTCGATCGCCTCGACGTTCTTCCAGAGCGCCTTGCCCGGCGTCGAGATCTTCCCCCAGCGACCGAGCGAGGCGACGACGTCTGCTGCCGTCATCTCCTTGCCATTGTGGAACTTGACCCCGCGGCGGAGCGCGATGGTGTAGCGCCGTCCCCCGTCGCTCACGGTGTGGCCCTGGGCGAGGAACGGGATCGGGCTATAGCTCTTGTCGTACGTGTAGAGCGTCTCGTAGACATGCCAGGTGATCTGCTGGGTGATCACCGCGGTCGTCGATTGTAGGTCCAGCGAGGGCGGCTCACCGATCATCGCCACCTTCAGCACACCCCCCGGTCTCGGCTGCTCCTGCGCCACGACGGGCATGGTGGTGAGAACGAGCCATCCAAGGACGAGCAGGGCGATGAGCGCAAGCGGCTTGGTCTTCACGAGATGGTCTCCCTGACGCGCCGGCGAGAGCGGCTCTGCGCCGCGGGCGTGCCAACGAACGTGGCGATCGATCCGGTTGCCAGAGCCTAGCCCGAGGCCGCGGGCGAGTCAATCCGGTCGGCGCCGGTGCCCAGCCGTTTCGGAACGTGGGGACGCGAGTGCGGGCGAAACGGCAGGAAGGACAGGCGTTAGCGCGAGCGAGCGCCGTGGCGAGAGCCGCGCCGCGGAGCGACGACGGCGACGAGCGGGTCAGCATCGGGCGGCGAGAAGCGGTCCAGCTGTCGAGCGCGGCGCCCGAAGGCCGGGCGCCGAGGCGTAGCGGGTCTCGTGCGCTCGCGGGCGCCCCGTGTGAGACGCAGCAGCGCAAGCTCACGCCGGGCCGGTGGCGGCCGACACAGGCGGAGGAGCCGTCGGCAGAGCCGTGAGTGGAGGAGTGCCGCGTTCAGCGAGCTCCCGACGCGAGGAGCCACCGGCCGATCGGCCCGAGAGAGCTCCGGCGCCGAGCTGCGGACCGGTCCAGCAGCGCGTGCGGCGCCCGGTGATCGGGCGCGAGGCGTAGTCTCTCCACGTTGAGCGCCCGGACGAGGGCGCCAACGAAGCAGATGGGCCGTTATCGCCCGGAGCGGGAGCCGGGCGGCGAGAAGGGTCCAGCTGCGAGGCGGCGCCCGAAGGCCGGGCGCGAGGCGTAGTCTCTCTACGTTGAGCGCCCGGTCGAGGGCGCCGACGAAGCAGATGGGCCCTTATCGCCGCCCGGCGGCGGCGAGGTCGGCGAGGCAGCGCTCGACGTCGGAGAGCTCCGCGTCGCTCAGCGATTCCGCCCCGAAGCGGGCGCGCTCGTAGGCGCCGGTGATTCGGGCCAGAGGGAGCGGCGCAGACCGGTGCGGCGGCGCCCGCTCGGCCGCAGAACTGGCGGGCCGTCTCGGCAGGGCCGGGGGCGAGCCCGCGCCGCGCGAGCTGGCGCAGGGCGCGCTCGTAGAAGCGCGGCATGCGCGCGGATCGGCCCGCGGCGCGCCGGAAGCGAGCGCGCCAGACCAGCCACCCGAGCCCGCCCGCGGCGAGCAGGCCGGCCGCGGCGATGAGCCAGGACTTGCCGCCCCAGTCCTTCGGCCAGGCGAATGCCAGCCGGAAGTCCTGGGCCTGGCGCTGGACGGTCGAGACCATCACCCGCTGGTCCTGCAGGCTCCAGTTGACGACGTAGCGATACCAGCGCATGCGGGCGGCGTCGAGCTGCAGCGACAATGCCCACGGCCCCGTGCGGGGCTCCGGCTGCGCGCGGGGCGACGGATCGAAGGTCATCCACCCGAGCCCATCGAAGTACACCTCGACCCAGGCATGCGCGTCGGCGAGCCGCACCATGAAGTACCGGCCATAGGGGTTCCACTCGCCGCGCTGAAATCCGCCGACGACGCGAGACGGGATATCGAGGCTCCGGAGCATGACGGCGAGCGCGGCCGAGAAGTACTCGCAGTTGCCCGCCCGCCGGATGAAGAGGAAATCCTGGAGCAGATCGACCGACGTCTCCCGCTTCGACAGGCTGTAGCTGTAGTTGGTGGACAGGAACAGCGAGAGGCGGTGCGCCGCCTCGAGCGGGTCGCGGCTTCCCGCGGTGACGTCCCGGGCCAGGCGCGCGATCTCCGGGGACAGATCGGGAAGCTGAAGGAAGCGGCGGCGCTCCTGGTCGGGCAGGGCCGCGCCCGCGGCGGACACGCGCGTGCCCGGCGGCGGCGCCGTTTCCAGCTCGGACTCGACGACGTAGTGCAGCCGCGCCGCCTCCGTCGGCACCGAGATGGTGCCCATGTCATCCACGTTGATGGTGCCGGCGCGCAGGTCCAGGCGCAGCGGGCGGGGCGCCGCGAAGATGATGTCGGTGCCGATGGGATCGAGGTACACCTCCTGGCGCACCACGGGCCCGCGGCCCCGCGAGGTCCCGACCAGGAACTGTCCACCGGCGCCGCGCGCCACGGGCCGGCGGGCTGGCTGGCTCACCGACCAGGTGCGGCCGTCGAAGGTGTCGAAGACGATGCCGCGCCACCGGAGGTTCGGCAGGGCGGGAGGATCGACGCCGTCGTCGGGGAACTGGACCCGCATGACCACCGTCTTGTCGGTCTCGATGTCGCCGAAGGAGCCCAGGTCCACCCGGTCCGAGAAGCCGGTGACCATGCGCGAGAACTGGGCGCGCAGCGGCAGCGTCGCCTGCTCCACGCGCGGGATCAGGAAAAACAGGATGCCCGCGATGACGAACGTCCCCGCCGCCGCGGCCAGGCTCACGCGGATCATCTGGCCGCGAAGGCCGAGGCGCGTCACCATGAGATCGCGGCGCCCCGCCTGGTCGGACTCCGTCACGATGTGGTTCAGCATCATCATCCACGTGGCCAGGGCCAGGTAGGCGACGAAGACGGCGAGGAAGCCCATGCTGAACGTGACGGACGCGGTGGCCACGAGCAGGAAGAACGACAAGAAGCCCGCGTCGCGCAGGTCGCGGAGGGAGCGACACATGATCGAGCCGCGCGAGGATCACGAAGAGCAGCACGTGCACCATGCCGTCGAGCACGGTTGCGGCCAGGTAGAGCAGGTCCACCGTGAGCGCGACGGCGGCGAGCCCCACCAGGACCCAGGACAGCGCCTGCGTGACGGCTCCGCGCTCGCGCGCCCGCTCGAGCCACCAGCTCGCCAGCACCGCCGCGCCCACGAGGCCCGCGCCGAGCGGCGCGATGAGGCCGGCGAGCAGGAGCGCGGCGATGCCGTCGGCCACCGTCAGATAGGTGACGAGGCGCAGGGCGAGGAGTGGGGACACCTCAGCCGAGCCTCACCCGGATCTGGCGCAGCGGCCGCAGCCTGCCCGGCTCGCCCGCGTCACCATCGCCGGCCGGGGGGCCGGGCGCCCCGGGATCGTAGAGGGCCAGCGCCGTCAGCACCCGGTGCAAATGCGGCCGGCCGCGGCCCAGGCGGACGAAGAAGCCGGGGCCGATCAGCTCCACTCCCGCGCCCGCGCGGATCAGATGCGTCGCCAGCGACGCGGCCTCGGACAGCGCGGCCTCGAGCACCGGGCTGCCCGGCGTCCCCGCGCCGAGCAGGATGAGCCGCGTGTCCTCCGTGGTCTCCGCCTCCAGCTCGCGCACGGTGAGGGTCTGCGTCTTGGCGCTGCTGCGCCAGTGGATGAGCCGCGGGTCGTCCCCGGACCGGTACCCGCGGAGGTTGTACAGGTCGCTCCCCGCGCCCCGCCGGCGGGCCGGGGCCTGCCCGATGGCGCCGAGCTGGCGCAAGAGCTCGGACGAGATCGGGTGCACGGCCGGGAACACGACCACGTCCGAGGTCAGGGCGGGCCGCCCCGCCTTGAGAAAGAGCCCGAACGGAAAGCGCGTGGCGATGCGGATGCCGCTGAGCCGATGGCGCCCGCGCGTGGCCAGCGTCTCCTCCCACGTCACCAGGCGCTCGGTGCCCGCGCCCACCCGCGGCAGGTAGAGCACGCGCGGCCGGGCCTGGGGCGACAGCGTCTCGAGGGTGATCGAGTACGAGGTCAGCCAGCGCTTGCGGTTGGCGACCACGGCTCCGAACGGCGCGGGCCGTCCGGCGTGGATCTCTTCCGGCTCGATGCTCGCGAGCGTGAGACCGCGCATCACCATCTCGGAGAGGATGCCCGAGACGACGATGAGGCCGAACAGGAGGGAGTCGAGCAGGTACAGCAGGTTATTGCCGGTATTGATCGCGGCGACACCGAGGCCGATGACCACGAGCAGGCTCCACCAGCCGTCGCGCGTCGGCCAGATGGTGCGCCGGGGATGGAACAGGCGCCGGAGGAAGCTCCCGGGCCCGAGCCACGCCATGCCGCGTGCCCGACCGGTCAGCGGGGAACGGGGACGTCCTGCACGATGGCGCGGATGGCCGCCTCGCCGTCCATGCTGCCGCCGCCCGTGCCCGCCATCCGCGCCTTGACCATCACGCGATGAGCGAGGGCCGACACCGCCAGCTCCTTGATGTCGTCGGGCAGGAGGAAGTTGCGGCCGTCGGTCAGGGCCCGCGCGCGCGCCGCCCGCAGCAGCGCGAGCGAGCCGCGCGGGCTCACGCCGAGCGCCAGGAGCGGCGAGCGGCGCGTGGCGGTGACGAGCGTCACGAGGTAGTCGAGCACGGACTCCTCGGCTTTGCACCTGCTCGGCTGCGTCCTGCAGCTCGAGCACCTCGTCGATCGACAGGACCGGGCCCAGCCGAGCCGGTGACGGGGCCAGGCTGCCGCGCAGCACTCTCCTTCTCGTCGGCCGCCTCGGGATAGCCGATGCGAAAGCGCAGCAGGAAGCGGTCGAGCTGCGACTCGGGCAAGCGGATAGGTGCCCTCGTACTCGCGCGGATTCTGCGTGGCGAGCACCATGAACGGCCGCGGCAACGGATACGTCGAGTGGTCGAGCGAGACCTGCGCCTCGTTCATGGCCTCGAGCAGGCTCGACTGGGTCTTCGGCGTCGTGCGGTTGATCTCGTCGGCGAGCACGATATTGGTGAAGAGGGGCCCCGGCTTGAAGACGAACTCGCTGCGTTTCGGCTTCTACACCGATGACGCCGAGCACGTCGGTGGGCAGCATGTCACGAGGTGAACTGGATGCGCTGGAAGCCGCACTCCATCGACCGCGCCAGTGCGGCGCCAGCGTCGTCTTGCCGACGCCGGGCACGTCCTCGATGAGCAGGTGGCCGCGCGCGATGAGCCCGACGACGGCGAGCCGCACCGCTTCGGGCTTGCCGACGAGGGCGCGGGACACATTGTCCTCGAGACGGCGGATCAGATCGAGCGACGTGACCATGAATTCATACTACCTTAGCGATCGAACAGTCCCCTAAATCGCGCGAGCCCCCGACGCTGTCCCTTGCGCACGGAGGGTCTGGCCGCGCGTCGCACCATCGGCTAAGATGAGCCCCGCTATGACGAATGTCCCGTCCGCCCGCCCCGATCCCTCCTGGCCCAGGCAGGCCCGGGCCGCCTGCGCGTTCACGTTCGACCTCGACGCCGAGACGCTCTGGCTCGCCCGCGGCGTCGAGGAGCCGGTGGCGCTCTCGCAGGGGCGCTTCGGCATCCTCGAGGGCCTGCCCCGCATCCTGAGCGTGCTGCGCGCGGCCGAGATCCGCGCGAGCTTCTTCATTCCGGCGTGGGTCGCCGAGCACTATCCGCCGAGCGTGAGGGCCATCGCGGGCGACGGCCACGAGATCGGCTGCCACGGAGACGTGCACGAGCGCGTCACCGACCTCGAGCGCGGGCGCGAGCAGGCCATCCTGAAGAAGAGCCTCGACGTGCTGACTCCCCTCGCGGGCCGGCGACCCATCGGCTATCGTGCGCCGGCCTGGCAGTTCTCTCCGAACACGCTCGACCTCGTCACCGCCGAGGGCTTCGACTACTCCTCGAACATGATGGACCGCCTTCGGCCGTACCTGCATCCGCCCGTGAACGGCCGCGCGCTGGTGGAGATCCCCGTCTCGTGGGTGCTCGACGACGCGCCGTACTTCCTGTTCACCGGCCAGCGCGCGATGCAGCCGCCCGGCCCTGTCTTGCAGGGATGGCTCACCGAATTCGAGGGCATCACCGCCATGGGCGGCGTCACCAACTTCACCTTCCACCCGCAGATCATCGGCCGGCCGTCGCGCCTGGCCTGTCTTCAGGAATTGATCGACCACGCGCGCCACACGCCGCGCGTCTGGATCGCCACCTTGGCGGAGATCTCCGCGCACGCTCGAGCCGAAGCGGCGCCCGCGGGCTGACGCGGGGGCCGCGCGAGCCCCGCCCCGATTACCTGGCCACGGCGAGGAAGCGGTCGAGGGCGCGGTGCCGATCGGGCGGCAAGAGCATCGTGGGGATGAAGAGCGTGTCGACGCCGGCCTTGCTGAGGCGCTCGAGCTTGGCCTTGACCTGGTCCGCGGTGCCGCCCAGCACCGTGTCGCGCGCCTTGGTCGCGTCCGCACCCATGCGCTTCATGTAGGCCTGCTCGACCTTGGCCACCTCCGCCGGGTCGTCCGTGATGACGGGAACCATCACCGCCGAGCGCTGGATCGTCTTGGGATCGCGGCCCACCGTCTTGCAGTGCTCGTCGAGGATGCGGCCCTTGCGGGCCAGCGATCTCGGGCCCGCCCCAGGTATTCCAGTGATCGGCGTGCTGGGCCGCGATGCGCAGCGTCACCTTCTCGCCGCCGCCGCCGATCATCAATTCGGGATACGGGCGCTGCACGGGCTTGGGCATCAGCGGCGCGTCCTCGAGCTGGTAGTAGCGGCCCTTGAAGCTCGCCTTGGACTCGGTCCAGAGGCCTTCAGCACGCGGCATGCCTCGTCGAGGCGATCGAGCCGCTCGCGCACCGTGTAGAACTCGATCCCGTACGCGCGGTGCTCGTTCTCCTGCCAGCCTGCCCCCATGCCGCAGATGAGCCGGCCGCCCGAGATGATGTCGACGTTGGCGGCCATCTTGGCGAGCACCGCCGGGTGGCGATAGGTATTGCCGGTGACGATGGTGCCGATGCGCATCCGCTTCGTCGTGGTCGCGAGCGCGGCGAGCGCCGTCCAGCACTCGATCGTGTCGCCGACGCGATCGGCGGTATTCGGCATGAAGTGGTCGGTGACGCAGGCGGCGTCCCAGCCGGTCTGGTCGGTGTACTTCCAGAGCTTGCGGATCTCATCCCAGGTTGTATTGCTCATCGACGTGAAGAGCGCGAATTTCATGGGGACCTCGCGATCGGCGGAGATTGCCGGCGCCGAGTCGGCTCAGAGTATGTTATTTTTTATTTATATTTTGTTTAATTGTTATTTTTGTATTGTTATATGTGTTGATGTGTGGCGAGATCGACGAGGATGTAGCGTTCTCGACGTCTATTTTGGAAAGCTCCGCGTCGCTCAGCGATTCCGCCCCGAAGCGGGCGCGCTCGTAGGCGCCGGTGATTCGGGCCAGGGGAGCGGCGCAGACCGGTGCGGCGGCGCCCGCTCGGCCGCAGAACTGGCGGGCCGTCTCGGCAGGGCCGGGGGCGAGCCCGCGCCGCGCGAGCTGGCGCAGGGCGCGCTCGTAGAAGCGCGGCATACGCGCGGATCGGCCCGCCGCGCCCCAGAAGCGAGCGCGCCAGACCAACCACCCGAGCCCGCCCGCGGCGAGCAGCCCCGCCGCGGCGATGAGCCAGGACTTGCCGCCCCAGTCTTTCGGCCAGGCGAGCGCCAGCCGGAAGTCCTGGGCCTGGCGCTGGACGGTCGCGACCATCACCCGCTGGTCCTGCTGGCTCCAGTTGACGACGTAGCGATACCAGCGCATGCGGGCGGCGTCGAGCTGCAGCGACAATGCCCACGGCCCCGTGCGAGGCTCCGGCTGTGCGCGGGGCGACGGATCGAACGTCATCCACCCGAGCCCATCGAAGTACACCTCGACCCAGGCGTGCGCGTCGGCGAACCGCACCATGAAGTATCGGCCATAGGGGTTCCACTCGCCGCGCTGAAATCCGCCGACGACGCGAGCCGGGATATCGAGGCTCCGGAGCATGACGGCGAGCGCGGCCGAGAAGTACTCGCAGTTGCCCGCCTTCCGGATGAAGAGGAAATCCTGGAGCAGATCGACCGAGGTCTCCCGCTTCGACAGGCTGTAGCTGTAGTTGGTGGACAGGAACAGCGAGAGGCGGTTCGCCGCCTCGAGCGGGTCGCGGCTTCCCGCCGTGACGTCCCGGGCCAGGCGCGCGATCTCCGGGGACAGATCGGGAAGCTGAAGGAAGCGGCGGCGCTCCTGGTCGGGCAGGGCCGCGCCCGCGGCGGACACGCGGGTGCCCGGCGGCGGCGCCGTCTCCAGCTCGGACTCGACGACGTAGTGCAGCCGCGCCGCCTCCGTCGGCACCGAGATGGTGCCCATGTCATCCGCGTTGATCGTTTCGGCGCGCAGGTCCAGGCGCAGCGGGCGGGGCGCCGCAAAGATGATGTCGGTGCCGATGGGATCGAGGAACACCTCCTGGCGCACCACGGGCCCGCGGCCACGTGAGGTCCCGACCAGGAACTGTCCGCCGGGGCCGCGCGCCACGAGCCGGCGGGTTGGCCGGCCCACCGACCAGGCGCGGCCGTCGAAGGTGTCGAAGACGATCCCGCGCCACCGGAGGTTCGGCAGTGCGGGAGGGTCGATGCCGGCGTCGGGGAACTGGATCCGCATGACCACCGTCTTGTCGGTCTCGATGTCGCCGAAGGAGCCCAGGTCCACGCGCTCCGAGAAGCCGGTGACCATGCGCGAGAACTGGGCGCGCAGCGGCAGCGTCGCTTGCTCCACGCGCGGGATCAGGAAAAACAGGATGCCCGCGATGACGAACGTCCCCGCCGCCGCGGCGAGGCTCACGCGGATCATCTGGCCGCGAAGGCCGAGGCGCGTCACCATGAGGTCGCGGCGCCCCGCCTGGTCGGACTCCGTCACGATGTGGTTCAGCATCATCATCCACGTGGCCAGGGCCAGGTAGGCGACGAAGACGGCGAGGAAGGCCATGCTGAACGTGACGGACGCGGTGGCCACGAGCAGGAAGAACGACAAGAAGCCCGCGTCGCGCAGGTCGCGGAGGGAGCGACACATGATCAGCCGCGCGAGGATCACGAAGAGCAGCACGTGCACCATGCCGTCGAGCACGGTGGCGGCCAGGTAGAGCAGGTCCACCGTGAGCGCGACGGCGGCGAGCCCCACCAGGACCCAGGACAGCGCCTGCGTGACGGCTCCGCGCTCGCGCGCCCGCTCGAGCCACCAGCTCGCCAGCACCGCCGCGCCCACGAGGCCCGCGCCGAGCGGCGCGATGAGGTCGGCGAGCAGGAGCGCGGCGATGCCGTCGGCCACCGTCAGGTAGGTGACGAGGCGCAGGGCGAGGAGGGGGGACACCTCAGCCGAGCCTCACCCGGATCTGGCGCAGCGACCGCAGCCTGCCTGGCTCGCCCGCCTCGCCCTCGCCGGCCGCGGGGCCGGGCGCCCCGGGATCGTAGAGGGCCAGCGCCGTCAGCATCCGGTGCAAATGCGGCCGGCCCCGGCCCAGGCGGACGAAGAAGCCGGGGCCGATCAGCTCCACTCCCGCGCCCCCGCGAATCAGATGGGTCGCCAGCGACGCGGCCTCGGACAGCGCGGCCTCGAGCGCCGGGCCCGAAGTCCCCACGCCGAGCAGGATGAGCCGCGTGTCCTCCGTGGTCTCCGCCTCCATCTCGCGCACGGTGAGGGACTGCGTCTTGGCGCTGCTGCGCCAGTGGATGAGCCGCGGGTCGTCCCCGGACCGGTACCCGCGGAGGTTGTACAGGTCGCTCCCCGCGCCCCGCCGGCGGGCCGGGGCCTGCCCGACGGCGCCGAGCTGGCGCAAGAGCTCAGCCGAGATCGGGTGCACGGCCGGGAACACGACCACGTCCGAGGTCAGGGCGGGCCGCTCCGCCTTGAGAAAGAGCCCGAACGGAAAGCGCGTGGCGATGCGGATGCCGCTGAGCCGATGGCGCCCGCGCGTGGCCAGCGTCTCCTCCCACGTCACCAGGCGCTCGGTGCCGGCGCCCACCCGCGGCAGGTAGAGCACGCGCGGCCGCGCGTGGGGCGACAGCGTCTCGACGGTGATCGAGTACGAGGTCAGCCAGCGCTTGCGATTGGTGACCCCGGCTCCGAACGGCGCGGGTTGTCCGGCGTGGATCTCTTCCGGCTCGATGCTCGCGAGAGAGAGACCGCGCATCACCATCTCGGAGAGGACGCCCGAGACGACGATGAGGCCGAACAGGAGGGAGTCGAGCAGGTAGAGCAGGTTATTGCCGGTATTGATCGCGGCGACGCCGAGGCCGATGACCACGAGCAGGCTCCACCAGCCGTCGCGCGTCGGCCAGATGGTGCGCCGAGGGTGGAACACGCGCCGGAGGAAGCTCCCGGGCCCGAGCCACGACCACATGATGCGCGCCCGGCCGGTCAGCGCGGAACGGGGACGTCCTGCACGATGGCGCGGATGGCCGCCTCGCCGTCCATGCTGCCGCCGCCCGTGCCCGACATCCGCGCCTTGACCATCACGCGATGGGCGAGGGCCGACACCGCCAGCTCCTTGATGTCGTCGGGCAGGAGGAAGTTGCGGCCGTCGGTCAGGGCCCGCGCGCGCGCCGCCCGCAACAGCGCGAGCGAGCCGCGCGGGCTCACGCCGAGTGCCAGGAGCGGCGAGCGGCGCGTGGCGGTGACGAGCGTGACGAGGTAGTCGAGCACGGACTCCTCGGCTTTCACCTGCTCGGCCGCTTCCTGCAGCTCGAGCACCTCGTCGATCGACAGGACCGGGGCCAGCCGAGCCGGTGAGGGGGTCAGGGTGCCCCGCAGCACTTCTTTCTCGTCGGCCGCCTCGGGATAGCCGATGCGAATGCGCAGGAGGAAGCGGTCGAGCTGAGACTCGGGCAAGGGATACGTGCCTTCGTACTCGCGCGGATTCTGGGTGGCGAGCACCATGAACGGCCGCGGCAACGGATACGTCGAGTGGTCGAGCGAGACCTGTGCCTCGTTCATCGCCTCGAGCAGGCTCGACTGGGTCTTCGGCGTCGTGCGGTTGATCTCGTCGGCGAGGACGATATTGGTGAAGAGGGGGCCCGGCTTGAAGACGAACTCGCTGAGCTTCGGCTCCCACACCGACACGCCGAGCACGTCGGAAGGCAGCATGTCGGACGTGAACTGGATGCGCTGGAAGCCCCCCCCGATCGACCGCGCCAGCGCGGCGGCCAGCGTCGTCTTGCCGACCCCGGGCACGTCCTCGATGAGCAGATGGCCGCGCGCGATGAGCCCCACGACGGCGAGCCGCACCGCTTCGGGCTTGCCCACGAGGGCGCGGGACACATTGTCCTCGAGACGGCGGATCAGATCGAGCGACGTGACCATGAATTCATACTACCTTAGCGATCGAACAGTCCCCTAAATCGCGCGGGCCCCTGACGCTGACCCTTGTGCACGGAGGGTCTGGCCGCGCGTCGCACCATCGGCTAAGATGAGGCCCGCTATGACGAATGTCCCGTCCGCCCGCCCCGATCCCCCCTGGCCCAGGCAGGCCCGGGCCGCCTGCGCGTTCACGTTCGACCTCGACGCCGAGACGCTCTGGCTCGCCCGCGGCGTCGAGGAGCCGGTGGCGCTCTCGCAGGGGCGCTACGGCATCCTCGAGGGACTGCCCCGCATCCTGAGCGTGCTGCGCGCCGCGGAGATCCGCGCGAGCTTCTTCATTCCCGCGTGGGTCGCCGAGCACTATCCGCAGAGCGTGAGGGCCATCGCGGGCGACGGCCACGAGATCGGCTGCCACGGAGACGTGCACGAGCGCGTCACCGACCTCGAGCGCGGGCGCGAGCAGGCGATCTTGAAGAAGAGCCTCGACGTGCTGACTCCCCTCGCGGGCCGGCGACCCATCGGCTATCGCGCGCCGGCCTGGCAGTTCTCCCCGAACACGCTCGACCTCGTCACCGCCGAGGGCTTCGACTATTCCTCGAACATGATGGACCGCCTTCGGCCGTACCTGCATCCGCCCGTGAACGGGCGCGCGCTGGTGGAGATCCCCGTCTCGTGGGTGCTCGACGACGCGCCGTACTTCCTGTTCACCGGCCAGCGCGCGATGCAGCCGCCCGGCCCCGTCTTGCAGGGATGGCTCACCGAATTCGAGGGCATCACCGCCATGGGCGGCGTCACCAACTTCACCTTCCATCCGCAGATCATCGGCCGGCCGTCGCGCCTGGCCTGTCTTCAGGAACTGATCGACCACGCGCGCCACACGCCGCGCGTCTGGATCGCCACCCTGGCGGAGATCTCCGCCCACGCTCGAGCCGAAGCGGCGCCCGCGGGCTGACATGCGGGCCCGCGAGGCCCCGCCCCGATTACCTGGCCACGCCGAGGAAGCGGTCGAGGGCGCGGTGCCGATCAGGCGGCAGGAGCATCGTGGGAATGAAGAGCGTGTCGACGCCGGCCTCGCTGAGGCGCTCGAGCTTGGCCTTGACCTGGTCCGCGGTGCCGCCCAGCACCGTGTCGCGCGCCTTGGTCGCGTCCGCACCCATGCGCTTCATGTAGGCCTGCTCGACCTTGGCCACCTCCGCCGGATCATCCGTGATGACGGGAACCATCACCGCCGAGCGCCGGATCGTCTTCGGATCGCGACCCACCGTCTTGCAGTGCTCGTCGAGGATGCGGCCCTTGCGGGCGAGGATCTCGGGCCCGCCCCAGGTATTCCAGTGATCGGCGTGCTGCGCCGCGATGCGCAGCGTCACCTTCTCGCCGCCGCCGCCGATCATCAATTCGGGATACGGGCGCTGCACGGGCTTGGGCATCAGCGGCGCGTCCTCGAGCTGGTAGTAGCGGCCCTTGAAGCTCGCCTTGGACTCGGTCCAGAGGGCCTTCAGCACGCGGCACGCCTCGTCGAGACGATCGAGCCGCTCGCGCACCGTGTAGAACTCGATCCCGTACGCGCGGTGCTCGTTCTCCTGCCAGCCCGCCCCCATGCCGCAGATGAGCCGGCCACCCGAGATGATGTCGACGTTGGCGGCCATCTTGGCGAGCACCGCCGGGTGGCGATAGGTATTGCCGGTGACGATGGTGCCGATGCGCATCCGCTTCGTCGTGGTCGCGAGCGCGGCGAGCGCCGTCCAGCACTCGATCGTGTCGCCCACGCGGTCGGCGGTATTCGGCATGAAGTGGTCGGTGACGCAGGCGGCGTCCCAGCCGGCCTGGTCCGCGTAGTCCCACAGCTTGCGGAGCTCATCCCAGGTGGTATTGCCCATCGACGTGAAGAGCGCGAATTTCATGGGGACCTCGCGAGCCGCGGAGATTGCCGGCGCCGAGCCGGCTCACTGCATGCTAGGCCCGCTCCCCATCGCGGTCAAGCGGCACTGGGGCAATTTGCTTCGCCATACTTCGTTGCGAGCGCCCTGGCAGCCCTCAACGTATACCCACATACGCCTCGGGCTGCCAGGGCGCTCGCGCCTCGTCTGGCTCGCAACTTGCCCCAGTGCCAGACTCGCGAGGCCGCGCGGCATGAGCGTTGAGGGCGGACGTGTGCTCGTCATCCATCCCGGGGCGCTCGGAGACGTGCTCCAGGCCGTGCCCGCGCTCCGGGCGCTGGGCGACGGCGCGCGCGTCACGTTCTGCGGTCAGCCACGGCTCGGCGAGGTGCTCGCCGGCGCGGGGGTCGTCGCCGACGCGGCTTCGTTCGACGGCTTCGGCCTCGAGATCCTGTTCACGGCCGAGCCGGCGTCCCCCGAGCTGACCGGCCGGCTCGGCGGCTTCGCGCGCGTCGTCTCCTGGTTCGGCTCCCGCGACGAGCGCTACCCCGAGCGCCTCCGCGCGCTGGCGCCTTCATGCGTGGTGGCCCCCCCGCTGCCCGCGGGCGACGGCGATACGGTGTGGGAGCACCTGCTCGCGACGCTGGGCCGGCTTCCGAGCGCCGGGCCCGCGCATCTCGCGCCGCTGGCGCTCCCCGAGTCCTGGCGCGACCGCGCCCGGAGCGCGCTCGACGAGGTCGGCGCGCGCCGCGACAGGGCATTGCTCGTGGTGCAGCCCGGCGCGGGAAGCCACTGGAAGGTGGCGCCGGCCGATCTCCTCGCCCGCGTCATCGCGCCGCGTGGTGAGCGGCGGCGACCTGCAGGTGCTCCTGCACGCGGGGCCGGCCGACGCGGCGGCCGCGGCCCAGCTCGTCCGCGCCGTCGAATCGCCGATGCTCACCCTGGTGTCGCCGCCGCTGCCCGTCCTGGCCGGCGTCCTGTCAATGGCGCAGGCCTATCTCGGCGGGGACTCCGGGGTGAGCCATCTGGCCGCGGCGGTGGGCGCGCCCGCCGTCATCCTCTTCCCGCGCGGCCACGCGGAGGCGGTGGGCGCCGTGGAGCCCGACGGCGCGGCCCATCGCTGATGGAGCCGGGCGCCGCCGCGGGATTCCGGGTCGCGGCAGGCGCCGCGGCGGCGCTCGGCGAGGCTATTTCTGCTTGGCGATGATCATGCCCGCGATCTTGTCGTACGTCGGCTTGGGCACGATCTTCTTGTGGACGAGATCGTCCTTGCGCTTGTACGGCCGGCCCTCGATGATCTTCTTGGCGTAGGCCTCGCCGATTCCCGGCAAGGTCCTCAACTCGTCCTCGGAGGCGGAGTTGATGTCGAGCGGGGCCTTCGCCTTCTCGGCTTTCTCGGCGGGCTTGGCCGCCGGGGCCGCCGGCGCGGCGGGGGCCGCGGCCTTCGGGGCCTGGGCCCACGCGGCCGGCAGCGCGACGGTGGCCGCGGCGAAGAGCATGGCGATGGCGAGCGCGATGACTCTGCTCATGGGGCGCCTCCTCATTCTCGAGTCGGGATTGCGCGTGGATGCGGCCCCGCCAAGGGAAATGGCGCGAGCGGGACCGGGCCGTCTCGACCTCGCCGCTTCAGGCGTTCGCGGTGACGCCGAGCAGCTCGACCTCGAAGATGAGCGTGGCGCCGGGCGGGATCACCCCGCCGGCCCCGCGCTCGCCGTACCCCAGGTGAGCGGGGATGATGAGCTTGCGCTTGCCGCCGACCTTCATCGACGCCACGCCCTCGTCCCAGCCGCGGATCACACGGCCCCGGCCGATGGCGAACTCGAACGGCTGCCCGCGATCGAGAGAGCTGTCGAACTTCGTCCCGTCCTTGAGCCACCCGGTGTAGTGCACGCTGACCGAATCGCCGGCGGCCGGCCGCGCGCCCTGCCCGTCGACCAGATCCACGTAGCCCAGCCCCGATGCCGTCTGCACCACGCGTCGTCGTCACTCATGTCTTTGGATCTCCTTGGCGTTCATCATACCCGAGCGACCCGTGCCGCTGGCGCCGGGCCATAGTATCCTCGCTCCATGTCATTCACCTCCGAGCTGTGGAACGCGGTGTCACCGATCTACGCGGCCATCCTCCGCCACCCCTTCCTGACCGGGCTCACCGACGGGTCGCTCTCGCGCGAAGCGTTCCGCTTCTACGCGGTGCAGGACGCGCTCTACCTGCGCGAGTTCGCCCGGGCGCTCTCGCTCGCCGCCGCACGCGCCCCGCGCGATGCGTGGATCATCATGTTCAACGAGCACGCGGCGGGCGCGCTCAAGGTGGAGCGCGAGCTACACGAGGGATTCTTCGTGGACTTCGGCCTCACGCAGGAGGCCGTCGCCGCGACGCCGCTCGCCCCCACGAACGTCGCGTACACGAGCTATCTCCTCGCCGTGGCGTACGGCTCGCCCTTTCACGAGGCGCTGGCCGCGCTCTTGCCCTGCTACTGGATCTACTGGGAGGTGGGCAAGGAGCTCGAGCGCAGGGGCTCGCCCGATCCGCTCTACTCGCGGTGGATCGGCACCTACGCCTCCGAGGAGTTCGGCAGCGTGGTGCGCGCGGTGCTCGCGTGCGCCGACACCGTCGCCGCGGGGCTCGGGCCCGCGGAGCGCGACGCCATGATGCGCCACTTCACGACGACCAGCCGCTACGAGTGGATGTTCTGGGACATGGGGCATCGCCGGGAGGCGTGGCCGGTCTGACCGATGAAGTTCGACGTCGGCATCCTCGGCAGCGAGCCCCTCCCCGTCATCGTCGAGCAGGTGCGACTCGCGGAGTCGCTCGGCTACGACACCGTCTGGATCACCGACACGCACCTCGTGTGCCGGGAGCTGTGGGTGACGCTCACCGCCTGCGCCGTCGCCACCTCACGCATTCGGCTCGGCCCCGGCATCACCGTGCCGCACACGCGCCACATCTCGGTGACGGCGAGCGCCGCCGCCACGCTCGACGACCTCGCCGAGGGCCGGGTCGTGGTGGGCGTCGGCACGGGCGGCAGCGCCGCCCAGACCATGGGGCTCACGATCAAGGCCACGGCGCGCACCGCGACGCTCGAGCACATGGCGACCTCGATCCGGCGGCTCGTCCGCGGGGAATCCATTCGCTTCGAGAGCGGCACCGAGGGCCGGCTCGCCTGGCTCGATCGCGATCGCCCGCGGACCATCCCCATCTACGCGGCCGGCTCGGGTCCGAGGATGCTCGCCGCCGCGGGTCGCGTGGGCGACGGCGCCATCATGTACGCGAGCACCGATCCCGGCATCCTGCGCGCCGCCGTCGGCTGCGTGGCAGGGGGCGCGGAGGAGGCGGGACGGCGGCTCGAGGACCTGGACATCGGCATCTGGGCGCCCATGTCGGTCGGCCCCGACCGCACGCTGGCGCGGGATCATGCGCGCGGCCGCGTGGCCTCGGCGCTCCGCCACCCGCTACCCGTGCCGTTCAGCGAGGAGGATCGCCCCGTGGTGGAGCGACTGCGCCAGGGGTACGACGCCTTCCAGCACGCGACCGCCGCCTCGCGTCACCGCGAGCTCGTGCCGGATCGCCTCGTGGATCTGATGGCGCTCGCCGGGACGCCCGACGAGGTGCGCGAGCAGGTGCAACGGGTCATGACGGTGCCGGAGATCGGCCGCATCATCATCCTGCCCCAGGTGCCCGACGCCGGCTTCATCGGGCGCGACAGCATCCTCCGAACATTCGCCGAACAGGTGATGGCGCGCGTCTGCCGAGCAGCGATCGTCATGAAGGGCCGACCATGCGGCGGCGGCGCCGGGGGCTCGGCCTGCGACACGTCGACGCGACCGGGCACTCGGGGCCGTTCGACGCTGGCCGCGCTTCGGCGTCGCGCGAGACACGGTCAGCGGGGAGCCCCCTGGCCCCGCCCGGCGCCGCGGTCCATGATGCGCTCAGAGCGCTAGGAGCGCTTCGGAGTAACTGCCGTTCGAGCGCCGGCTTCGCCGGCGCAACCCATCCTGGGGGAGGCTCGGAGGGGGCCGTCGAGGCCCCCTTCGACTAGAGATACTGGCCCGTGTTCACGATCTTCTCGACCGCCCGCTGCTTGTCCTTGACCTCGCCGATGAGGGGCTTGACGTAGACGATGCGCTCGCCCTTCTTGCCGGCGATCTTGGCCCAGTCGTCGGGGTTGGTCGTATTGGGCAGGTCCTCGTTCTCCTTGAACTCCTCGCGCACGGCGTTGAGCAGGTCCTCGGCCTTGATGCCCTTTTCGCTCGTCTGGATGTAGCGCTTGAGCGCCAGCTTCTTGGCCCGCCGCACCACCGACTCGATCATCGCCCCCGAGGAGAAGTCCTTGAAGTACAGGACCTCCTTGTCGCCATTGGCGTACGTCACCTCGAGGAAGCGGTTCTCCTCGCCCAGGCTGTACATCTCCTCGATCGTCGCCACGATCATCTGGTCCAGCGCCGCCTGCACGTCGCCGCCGTGCGGCCGCGTCTCGGACTCGTGAATCGGCAGGTTCGCCGTCAGGTACTTGTTGAAGATGTCCCCCGCCGCGTCCCGATCCGGCCGCTCGATCTTGATCTTCACGTCGAGCCGCCCCGGCCGCAGGATCGCCGGGTCGATCAGGTCCTGCCGGTTCGAGGCCCCGATGACGATCACGTTCTTCACCACGTCGACGCCGTCCAGCTCCGCCAGGAGCTGCGGCACGATCGTCGTCTCGACGTCGGACGAGATGCCCGACCCCCGGGTGCGGAACAGCGCGTCCATCTCGTCGAAGAAGATCACCACCGGCACGTCCTCGGCCGCCTTCTCCCGCGCCTTGACGAAGATCTCCCGGATCTTGCGCTCCGTCTCGCCCACGTACTTGTTGAGCAGCTCGGGGCCCTTGATGCTCAGGAAGTAGCCCTTCACCTTCTCCCCGCGCTTTTCCGAGATCCGCGCGGCCAGGTTATTGGCCACCGCCTTGGCGATCATCGTCTTGCCGCAGCCCGGCGGGCCGTAGAGCAGCACGCCCTTGGGCGGCGTCAGGTGGTGCTCCTTGTAGTAGTCGCTGTACAGATACGGCAGCTCGACGGCGTCCTTGATCGACTCGATCTGCGTCGTCAGCCCGCCGATGTCCTCGTAGTCGATGTCCGGCACTTCCTCCAGCGCCAGGTCCTCGACTTCCCCCTTGGGCAGCTTCTCGAGCAGGTAGCCGCTCTTGCCGTCCAGCAGCAGGTGGTCGCCCATCTTCAGCTTCTCCCCCCGCAGCGGCTCGGCGACCATCGCCACCCGGTCCTCGTCCGCCCGCTGCGTCACCAGCGCCCGCGCGTCGTCCAGGCGCTCCTTGAGGATCACCACCTCGCCCTGGATCTCGTACCCCGCCGTCTCGACGACGTTCAGCCCTTCGTTCAGGATCAGCTCCTGCCCGGGGCGGATCGCCTCCACCTTGATCGACGGGTGCAGGTTCACCTTCACCTTGCGCCCCTGCGACAGGATCGTCACCGTGCCGTCCTCATTGGCCGCCAGATACACCCCGTACGTCGACGGCGGCGCGCACAGCTTGTCCACCTCTTCCTTCAGCGACGTGATCTGCTCGCGGGCCTCGTGAAGGGCGCCGACGAGCTTTTCGTTCTGGCCGAGGGCCTCGATGAGCTGGCGATTGCTCTCGCGCAGCTTGCCGTCGAGGATCAGTGGTGCGTCGCTCTCGGTCGGCGTTAATTCCTTCACTTCGGCGTTCGCTCGCATTCGCTGACCTCCTTCGGCCGTGAGGCTGTTGGTCCGTGCGGCAGTGCGATTGCAAACACTATGCCGCGAGATCTCTCGAAAATTAGCCAAATATTTCTCTCCATGCGCCTTGGAAGTCGCACCGGGAAGAAACTACCGTGTTCAAGTTGAGCAGATGAGGCGGATTGCTCAGTGCCGAGAGCATCCGATATAGTGGCCCGGCTACGCGATTGGGAGGATGCCAGGGAGGTCCGATGTTCGCGCGAATCGGCACGTGGCAGGGGTCAGAGGAGGAGGCTGGAACCGGTGGGATCGATCGCTCTCGCGAGGAGGTCTTCACTTCATGCCCCACGAGAACACGCGCGACGGGGTCACCTCGACGATCACCGAGTCCGACTCGTCGAGCGCCGCATCGGTCGGATACTGCGGATACTTGGCGTAGAGGAGCGCGCGGACCTTCCGGAAGCGCGGGCCCTTGTCGATGAGCGCCGCCCGCCCCTGCACCATCACGCCCTTGAGGTGCGCCCAGGCCTCGGAGTACAGGTCCACCGTCACCGCCACGCGGGGATTGGCCTTGAGGTTCAGGATCTTGCGGCCGTCGGTGCCGGAGGCGAAGTAGATCTTGCCGTCCTCGACGACGTGACAGACGGGCACCAGGTGCGGCATCCCCGCCTCGTTCGCCGTCGCCACTCGACTGATCCGCTCCCGGTGAACCAGCTCGGCCAGTGCCTTCTTCATCCGCATCGCGTCGCCTCCTCGTGTGTGCTGCCCCGTGCCTTGAATCACGTATCCGGCGGCGCTAAGCTACCACAGCATTCCGGCCCCCGGAGAACTCCTCACCCGAAGGGAGCGTGTGATGGCCAAGCGAATCGCGATCGAGAGCACCGCCGAGGCATACCTCGAGCTGCTGGCGGCGCGCGGCGTCGAATACCTCTTCGCCAATGCCGGCACGGACTTCGCGCCGATCATCGAGGCCTATGCCAAGCGCGGGGCCCAGGGTCAGGCGCTGCCGCGGCCGATCACCGTGCCCCACGAGGTGCCGGCGGTGGCGATGGCCCACGGCTATGCCATGGTCACGCGGCGGGCGCAGGCGGTGATGGTGCACGTGATCGTCGGCGCCGCCAATGCCCTCGGCGGCGTCATCAATGCCGCGCGGGCCCAGGTGCCCATCCTCTTCTCGGCCGGCCGCACGCCGCTTTCCGAGGGGGGCGTCCTCGGCAGCCGCGACCGCCACATCCACTGGGCGCAGGAGTCCTACGACCAGGCGGGCATGGCGCGCGAGTTCGTGAAGTGGGACTACGAGCTGCGCAACTTCGCCCAGATCGAGACCGTGGTGGACCGCGCGCTCGCCATGGCGCAGGCCGAGCCGCCCGGGCCCGTCTACCTCACGCTGCCGCGCGAAGTCCTCGCCGAGCGCCACGAGACCTTCGAGTACGCGGAGCCGAGCCGCCTGCAGAAGCCGGGCCTGCTTCGCCCCGCGCCGGCCGACATCGACGACGCGGCGCAGCTCCTCGCCGGCGCGCGCAATCCGATCATCATCACCAAGGCGGCGGGGCGGGATCCCCTCGCCGTGCCCGCGCTGGTCAAGCTCGCGGAGACGCTGGGCGCGCCGGTCTTCCAGGATCCCGGCCACAACTACATGAACTTCCCCGGCAACCATCCGCTGCACGCGGGCTACGATGCGGCCGCGCATCTCGAGGAGGCCGACGTCATCCTCGTCGTCGAGGCGGACGCGCCCTGGTACCCGCACATCAAGAGCCCGCGCCCGGAGACGCGCGTGATCCAGGTGGCCTCGGATCCGCTCTTCTCCGGCTACCCGATCCGCGGCTTCCCGAGCGACCTGACGCTCGGCGGCGCCCCGCGCCTGACGCTCGAGGCCCTGGCCGAGGCCGGCGGCTCGACTCGTCGACCCGCGCGCGGTCGCCGAGCGGCGCCGCCTCTGGGAGACCGAGCACACGCGCCTGCGGCAGGCGTGGGCCGCGCGCGCAAAGGCGGTCTCGAAGGATGCGCCGATCGACATGGCGTGGGTCTCGCGGTGCATCGCCGATCGAATCGACGAGCAGACGCTCGTGGTGAACGAGTACGACCTCGACACGACCCAGACGAGCTTTCAGAGCCCCGGGACCTACTTCGCGGCCTCGCCGTCGAGCGGTCTCGGCTGGGGGCTCGGCGCCGCGCTCGGGGCCAAGCTCGCCGCGCCGGACAAGACGCTGATCTGCTGCGTGGGCGACGGCGCCTATATCTTCGGCTCGCCCACCGCCGCGCACTGGGTCTCGCGCGCCCATGACCTGCCCGTCCTCTTCGTCATCTTCAACAATCGCGCCTGGAACGCCGTCAAGCGCTCCGTGACGTCCATGGTCAAGGACGGCTGGGCCGCGCGCACCGGCAACCTGGTCCTGTCCGAGCTCGATCCCGCGCCCGAGTACCAGATGGTCTGCGAGGCGTCCGGCGGCTATGGCGAGCGCGTGGAGGACCCCGCCGAGCTGCCGAAGGCGCTCGAGCGCGCGCTGCACGCCGTCAAGGTGGAGAAGCGCCAGGCCCTGCTCAACGTGATCTGCAAGAAGCCGGCGCCATGAGCGGCGAGGCCGACATGGGCCAAGACCTCCGAAGCTATCTCGACCGCATCAAGCGCGACAAGCCCGACGAGCTGGTCATCGTCTCGAAGGAGGTGGACCCCGCCTACGAGATCACCGCGCTGGTCGTGAAGCTCGAGCGCGAGCGCCGCCGCCGCCCCGTCATCATCTTCGAGCGCGTGCGCGGCACCCGGTTCCCCGTCATCACCAACCTGCACGCGAGCCGCTCGCGGCTGGCCATGGCGATGCGCGCGGCGCCGCAGGAGATGCTCGGCGCCTACCTGCGCGCGATGGACAAGCCGATCCCGCCCCGCGTGGTGGCGACCGGCCCGGTGAAGGACGTGATCCTGACCGGCGACCGCCTGAACCTGTACGACCTGCCGCAGATCATCCACCACGAGGGCGACGCGGGGCCGTATCTCACCGCGGCCATCTCCTTCGCCAAGGACCCCGCAAGCGAGATATGGAACTGCGCCTACAACCGCCTGATGATCAAGGGCCGCGACACCACGTCGATCCACCTGACCCTCGGCAAGCACCTCTGGGAGTTTCAGAAGATCGCCGAGGCGCGCGGCGAGCCCCTGCCCGTGGCCTTCGCCATCGGCGTGCACCCGGCCATCGCGCTGGGCTCGCTCGCCATCGGCTCGATCGACGAGGACGAGCGGGCGATCATGGGCGGCCTCTTCGGCGAGCCGCTCGAGCTCGTCAAGTGCGAGACCTCCGACGTGCTCGTGCCCGCGCATGCCGAGATGGTGATCGAGGGCGAGATCCGGCCCGGCGAGCGCACGGCGGAGGGCCCCTTCGGCGAGTTCACCGGCTATAGCCTCGGCGAGCGCCAGCGCGAGGTGCTGCACGTCCGCGCCATCACCCACCGCGCGGGCGCCATGTTCCAGGACATCACGGTGGCCCACCTCGACCACATGCTGCTCAGCACCATCCCGATGGAGGCGAACCTCTACCGCGCGGTGCGGGCCATGGTGCCCTCGATCAAGGCGGTGCGCGTGCCCGCGCCCTTCACGTGCTACGTGTCGATCGAGCAGCGCCTGATCGGCCAGGCAAAGAACGCGATCCTCGCCGTGCTCGGCGCCGACCTCTACATGAAGCGCGTGGTGGTGGTCGACCACGACGTGGACATCTTCGACGACCGGCAGATGACGTGGGCCATCGCCACGCGCTGCCAGCCCGATCGCGACATCACCGTCATCACGCATGCGCGCGGGTCGGACCTCGACCCCTCGACCCGCGAGGACGGCTACTCGGGCAAGTGGGGCGTCGACGCCACGGCCAAGCCCTCGCTCGCCGCCTATACGCCGCGCCACCGCGTGCCGCCCGACGTCGACAAGCGACTCGATCTCAAGGCGTTCGACCTGTGTGACGAGCGTCCCGAGGCCGCCCCGGGCGGTCGCGCCGCTTCGGTAGCCGTGTGATGGGCGAGAGCTTCGCCGCCCTGCTCGAGGCCACCGCGCGGCGACAGCCCGAGGCCACCGCGCTCGTCTGGGAGGGCGGCGCGCTCACGTTTCGGGACCTCGAGCGCCGGGCGGGCGGCGTCGCGCGCGCGCTCGCCGCGCGGGGGGCCGGGGCCGGCGACGTCATCGCGCTCGCGCTTCCCAATGGCTGGCCCTTCGTCGCGGCATTCCTCGGCACCCTGAAGCTGGGCGCCACGGTGGTGCCGCTCAACCCGCTCCTGTCGCCGTCGGAGCGCGAGCGGGTGACCGGACATCTCGGGCCGAAGCTGCTGATCGAGTCGGTGACGGAGGAGGAGGCGGACTGGCCGGCGGTCGCCTGCGATGCGCCGGCGCTCATCCTCTACACCTCGGGCAGCACGGGCGAGCCCAAGGGCTCGCTGCTCTCCCACCGCGCCCTCCGGCTCGCCAACGAGTCGTGGGCCGAGCCCGTGATGGCGCTCGGCCCCGCGGACACGGTGCTGGCCGTCCTGCCCCTGGCCCATTCCTTCGGCCTCAACGGCGCCCTGCTCGCCCCGCTGCTGGCCGGATCCTCCGTGTGCCTGATGGAGCGCTTCGTCCCCGAGGAAGTGCTCGCCGCCATCGCCCGCCATCGGGTGACGGTATTGCCCGCCGTCGCCACCATGTTTCGCCGGCTGCTCGACTCGCCCGCGCTGCCCGCCGCGGATCTCTCGAGCCTGAGGCTCGCGGTGTCGGGCGCGGCGCCCTGTCCCTGGGAGATCGCCGAGGAGTGGCGCCGGCGCACCGGCGTGCGCCTGCTGCGCGGCTATGGCATGACCGAGCTCTTCCGCCCGATCTCCTATCTCGAGGGCGATCCGCGCGACGTGCCGGACGCCATCGGCCGGCCCGTGCCCGGCGTGGAGGTGTGCCTCGTCGCGGAGGACGGGCAGGTGCTGGGCGCGGACGAAGTCGGCGAGCTCTGGATCAAGTCGCCCGCCGCGCTCGACGGCTACCTGGGCGCGCCCGAGGCCACGCGGGCGGTGCTCGAGGACGGCTGGTTCAAGACGGGCGATCTCGCCACGCACTCGCCCGAGGGGTTCGTGAAGATCGTCGGGCGCAAGAAGGACCTGATCCTGCGCGGCGGCTACTCCGTCGTGCCCGGCGAGGTGGAGGCCGTGCTCCTCGCCCATCCCGCCGTCGCGGAAGCCGCCGTCGTCGGCGCGCCGCACGCGACGCTGGGAGAGGAGATCGCCGCCTTCGTCACGCTGCGCCCGGACACGGCCGCGGCACCCGACGACCTCATCGCCCACTGCCGCGAGCGGCTCGCCGCCTTCAAGTATCCCCGCCGCGTGAGCATCGTGCCCGAGCTGCCGAAGAGCCCCACGGGCAAGATCCTGAAGTCGCGCCTCACCTTCTCGAGCTGAGACTGAGCGCGCTGTCGTAGAACACCCGGCTCGAGAACATGACGAAGGGTCCAGATGCGAGGCGGCGCCCGATGGCCGCACGCGAGGCGTACTCTCGTACGTCGACGTGACGGTCGAGCGCGCCAACGACGCGATGGGCCCGTATCATCGCTCTAGCCGGCGCTCAGCGCTTCACGCCCGCCTGCCGGAGCAGCGCGATGACTTCCGCGTGACCGGGCCCCAGGCCGTCGGGCGCCCCGCGTCCGCGGACAGCTCCGGCAGGTCGTCGTTCGAGATGGGCTCGGCGGCGCGCCAGCTCGCGTACTGGAAAATCGTCCACCCCTCGCGATCCGTCACGTTCGGGTCCGCGCCGCGCGCGAGCAGGACGCGCACGATGTGCGCGTGCCCGCGCCAGGCGCCATAGGTGAGGGCCGTCCACCCCGCGAGGGTCCGCGCGTTCACGTCCGCGCCACGGTCGATCAGTGTCCGGAGCATGGCGGAGTGGTTGTTGATCGCGGCCAGCATGAGCGGCGTGAGCCCCGCGCGATTCTGGACGTTCACGCGTCCGCCCCCCGCGATGAGCGAATCGACGATGGCCGGGTGGCCGTGGATCACCGCGAGCATCAGCGGCGTGAAGCCGGCGGGGTCCCGCGCCTCGGGCGAGGCGCCCCCGAGCAGGAGCGCCTGGACCGCCTTCAGGTCGCCGTACTCGGCGCGGCGCAGGAGGGCCTCGTCCTTGCCCGGGTCGCCCTTCGCGACGGGCGCCGCCGATGGAATCGACACCGCGCGCCGCGGCATGGGCGGCAGCGTCGGCGTCGCGGCGGCGACCTTGAGCGCGGTCGACTCTCGACGCTCCTTACCCCCGCCGGATCGCTCGGGCGACACCGGCGGCTCGCCGGCGCGCGTCGCCCGAGCGTCCGGCGGCGGCTTGGCAGGAGCTGCCGCGACCGGCGGGAGGCGGCTGGCGACCAGGCTCGGGCCCGGCGTCGGACGTGACGGTCGATGGGCGCGGGCTCGGGCGCCAGCGCCGCGACCCGCACCGGCTCGGCCGGCGTCCGCGGGGCGCGCGCCGCGGGCGGCGGCTGATCGCGCCGCGCCGGGCCGTGTGCGGCCTGGCGCAGCAGGAGGCCACCCCCGACGAGCAGCGGGGGGATCACGACCGCGGCAACCATGGCCGCGCGCATCATGCGCGAGGCCGGCGCCGCGCTCGACCGCCCGCCGTGGCTGACGCGATGGCGCGGCTCGGGGCGAGGCAGCTCCCCCGTGGCCTCGTCGACGACCTCCGCCGTCACCCGGTCGATCCCCCGCACCTCGGCCAGGCGCAGCGCGAGGCCACACATCAGGTTGATCATCTGCGGGATGCCGTCAGACGCGGCGGCGATCCGCTCGACGGCCTCGGGCGCGAAGGGATGGGCGCCGCCCCTCACCGCCCGCCAGCGGAAGTCGAGATATCCGCGGACACCGTCGGCGTCGAGCGGCGCCAGACGGCAGCGGACCGATTCGCGAATCGCCGCGCCGCCGAGCCGCAGCGCGTCGAGCTTCGACTCGAGCAGGGGCTCGCCCACCAGCAGGATCCTGAGATCGGGGCGCACGATGAGGAGCGGATCGAGCGCGACGAGCAGGTCGCTCGACAGGGCCTGCGCCTCGTCGAGGCCCACGACGACGCGGCGTCCGGGTTCGGCGGCAGCCAGGCGGTCCCGCAAGTCGTCGAGGCCCAGCGGGAGACCCTCGATCACCGTCTTCCATCCCGCGCGCGCGAGCTCGGCCGAGAGCCGGCGCAGCAGCGTGGTCTTGCCGGTGCCCGGCGGGCCGGTGAGGACGGCGAGCGGCGGCGCCCCCTCTTCGAGGGCCGCGATCAGGCGCTGAAAGACCGCCGTGACCGCCTGGGTCTCGAAGAAGACATCCGGGTCCGCACTCGGATGAAACGGCTCCTTCGGCCGGTCGGCGGCGAAATCGATTGTCATCATCGCGGCGCGCCCTCCCGTCGCTTGCACGACCGCCTCGACGCGCCGGTTCAGCGCGCGCCCGGCGGGATTGTCCTTTCCGTCGGCGAGCGTGTTCGGCGCCACCGGGCGCTGCTTGCCGAAGCCTTCCGCGGTGAGCCGATCCCGCTGGACGCCGCGCGCCACCAGCTCCTGGGCGACGGCCTCGGCGCGGCGCCGCGAGAGATCGAGGTTGTACGCCTCGGTCCCGATGGCATCGGTATGCCCCTCGAGCGTGATCCGCCGGGCGGCCGCCTGCGGATGGTTCAGCACGAACGCCATCCGCTCGATCTCCCTCCGCGCCTGCGGGGTGAGCTCGGCGCTATCGAAGGCGAAGAGCACGTAGCGGAAGGTGACGACGACCCCACGGGGGGTCTGCCGGATCTCGGTGGGAACGTCCTCGCCGGGCCTGGGCGGGGTCGTCGGCGCATCCTTGGGGACGCCCACGCCCTGTCGCACGAGCTCGTCGGCCAGCTCGCGGTCGCTGAAGGGCGCCGGCGCTGCCGGAGCCGGCGGCGGGGCTGGTGTCGCGACCCGGGGCGCGGCCGGCTGCGAGGCACAACCGCCCGCGATGACGGCGACGACGGCGAGCGCGGCCAGAACTCGTATCATGTCTGCCCCCTCCAGGGCCGACCGTGAGCGCGTCACGTCGAAGACCGGCTCGGGCGACGCGCGCGTCACCCGGCCGGCAGCTTCGACGCGCCGAGCTCTACGAGCGAAGCTCGGGAATCACCCACATCGGCGTGCGCCCGGCGGCGACGCGCTGGACATTGTCGAACCCGTTGCGGAACGCCTTGGCCCAGTTCTCGAGCGTCGGACCCGCCATGTGCGGCGTGATGATGGCGTTGTCGAGCTTGAAGAGCGAGTGGTTCGCCACGGGCGGCTCTTCCGTCATGACGTCGAGCCCGGCGCCGGCGATCTTGCCCGTGGTCAATGCCTGATAGAGCGCGTCCTCGTCCACCACGGGACCGCGGCAGGTATTGATGAGGATGGCGCTCTCCTTCATCAGGCCGAACTCCCGCGTGCTCATCAGGCCCCGGGTCACGTCGTTGAGCGGCACGTGCAGGCTCACCACATCCGACGCGCGCAAGAGCTCGGGCAGCAGCGCGAAGCGGACGCCGAGCGCGTCCTCCTGGTCCTCGGTGAGCCGGGCGATGTCGTAGTAGAGGATCTGGACGTCGAAGCCCTTGGCGCGGCGGACGACCTTCTTGCCGATGGTGCCGAGGCCCACGATGCCCAGCGTCTTGCCGGCCAGCTCGTAGACGCGCTGCTCGCCGATGTCGCCGACCCGCCACTTCCCCGCCACCACGTTGTTGTGCATCCAGGCGATGCGCTTGAGGACGGAGAGCATCAGCATGATCGTGTGCTCGGCCACGGCCACCGAGTTCGCCCCGCCGTTATTGGCGACGGGCACGCCCGCCTGGCGGGCCGCCTCGATGTCGAGCCGGTCATAGCCGGCGCTGACGAGCTGGATCAGCTTGAGCTTGGGCGCGGCCTTGTAAAACGCGGCGTCCATGCCCCCGCGGGCGAAGCCCATGAGGTACTCGGCGTCCTTGATGGCCTGCGGGAACTGCGGGTCCTCGCGCTCGAGCACGAGGAGCTCGTAGCCGGCGGGCACCATGCCGCGGGCGACGTCCATGATGTTCTTCGAAAGAGGCGGGCAAAACACGATCTTGGTGGCCACGCTGCTCTCCTTTCCTCTCGACGGCCGCCGCGACGGCGGCGGGATGGGGATGTGGAGCTCGGATCACCCTATTAGGGATGACCGCCCCCCGCAGGTCAAGGGGCAATACGGCATTGCGTGCTTGACCGGCCGCCGTCCGCCGCGCTAGAGTGCGCCCCATGAAAAAGAAAAAGCCCGCTGCAAAGAAGGCGACGATGGCGAAGAAGCCGGCCACCAAGCCCGCGGCGGCGCCGGCGAAGAAGCCGGTAGCGGCCAAAAAGCCCGTGGTTGCCCAGAAGGCCGCGGCCAAGCCCGCGGCGAAAAAGGTGGCTGCCAGCCCCGCACCGGCCGCCGCAGCCGCTCCAAGACGCCAGACCTATACGCCGCAACCCATCGAGAGCACCGGCTGGGCTCCGTTCCGCTATCCGCCGCAGTAGCTGCGCCGTCGTCCTGACCGCCCTGCTCGTCCACGCCGGCTGCTCGGCCTTCGGCAGGGCCGGCGCCGAGTGGTGGAGCCTGCGGCGCGACCCCTCGGGGCAGGCGCCGGATCCCGCCTCCACGTTCGAACCCGTCGTGCAGGTGTATGCCGCGCGCACGGTCGGCTGGCGCGGCGTCATGGCCGTGCACACGTGGATCGCGTTCAAGCCCCGAGGCGCCGCGGAGTACACCCGCTATGAGGTGATGGGCTGGGGCGTGGACCGGGGCGCGCCCGCCCTGCGCGTCAACCGGACGGGGCCCGACAACCACTGGTTCGGCAGCCGCCCTGATCTGCTCGTGGACCGCCGGGGCGACGGCGTCGACGCGATCATCGCCAAGGTCGAGACCGCCGTGGCCGCCTATCCGTATCCGGCGACCTATCGCACCTGGCCCGGCCCGAACAGCAATACCTTCGTCGCCTACGTCGCCCGCGCCGTCCCCGAATTGCGCCTGGACCTGCCGCCCACCGCGATCGGGAAGGACTATCTGGCCGGCGCCGCCCTCGTCGGGCCGAGCCCGAGCGGCACCGGCGGGCAGGTCTCCGTGCTCGGGCTGCTCGGCGTGCTCGCGGCCTGGGAAGAGGGCCTCGAGATCAACCTGCTCGGCCTCACCTTCGGGGTCGACGTGAAGGACCCCGCGCTCAAGATTCCCATCGTCGGCCGGCTCGGCCGGCCCTGACTCACGCCCGCCGCCGCTTCCACCAGGCCGCGAGGATTGCCACCGCCGCCAGGCCGCACCCGCCACCCGCCGCGCAGGCCGCCAGGACGCCGAGCTGCTCGGCCACCGAGCCGATGAACAACGCGCCGATCGGCGTCGACCCCACGAACACCCACGCGTAGAGGCTCATCATGCGCCCGCGGAGATGGTCGGGCGCGCTCATCTGGAGCGTGGTGTTCGAGCTCGCCGCGAAGAGGATTTGCGAGAACCCGGCGACGAAGAGGACGGGGACGGCCACCCAGAAGCGGTGGACGAAGGCGAGGGAGAGCGTTGTCGCGGACACGACCAGCGCCGGCCCAGAGCAAGAGCGATGCGGGCGGCCGCTCGAAGTCGAGCCGGGCCAGGACGAGGGCCCCCAGCACGGCGCCGTCCCGAGGGCTGCCATGAGCAGTCCGAACCCGTGGGCGCCTTCGCCGAGCACGTCGCGGGCGATAGCGGGACGAGGGTGTTGTAGTTGAGCACGACAGGCTCACCGCAGCAGAGGCCCAGGATGAGGGCGATCAGCGGCGTGGCCGCGGGAGCGAGCGCCCTCGGCGACTCGAGCATCGTGGCCCCGGTCGGGCGGCTCTCCCTCGTCCGGATGCCGCGCGGCTCGGCGGATGGCGCCGAGGAACGAACGCGCAGATCGGCGAACTGAAGCTGCCGAGCAGCCGAGCTTGAACGGCGATGGTCAGCTCGAGCAGAGCCACGCCTGGCCGACGCTCTGCATCCAGGTCCCGATGAGCGACACGATCTGGCCGGCAAAGAACAGGCGGTAGTCCCGGTGACCGAGCGCCCGCATTCCCGTCCATGGCATGGGTCGCGAGATCTCCGGGCGTGATTATCGCTCACCGCCCCGATATACTGGCGGCCGAAGAGAGCCTCTCATGACCGCGCGCGCACTCCTCGTCGTCCTGTCGGCACTGGCGCTCCTCGCCGGCGTCATGCCGGGGCGGCCCGCGAGCCCCGCGCCGCGAATCCGCAGCCTCGCCGGCGAGCTCCTGGTCGCGAGCCCGGAGATGCGCGACCCGCGCTTCGCGCGGACGGTGATCTACATGGTCAGCCACGATGCGAGCGGCGCGCAGGGCTTCGTCGTGAACCGGCCCCTCGGCGAGATCCTGCTCGCCAAGCTGCTCGAGCAGATGCGAATGGACGGATCGTCCGCGTCCGGAAAGGTCCGGCTGCACGGCGGCGGGCCCGTCGAGAGCCTTCGCATCTTCGCGCTGCACACCAGCGACTACACGAGCGCGCACTCCACCGTGGTCAAGGACGGCGTGTCGGTGACGTCCGACCCCGACATCCTGCTCGCCGTCGCCGCCGGCAAGGGGCCGCGCCGCCTGCGGCTCGTGCTGGGCTATGCCGGCTGGGCGCCCGGCCAGCTCGAGGCCGAGATGGAGGCGGGCGCCTGGATCCGCGCCGCCGCCGACGAGAGCCTGCTCTTCGACGAGGACTACGACAAGAAGTGGGACAAGGCGCAGGCCCGCCAGAAGATCGACCTGTAGGCTGCTCGGGCGCCGCCTCCAGCTGAACCCCATGCTCGGCGCCGAGCGATCAACCGCGAAAAGGAGCACACCCGTGCCAACCGAGTCCAAGAGCGTTCCCGAACGGATCGTCGATCTGATGTACAAGATGGCCGGTTCACATCCTGGCTCTCGCCCCGTGCACGCCAAGGGGCTGGTCTGCCAGGGCACCTTCCGCGCGTCGGCGGAGGCCCACCGGATGAGCCGGGCCGAGCATCTCCGGGGGCAACCGGTCCCGGCCACCATCCGCTTCGCCAATGCGAGCGGCGATCCCAATGTGCATGACGGCCAGCCCAACGTGCGCTCGATGGCGGTGAAGCTGCAGGTCGCCGGCGGGAAACCCGCCGACATCTTGGCCAATTCGATCGAGGGCTTCATCGCCCGGACACCGGAGGAGTTCCTGGCGTTTCTCGAGGCGCAACTGCCGGACCCGGCCACGGGCAAGCCGAATCCCGATGCCGTCCCCCGATTCCTGGAAAGCCATCCGGCCGCGAAGGCCTTCATCGGACGATTGATGGCAAAGCCGATCCCCGCCAGCTACGCCCAGGCGACGTACCACGCGGGCATGCCTTTCGCTTCACGGCCGCCGACGGGTCGAGCCGATTCGGCCGCTATCACTGGGTGCCGGAGGCCGGCGAGGCGTTTCTGTCGCCCGAGGTGGGCTCCCAGCGCGGCCCGAACTTCCTTCGCGAAGAGCTGGCCGAGCGCCTCGCGCGCGGTCCCGCCGCCTTCCGGCTCACCTTCAGGTGGCGGCGGACGGCGATCCGACGGACGATCCCACCGCTCTCTGGCCGGCGGACCGTCCCACGGCTGAGCTGGGTCGACTGGAGATCGGCAGCATCTCGCCGACCAGCGCGGCGGACGAGCAACGCCTGATCTTCGACCCCGCCAATGTCCCCGACGGCATCGAGCTGTCGGCCGACCCGATCCTCCTGGCGCGGTCGCCTGCGTATGCCGTGTCCTATGCCCGGCGCAACCCCAACGCATAGACCCGCACCAGAGCCAGGAGGTCACGACATGGACAAGATCGAGCGCGTTCGCGCGACCCTCGCCGGCAAGCCGGCGGACCGTCCCCCCTTCACCGTCTGGTATCACTTCGGCAACCAGCACGCCCCGGCGGAGCGCGCCGCCGCCGTGCACCTCGAGTTCTTCGAGGCCTACGACCTCGACCTGCTGAAGGTGATGAACGACTACGACTATCCGATGCCCGACGGCATCGACACGATCGCAAGCCCCGAGGGCCTCGAGCTGCTGCGGCCGTTCGAGCCGCGCGACACGCCCATGGGCACCCAGCTCCGGGCGATCGAGATCATCGCGGAGGCCCTCCGGGGCAAGGCGCTCTTCGTCGACACCGTGTTCAACGCGTGGAACACGCTCAAGCGCAACATCGTCAAGGGCGCGATCACGGAGCTGATGACGACGCACCCCACGGCGGTGGAGGCGGCGCTCGGCGTGGTCAACGCCAACTTGATCCGCTATGCGCAGGCGAGCCTCGAGCGCGGGGCCGCGGGCATCTTCCTCTCCGTGCCGGCGAGCGCGGAGTCGCTGACCCTCGAGCAGTACGAGCGGTTCATGCGGCCCTTCGATCTGCAGTTCCTCGAGGCCATCCGCGGCCGCGGCGAGTGCCACATCCTCCACGCCCACGGCGAGCGGCTCTTCTTCGATCGGCTCGTCGACTACCCGGTCCACGCCCTCTCGTGGTCAGACCTGAACGGCGGCCCGACCATCGCGGACGCGGGCAAGCGCACGCGGCTCACGCTCATGGCCGGCCTCGACCACGTGCGCTTCGCGGAGATGTCCGCGGAAGCGGTGCGCACCCAGGTGCGCGCGGCGCGGACGCAGGGCGGCCCGACCCGGTTCTTCCTCGCGCCCGGGTGCTCGGTGCCGACCTATGCCTATCCGCCCCTCCTCCGGGCCGCGCGGGCGGCGGTCGCCGGCTGAGCGCCGGCCGGTAAGCGCTACCGCGTCGCATTGACCCTCGGGCGGACGGCGGCTCCCAATTGGCGCGCGGAGCAGCCCAATCGCGAGCCATTGTCGTCGTTTCCCGAGCGCCGCATCTGGCATGGTCAATGCCCTCTCTCTCGTCCGGGCGATCGCCCGGACGACTCAGGAGAGGAGCACGTCATGACGTGGAAAAGCGGAATCACTCTGGCGCTGGCTGGTCTCTGCTTGGCAGGGACTGCCGCGGCCCAGGTACCAGGATCCAGCATGCAGCCGGGCGGACCGAGCAATCCCTCGGTGCCGAGGCCGCCGGGAACGCCGAGCCCCACGATCCCGAACCCTCCCGTGCCCAACCAACCCAACCCGGCCAGGCCGACGTTGCCGGGCGCGCCCACCGCATCGGTCAGACCCGGGAGTGACACCACCTTGCGTCCCCGGTACTCCGGGTCAACCGACTACCGGTGCGACGACTCCCACGCCTTGCGTGACTGTACCCGGGGGTAGGCGGACAGCCTCGCTGAGCCGAGACTGGCAAGGGGCTTCGCGCCCCCTTCGCGACACGCGACGCGCAGCTTGACGGGCCTCTTCCGGCTCGGGCACCATCGGCTCCATGAACGATCCCGATCGCGCGCTCGATCATGGCGTGCTTGCCGCCGAGATCGAGCGCGGCGCATCGCTCCCCGCATCCTGGTACACCGATGCCGCCGTCGCCGCGCGAGAGCGGGATCGCATCTTCCGGCGGACCTGGCAATACGTCGGGCGCAGCGAACAGGTCACCCGGGTCGGCGACTACTTCACCGCGGCGGTGGGCGATGTGCCGATCGTCGTCGTCCGCAACGAGGACGGCCTGAGCGGCTTCGTCAATGTCTGCCGGCATCGGCGCCACGAGGTCGTGAGCGGATCCGGCAACCGCAAGGTGCTGCAGTGCCCGTATCACGCGTGGACGTACGGACTCGACGGATGTCTGCGCGCGGCGCCGCGCTCCGACCACGAGCCCGGATTCGATCGCGCGAGCCTCCCCCTCTTGCCCGTCAGCGTCGACACGTGGGGCCCGTTCGTGTTCGCGAATCTCGAGGCCGGCGCCCCGCTGTCGCGCGTTCTCGGCGAGCTGCCCGCCATCGTCGGCCGAAGCGGGTTGCGCCTCGACGACTTGCGCTTCAGCGGGCGCGAGGAGTGGACGGCGGGGGCCAACTGGAAGGTCATGATCGAGAACTTCCTCGAGTGCTACCACTGCCCCGTCCAGCATCCGGGATTCAGCGCCGTCGTCGACGTCGCCGAGGAGAGCTATGGCCTCCACGCCCATGAGTGGTTTTCGAGCCAGGTCGCCCCGGTGCGCGCCTCAGCGCTCGAGGGTCGGGGACGAAAGGCGGCCTACGACGTCCGCGGGGCCGTGACCCAGGCGCAGTACCACTACCTCTGGCCGAGCCTCACGATCAGCATCAATCCGGGTCATCCCAACCTGTCCCTCGACGTGTGGATGCCCGATGGGCCGGACCGGACGCGGGGATTCTCGGAGCATTACTTCGGCGCTGACGTGCCCGACCGCGCGCGCCGGGACATCATCGAATTCAACCGCCAGGTCGGCCGCGAGGACGACGCCCTGACGGACTCGGTGCAGCGCGGCCTTCGCGCCGGCCTGCCCGCCCGGGGGCGCCTCCTCACGGCGAGCGAGCACCTCGTCATCCATTTCCAGAAGCTCGTGCTGTCCGCGCTCGGCTGACCTCGCCTCGCCAGTTACATCACGGGGGCGGCGCGCCGGTCGCAAGGTCCGGGCGGGCGCGCATCGCGGCGACGACGTACGCGAACAGCTCCGTGCCGAAGTCCGACGCGATCTGAACCGAGTCGACATCGGCCTCCACGTCGTGGAGGTATTGCAGGCGCAGGACGTCGTCGCCGTCCAGCTCGGGAATGATCCCCGCGAAGAAGAAGCCGAGCGCCTCGAGCGGCGCGCACGCGAGGCGCGCGGCGGGATCCGACAATGGCAGGTCGAGGCTGATCCAGTCGATCCGGCGCAGCCGCAGCTCGCGCAGCCGGAACGCGACGAGCCCGGGCAGATCGCGGCCATAGGCCGTGACGCGGAGCGCGGCCTCGCTCCAGACGGGAAAGACCTCGACGCGCACCTGGGCGCCGTCGCCCAGCTCGGCCGGGCCGGCGGCGTCTGCCACCGAGCGCGGGAGACCGCCGCGCGCGTAGATGCGCTCGACCATCGCCCGGTGGTGCGCCGGCGGATGGACGGTCCGCGGCGGCGCGTCGCCCGTCTTGAAGTAGTGGAGCACCGTCGCCGTGCGCTTCGCCGGCGCGCCCGCGTCGATCTGCTTGAAGACCACCGTGGGCGCTTCGTCGGCGAGCTGAACGCCGGTCTCGAAGGCGCCCAGGGCCAGATTGCTCTTCTGTGAGAAGGGGTGCACGGTGACGGCCTCGGCGTAGAGCCCGAGCATCTGCTGCGCCGCGGCGCCGCGCATCAGGAAGGTGAGCATCTGCTCGAGCAGGCGATGGCCGCGAAACCGGGGCTCGACCATGCCCTCGCCGAGATAGCCGACGGGCGCGCCGGGCCGCGTCAGCTCGCGGGTGAGGCAGCTCACGATCTCGCCGTCTGCCGTCGCTCCCACGCAGACCTCGAGCAGCCCGCCGAGAAGCATCTCGCGCAGGTGGTCGGGGCAGTACAGGTAGTCGTCGGGCACGGTATAGCCGTAGCAGGCATAGGTGCATCGGGCCACCGCGACGGCGTCGTCGGGTGTCATCAGGCGCACGGTCACAGGCGTGGTCGCGGCGACAGGCGGGCCCGGCGGGGCGGCCGGCTTCGGGTCGGCGCCGGGCGCGTCGATCGGCGTGAACGGCAGGCGCTTGACGATCTCCACCCGATTGCCCAGGGCCCCGAGGCTCGAGAAGCGGATCGCATCCGCGAACTCCGCCAGCGACGGCGCGGCCAGGCTCGAGCCCTGGCCCACCTCCAGGTCGCTGAAGTCGAAGGGCAGCCCGGCGTCCTCGACAGCCACCACGAGCTGCCCCGGCCTGCGCAGCACCACCAGGTCGAAGGTCGCGCGCTGGCCCGGCTCGAAGCCATGCTCGATGACGTTCGACGCCACCTGGTCGACCGCGCGATCGAGCGCGGTCACGTCGGCCGCCGCGAGGCCCACGGAGGTGGCCGCCTCGCGGACGAGGGCCAGCGCGGCGGGCAAGTACCGCGCCTCGGCGAGGAGCGTGAGGCGGGCGATCTGCTGCTCTGCCGGCTGGTCGGTCTGCATGCCCGAGGATCGCATCTCCGTCCGCCCCGCGTCCAGATTGGCGGCCGGGTTGCGCCTGGGACGGCGTCGGTGCTACGGTCCCGTCCATGAGCCCGACATCGACCAGCCCGCTGCCGCCCCAGGAGACCCTGACCTTCGTCCAGAAGAAGTGGCAGGACGACGTGCTTCCCACGCTCACCCGGTACATCGAGATCCCCGCGAAGTCACCCGGCTTCGACGCGGACTGGGTGGCCAATGGCCACATCGAGCGCGCCGTCGCGCTGATCGAGGACTGGGGCCGGCGCCGGCCCATCGAGGGCTTGACCGTCGAGACGTTCCGGATCCCGGGACGCACGCCGGTGATGCTGCTCGACGTGCCCGGCACGTCGCCGGAGACCATCCTGCTCTACGGCCACTGCGACAAGCAGCCGGAGATGGTGGGCTGGAGCGACGGGCTCGGCCCCTGGAAGGCCGTCCGCCGCGGGGATCGGCTCTACGGCCGCGGGGCCCAGGACGACGGTTACGCGGTGTTCTGCGCCCTCACCGCGATCGAGGCGGTGCAGCGCGCGGGCGTGCCGCATGCGCGCTGCCTGGTCCTGATCGAGGCGAGCGAGGAGAGCGGCAGCCCCGACCTGCCCGCCTACATGGAGCAGCTCGCCTCCCACATCGGCGAGCCGGATCTCGTGATCTGTCTCGACTCCGGCTGCGGCAACTACGACCAGCTCTGGGGCACGACCTCGCTCCGGGGCATCGTCAACGGCGTGCTCACGGTCGAGGTGCTGACCGAGGGCGTGCACTCCGGCGCGGCGAGCGGCATCGTGCCGTCGAGCTTCCGCATCGCGCGCCAGCTCCTCTCGCGGCTCGAGGACGAGAAGACCGGGGCCGTGGCGCAGGACTTTCACGTCGAGATCCCGCCCGCGCGGGCGGCGGAGGCGCGCGAGGTCGCAGGATTGCTCGGCGCCGACATCGCGGGTCGCTTCCCGCTGGTCGAGGGCATGCGCTATGCGCAGGACGATCCGGTGGCGCTGCTCCTCGCCGGGACGTGGAAGCCCGCGCTGTCCATCATCGGCGCGGCCGGACTTCCCGCGCCGGCCGACGGCGGCAATGTGCTCCGGCCCCAGACCTCACTCAAGCTCTCGCTGCGCATCCCGCCCACCCTCGACGCCGCTCGCGCGAGCCAGCGCATGACGGAGATCCTCGAAGCCGACCCACCGTACGGCGCCAAGGTGCGCTTCAAGAGCTCGGGATCGCCGGGCTGGGACGCGCCCGCCACCCAGCCGTGGCTGCTCGAGGCCGTGCACGACGCCTCGCGGCGCCACTTCGGCCGGCCCGCCATGTTCAATGGCCTGGGCGGCTCCATCCCGTTCATGGCCATGCTGGGCGAGCGCTTCCCCCGCGCGCAGTTCTTCATCACGGGGACGGGCGGTCCGGGCTCGAATGCGCACGGGCCCAACGAGTTCCTCCACGTCCCGTTCGCCGAGCGCCTCACCGCCTGCGTGGCCGACCTGATCGCCGCCCACTACCGCGCCCGCCGAGGCTGAGCGCGCCGCCCCACGGGCGCTCGCGGCAAGGAAGATCCGTCCGCCCACAGCCGTCCGTCTCTCGGGCACCCACGGGCCGGCGATCATCACCTTCAGTCCCCTCCTCATCGGGGAAGAAGCTTCAACCCAGCCAGGCAGCACGAGAAACGCCGTCACGGCCGGTAGGGAGTGTGAACGATCTACCTCTCTCCGCGATTGCCGCTTGAAAAACCCGAACGTGGGCGCCCTCACGGCTTTCAGTCCCCTCCTCATCGGAGAACAAACTGCAACCCGCCGAACCCACTTCAATATTTCCGAGTACTTACTCGACGAGTTGCCTCGTCCAACGTCGCAACTAAGCCAACCGCCTAGAATCGGCCGCCATTTGCGAAATCGGGGGTCTCCATTTGACCGGAGGAGCTGCGCTACCAACACCTCATCGTGACTCAAGCGGCCCCGGAGAAGTGCCGCCCACGCCTTGGCAGGCGCACGGGCACCCGCCGAGCCTGGATCGCCCTCCAGTGACCCGGACGGGTCCGGTTAAATGGAGACCCCCGTGCGAAATAATCCTGCGTCGCACGGCTGAACGATCGCGTTCACCAGATATCCCCGCAATAGTTCTGAAACTCGCACGCGGAGCATCGCGCCCGTACTGGCGTGGGATCGGGTAGCGCTTCGCGCTCGATCATCCGGCGAATATCTGCAAGCGCCTGTCGCACGCCGGCGCGGTCGCCTTCGGTCAGGCCGAGGGGGACAATTCGCTTCTCCGGCACCAGGTATATGAAGCCATCCACCGCGCGGGCGGCGAAAGGTGTCATCCGCGAGCAGGGCGCATGCCCCGAGCTGTAAGCGGTGATTGCGGCGTGGGCCACCCGCGGTGTCCTTGAAGTCGACGGGATAGCACGCGTCGGACGTGAGAATGAGCAACTCGAGCTTGCCGGACAGCCCGAGGCGCTCGGAATGCAGCCATATCCCAAAGCGGCGTTCAAAGGCCGACCGCCCGGTGTGAGAAACGACAGATGAATGCCACGCTCGCAGCACTCCTCGATGAGGTCCGTGGAGATGGAGATACCCGAGCTCGCCACGATGATCTCGCTGACGCGGAAGAGCGGCAGCTCCACCTGTTCGGCCTTCGCGCGCGCCGCGGACCGGTCGCCGTTCCCGGCCCTTCGCGGCACGCAGAGACGGCGCGGGGGCTCTTGATGCCATCGGACGTCACGACCTGCAAGGGCGGCCGCGCCGGAAGATCCAGCGGCAGAAAGAGCTGAGGGCCGCCTTCGACCAGCTCGAGCCGGGGCCGCGGGCCCCGGACGACCAGGCGCTCGCTCGTCTTGCCGAGCATCACGCCGAACCCGGTGACGATCACGCTGTTCATCGTGCTGACTCTCCTCTCTCGCCGAGCAGCCTCCGGTACAGATCAGGAAGGCGATCGGCGACCGACATGGCGCGACGCGCATCCGCCTCGTCGAAGAGATCGGATGCAGGGACACCGCGCTCGTCATCGCCGTAGAATGCCGGCCCTCGCTCCTCGGCGAGTCGATACACCAGGTGATGGTTGGCTTGTACACCACCGCCCCGTACACTCGTGTCGAGGAGATCATGCCATGGGCAGAACCAATATCGTGCTCGACGATCGCTTGGTCCGGGAGGCTCTGCGCCGGTTCAGAGTGTCGCTCGAAGCGAGAGCTCGTTCACCTGGCGCTCGTCGAGCTCTTGAAGAGCGCGCGGCGGCGAGACCTCCTGTCGCTGCGCGGCCGGGTGAAGTGGGAAGGAGATCTCGCCGAACTGCGACGTCTTCGACCGTGATCGTCGTCGACACGACCGTCTGGATCGACTTCCTCGAGGCGAGGGGCACGGACGCACCGTCGATTGCCTTATCGCGTCGACGTGTCTCGAGACCGGTGCGGAGATCTACCACAACGACCGCGACTTTGATGCCCTTGCCCGGGTCTCGGACCTGGCGATCTATCGGCCGGCGTGAGGGTTTGACCTCTGCGTCGCTGACCGGCAGGCGGGCCGGGCGATCGGCAGGACTCCTGGCGGGCTCGCGGCGGCCATGCAGCGGGTGACGGTGGTACCCGCCGGGCAATCCCCGCGGCGGCTCGACGTGTTCGTGACGACCCAGAGCGCCCGCCTCTCGCGCGCCGCCGCGCAGCGGTGGATCGAGGGCGGGCTCATCACCGTCAATGACCGTCGCGCCAAGCCCGCCCAGCGCATTCGCCCGGGTGACGTCATCGCCTGCCACGTGGCCGAGCGCCCGGCCTTGCCGGTCGAGCCCGAGCCCATCCCCATCGAGGTGCTCCACGAGGACGCGGCCATCCTCGTCGTGAACAAGCCGGCGGGGATCGTGATGCACCCGGCCCCCGGCAACTGGACCGGCACCCTGCTGAACGCGCTCGTTCACCACGTCCGCCGGGGCGCGGACGTCCGCGCCTCGGCAGAGGGCGGGCTCTCCGAGCGCGCCGCGCCTGGCGAGCGCGCCGCGCCTGCCGACGGCGGTGCGCCTTCCGAGGGCACGGCGACGGGCAGCGGATCCGTCCGGGACTCGTTCATCGGCTGGACAAGGGCACCAGCGGCGTGCTCGTGATCGCCAAGACCGACGCCGCCCACCGCCATCTCTCTCGGCAGTTCCACGCGCACTCGATCCACCGCGTGTACCTGGCCCTGGTGGCGGGGGCGGTCGTGCGCGGCGGTCTCATCGACCAGGCGCTCGGGCGCGACACGCGCGATGCCCGCCGCATCTCGCCTCGCTCGGCCGCTCCGCGCCGCGCGGTGACGGAGTATCGCGTGGCCGAGCGGCTCGGCCCCGACGCCACCCTCCTCGAGGTATGTCCGCGCACCGGGCGCATGCACCAGATCCGCGTGCACCTGGCCTCGATCGGTCACGCCGTGCTGGGCGACCTGAGCTATGGCGCGATGCCCGCCGACCCCGCGCTCGGCCGTCCCATGCTGCACGCCGCCGTGCTGGGCTTCGTCCATCCGTCGACGGGCCGATACGCGGAGCATCGCGCGCCGCTGCCGCCGGACATGGAGCGCGCGGTCACCGGCCGCCGCGCCGCGACCGCCGTTACTTCGGCTTGAGCCTCAGCGGGTCGTAGAGCCGTCCGAGCTGGAATCGCCGGTGGCAATGAAAGAGCGTGTACTCCGCGATGCGGACGGAGACGCCGAGGCCGCGCGCGGCGGGGCGGAGGCAGGCGAGATACGATTCCCAGTCACCCGCGCCGAAGCCGCGGCCGCCGGGCTTCCTGTCGACGGCGCCGAGCGCGTGGAGGAGCTGCCACACGCGGATGTCGAGCACCCCGTAGCGCTTCGGGTCGATCAGCGTCAGGATGGCGGACGCCACGGGAACGCTGACGCCGTGGAGCGAGGTCAAGAGCGCGATGCGGCGAGCCTCGCTGCGGGCGGCGAGGACGGCGCGCGAGACGCGCCGGATTTGCGCCGCGGTATTGCGCGCGTAGTGCGGCGCCGCGCGCGGCGACTTCCAGCGGCTCATCCGCAAGAACTCGCCGCGCGAGAACTCGCCGCGCTTCTTGACGTGCCGCAGGTCGGCGATCAGCGCGCGCGTGCCCGGGTCTTCCTCCGCGAGCGCCTCACGCGCGAAGAGCGCGTCGATGCTCGCGTAGGGCAGGCGCTGGACGGGCACTCAGATGGTCGGCTGCGCGGCCTCAGACCGCGGCGACAGCGACGATCTCGACGAGGTACTTGGAATTGGCGAGCCGCGCCTCGACCGTGGCGCGACCGGGCGTGCTGCCCGCCACCACCCACGCGTCCCACGCGGCGTTCATCTCGTCGAAGCCCCGGATGTCGGCGAGGAAGATCGTGGCGGAGAGGAGCTTCGACTTGTCGGTGCCCGCCGCCTTCAAGAGGTCGTCGATCTTCTTCAGCACCTGCTCCGTCTGTCCCTTCACCCCCGCCGAGGCGTCGGCGGCGACCTGGCCGGCCAGGTACACCGTATTGTTGTGGACCACCGCTCCGCTCATCCGCGGCCCTGCATTGTGGCGCGCGATCGTCATCCCTATCGCTCCTTATCTCTTCTTGTAGATGTTGAGGCCGATCTTCTCGTCCCGGTCCAGCACCGGGACATTGCCCTCGGTGGAGGCGATGATGATCGTCTTCCCCGAGGCTGATGGCCCGAATTCCTTGGCCAGGTCGACCGTGATGGTCAGGGTCGTTCCGTCGATCTTCATCTCCACGTTCTTCATGCGCTGGTCTCCACTCTGCGGGGTCGGGGATGCCGTGGAGTGTAGGCTCCACCGCGGGAGCCGTCAAGGACGTCGGCGCGCCCGGTGCGCGGCAATGCTAGAATCGGCGCTGCCATGAGCCAACTTGGAACGGACGATCGACCGCTCAGGGTCGCCATCATCGGCGCGGGCCCGACCGGCTTCTACGCCGCCGACCATCTGCTGAAGCAGAAGGACCACGTCGTCGAGGTCGACCTCTTCGACCGCGATGCCCACGCCGCACGGCCTGGTCCGCGCCGGCGTGGCGCCCGATCACCAGAAGATCAAGTCCGTCACCACGGCCTTCGACAAGGTGGCGGCGCACCCGCGCTTTCGGTTCTTCGGCGGCGTCGAGTTCGGCCGGGACCTGACGGCGGCGGATCTCCGCCGTCACTATCACCAGATCGTCTACACGACGGGCGCCCAGACCGACCGGCGCATGGGCATTCCCGGTGAGGACCTGAAGGGCAGCCACCCCGCCACGGAATTCGTGGCCTGGTACAACGGCCATCCCGACTACCGGGACTTGCGCTTCGACCTCTCGCACGAGCGGGCCGCGGTGGTCGGCGTCGGCAACGTCGCGGTGGACGTGGCGCGCATCCTGTGCCGCTCCGCCGACGAGCTGGCGGAGACGGACATCGCCGACTACGCGCTCGAGGCCCTGCGCAAGAGCCGCATCAAGGAGGTCTACCTCCTCGGCCGGCGCGGCCCGGCCCAGGCGGCCTTCACCAACCCCGAGGTCAGGGAGCTGGGAGAGCTGGCCGACGCCGACGTGAGCGTGGTGCCTGACGAGGTCGAGCTCGACCCGCTGAGCCGCGCGGCGCTGGAGGCGAACCCCGACCGCGCGACGGCCAAGAAGGTCGAGATCCTCCAGGGGTATGCGCGGCGCTTGCCGAGCGGCAAGTCGAAGCACCTGATCATTCGCTTCCTCGTCTCGCCCGTCGAGCTGATCGGCAATGAGGATGGCGAGGTGACGGCGATCAAGCTCGTCAAGAACCGGCTCGAGGCGGGGGCCTCGGGCGCGCTGTCGCCCAAGCCCACCGGCGTCTTCGAGGAGCTGCCCGTGGGGCTCGTGTTCCGCTCCGTGGGCTACAAGGGCGTGCCGCTGCCCGACGTGCCCTTCCACGAGAGCGGGGGGGTGATCCTGAACGACAAGGGGCGCGTCCTCCATCCCGAGACGAAGCAGCCGATCGTGGGCGAGTACACCGCGGGCTGGATCAAGCGAGGGCCGACGGGCGTGATCGGGACCAATAAGCCGGACGCGCTCGAGACGGTCGAGTGCATGATGGAAGACCTGGCGGCGGGCCACCACCTCGATCCCGCCGAGCCGGATGCTCAGGCGTGCGAGCGCCTGATCCGAGAGCGCCAGCCCAGGCACTTCACGTATCGAGACTGGCTCAAGCTCAATGAGCTCGAGGTCGGGCTCGGCCGCTCGATGGGTCGCCCTCGCGTGAAGTTCACGCGCGTCGAGGACATGCACGCGGCCCTCGGGCGATCCTGACCTTCCCGGGACCCTACTTCGGTCGCCGCGCTCGGATGGGCGTGACCGTGGGCGGGACCTCGGCGCCCGGTCGTGCGAGCCCGCGAAGCCGGTCGACGCGGCGCGGCCGCGGGCGTCGATTCAATCCGGCGATGTCCCCCCGCAGCGCGCGATAGACCCGCGTCTGCTCCTCGGTCGCGCGGGTCAGCTCGTGGGTCGCGACGATCAGCTCGACGATGTGCTGGAGCAGCTCTTTTCTCGTAGGTCCCATGGCCGCCAGAGATTAGGCGACCCGAAGAACCGAGTCAACAAAATCATGTCCTTATTGTGTCACCACGCCGACACGCTCGCGCGTGCGCGCTTCGCCGCGGGCCCGGGCCACGATGAACAGGCGCCGAAATGGAAACAGCGTGAGCCCGTCGGGCCGCCGCGGATACGCCCGCGCGACCAGCGCCGCGTAGTGCGCCTCGAGGCGCGACCGGTCGGGCTCGTCGAGCGCGTCGAGCAGCGGCGCGAACCAGGTTCCCTTGACCCACTCCTTCACGGGATGCTCACCCTCGAGCACCTGCAGGTACTCGCTCTCCCACATGTCGAGCGCGGCGGCGCGCGAGTTGAGGAGATCGAAGTAAAAGGCGGGCTCGGCGACGGGCTGCGTGCGGAGCAGCGGCTCGAGCGCCGCGCGCCACGGGCCGGTCCGCACCGCCTCGGTGATGGCGGTGTGCGACGGGGCCGAGAAGTTCCTCGGCATCTGGACGGCGAGCACGCCGCCCGGGGCGAGCGCGTCGAACAAGGCGGGAAAGACCGCGTCGTGGCCGTCGAGCCAGTGGAGCGCGGCATTGGAGTAGATCAGGTCGGCCGGACGCGGCGGCGACCACGTCGCCAGGTTCGCCCGCTCCCAGGTGATCGCGGGCGCCGCGGCCCGCGCCTTCTCGAGCATCGCCTCCGACTCGTCCACGCCGGTGATGCGCGCGTTCGGCCATCGCTCGGCGATGACGCGGGTCACGTTCCCCGCGCCGGCGCCCAGGTCATACACCTCGGCGGGATCGTCGAGGTCGACGCGGCTCAATAGATCGAGCGCGGGCCGCAGTCGCTGGCCGGCGAACTTCAGGTACTGCTGCGGATCCCAGGGCATGAGCGCCTCCTGTTCGTGTCGAGCCCGCCCAGCATACTACGCGCGAGTTTGCTATCTTCGACCGCATGACACCGACCCGTCCGCTCACCGCTCCCCTGACCATCCTGGCGGTCGTGCTCGCCGCCGGGCTCGCGACGAGCCCGTGGGCGTGGGCCCAGGACGCGCGCGTCCTGGCCGCGCAGAAGGAGGGCAAGGTCGTCTGGTACACGTCCCTCGCCCTCACGAGCTCGGAGAAGGTCGCCAAGCTCTTCGAGGCGGCCTACCCCGGCGTCAAGGTCGAGGTGCAGCGCACGGGCTCCCAGCGCATCCTGCAGCGCGTGATGCAGGAGCTCGCCGCCAATATCAAGAACGCCGACGTGGTCCACACCTCGGATGCCGGCCACTACGTCCTGCTCAAGGACAAGAAGCTCCTCATGAAGCACACGCCCGCCGGCGTGGAGAGCTTCCCGGCGGGATTCAAGGACAAGGACGGCTACCACTACGGCCTGCGCGCCACGGTGAACGTCATCGCCTACAACACCAAGGCCGTCTCGGCCGCGGACGCGCCCCGGACCTGGAAGGACCTCCTCGATCCCAAGTGGCGGGGCAAGCTGGTCACCGCGCACCCGGGCTATAGCGGCGTCATCGCCACCCACGTGCTCGCCCTCGTGCACCTGCACGGCTGGGAGTACTGGAAGCAGCTCGCCCAGAACAAGCCGATGCTCGTGCAGTCGGCCGTCGATCCGGCAGGCGTGGTCGCGTCCGGCGAGCGCGCGGTGGCGGTGAACGGCGGGGACTACAACTTCTTCCAGGTGAAGCAGAAGGGCAACCCCGTGGAAGTTGTGTTCCCGGCGGAGGGCGTGCCCCTCGTCGTCTCGCCGAGCGCCATCACGAGCTTCGCTCCCCATCCCAATGCCGCCAAGCTGTTCACCGACTTCATCTTCAGCCTCGCCGTCCAGCAGGTCCTCGTCGACACGGAGGGGCTCTACACGGGCCATCCGGGCGTGAAGTATCCGGCGGGCCGGCCGAAGCTCGGCGATCTGAAGCTCCTGCAGGTCGATCCCGAGGAGCTCGAGAAGCGCAACGAGGAGATCAAGACGCGCTTCGTGGAGCTCTTCGGCGCCTGAGCCCCGGCCGCCCGTCAGGGCGACTCGGGCGAGCGGAGCACGGGGAAGGCGCTCTGCAGCTCCTCCATGAGGCGCGGCATGGCGGGGCTCTGCTGGATCTCGCTCTCGACGGCCTGCGCGGTCTCGAGCCCGATCACCGGCGTGAGCCGGGCCGCCTTCCGGCCCACCGCCGACCGCTGGAAGTCGAGCAGCGCCCGCAGCTCCGCCTCGTCGAAGTGGCTCGCATAGGCCCGCGCGGCGATCTCCTGGATGCGGGCCGGGGGCAGCGTGCGGACGACGAAGCCCCGGACGATCTCCGCCAGCGTCCGTCCCTCCGAATCTTGCAGTCGCCGGTTCAATCGCTCCTGGAGCATCGTCCCGATCACCCGGAGCATGCTGAGGCTCACCTGGTCGGCGAATCCGCGCTGCGCCTCATCGTCGATCAGCACCTTGGCGAGCTCGAGGGCGAGCGCCTGACGGGTGGCGTCCTGCGCCGACGCCGCGCCGCCATCGCAGAGGAGCATGGCCGCGAGGAGGAGGGATGCCTGCAGGGCGCGGACGATGCTCGGCGGCATCGCGGCGCGCCTCAAGCCCCACCACCGCCGCTGCCAGTCGGGCCGTGCCACGTGGACGCCGGCCAGCCGCTCGAGCACCTGGAGGATGGCCGAGCCGTCCTGCTTGTTGAGGCCGGCCGCGCGCGCCATCTGGTAGACCTGCTGGGTGAGGTTCGCGAGCAGGAGCGGCACGCCGAGCTGCTTGGCGAAGGCGGTCTCCAGCTCCTGGTCCTTGAAGTAGATGTCGACGCTGCCGCCCGGCGAGAAGTCCCGCGCGAGCATCTTCGGCGCCCCGTGCTCGAAGGCGTAGCTCGTGCCCGTGCTCACCCGGACCACATCGTAGATCGTCTGGGGATCGAGCCCGGCCTTGACGCCCATCACGAGCGCCTCGGCCACCGCCACCAGGTTCACCTGCACCAGCATATTGTTGACGAGCTTCATCGCCAGTCCCTGGCCGAGCCCGCCCACGTGAAAGAGCTTGGTCCCCATCGCCTCGAAGAGGTCGCGGCAGGCGTCGAACGTCTCGCGCGCGCCGCCCGCGATGACCGACAGCTCACCCGAGGCCGCGCGCCCGGTCCCCCCGCTCACCGGCGCATCGAGCATGGCCACGCCGCGCGCGCCGAGCCGATCGCCGAGCCGCCGCGCGGCGAAGGGGTCGATCGTGCTCATGCACACCGCGATGTGGCCGGCCTGGGCGCTCTGGATGACGCCGCGCTCGCCCGCGATGACCTCCTCGGCTTGCGCGGTGGTCTCCACCATCACGATCGTGCGGGTGACCGTGGCGGCCACCGCCTCGGCCGAGGCGGCCACGGCGGCGCCGCGCTCGCGAAGCGGCTCGGTCTTGGCGGGGTCGACGTCGTGGACGACGAGAGAGAAGCCGTGCTTGACCAGGTTCTCCGCCATCGGCCGGCCCATATTGCCGAGCCCGATGAATCCCACTGGAGCGGCCATGGACGTCCTCCTCAGGGTGATGCGGGGTCACGGGGGTGACACGCGAAAGGGCGTCACCGGGGCACGGGCACCCGACGAGACTAGTCCGCGAGCCGGAGCGGTCAAGGCGCCGGTCAAGGCGAGGTCATGCCCTCGCCTGGGCGCCAGGCGCTCAGTGGCAGTCGAGCTGCGCGCTCAGCCGCCGGCGGGCGATGCGATGGCGAGCAAATTGCCCCAGTCGGTCGGCGTCTGCTATCGTGGCGTTCCCGGCCATGGCGCTCGACAGAACGGGCACCGCCACGCCCTCGCGCATCGAGGGATTCGACCGCGCCGTCCCCGTGTGGCTGCTCGCCGCCGGAGCCCTGCTCCTGCTGATCCTCCTGCCGCTCGGGTGGCTCGCCTACATGAGCGTGAGCGGCGAGCGCGGGCTCACCCTCGCCCACTACGCCCGCGTGTTCACCGACCCGCGGCTCGGCCGGGCCCTGTGGAACACCGTGGTGCTGGCTTTCTGGTCCGGGCTCCTGTCGCTCGCCATCGGCGCGCCGATGGCCTGGCTCACCGCCCGCACCGACCTGCCGGGCCCGCGCCTGATGCGCAGCCTCGTGATGGCCTCGTTCGTCACGCCGCCCTTCCTCGGCGCCTTCGCGTGGGTGATGCTCGCCGGCCCCAATGCCGGCTATCTGAACAAGCTGTACCGGAGCCTCACCGGCTCCCCGGATCCCCTCGTCAACATCTTCACGATGCCGGGGCTGATCTTCGTCGTCGCGCTCTACACCTTCCCCTTCGCCTACATCATGGTCGTCAACACGCTCGAGCTGATCGCCTCCGACATGGAGGAGGCCGCGGCGATCCTGGGCGCGAGCCGCGTCTGGGTCGCCCTGACGATCACGCTCCCGATGGTCCTGCCCGCGATCCTGAGCGGCTTCATCCTGTCCGTCCTGCAGGCGCTGGCGCTCTTCGGGTCACCCGCGATCCTGGCGCTCCCCGCGGGCTTTCACACGATCACGACGCAGATCTGGGCGCTGTTCCAGTACCCGCCGAAGATGGAGATGGCCGCGGCGTTCTCGATGCCGCTCCTGCTCGCGACGGCCTTGCTGCTCTTCGCGCAGAAGCGGATTCTCGGCCGCCGGGGCTATGCGGCGGTGGGCGGCAAGGGCGGCCAGCGCCGGCGCATCCCGCTCGGGCTGTGGCGCTACCCCGCGCTCGGCGGCTGCCTCGCGGTCATGGCCTGCGCCGTCTTCCTGCCGTACGGCATGCTCGCCAAGGCCGCCTTCGCCCGCGCGTGGGCCCAGCCCCTGACCGGGGAGAACGTCACCCTCGCCAACTGGTCGCTCGTGTTCATGTCGACGTCCACGCGGGCCGCCATCGTCAATACGCTCGAGCTGGGCCTGCTCACGGCCTGCGATCGGCGCGGCGCTCGCCGCGCTGCTCGCGTACGTCACCAGCCGGAAGCTGATCGCGGGCCACCAGATCCTGGCCTTCCTGGTGCTCACGCCGGTGGTGATCCCGGGCGTGGTCCTCGCCGTCGGGCTCTTCATCGCCTACACGCGGCCGCCGTTCCTGCTCTACGGCACGCTCTGGATCTTGTTCCTGGCCTATCTCACCAAGGAGATGCCCGTCGGCTACTCGCAGTCCGACGCGACGTTCCGCGGGATCCACCCCGAGCTGGAGGACGCGGGACGCATCCTCGGGGCGGGCCGGCTCACCGTGCTCCGCGAGATCACGGCGCCGCTCGCCCGGAGCGGCATCATCGCCGCGTGGTGCTTCGTCTTCATCGGCGTCATCCGCGAGCTGTCGGCCTCGATCCTGCTCTTCACGCCCAATACGAAGGTCATGTCCGTGGTCATCTTCGACCTGAAGGAAGAGGGCGAGTTCGGCGCCATCGCCGTCCTCGGCCTGTTCATGCTCGCGATGACCTTCGCCACCGTGCTCACGATGCAGGGGCTCCTCGGCCGCGACGTGCTCGGGGCGCGCCCGTCCGTCCGGCGGATCGGGGTAAGGCAGCCGTGCCCGGCGTCCTGATCAAGGGCCTCGTCAAGCGCTACGGCGACGTCGCCGCGGTGGACGGGCTCGATCTCGAGGTGAAGCCCGGCGAGCTCGTGGCCCTGCTCGGCCCCTCGGGCTGCGGCAAGACCACCACGCTCAGGGTCGTGGCGGGCTTTCTCAAGCCGGACGCCGGCGAGGTCTGGGTCGGCGAGCGGTGCCTGTCGTCGGCCGCGACGGTGATCCCGCCCGAGCGGCGGCGGATGGCGATGATCTTCCAGAGCTATGCGCTCTGGCCCCACATGACGGTGGCCCAGAACGTCGCCTATGGCCTCAAGTTCGCCGGCGTGCCGAGGAGCGAGCGGGACCGGCGGGTGAAGGCCATGCTGCAGGTGGTCCAGCTCCCGGGATACGAGGCGCGCTACCCGGGCGAGCTGTCGGGCGGCCAGCAGCAGCGCATCGCCGTCGCGCGCGCGCTGGTGGTCGAGCCCGAGATCCTGCTGCTCGACGAGCCGCTCAGCAACCTGGACGCGAGCCTGCGCGAGGAGATGCGCTTCGAGATCCGGCGCCTGCACGAGGCCTTCAATATCACCACGCTCTATGTCACCCACGACCAGGCCGAGGCCATGGTCATCGCCGACCGCGTGGCCGTGCTCGAGCGCGGCCGCGTCGCCCAGATCGGCCGCGCGGAGGAGCTCTACGAGGCGCCGAGCAGCCGCTTCGTCGCGGAGTTCATCGGCAAGACCAATCTCGTCGAGGGCAGAGCGGAGGACGCCGACACGTTCATGCGCGGACGGTTGCGCATCCGCATCGACGGCGCGGCGCTCTCGCCGGGCGCCCCGACGATCCTGTCGATCCGCCCTCACCAGATCGAGCTGCGTCCGGTCACCTCCGACGACCCCGCGCGGCCACCGCTCGGCGCGCTCCGCGGCGCCGTCCTTCGCGCGAGCTACCTCGGCGACGCGGTGGACTACCAGGTCGAGATCGCCGACTCCGACGTCGTCCTCCGGGTCGCCGGCCCCGCCGCTCCCCGCCTCCGCGCGGGGGATGCCGTCTGGCTTCGCGTGCTGCAGGGCCGCGCGCTGCCCGCGCAGGATGCGAAAAAGGCCCATCTGCGGAGGTACGGCGTCCCTCGGCCGCCGTGCCACGTAGACGCGCGAGATCGTCGGACTGACGAACTTTCGTCTGCGGGGCCCAGACATGGCCCCGCACTCCCCTTCGGGGCTACGCCTCGCGTTGCCTGCCGTCGGGCGCCGCCTCGCATCTGGACCTTTTTGAGCATCCTGCGTTTTCAGGACTGCTGGGTGAAGGGCGCCGGCGGCGGCTCAGCCTGGCAGTGCGCTCGTCTGGCTGAGGGCGAAGGTGATCTCGCCCGCGTCGCGGATGGTGGTGGGAAACTCCTCGGCCGGCGAGGCCGCCAGGTACTGGCCGGGCGGGTAGTCGCGCCCGTGGGACTCGACGAAGGCGCGCCCGCTCGCGGTGACGCGGACGACACCGAAGCCGAAGTAGCCATTGTCGGCGCGGCGGATCCAGCGCCCGTCGAGCTGGCTGCCGCCATTGCCCGCGATGATCTGCCACGTGCCGCGGACGGCCGGCCGGTTCGTGGACGCATAGCGCCCGCGGTCCCACACATGCGCGTGCGCGGTCACGAGCGCGGTGACGCGCGCCCCGTTCATCGCGTTCCACAGCCGGTCGCGCTCGCGCGGGTGGGTGTCGAGCGAGAAGTCGGGCGTGGCGTCGGCGGGCGTAAAGGCGGGCTTGTGGCCGAGGCAAAAGATGTTCCTGATCGATCGGTCGCGCCGCGCCCGCGCGACGTCCGAGGCCACCCACGTCCACGGCACCGTGGCCACCGCGCCGTACGGATCGGTGTTCATCACGACGAAGTGGGTATCGCGGAACCGGAACGAATAGGTGAGCCGGCTCTGATCGGTCTGCAATCGATCGGGTCCGCCCGCCTTCGGCCCATTGTCGCCCGCGATGTACGGGCTCATGACGGAGAGCCACATCGCCTCGGCCCCGCGGTTCGAGACCTCCTGATACCCCGGGGCGAGCCGCAAGCTCTCATGGTTGCCCGGCAGCGCGACGAGGCGCATGCCCGGCATCCGCCCCACGGGCGAGGCGCGGTACAGCTCGATCCAAGCGCGGAGCTGGCGCTCGAGAACGCGCACGTCACGGTCGAGGCCGAAGACGAGATCGCCGGTGAAGAAGAGCAGGCTCGGCGCCGGCTCGAGCCGCGCGATCTCCGCGAACGAGCGCTCGATCTGGGGCAAGTTCGCGGTGCTCGGGTTGTTCGGCCGGATGTCGCCCTCGTTGATGCGGTTACAGCCCATGACGACGAAGGAGTAGGCGACGGGATCATCCGCGGCCGACGCCGACGGGGGCGATGACAGCCATCGCGCCGCCGCGGCAACACCCGCGGCGCCCGCGCGCTGGATGAAGCGACGTTGCGTCAGCCCCACGTCGTCAAGGGGAGAGCGCGCTCAGAGAAACCCCCCGCTCTCGTACTCGCAGTGGCCGCCGATCAGATCGTCGGGCCACCAGTAGCCGCCCGTCCGCTGACACCGTTGGGCGAGCTCGCCCTGGCTATAGGTAGGCGGGATCGCCCCCGCGCAAGCGGAGGCGAGCCCGAGCGCCACGGCGAGAGCGAAGGCGCGAATCATGTGCCGAGCATATCGGGGCTCGCCCGTGCTGGTCAAGCGGGCGGATGGTCAAGCAGATGGAAGGCGCGCGCCCTACTGGTGCGGCCCGCCACAGGGTGAGGCGAAGTGCCGCATCACTCAAGAGCGCGGTGCACGCGCGCTGTCCTCAAATCCGTATCCCCACGCTCTTCTCGAGCGCCCGGCCCATGGCACCCCGATTGCTCCTCTCGGGGACGATGATCCAATTACCAAGAGGGAGGGACCACCATGAAGAAGGTACTAGGAGCAGTGCTGGCCATGCTGCTCGGCCTCGGAGTCGCGGGCGCCTGGGCGGAAGAGGTCGCGGGACTCTTGTCCAAATCTCAGATCCAAGTGTGCGAGCTTATCGGCGGGCACCGAAGGGGTCAACCACTTCCCTTTGAAGGGATGGCCTGTCTCTCCCCGTGCACAGTCGCGGCCGGGGCACATTGACGGGGCGCACATGCGCCGCTAGCATGGCAGCCATGGCGGCGACCTCCCCGTTCCAGGCCAAGCGATGGAGCCGCCGCGAGTACGATCGGCTCATCGAGCTCGGCTTCTTCGGGCCCGAGGATCGCATCGAGCTGATCGGGGGCGTTCTCATGGTCGCCGAACCCAAGGGCACGGCACACGAAACCGCGCTGGGCCTGATGGAGGACGCTCTTCGCGCGGCATTCGGATCTGGCTGGGTCGTGCGCGTAGGGTCTCCCATCGCCCCCGATGACGACTCCGAGCCTGAGCCGGACGTGTCCGTGGTGCCCGGGGACCGACGAGACTACCGCGATGCGCATCCAGCGCGGCCGGTCCTCATCGTCGAGGTCTCGGAGTCGAGCCTCGCCTTCGACCGGCGGCGCAAGGGCAGCCTCTATGCGCGCGCAGGAATCGCCGACTACTGGGTCCTCAACCTCATCGATCGGGTCCTCAAGATCCACCGCGAGCCCACCCGCGCTCGCTCCGCGCGCTTCGGGTGGCGCTACACCTCCATTGAGGAGCTCGGCGCCGAGGGCGCGGCGACACCCCTCGCCGCTCCGGCTGCGCGCATCACCGTCGCCGACCTCCTACCATAGAGGACTCCTGGCCGCGGGAATCGGCGGGGTGAGCTTCTACGCCTACATGAGCCTGAGTCATTACTTG
>CAWIZN010000074.1:0-40612 GCA_963840495.1 uncultured Candidatus Rokubacteria bacterium
GCCCCCTGTATCCATCTAGACGCGTTGACGGGAGATTCCGGGTCCGCCCACACTCATCCCATGCTCGCGAGAGTGCGCTCCGCGTCACTGCACGGGATCGAAGCCGCCACCGTCTTCGTCGAGGTCGACGTCACGTCGGGATTGCCTTCGTTCACCACCGTGGGCCTGCCCGACTCCACCGTGCGGGAGAGCCGCGATCGCGTGCGCGCGGCGATCAACAACTCGGGCTTCGAGTTCCCGCAGGAGCGCATCACCGTCAACCTGGCGCCCGCCGATCTTCGGAAGGAGGGCGCCGCCTTCGACTTGCCCACGGCCGTCGGCATCCTCGCCGCCACCGGTCTCGTGAAGCCCGACCGGCTCGAGCGCGCGCTCGTGCTGGGCGAGCTGTCGCTCGACGGCCGCGTGTGCCCGGTTCGCGGCGTGCTCCCCGTCGCCCTGTCCTGCCGGCGCGGCGGTTTCACTCCCTTGGTGGTGCCCGCGGACAATGCGGCGGAGGCCGCCGCGGTGGGCGGGCTCCGCGTCATCCCCGTCGCGACCCTCCAGGACACGGTCGACTTCCTGAACGGGGAGCGCGAGCCGCCATCTCCCCCTGCAAATGTCGGCCGATGGCTGACCGCCCCGTCCGCCGACGCCGTCGACTTCGCCGACGTCCGGGGTCACGCCCACGCCAAGCGCGCGCTCGAGATCGCCGCCGCGGGGGCGCACAACGTGATCATGCTCGGGCCGCCGGGCGCGGGGAAGACCATGCTCGCCCGTCGCCTCGCGGGCATCCTGCCGCCACTCACGCTGGACGAGGCGATCCAGGTGTCCATGGTGTGGAGCGTGAGGGGGCTCCTGCCCGCCGAGCGGGGGCTCGTCACCGAGCGGCCGTTCCGCGCGCCCCATCACACCGCCTCCGATGCGGGCTTGATCGGCGGCGGCAGCATTCCCCATCCCGGCGAGATCAGCCTCGCCCATCACGGCGTGCTCTTCATGGACGAGCTGCCGGAATTCTCCCAGCGCATTCTCGAGGCCCTGCGCCAGCCGCTCGAAGAGGGGCAAGTCGTCGTCTCCCGCACCGCGGGCAGCGCGGCATTCCCCGCGCGCTTCCAGTTCGTCGGCGCCGCGAATCCGTGCCGGCGCGGCTGCGCGTCGTTTCGCACCTGCATCTGCTCGCCCGCGGAGCGCGCCCACTACCTCTCCCGGCTCTCGCGCCCGCTGCTGGACCGCATCGACCTCCACCTCGAGATCCCCGCGGTGCCGTATGCGCAGCTCGCCTCCGCGGGTGGGGGTGAGTCGTCGTCCGCGATCCGCGAGCGCGTGGAAGTCGCGCGCGCCCGGCAGACTCAGCGCTTCACGGGCACGGGCGTGGGTGTCAATGCGCGCATGACCGGGCGCCAGGCGCGGCGATGGTGCGCCGTGCCGGCCGACGCCGCGAAGCTCCTCGCCCTCGCGGTGACCCGCCTCGGCCTCTCGGCCCGCGGCCACGACCGCGTCCTCAAGGTGGCCCGCACCATCGCCGACCTCGCGGGCGCGGACGACATCGCCGCCGAGCACGTCTCCGAAGCCATCCAGTACCGCGGCCTCGACCGCAGCTCGTGACCGACGGCGACTCGTGCCCCGGTTGCGTCGGCTGGCGAATGTGAGAGGATAGGCCGCTTTTCACCGATAGGCCTGGAGGACGCGATGAACGAAAGCCGAACGCCCCACCCCATGAGCCTCCCGCGGCAGCATACGGCGATGGTCGTCATCGACGTCCAGGAGCGCCTCTTCCCCGCCATGGACGCCGATCATCGCGAAGAGGTGATGCGCAATATCAAGGTGCTGACGACGGCCGCCCACCGTCTCCGCGTGCCGCTCTTCGCGACCGAGCAGTATCCCAAGGGCCTGGGCCACACCCTGCAGGAAGTGGTCGATGCGCTCGGCCCCGACGTCGAGCCGATCGAAAAGGTCGCCTTCTCCTGCTGCGCGGTGGGCGCGTTCCGCTCCCGGCTCGAAGCCACGGGGGCGCGCAACATCGTCCTGGTCGGGATCGAGGCCCACGTGTCAGTGCTCATGTCTGCGCTCGATCTCCTGGCCGAGGGCTATGCCGTGCACGTGGTCGCCGACGCCGTCACCTCCCGCAGCCAGGCCAACTGGCGGCTGGCCATGGACCAGCTCCGTCAGGCCGGCGCGGTCGTGACGACCACCGAAACCGTCCTCTTCCAGCTCCTGGGCCAGGCTGACACCGAGGAATTCCGCGAGCTCGCGAGACTCATCCGCTGAGGCTGGAAGACCTACGTGCCGAGGAGCTGGCCTGATCGAATCGCGCCGGAGGTGATGAGATCGGCGGCGTCCGACTTCTTGCCATCGCCGAGCTTCGCGCGCAGCACCTCGATGCGGCCGCCCTGCGCGGTGATTTGAAACGACGCCCCGGTCACCTCGACCACTTCCCCGATCTTTCCCCGGACAGCCCGGAACGTGCGCACTGGGATCTTGCGCGCGTCGAAGATCTGTAACTCCGAGCCGTCCAGCGTGGTCCAGGCGCCGGGGGCGGGATTGCAGCCGCGAATCAGGTTGTAGACGATGTCGACATGGTTGGCCCAGCTGATGCGCGCCTCGCCCCTGCGGCACCAGCCTTCGTAGGTCGCGAGTGATTCGTCCTGCAGGGATTCGCGATGCGTTCCCCCCACGACCAGGTCGGCGGCCTCGAGCATCGCCTGGACGCCCATCGGAAACAGGCGGTCGAAATACACCGAGCCGAGCGTGTCGTCGGGTCCGATCGGCGTGACCTTTTGGAGAATGACCGGCCCCTCGTCGAGGCCGTCGGTCGGCCGGAAGATGGTGAGCCCCGTCTCGGTGTCGCCGTGAATGATCGGCCAGTTGATCGAGGACGGACCGCGATACTTCGGCAAGAGGGACGGGTGGTACTGGATCGTCCCGTGCCGCGGAATGCCGACGAAATCCTGCGGTGCGAACTGCAGCACGAAGGCCATGATGCCGATGTCGGCATCGAGCGCCTTCAGCGCCGAGCGCGCCTCATCGCTCCTGAGCGAGGCGAACTGGTGCACGCGGACGCCCCGCTCCTCGGCGGCACGCCTGAGCGCATCAGCCCTCGCGCCCGGCTGCTCGGGCGCGCAGAAGACCCCCGCGACCTCGGTGCCGCGCGCGAGGAACGCCTCGAACACTGCCTTCCCGAAATCCTGCTGGCCGACGATGGCAATGCGCACGCTGGTGTCTCTAGCGGAGGGTCTTCGGGGCCTGGTTCACGGGAGGGACATTGCTGAAGATCACCGTCCCGTCCGAGTCCTCGGAGCGATAGATCGCCTGCACGGGAGCGCTCGGCGCAACCGACGGACGCTCCGCCTCCACCGCGCTGCAGGATCTTCTGCACGTACTGCTGCGTCTCGGGATACGGCGGGATACCGCCGTAGTAGTCCACCGCGCCCGCGCCGGCATTGTACGCGGCGAGCGCAAGCGAGACGTTCCCCGAATACCGATCGAGCAGGTACCCCAGATGGCGGACACCGCCCTCGATATTGTCCCGTGGGTTGAAGGAATCCCTCACGCCGAGCGCCGAGGCGGTCCGGGGCATGAGCTGCATGAGGCCCTGCGCCCCTTTGCGGGAAATCGCCCAGGGATTGAACGCCGACTCCGCGCCGATTACCGCGTGGACGAGGGCCGGATCCACCCCGTAGCGCCCGGAGATCTCCTGGATCTCCTGGCCCCACCGGGTGCCGCGGGCCGCCTGAGGCACGGCGAGCCAACCCTTGGCGGTTCCCGAAAGACCCGGCACGCGGCGAAACCGGGGATCGGTCGGGGCATCGGTGAGGTGCGTGACTCCCTCGTCGTCGATGCGGCTGTAGGTGCTGCCGGCCGCGGCAACGGATGCGAGGCCGGGGGCGAACGGCGCGATGACGAGCAGAACCACTGCGATCCGAAGGCCCAAGTGCATGACCTGTTCAGGATAGCGGAACGGCCTTCCGGGACGCAACGTGAAAGCTCGCACAGCGGACTCTGCGTTGGGCGATAGACACTTAGGGGCCGGCAGGCCCGGCGGCCCCGGAACGATCTCCGGGCGCCGAGCCCATCGGCCCTCAGTTTCTCGCCTGCAGCAGGGACTCCGGGATGCGGTTGCCTCGAGGGATCGGCCCCTCCAGCGCGAGATCGAGCACCTGGGTCACCGAGTCCACCAGGTGGAAGGTCATGCCCTCGCGCGCGGCTTGCGGCACGTCCTCGAGCAGGTGCTTTTCGTTCCGCTTGGGCAGGATCACCGTCGTCACCCCGGCCCGCTTGGCCGCCAGCACCTTTTCCTTGATGCCGCCCACCGGCAGGACGCGCCCGGAAAGCGTCACCTCGCCCGTCATGGCCAGGTTCGGCCGCAGCGGGCGCTGCGTCATCATCGACACCAGGGCGGTGACCATGGTCACGCCGGCCGAAGGCCCGTCCTTGGGAATGGCTCCCGCCGGCACGTGGACGTGAATGTCCGACGTCTCCCAGTAGTCCGAGCGGATGCCGAGATCGGTGGCGTGGGAGCGCGCCCATGACAGCGCGGCCTGCGCCGACTCCTTCATGACGTCACCGAGCTGGCCGGTCAGCGTCAGCGTCTTGCTGCCCTTCATCCGCGTGGCCTCGATGAAGAGGATGTCGCCGCCCGCCGGCGTCCAGGCGAGCCCCACCGCGACGCCGGGAACCCGCGTGCGCTCCTCGAGCTCCTCGAAGATGAACTTCGGGGTGCCCAGGAAGCCGCCCACCACACTCTCCGTTACCTCGACCGCCTCGGTATGCCCCTCCACCCGGCGCTTGGCCACCTTCCGCGTGACCGCGGCGATCTCGCGCTCGAGGTTCCGGAGCCCGGCCTCGCGCGTGTAGCCGCGGACGAGCAGGCGCAGTGCCGCGTCGGTCCAGTTGATGTGCTCACCCTCGAGCAGGCCGTGGTCCTTCGCCTGCTTGGGCAGGAGGTGCTTCCTCGCGATGCGGACCTTCTCCTCCTCCGTATAGCCGGCGAGCTCGATGATCTCCATCCGGTCGCGCAGCGCCGGCGGCACCGTGTCGAGCACGTTGGCGGTCGTGATGAACAGGATCTTCGACAGGTCGAACGCCACGTCGACGTAGTGGTCCCGGAACGACACGTTCTGCTCGGGGTCGAGCACCTCGAGCAGGGCCGAGGCGGGGTCACCGCGAAAGTCCATGCCGAGCTTGTCGATCTCGTCGAGCATGAACACGGGGTTCTTCGACTCCGCGCGCCGCAGCCCCTGGATGACCTGACCGGGGAGCGCGCCGATATACGTGCGCCGGTGGCCGCGGATCTCCGCCTCGTCGCGCATGCCGCCGAGCGAGATGCGGTGGAACGTGCGGCCGAGCGCGCGGGCGATGGAGCGGCCGAGCGAGGTCTTGCCGACGCCGGGCGGTCCGACGAAGCACAGGATCGGGTCCTTGCCGGCGGGCCGCATCGACTTCACGGCGAGGTACTCGAGGATCCGGTCCTTGACCTTTTCGAGCCCCGAGTGGTCCTCGTCGAGGATGGTCCGCGCCGCGCCGAGGTCGAGCAGGTCCGTGGTCTCCTTGCTCCACGGCAGCGCGATGAGCCAGTCGAGATACGTCCGCGCCACCGTGTACTCGGCGGCCGCGGGCGGCATCTTGCCCAGCCGGTCGAGCTCCCGGAGCGCTTCCTTCTTCGCCTCCTCGGTCATCTGCGCCGCCTCGATCTTCTCGCGGAGCTCGTCGATCTCCCGCGTGCGGTCGTCGGTCTGGCCGAGCTCCTTCTGGATGGCCTTGAGCTGCTCGCGCAGGTAGTACTCGCGCTGCCCCTTGCCCATCTCGGACTCCACCTGCGACTGGATCTTCGAGCCCAGCTCGAGGACCTCCATCTCCTTGGTGAGCGTGGCGACCAGCCGCTGCAGGCGCGCCTTGACGTCGGCGGTCTCGAGCAGCTCCTGCTTCACCGCGGTGCTGAGCGCGGGCAGCGACGCGCCGATCACGTCGGCGAGCCGGCCCGGCTCCGTCACATTCTGGACCGCCCCCGCGAGCTCGTCGGGCAGCAGCGGAGACAGCTCGACGATCTGTCGGAACAGCGTCGTGGCATTGCGGACGAGCGCCTCGGTCTCGAGATCGCCGGCCGCCGCGACCTCGTCCATCTCTTCGACCCGCGCGAGGAGATACGGCCGCGTCTGGGTCAACTCGAGGATGCGGAAGCGCCGCAGCCCCTGCACGACGAGGCGAAGCGTGCCGTCGGGCTGCTTCACGACCTTGTGAATCGTGGCCACCGTGCCGATGCGATGCAGATCCGGCTCGCCCGGCTCCTCCGCCGCGGGATCGCGCTGGGTGATCACGCCGATCGTGCGGTCGCCTCGCGCGGCCTCCTCGATGAGCTTGAGCGACGCGGCCCGCCCGGCCGCGAGGGGCAGAATGGACTGCGGGAACAGCACCGTGTCGCGCAGGGGCAGAAGGGCGAGGCTCAGCGGGAGCCGGCCTGCCTCCGGGCGATCGGAAGTGTTACCGACGTTGTCGTCAACCATGGAATCAGGTCCTTTCCGGTTCAGCGGGGCTCAGAACAGGTCGAGCGGCGCGAGCTGGCTCGAGGCCGCCCGGACGAGCGCCTCGCCGCCGTGTGGCGTCAGCATCTTCGCGGCCCGGGGCCATGTCGCTCCGCACGTGGTTCATCAAGCCCTCGATCTGCGCCTGCATGTCGAGCATTCGACGTCTCATCTTTAGGATGATCTCGATACCCGCAAGATTCACACCAAGGTCGCGGGCCAGGCGCGTCACCCGCGCAATCTCCTCGACGTCCTCGGCGGAGTACATCCGCGTCTTCCCTACCGAACGGCTGGGTCGGATCAGCCCTTTCTTCTCGTACATCCGGAGCGTCTGCGGATGGAGCTTCAGCATCTCGGCCACCACGCCGATCATGTAGAGGGGCTTGTTCCGGTCCGTCACGGCCGGCCGGTCCGATCAGTCGTCCCGCGGGGGTCAGTCGTCCCGCGGCGGCGCGGGCGGCAGGAGCCGGCCGATCTCCCGGAACAGCTCCTGCGTGCGCGCGTCGAGCCCGCGCGGAATCTCGACCCGCGCCGTCACGTAGAGGTCGCCGCGCCCGCCGCCGGAGAGGCGGGGCATGCCCCGGCCCCGAAGCCGGAAGACCTGCCCGCTCTGCGTGCCGGGTGGGACCACCAGGTCCACGAGTCCATCCACGCCGCGGACCGGGAAGCGCGTCCCCAGCACGGCTTCGACGATGCCGAGCGAGACCTCGCGGTAGAGGTTGTCGCCCTTGCGGGTGAACTCGGGATCTTCGTGTACGCGCGCGACCACGATCAAGTCGCCGCGGGGGCCGCCGTATGGTCCGCAGTGCCCCTCGCCCTCCACGCGGATCTGGGCGCCCGTATCCACGCCGGGCGGGAGCGTCACGGCAACGACCGCGCGCGCGGTCCTCACGCCACGGCCGCGGCAGGCGGGACAGGGATCGAGGGCCCGCGCGCCGGATCCTTCGCAGGCGGGGCAGCCTTCCGGACGGGGGGCGCCGTGTTCGCTCCAGACCGTGCCGAGGCCACCGCAATAGCTGCACGTCACGCGGGCGCTTCCCGGCGCCGCGCCGCTCGCGCCGCACTCGGCGCACGGCGACAATCGATCCGCGTGCAGATCGGCGGTGAGCCCGGACACGGCCTGCTGGAACGCCAGCTCCACCGGCATGTGCAGATCGTCTCCTCGGCGCCCGGACGAGCGCGGCGCGCCGACGCCTTCCCGCGAAGGCTTGGCGCTCGGCGCCGTCGGCTCGCGGTCGTAGACCGCCCGCGCCATCGGATCACCGAGGACGCGATAGGCCTCGGCGATCTCCTCGAAGACCCCCAGCACCTCCTGCTGCCAGAGGTTCACGTCGGGCGAGTATTGCCGCGCAAGCCGCTGATACGCCCGCCGGATCTGCGCCGTCGAGGCCGCCGTGGCCACACCGAGGACCGCGTAGTAGTCTCGCGTCATCGCGTCGTCTCGCTCCGGCCGCCGGGCGGACACCCACCCGGCGGCCGGGGCACTCGACTACTTCTTCTCGCCCAGGTCCTCGAACTCTGCGTCGACCACGTCTCCCTTCGGGCCGGCGCCTTTCTGGCCGGCGCCGGGGGCGCCGCCTTCGGGCCCGGACGGACTGGGTCTTGGCCTGCGCCTCGCGGTACATCGCCTCGGCCAGCTTGTGCGACACCGTGGTCAGCGCCTCCTGCGCCTTCTTGATCCGCTCGAGATCCTCGGTCTTCAGCGCCTCGCGCGTCTCGTTGAGCGCCGCCTCGATGGCTTCCTTGTCCGACGCCGGGACCTTGTCGCCGTGCTCGCTGAGCGTCCGCTCCGTCGAGTACACGAGGGAGTCCGCGTGGTTCTTGACCTCGATGGCCTCCCGGTTCTTCGCGTCCTCGGCGGCGTGGGCCTCCGCATCCCTCTTCATCTTGTCGATCTCGTCCTTGCTGAGGCCGGACGAGGCCGTGATGGTGATGTTCTGCTGCTTGCTCGTGGCCTTGTCCTTCGCCGACACGTTCAGGATGCCGTTGGCGTCGATGTCGAACGTCACCTCGACCTGCGGCACGCCGCGCGGCGCCGCCGGGATGCCGTCCAGGTGGAAGCGCCCGAGCGTCCGATTGTCGCGGGCCATGGGCCGCTCGCCCTGGACCACGTGCACCTCGACCGACGGCTGGCTGTCCGACGCCGTGGTGAAGACCTCGGTCTTCTTCGTCGGGATCGTGGTATTGGCGTCGATGAGCTTCGTCATCACACCGCCCAGCGTCTCGATGCCGAGCGACAGCGGAGTGACGTCGAGCAGCAGGAGGTCCTTGACCTCGCCCGTGAGCACCGCCGCCTGGATGGCCGCGCCGACGGCGACGACCTCATCCGGGTTGACGGTCTTGTTCGGCTCCTTCTGGAAGAGCTTCTTCACCTCTTCCTGCACCTTGGGCATGCGCGTCTGGCCGCCGACGAGGATCACCTCGTCGATGTCCGAGGGCGACACGCCGGCCTGGCGCATCGCCTCACGACAGGGCCCGAGGCTCCGCTCGATGAGCTCCGCCACGAGGGACTCGAGCTTCGCCCGGGTCAGCGTCAGCACCAGGTGCTTGGGGCCCGTCTGATCCGCGGTGACGAACGGCAGATTGATCTCCGTCTGCACCGTGGTCGACAGCTCGCACTTGGCCTTCTCCGCGGCCTCCTTGAGGCGCTGGAGCGCCATGCGGTCCTTCCTGAGATCGATGCCGTTATCCCGCTTGAACTCCTCCGCGATCCAGTCGATCACGCACTGGTCGAAGTCGTCACCGCCGAGGTGCGTATCGCCATTGGTGGCCTTGACCTCGACCACGCCCTCGCCGATCTCGAGGATGGAGACGTCGAACGTGCCTCCGCCCAGGTCGTAGACGGCGATGGTCTCGTCCTTCTTCTTGTCGAGGCCATAGGCCAGCGCGGCGGCGGTGGGCTCGTTGACGATCCGGAGCACTTCGAGGCCGGCGATGGCCCCCGCGTCCTTGGTCGCCTGGCGCTGGCTGTCGTTGAAGTACGCGGGCACCGTGATGACCGCCTGCGTGATCTTCTCGCCCACGTAGGCCTCGGCGGCCTCCTTCAGCTTGCGCAGGACGAGCCCGGAGATCTCCGGCGGCGAGTACACCTTGCCCCGGATCTCGATGCGCGCGTCGCCGTTCGCCGCCTTCACCACCTTGTAGGGAACCAGCTTCATCTCCTGGAGCACCTCGTCGTACCGGCGCCCCATGAACCGCTTGATGGAGAAGACGGTATTGTCGGGGTTGGTGATGGCCTGACGCTTGGCCACTTGCCCCACGAGGGTTTCGCCTTCCTTCGTGAACGCCACGACGGAGGGCGTCAGGCGGCTCCCTTCCTGGTTGGCAATGACCGCGGGATCGCCAGCCTCCACCACCGCCACCACCGAGTTCGTCGTTCCGAGGTCAATGCCAATCACCTTCGCCATGTCTCATGTCTCCTTGAGAAGTGTCGAGTCGTGCGCCCCTGGCATCCGAAAGGCCCGCGGGAAGGGCGGACTCCCCTTCCCGCGGGCGCGGTCTTACAGCACGTCGATCTTGATCTCCTTGGGCCGGATCTCCTCGACCTTGGGCAGCGTGATGGTCAGCACGCCGTCGCGATACTTGGCCGTGACCTTGTCGGCCTGGACCGGCATCGGCAAGGGGAGGGAGCGCTCGAACTTGCCGTACCAGCGCTCGCCGCGGTAGTAGCTCTCCTGCTTGACCTCCTGGTTCCACTGCCGCTCGCCGCGGATGCTCAGCACGTCTCCGATGATCGAGAGGTGGATGTCCTTCTCGGCGAGACCCGGGAGCTCCGCGGCGACCATGAGGGCATCCTTGGTCTCGTACATATCCACCGCGGGAGCCCAGACGCGCTCCATCCCGCCGGGCTGCTGGGCGGGGCGACCGAGGAAGTTGTCGAAGAGACGGTTCACCTCGGCCTGCATGTCACCAAAATCACGGAACGAGTCGACGGCCTGACTGAACGGACGGAATCGGACGATCGCCATTACCTGCCTCCTGTTAGCTGGGCTGCCAGCCCTTGATATGAGTCTACACGACTTATATATGATGAGCTTGATTCTGTCAACTTTGAGGCCGTCCAAATCTTTGACACCCTTTGGAGCCGGGTGCTAGCGTTCTCTCCATGAAGGGCTGCTTCGGTTGTGTCGCGCTGATCGTCGCCATTCTGGTCATCGTGGTGGTCGGGCTCGGCGTCATCTTCCTGTCGACCAATATCTTCGGCGCCCCGGAGCTCAGGCCGGTTTCGTTCACGAAGAACGACGGCTATGCCGCCCAGCAGAAGCTGTTCGAGGTGGCGTCACGCCAGTCCGGTCGGTCAAGCCGCCGGGATCCGATCACCATCACGGAGCCCGAGGCCAATGCCTTTCTGTCCAGGCACTTGGAGCAGTCCGGCTTACCCGCTCTCCCCCATCGTGGTCCGATTCGCCAAGGGGGAGATCCTCGCCCAGGGACAGACCGCCTTCCGGAACCTCCTCAAGGGCCCGCCTTTCGCCCAGATCGCCCCCTATCTCTCCAACAAGAGGCTGGACGAGCCGGTCTGGGTCACCGTGCGGGGGCGAATCAAGATCGAGGGGACGGGCAATAGCCGTCACGGAAGCGTGGAAGTCACCCAGTTCGCCCTGGGCAAGCAGCCCCTGGGCAGCATCCTGCTCCTGCTGCTCATGGGCCCGTCCGGGGGCGGGTTGCTCCAGTGGCCGGTGCCCGCGGTGGTCGACGAGGTCCGGGTCGGGGAGGGTCAGCTCTCGATCACGACCCGATGATCAGGGCGGGAACTGGCGCTACGTCCGGGGGCTCCCGCTCTTGGCCCGGACGTAGCGCATCTGGACGTCGTAAAGGATTTGCTCCAGCAACCGACTCTCGTGCTCCGTTCGATTGCCCGCTGTCTTCTCGCGAAGCAGAAGGAGGAGATCGATGGCGTCCTGCGCCTGATCGAGGTCAACCAGGCGCTCCCCCGTCGCCGGGTCCGCCGCCTCTCCGAGATTGATCAGGGCCGAGCTCGCGAACATGACGAAGAGCCCCTGAAGGTCGACCGACCCCTGGGCGGAGGCCGGGCGGCTCCGGGGCCTGGCGTCCGGGCTCTTGGCCGGCACTCCCCGGGTCGACGGCCGCCCGGCCGGGCGCGGTCGGTGGGGGCGCCGTCGAGCCGGGACCGGACCCCGACGGCTCGCCATCCTGCTCGCGCCCGCGTCGATCGATGACCTTGAAGCTCTCCTCTTCCGCCATCGCGTTCCCTCCGGTTGCCGGGCGGAGCGTAGCATGCGCATGGAAGGCCTTCAAGGCGCGCGCGCCCTTGTGTATAATGCGCTCTCGGCCCCGAGACCTCTCATGGCTAATTCCGCCGGTGTCCGATTCGATGCGCTCCTGTCGCTCATGGCCCGGCTGCGCGGCGAGGGAGGCTGCCCATGGGACCGCGAGCAGACCCGCGCCTCCCTCAAGCCCTACCTGATCGAGGAGGCCTACGAGGTCCTGCAGGCCATCGACGAGGACGACACGGGGCACCTCGCTGAGGAGCTGGGCGACCTGCTCTTCCAGGTCGTGTTCCACAGCCAGGTGGCGGCCGAGGCCGGCGAGTTCACCATGTCGGACGTGCTCGATCGCCTCATCGAGAAGATGACCCGGCGCCACCCCCACGTCTTCGGCGACCAGGCGGTGGCCGACGCCCAGGATGCGCTCCGGCAGTGGGAGCGGATCAAGCGCGACGAGGGTGGCCGAGCCGGTGAGCCGCGCTCCGCCCTCGACGGTGTTCCCCCGAGCCTCCCCGCGCTCCTCCGCGCTCAGCGTCTTCAGGTAAAGGCGGGGCGCGTGGGCTTCGACTGGCCAACCTGGCGGCAGGCATGGGACAAGGTGCGCGAGGAGGTGGCGGAGATGGACGAAGCGCTCGACATCGCCGACGGCGAGAGGATCCGCCACGAGCTCGGCGACGTGCTGTTTTCCGTGGTCAACGTGGCACGCCTCCTGAACGTCGACGCTGAGGACTGTCTGCGTCAGGCGGCCGATAAGTTCACCCGCCGCTTCAACGAAGTGGAGACCGACATGAAGGCCCGGGGCCGGACGGTCAGCGATGCATCCGCGGAAGAGCTGGACCAAGCGTGGGAAACGGTGAAGGCGCGCGAGCCGCGCGATCCCTCCGGGACGGGACGATGAAGGTCAAGATCGGGAAGACCACGTTCGCGCTGGAGCGTGGCGACATCACGGACGCCGAGGTCGACGCCATCGTCAACGCGGCCAATTCCGAGCTCTGGATGGGCACGGGGGTGGCGGGCACGATCAAGCGCAAGGGCGGAGTCGTGATCGAGGAAGAGGCGCTCCGTCAGGGCCCGATCGAGGTGGGCGAAGCCGTGCTCACCGTGGGCGGGAACCTGCCCGCGACCCACGTGATCCACGCCGCGACGATGGGCAAGGATCTCAAGACCGACCCGGAGAAGATCAAGGCGGCCACGAAGTCGTCCCTGGTGATCGCCGACAAGCACCGGCTGACGTCGATCGCCTTTCCCGCCCTCGGGAGCGGGGTCGGCAGCGTGCCTCCGCAGCAATCCGCCGAGGCCATCATGTCGACCGTCATCGAGCACCTGAAGCCCGGCACCTCGAGTCTTCAGCGCATCCTGTTCGTCGTCTATCAGGACGAAGCCTACAAAGCCTTCGCCGGCACGCTCAAGGGGCTGGGCGCCAGGTAAGCAACGACAAGCGGCCCTCGCCCGAGGGCCGCGCCGGACGATCGAATTCCGGCACTCTGATGACAAGCAGTGTCAGCCCAACGTCGCCCCTGCCGAGGGACGACGGCCCCCGGCCCGATCGCACCTGCTCCGCCTGCTCCGGGCTGATCGCATCACAAGAGCCCTGTCTTATCAGCGGTCTCCGCCGTCACCGGCGCGACCGCGGAGACGGCGTCCCCTCCCGCCCCCGCCCCCGCCAAAAAGTGGCATGAGCTAAGCACGACGATTTCGGTCAGCGATCGCGCGAGCTCGCGCGCACCCCGCATCCCGCGCGCATCGGGCACAGAATTTCACTCGCGAAGAGGACGAGAGGCACGCCTATGGCCGCCACGATGCACGACCTGCTGACGACGATGATCGAGCGCAGCGCCTCCGACCTGCACATCACCACGGGCACCTTTCCACAGGTTCGTGTGCACGGCAAGCTGACGCCCCTGAGCCAGTTCGAGCAGCTCACACCCCAGGACACGCAGCGCCTCGCCTACAGCATCCTCAACGAGGCGCAGAAGCAAAAGTTCGAGGAGGAGAACGAGCTCGACCTCTCCTTCGGCCTCCAGGGGCTGGCGCGCTTCCGCTGCAACGTCTTCCGGCAGCGCGGGGCGGTCGGCTGCGCGATCCGGGTCATCCCCGTCAAGATCCGCGCCTTCGACGAGCTGGACCTCCCGCCGATCGTCGAGCAGTTCGCGGAGCGGCCCAAGGGACTCATCCTCGTGACCGGGCCGACGGGCTCGGGCAAGTCGACGACGCTCGCCGCGATGATCGACAAGATCAACTCCGAGCGCCAGGACCACATCATGACGATCGAGGACCCCATCGAGTTCCTGCACAACCACAAGAAGTGCCTGGTGAACCAGCGCGAGGTGTTCTCGGACACGCACTCCTTCAAGACCGCGCTCAAGTACATCCTGCGCCAGGACCCGGACGTCGTGCTCGTCGGCGAGATGCGCGACCTCGAGACCATCGCCGCCGCGCTCACCATCGCGGAGACCGGCCACCTGACGCTCGGCACGCTGCACACGAACTCGTGCGCGCAGACCATGAACCGCGTCATCGACGTCTTCCCGACGAACCAGCAGGACCAGGTACGCGCCCAGCTCTCCCTCGTGCTCGAGGGCGTGCTCTGCCAGCAGCTCGTGCCGACCGCCGACAAGCAGGGCCGCGCCATGGCCCTCGAGATCATGGTCGCCACGCCCGCCATCCGGAACCTGATCCGCGAGGAGAAGCTCCACCAGATCTATTCCGCCATGCAGGCGGGCCAGAAGTTCGGCATGCAGACGATGAACCAGTCGCTCGCCGGGCTGGTGCAGAAGCGCCGGATCAGCCGGGAAGAAGCCATGCACCGCACGACGATCCCCGAAGAGCTGGAGGGGCTCTTGGGCGGCGCGGCCGGGGCGGCGAACGCGGCTCCCTCCGCCCCCGGCGCCACCCGCCCGACATCGGTCTTCGGCCGCCGCTAAGGCAACCGAGGTCACGCCATGGCTGTCTTCACCTATCAGGGCCGCAGCGCCGCCGGGCTCCAGAAGGGCGAGATCGAGGCCGCGGATCGCATGAGCGCGGTGGGCGAGCTTCGCCGGCGATCCGTCCTCGTCACCCAGATCGCCGAGAAGGCGGGGGGAAAGTCCGGGCCAAGGCAGGCGGGAAGGTCAAGGACAAGGAGATGGCGATCTTCACCCGCCAGTTCTCCACCATGATCGACGCCGGTCTGCCGCTCGTCCAGTGCCTCAACATCCTGGCCGATCAGAGCGACTCGAAGAACCTGCGCGACGTCACGGGCACCGTGGCCCGGACGGTCGAGGAGGGTTCGACGCTCGCCGAGTCGCTCCGCCGCCACCCGCGCACGTTCGACGACCTCTACACCAACCTGGTGGAGGTGGGCGAGACGGGCGGTATCCTCGACGTCGTCCTGCAGCGACTCGCCGTCTACATCGAGAAAGCCGCCTCCCTCAAGCGCAAGGTCAAGTCCGCCATGGTCTATCCGATCAGCATCATCGGCGTGGCCATGCTCGTCATCGTGTTCATGCTCGTCTTCGTCATCCCGACGTTCACGCAGATGTTCAAGGAGATGGGCGCCGAGCTGCCGCTTCCCACGCGGATCGTCATCGCGCTGTCGGACTTCGTGCGCGGGTACTTCTGGCTCATCGGGCTGGCCTTCGGCGGCGCCGTGTACGGCCTCCGGGCGTACTACCGGACGGAGAACGGGCGGTCCACCATCGACGCCCTGATCCTCAGGGTCCCCGTGTTCGGCGTGATCTTCCGCAAGGTGGCCGTCGCGCGCTTCACGCGGACGCTCGGCACCCTCGTCGAGTCGGGCGTGCCCATCCTCGAGGCCTTGCGCATCACGGCGAGCACCGCCGGCAACAAGGTCGTGGAGAAGGCCGTCCTCCAGTGCCGGACGTCGGTCACGGAGGGCAAGACCCTCGCCGAGCCGCTCAAGATCTCCGGCGTGTTCCCGACCATGGTCACCCAGATGGTGTCGGTGGGAGAGCAGACGGGCGCCCTCGACGCCATGCTGTCCAAGATCGCCGACTTCTACGATGACGAGGTGGACACCGCCGTCGCGACGCTGACCTCGCTGCTCGAGCCGATCATGATCGTGTTCCTGGGCGTGATCGTCGGCGGCCTCGTCGTGGCGATGTATCTCCCGATCTTCAAGCTCGTGACCCTGATCAAGTAGCGGGCCGGGACAGCCGATAGGGAGCCAATGTCCGACGCACTTCGCGCATCGCTCTTCGGCCTGAACCGCGCGCGGCTCATCACCGCCGCCGTGGTGCCGGCCGTCGGAGGCCTCCTCCGGCAGGCCGGCGCATTCCCCTATCCCTTCGGCCCGTTCGGGCTGGCCGTGCTCGCCGCGGTCGCCGCGTGCGCGATTCTCCCCCTGGCCCAGCCGCGGATCCGCGACGCGCGCGCGCTTCGCCCGCCTCCAGCTCGCGCTCGACGTGGCGCTCGTCAGCGCCATCGTCGCCACCAGCGGCGGCGCGCGGTCGATCTTCGTCCCGCTCTACGTGCTCACCGTGTTGGCGGCCTCCTTCGTCCTCTCCCGGCCGGGCGCCTTCGCCGTCGCCGGCCTGTCGAGCGTCTTCTACGTGGCCGTCGTGCTGGGCCCGGACGCGCTGGCGTCCCTCGGCCGGCGTCTCGGGCGGTGACACGACGACCGATGAAGCGCTCGCGATCTGCCTGAACGCCGCCGTCTTCCTCGTCGTCGGCTTCGTGACGTCGTCCTTGGCCGGCCGGTACCGCGAGTCCCAGGAGCACCTGGACGCGCACCGAAAGCACCTCTCGGACCTCCAGGCGTTTCGCGACCTCATCTTCGAATCGGTGGGCTCCGGGCTCGTGGGCGTCGATCCCCGCGGGCGCGTGACCGCGTTCAACCGCGCCGCCGAGTCGATCACGGGATTCCGGTCGGCCGATGCCCTGGGCCAGCCGTGGAGCGCGATCTTCGGGTCCGGCGTCGACCTCGACGAGATCCGGGAGACGGCGGACGAAGACCAGTCGCCCCCGCGGCGCTATGAGTTCCCGCTCCGCCGGCAGGACGGGCGCGTCATCCCCGTCGGCATCTCGTTCTGGTCCCTGCGCGCAGGCGAGGGAGAGGTGGCGGGTCTCATCGGCGTCTGCCAGGACCTGTCCGCGATCAAGCAGATGGAGCAGCGCATGCGCCAGGCCGACCGCCTGGCCACCGTCGGGCGCCTCTCCGCCAATATGGCCCACGAGATCCGCAATCCCCTGGCGTCGATCTCGGGGGCCGTGGAGGCGCTCGCCAAGGACCTGCCTCCCGACGACGGGCGGAACCGGCTCGTGGAGATCGTCCTGAGGGAGTCGGAGCGGCTCAACCACATCGTCGGAGCATTCCTCGAATACGCGCGCCCCGCCCCGCTCACCCCCATCGACGTCGACCTCGCCCAGATCCTCGACGAGGTCCTGCTCCTGATCGAGCACCGATCGCTGCCCGCGAACCTCAAGATCATCCGCGAGTACGCGGAGTCGCTGCCCGCGCGCGTCGACCCCCAGCAGATGCGGCAGGCGATCTGGAACCTGTGTCTCAACGCGGTGCAGGCCATGCCCGACGGCGGCGAGATGCGCGTCGGCGGACAGGTGCTGGGCGAACCCGAGCGCGAGCAGATCCAGGTCTGGGTCGCCGACAGCGGTCACGGGATCGCCGACGCGGACCTGCCCCACATCTTCGAGCCGTTCTACTCGACCAAGGCGGGGGGCAGCGGATCGGCCTGGCCCTCGTCTATCGCGTCCTGCAGGACCACGGCGGCCTCATCGAGGCGCGCAGCCGGCCGGGGGACGGGACGACCTTCACCTTGACGCTCCCCGCGGCGCGCGAGCCGCAGAACGCAGTGCTTCCCTTCACCCATGACGAGGCGCCAATGAGCGGTGCACGAGTGCTGGTTGTCGACGACGAAAAGAGCATGCGAGATCTCCTCGCCATCACGCTCCAGCGGGCGGGGTACGAGGTGGTGATGGCGGAGGGCGGTGAGGCGGCCATCGAGGCCATCCGCCGGGACAGCTTCGACGCCATCCTCACCGACCTGCGCATGCCCAAGGTCGACGGGCTGCAGGTGCTGCGCGCCGCCAAGGACCTCTGTCCCGAGACCACGGTGATCGTGGTGACGGCGGTGGCGACCACGGAGACGGCCGTCGAGGCGATGAAGCTCGGCGCCTACGACTACATCACCAAGCCCTTCAAGCTCGACGAGGTCGATCTGATCATCCGGAACGGCCTCGAGCGCAAGCGCCTGCGCGACGAGAACCTCTACCTGAGGAAGCAGCTCGAGACCCAGCACCGCTTCGAGAACATCATCGGCAAGAGCCCGCGCATCGTCGACGTCTTCGACACCATCCGGAAGATCGCCGACAGCCCGGCCACCGCCATGATCACGGGAGAGACCGGCACGGGCAAGGAGCTCGTCGCCCGCGCCATCCACTTCAACGGGCACCGCCGCGACAAGCCGTTCGTGTCGGTCAACTGCGGGGCGATCCCCGAGGGCCTGATGGAGTCCGAGCTGTTCGGCCACGTGAAGGGATCGTTCACCGGCGCCGTCGCCAACAAGATGGGCCTGTTCGCCGCGGCCGAGGGCGGCACGCTGTTCCTCGACGAGATCACCGAGATCCCGCCGCTGCTGCAAGTCAAGCTCGTGCGGGCCATCCAGATGCGCGAGGTCCGGCGCGTCGGGGACACCAAGGACATCAAGACCGACGTGCGGCTCATCGCCGCCTCCAACCGCGACCTCGAGACGGCGGTGAAGGAGGGGGCCATGCGCGAGGACCTCTTCTACCGCCTGAACGTCCTGCCCATCAACCTGCCCCCGCTGCGCGAGCGCCGTGAGGACATCCCGCTGCTCGTCGCCCACTTCCTCCAGAAGTTCAGCAAGGAGCTGGGCAAGGAAGTGCGCGGCGTGGCCTCGGACGCCATGGCCGTCCTCGAGCACTACCACTGGCCCGGCAACATCCGGGAGCTCGAGAACTGCCTCGAGCGCGCCATCGTCCTCGGCGCCGGCGACATGCTCAACGTGGACGCCCTGCCCGAGTCCGTGCGCCGCGAGCGCCCGGTCCGCGAGGCGGAGCTGGTGGAGCTGCCCGACGAGGGCCTGGACCTCGAGGCCACCCTCGACGAGCTCGAGCGCCGCTATCTGCAGCGGGCGCTGGACCGCACGCGCGGCGTGCAGACGAAGGCCGCGGAGCTGCTCAAGATGACCTTCCGCCAGTTCCGCTACAAGCTGCAGAAGCACAGCATGGGGCGCAAGGGCGCCATCGCGAGAGCCATGACACTTCTCGGCCGCGATGCTCACACGGAGCGTCACGCGAAGCGACAGGGCCGCGGCTTTGACTCCGCCGTCGGCACGTGGCGGCGCGAGCGCGTTCATTCGGCTTCTTGAAGGGTTGCATTCCAACGGACGCCTCGGCAGCCGCCGCGTCGAGGCCTGGCACTGATCGCTGCAGCTTCAGCGGCCAGAAGCAGCAAGGCCGGCGCAGGGCCTAATAAAACATCAAGGGAGACATCACAATGATCAGCTTCTTCCACAAACGGATGGGGAACCAGAAAGGCTTCACGCTCATCGAGTTGATGATCGTGGTCGCCATCATCGGCATCCTGACGGCAATCGCCTTCCCGCTCTACGCCAATATCCAGGCGCGCGCGCGCCTCGCCAAGGCGCAGGCGGACGCCCGCACCCTGGCCTCGGCCGTGGTCGTGTACTCGGCGCACACGGGCGCGCTTCCCGCCGCGCTGACCGACCTGACCGTCGCCGTCATCGTCGGCGGCATCACCGCCGGCCCCTTCATCAGCCCGATTCCGACTCCGCCGGCCGGCTGGACCGCGTACACGTACGCGTCGGCGGCGGCCGGCACGTTCTCGATCACGACGGCGGGCGACGGCGCCACCGTCACCGTCCCGTAAGTCCGGCTCAACGCAGACGTGTTCCGATGCCGGGGAGAGACACCTCCCCGGCATCGCCGCGTTCAGACACCGCGGTGGCCATCATGACACGGACGACGGTCAGCCGGATGCCAGTGCTCGTCAGACGCTCTACGCGGCCGGTGCAGCCCGCTCAGTCGCCATGAGACGCGCCGGATGCCGCCAGCAGAGGTAGAGCCCGCGCCCGCAGTCACCGGTCCGGCGCCCGTCGATGGCGCGCTGACCGCGCCGGGTCGCGGCCTGGGTGCTCGACCCGCGGTTGATCCCGTACGCCCTCGCGGCGGTCGCGCTTCCTCGTGTTTTCACCGGCGCTCCTGAACGGCTTCGTCGACTGGGACGATCACATCAATCTGCTCGAGAATCCCGAGCTACCGGGGGCTCGGCTGGACGCACATTCGCTGGATGTTCAGCACCACGCTGATGGGGCACTACATCCCGGTCACGTGGCTCAGCTTCGGCCTCGACTACACGCTGTGGGGCATGAACCCGTTCGGGTATCACCTCACCAATAACCTGATCCACGCCGCCAATACCGCGCTGTTCTACCTGATCGCCCTGCGGCTGCTCGGCAAGGCGAGCACGCCTGACGGGCGGCACGCTTCGCGCCGCCGGGGTGATGGCGGCGCTGTTCTTCGCCCTGCATCCGCTCCGCGCGGAGTCGGTGGCCTGGGTCACCGAGCGGCGCGACGTCCTGTCCGGCCTGTTCTTCCTGCTCACCATCCTGCTGTACCTGGCCGCGGCCGACGCCGACGGCGCGCCGCGGCGGCGGCTCCTGGTGGGATCAGTGACCGTCTATGCCCTGGCGCTCCTGTCGAAGTCGATCGTCATGACATTGCCGCTCGTCCTGCTCTTGCTGGACGTCTACCCGCTCGGCCGGCTGCCGCTGCGCCGGGGCATGTGGCGCGAGGCGGCGATCCGGGCGCTCTTGAGGGAGAAGCTCCCGTATCTGGCGCTCGGCTTCGCCGGGGCCGCCGTGTCCTATTGGGCCGTCGCGTCGCAGCACTTCCTGACCGGGTCGGACAAGTACGGCTGGCCCGCCCGGATCGGGATCGCGGGGTACAGCGTCTGGTTCTACCTCGAGAAGACCGCCGTGCCGCTGGCGCTGTCGCCGCTCTACGAGCTCCCGCGCACCGTGAGCCTGCTCGACGCGCGCTTCCTGTGGAGCACCGTCGCCGCGGTCGCCATCAGCCTGGCCCTCCTGGCGCTCCGCCGCCGCTGGCCGGCGGGGCTCGCCGTGTGGATCTACTACGGCATCTCGATCGGCCCCGTGTCCGGGATCGTCCACTCCGGCCACCAGCTCGACGAACGACCGGTACAGCTACCTGTCCTGCCTGGGCCTGGCGCTGATCGTGGGAGCGGCCGTCGGGCTGATGGCATCCGCGGCCGCGGCGGGCACGGTCCGCCCCTGGCTCACGCGGGTCGCCGCCGTGGCGGCGGCGGCCTGGATTCTCGCCCTCGGGACCCTCACGTGGTATCAAGTACAAATATGGCGGGACACGGAGACCCTGTGGCGCAACGCGGTGGAATCCGATCCGGCGTGCTCGATCTGCCAGAACAATGTCGGCGTCTTCTACTACCGGCAGAAGCTCTTTGCGCCCGCCAAGGCCAAGTACGAGCTGGCCCTGGCCTTGCGGCCCGACCGCTTGCAGCGTGCACGGCAATCTGGGCCTCGTGCTGCACGGCATGGGTGACGTCGACGGCGCCCTGCGCCACATCCGCATCGCGCTGGACGACTCGCCCAAGGACCCCAAGAACCTCACCAGCATGGCCTACGTGCTCCTGACGCAGAAGCGCCACGGCGAGGCGATGCCGTATCTCGAGCGCGCATACGCGATCGCGCCGACGTACGTCCCCGGCCTCGTCAACCTCGGGCTCGCGCTGTCGGAGACCGGACGCTCCGAGGAGGGGCTCGCGCACCTGACCCGGGCGCTCGAGCTCAAGCCCGACGAGTCGATGGTCCATATCGGACTGGCCCGCGTCCATCTGGCGCGCGGGGACTACGAGGCGGCCGCGCGCGAATATGCCATTCTGACCACGCTCGACCCGGCCGGCGCCCAGGCGCTCGAGCCCGCCTTCTTCTCGGTGTGGTAGCCGGCGTCGCGCGCCCGTCCCGCCCGCCGGCTTCGGGGTGATATGGTGGCCTTGCCGCTCGTCTTCGGTCTGCTCGTGGGCAGCTTCCTCAACGTCGTCATCGCCCGTGTCCCCGAGGGCCGGAGCGTGTGGGCGCCTCGATCAGCCTGCCCCCGATGCGGGGCGCTGATCGCCTGGTACGACAATATCCCGCTCGTGTCGTTCCTCGTGCTGCGAGGGCGCTGCCGCGGCTGCCGCGCGGGCATTCCCTGGCGCTATCCGATCGTGGAAGCGGCGACGGGCGGCGCCTTCGCGCTCGCGTATGTGCTCCTCGGCCCGACACCCGAGTTCCTGGTCGCCGCCGTCCTGCTCGGCGCGCTGATCGCCATCACCGCCATCGATCTTCGCCACCAGATCATTCCCGACGTCATCAGCCTGCCGGGGATCGTGGTGGGGTTCGTCGCGAACAGCCTCCTCCCCGGCGGCGTCGGCTGGCTCGATTCCCTGATCGGCATCGCCGTCGGGGGCGGCCTCTTCCTCGTCATCATCCTCGTGAGCGGCGGCGGCATGGGCGGCGGCGACATGAAGCTCGGCGCCATGCTCGGCGCCTTCCTCGGCTGGAAGCTCGGCCTGCTGGCGCTCTTGCTGGGTGTGCTCGCCGGCGGGGCCGTCGCGGTCGTGCTGCTCCTGCTCGGCCGCAAGGGCAGGAAGGAGGCCATCCCATTCGGTCCGTATCTGGCTCTCGGCGGCGCGGTCGCCCTGCTCTGGGGCGACCAAGTTCTCACGTGGTATCTCAGCCGCTTCTAGCCGCGACGCAACGCCCGTCGCGGGCTGACGTCACGGCTGTTCGATTTGCGCGAGTACCGCTCGGCCGTCACCGACATAACTGTCACCACGCGTCACCGCGCTGACACATCGCCAATGCGGTCGTCCGATGGGACGGCTGACACGGAGCGCGAGCGCCGGATTCACACGCGCCGCCAAGCTTCCCAACGTGCGGAACGCGTCACTGCCGCAAGAGGGCATGGCCCTCTTCTTGCTTGGCACCATGCTGCCGAACAATGAGAAGACGACACGCCGGCTACAGCCTCGTTGAGATCCTGCTCGTGGTGGGCATCATCGGGATCATCACCGCCCTCGCCACGCCCATGTTTCTCGCGCTACTACCAGGGCGCCCAGCTCCGGGTCGCGGCCGAGGAGGTCGCGACCTTCCTCAACCAGGGGCGCCAGCTCGCCATCATGCAGAACGGGTCGATCTGTGTGCACATCAGCTCGACGGCAATGCACTACCATCAGGGCACGCTGCGCGGGCGCGACGTGGACCGGGCCCGGCACCGATGCCTCGGGCAATATCGCCGTGCCCGCGGGCATCACGCTCTCCGACCACCGCGGATCCGATCTTCAACTACCTCGGCGGAACTACCACGGGCGCGACCTACACGATCACGCACACGCAGTCGAGCACGCTGGTCCACGTCGTGGTGGCCTTGTCCGGCCGGGTCAGCATCACGCCTTGAGGACGCCGGCCCTGGCTCCTCCCGTCGGCGACCGGCGCGGGATCACCCTGGTCGAGGTCATCGTGGCCGTCGGCATCATCACCGTCGGGCTCTCGGCGCTGCTCGCCGCCGTCCCGTTCGCGAGCTATGGCACCCGGGAGGGTTATCAGCTCTCGACGGCCACCTTCCTCGCCAACGAGCGCCTCGAGCAGGTGCGCAATGCGCGGTGGGAGTCGGAGCCTCGCCCCGTGGACGAGCTGGGCGTCTCCCCCGCGCCGACGAGCGCCCCCAAGAGCGGCGCCGCCACCACGTTCGCGGACGAGGCCGCGCTGCCCGCGCCCTACGGCGACTACGCGCGCGCCGTCCGCATCATCGACTGCGGGGGCGGCGGCGGTGCAGCGGGATCGCGAAGGCCGATCTCCGGCAGGTCACGATCACCGTGACCTACCGCCCGATGACCGGCGTCGGCGGCGCCGGCATCGCGAAGGCTGCCGCCGTCACGACACTCATCGCCAAGCGATGACCATGCGGACGTTCGTGCGGTCCGCCCGAGCGGCCGTGTCGCCCTTCGGAAGCGAGCGCGGCGTGGCCCTGCCGATGGCGCTCTTGAGCCTGGTGATCCTCTCCGCCCTCATCGCCGGCTTCTCCGTGCTGTCGGCCATCGAGCCCACGATCGCCAACAACCAGCTCGCGGTGGCGCAGGCGCGCGCGCTGGCCGAAGCCGGGGTGGAGCGCGCGCTCTGGGCGCTCAGCAATCCCGCCGACGCCCAGGGCATCCCCGCCACGTTCACGACGCCACCTTCGCCCTACGACGGCGGGCGGCTCGTGCCCGTCGCGGCGGGCGGTCACCCCGTGGGCGGGTTCCGGGTGACGGTGACCAATGGATCCACGGCCTACGAGCGCCAGATCACCGCGGTGGGCTTCGTGCCGGACGACACCACGGCCGGCCGCAGGGCGCTCCAGAAGATCACGGTCACCGCGCTCAACCCTCAGCTCATCGTCAAGGACCCGCCGGCGGCCCTCTCCGTGCGCGGGGAGCTCCGGGCGGGCGGCACGCTGCGGGTGGACTCGCGCACAGACGGAAGCTGCGGGCCAAAGGTCGGGACGCTCGCGCGCGGCGAGACGTCACTCGAGGGCGCGTCCGCGGACATCCGCGGCGCCGGCGGCGACGGGACCGCGCGCAACCGGATCACCGACGCGGCGGGAGGACTCATCCCTGCCGCCCCGGGTGACATCGTCAAGAACGCCTCGGGCGCGGTCTTCGACGCGGTTCAGCCTGAGCGACGCCGACCTGAACGCGCTCCGGGCATTCGCCAAGGCGCGCGGCACCTACCTGCAGGGCGCGGTGCGGTTCGGCGCGGGCAACCGGATGCCCGACGGCATCATCGTCGTCGACGCGGTCGGCGGCGACGGCGTCCGCCCATCCGATCTCGCCTCCGTGGCGATCGACGCGGGGGCGCCCGCCGATCCGAGCGGCGTCTGGCGCGGGTGGCTCATCGTCAACGGATCGCTCGCGGTCGACGGCGAGGTCCGGCTCCGGGGCTTCGTCTACGCCCAGAGCACGCTCGACGCTCGGGCGGCGGGAGCCGTCGGACTCTCGGGCGCGCTGGTGAGCCGAAACATCCGGGATCTCCCCGGCGCGGGCATCGACACCGGGCCTGCCGCCGATCTCAGCATCGTCTACAACTGCCGCGATGCCCTGACGGGCGGGGGCAAGATCCCGGGGCGCTGGTCGGTCAAGGGCGGCAGCTATCGAGAGGTCTCCGGCTCATGACCGGCTGCGCGCCGGGCCGGCGACTACGCTAGGGATTGCGGTCCCCATACCACAACCGCTATCCCGAGTTGACATGAATTGTAACTGGACCTATAACCGGGGCGGGCCGATGAAGCCGCCCGCAAGGTACCGCTAAAACTCGTTGCTGAGTGACCTCTTGCCCGCCATTGGGGCGTGGGCGTCCGCGAGGCCGGGAGCTGCGCATGGGGCTATTCGGGCTGAGCAAGTCTAAAGTCGCGACCTTCGGGCTGGACATCGGATCGAGCGCGGTCAAGGTCGTCGAGCTGGTGCCCGGCAAAACGGGCTACGCCCTCAAATCCTTCGCGATGGTGGACCTCCCGCGCGACGCGATCACCGAGGGATCGGTTCGCCAGCCCGCCGTCGTCACGGACGCGATCCGCGAATGCGTGCAGCGGGCCGGCGTCACGAGCCCGGGGGCGGTGATCTCGGTGTCGGGCCGCGACTCCATCGTCAAGCGGGTCCCGCTGCCCAAGGTCAGCGCCAAGGAGCTCGCCGACGCGATCTATCTCGAGGCCGAGCACCATATCCCGTTCGCCATCGACGACGTGTTCCTCGACTACCAGGTGATGGGCGAGTCGGCGAACTCGATGTCGGTCCTCCTCGTCGCGACCAAGAAGGTCAAGGTGCTCGAATACATCTCGGTCGTCGAGGACGCGGGCCTCGAGGCGAGCGTCGTCGACCTCGACGCGTTCGCCATCCAGAACCAGTACGAGCTCGGCGTCCCCAGCGACGGCACCGAGGCGGTGGCCCTCATCGACATCGGCGCATCGGTGATGAAGACCAACGTGATCCACGGCGGGGCATCCGTCTTCGCCCGTGACGTGCCGTTCGGGGGAAACAACTACACGGACGCCATCGCCCAGCGGCTCGGCATCCCCGTCGACCGCGCGGAGGCCGCCAAGCGCGGCGCACGAGGTCGGCGTGAACTGGGACGATCTGGTGCCCGCCCTCGAGGCCGTGTCGCGCGAGCTCTCCCTCGAGGTGCAGCGCACCTTCGACTACTTCGCCTCGACGGCGGAATCGGAGCGCATCGGCAAGATCGTCCTCTCGGGTGGCTGCGCGAAGCTTGCCGGCATCGAGAGCTTTCTCGCCTCATCCTGGGGGGTCCCCGTGGAGCTGGCGCGGCCGCTCGCCGCCGTGGACCGCGACGACGCAGCAGATGAACGACGAGGAGCTCCGGAGCGCCGACTGCCTGCTCGCCGTCGCAGTGGGCCTCGGCCTCCGGAGGCCTGGGGACAAGACGGCATGATCCGGATCAACCTCGCTCCCCCATCGACCAAGAAGGCGCGGCCGAGCCTCTCGAGCGCGTCGGGCGTCAACCTCGGGCTGGTGTTCGGCGTGGTCTTCGTCGCCCTCATCGCCCTGCTCGGCGGCTATTGGTGGAAGGTCTCCTCGGATATCGCGCGGCTCAACGGCGAGATCGCGCAGGCCGAGGCCGAGAAGATCCGCCTCGCGGCGGTCATCGCCGAGGGGCAGCGCTACAAGCGGGAGAAGGAGGAGCTCGAGAGCCGCGTGAACGCGATCGAGCAGATCGCCCGCGACCAGGCGCGACCGGCCTACCTGATGGATGCCATGGCCGACATCTTGCCGGCCGATCTCTGGCTCTCTCGGATCGAGGAGAAGGGGCAGCAGCTCCGGCTCGCGGGCACGACGTATTCCTCGTTGGCCCTGTCGGATTTCATGTCGAATCTCAAGGCCTCGGGGAAATTCAAGGACGTGGACCTCGTCGAGTCGCGCCAGGACCTCACCAAATCGCCGCGGACGATCACCTTCGAGGTGAGCTGCCGGTTCGAGATCTGAGCCATGGCCTTCACCGACGTCCTCGCGAATGCGCCCCGGCCCCAGAAGATCGCCGCCGGCATCGTCGGCCTCGTCATCGTCGCCGCGCTCGGATACTTCATCGTCTCGCCGAAGAGCACGGAGCGCGACGCGCTCCGGCAGAAGAACGAGGCGCTGCAGGCCGAGGTGGCGAAAGCGCGCGTCGAGGAGGCCGGTCTCCGCACCTTCAGGGCGCAGGCCGACGCCTTGCGCAGGCGGCTCGAGCTGGCCAAGGGGCGGTTGCCGTCGGAGCGGGAAATCCCGGGGCTGTATCGCCAGGTCTCCGATCTCGCGCTGCAGGCCGGGCTGGCCGTGGCGCTCTTCGCTCCCAAGCCGGCCGAGGACAAGGACACGGTGACCGAGATCCCGATCGCGGTGAGCGCCGAGGGCACCTACCATCAGCTCGGGGGCTTCTTCTCCCGGATCGGGCGCATTCCCCGGATCGTGAATCTCGGCGACTTTCGCCTCGCCGGCGTCGAGCGTCCGACCGGCACCTTGCGGGCGGAGCTGACGCTGGCCACCTATCTGTTCCGGCCCGAGGGCTCGCCACCGCGCCGCCGGCACTCCCGGCGCCCCGGCGCCGGCGTCCCCTCTGCCACCCGTCCGCCGGGCCCCCGGAGCCACACGATGACCGCCGAGCGCGGGCCGAGCGACCCGGACAGCGAGATCCCACGTGGCAGGCTGGCTCGCCCTCGCGCTCTTGGCGAGCGGCTGCGGCGGCGGCGCGCCGCCGAGTCCACCGCCGGCCGCGGCGGAGCCCGCCCCCGGGGCGGCCGCGACGGCGACGGCAGCGGCCAAGCCCGGCCCTGTGGCACTGCCCAAGGAGCCCGAGCCGGGACCGCCCTTGCCGCCGCTTTCGTACGACGCCAAGGGGCGGCGGGATCCCTTCGTGCCCATCGTGCTCGCCAAAGACAAGCCGGGGTTGTCGATCATGACGTTCAAGCTCGCGGGAGTGATTCGGGAGCCGCACCCTCCTCGCCCTCGTCGAGGCCCCCGACGGGCTCGGATACATCCTGAAGCCAGGCGACACGCTCGGCGACGGGCGCGTCACCGAGATCACGCAGAGCGCCGTCACCTTCGCGGTCGCGGCCAAGGCCGGGCAAGCGGCGACGACGGCCACGCTCAGACTGGCTCAGGACTAGCAGGCCAAGAACGAGGAGAGCGTCCCATGAGATTCGTGCGCGGGTTCCTGGTTGTGATGACCCTGTGGGGAGCCGGCAGCGGCGCCGCACAGGCGGCGGACGCTCCCGGCCCTCCCCGCGAGCTCAGAGACGTCAAGGTCGAGCAGCGCGGCGCGGCCGTCGCGGTGACGGTCGCGACCTCGGGCCAGCCGAAGTACGAGACGACGCTGCTCGACTCGCCCGTCCGTCTGGTGATCGACATCAGCGGGACGTTCGCCTCGCCTCGCTCGCGCTGGACAGGCGTGCCGGAGCCGCTCAAGGAGGTGCGCGGCAGCCAGTTCAAGCCCGGCACGGCTCGTCTCGTCGTGGAACTGAATCGCAAGGCGGGCTACCGCATCGAGGAAGGACCGCAGGGCCTCACCGTGCTCATCGACGCCCCCGCGGGGCCGGCGACGGCCGAGACCTCGCCGGTGCCGAAGCGGCCCGTCGCGGCCCTGGCGGATCTTCCGAGAATGCCGGAGGCGGCGAAGCCGTCCGATGCGCCGAAGGCCTCGATCGCACCCAAGGCGACCGAGCCGACGGGAACCGAGCGGAAGCCAGCCGTCGCGATGCCGGCGGCGTCGACAACCGCTCCCGGCATCGTCGCCCGCCACGCCGAGCCCGTGCGCCCGGCCGCGCTTGCGCCCGTCGTCGTGGCCCAGGCGGCGACCACGCCGGCCCCAGCGGCGCCGAGCGCGTCGGCTCCGGCAGCCCCGAACGGGTCCAAGCTGATCACGCTCGAGTTCAAGGACGCCGACGTCATCAACCTCCTCCGCATTCTCAGTGCGGAGAGCGGCCGGAACATCGTCGCGGGCGACGACGTCAAGGGCAAGCTCTCGGTCTCCCTGCGCAACGTGACCTGGGAGCAGGCGCTCGACACGATCCTCGAGGTCAAGGGCCTGCAGAAGATAGACAAGGGCGGCGTGATCCGCATCATCTCGACCGAGCAGCTCGCCAAGGAGCGCGAAGCGCAGGCCCGCGCCGACGACGCCAAGCGGAAAGCGGAGATCGACGCTCGGACGAAGGAAGCCGAGGCCCAGCTCAAGGAAGCCGAGGTGGCGAACCGCAAGCTCCAGGCGGACCTCGCCGCCGCGGAGGCCCAATCCCGGGGCCCGCTGCGGGAGGAGGTCATCCGCCTCTCCTACGCCGATCCGGAGGACGTCGCCAAGACGCTGCAGGGCATCCTCGGCATCCCGGCGGAAGGCGCCCAGCCCATCGCGGGCACGCAAGGGATCGCCGCGCCGGGTGGCCCGCCGCTCATCGCGGAGCCGCCCTTTTCCGCCCTCTACGGCCTCGGGCTGCAGCAAGACAGCACGGCGCGGCCGCAAGTGGTCTCGGTGAGCCAGGACGTGCTCGCCAAGGGCCTGACGATCCGGGCGAACAAGGCGACCAATAGCATCTTCCTGCGGCTCTCATGCGGCGGATCTCGAGCGGATCAAGAAGCTCGTTCGCGAATACTTCGACGTGCCGCTCCCGCAGGTGAAGATCGAGGCGCGAATGGAGATCCTCGACCGCACCGCGCTCGAGGCCATCGGCGTCCAGTGGGGCGGCGCCGGCGCCGCCAATGTCGGCAACGCCACCGTGGTGGGACAGGGCTTCCAGTCGCCGCTGCAGAATCCGGGCCTCGGCACCGGCGTCGCCAACGTCAACCCGGTCAACCCGAACTTGAACCTGGGCGGGCTCTTGCCTGTCTTCCCCGGACACCGGGCTGCCTTTCGGCGGCAATCTCGTGAACCTGCCGATCGTCCGCGCTGCCCAACGCGGCCGGCGTGCTTCCCGCCGGGGGATCGCATTCGGCATCATCGGCACGAACTGGAACATCAACCTCGCGCTTCAGGCGCTTGCCACCCTGGGCAAGACGCGCACGCTCGCCCGTCCCGAGATCGTGACGGTCGAGAACAACAAGGCCGAGATCTCCCTCGGTGAGGAAATTCCGTACGCCACCGTCAGCTCGGCGGGCACGCAGATCCAGTTCAAGGATGCCTTGCTGAAGCTGTCGACGACCCCGACCGTCATCCGGACCCGGGTAGACGGCAGGGACGAAACCAAGATCAAGCTGGTGGTCGTGGTCGAGAACAACTCGCGCGGCGACGTGGTCAACCTGGGCGCGAGCGGCTCGCCGCCCGCCATCAACAAGCGCAAGGCGGAGACCCTCGTCTTGCTCAACGAGGGCGAGCGCCTCGTGATCGGCGGCGTGACGCCAGACGGTGAACCAGAACACGATCCGCAAGGTGCCGTACCTGGGCGACATCCCGTTCCTCGGGTGGGCCTTCAAGCAGCGGGAGATTTTCGAGCAGGGCCGTGAGCTGGTGGTCTTCCTCACGCCCTCCGTGCTCAAGGCGAGTGACGAGCCCAGGCCAGGAGCCCGAAGTAGGGCGACGGCACGCGGCGCCGAACGCGGTAACCTTGATCGAGCACCCATGATCGAGATCCCCGTCAATCTGGCCTCGCGCGCGTACCGGATCATCGTCGCGGCGGGGGCGCGCGCCGACGTCGGGGCGGAGCTCGCCAAGCTCTCCGTGGGGCGGCGCGTCGCGCTCTTGACCGACGCGACCATCCGGCGGCTGCACGGCGAACCGGTGACGCGGGGCCTCGTCGCGGCCGGCTTCGAGGTGACGGAGGTGCTGCTGCCCGAGGGCGAGCAGGCCAAGACGCTCGACGTCCTCCGCGAGGTCTGGGATGACCTCCTGGAGGCGGGCTGCGACCGCACCTCGACGGTCGTGGCCGTGGGAGGCGGCGCCGTGGGCGATCTCGCGGGCTTCGCCGCGGCGACCTACATGCGGGGGATCAATTTCGTCCAGGTCCCCACCACGCTGCTCGCCCAGGTGGATGCCTCGATCGGCGGCAAGACCGCCATCGACCACCCGCGCGCCAAGAACCTGATCGGCGCGTTCCACCAGCCCCGGCTGGTGATGGTCGATCCCGCGGCCCTCACGACCCTGTCCGAGCGCGAGTACCGCTCGGGGCTCGCCGAGGTGATCAAGCACGGCATCGTGCTCGACGCGTCGTACTTCGCGGATCTCGAGCGAAGCCTTCCCGCGCTGCTCGACCGTGACCTGACCGTCCTCGAGCGCATCGTCGCCGGCTCGTGCCGGATCAAGGCGGGGGTGGTCGAGCGCGACGAGCAGGAGGCCGAGCTGCGCCACGTCCTCAACTACGGCCACACCATCGGCCATGCGCTCGAGGCGGCGACGGGCTTCGACCGCTTCACCCACGGCGAGGCCGTCTCACTCGGCATGGTGGCGGAGGCCCGGCTGGCCGAGCGACTGGGAATCGCCGCCCCCGAGACGACCGCGCGGCAGGTCGCGCTGCTGGGCGCGGTGGGGCTGCCGGTGACGGGCCTCGGCGCTGCGCCCGCGGCGATCATCGACGCGATGGGACGCGACAAGAAGGCGCGTGACGGGCGCGTCCCGTTCGTCCTCGCCCCCGAGATCGGGTCCTTCCGGATCGTCTTCGACGTGCCGCGCGACGCCATCCGCGAGACCCTCGACGCCCTCGCCACGACCTAGCAGGATGCTGAAAACGGCCATCTTCGGAGGTACGGCGCCCTCGGCCGCACGCTGTCAACGTTCAGCGAGTACGTCTCGCGTGCGGCCGTCGGGCGCCGCCTCGCATCTGGACTTGTTTGAGCATCCTGCCGGCGTCTTCGGCAACCGGCGAGTCGCACGCGCGAGCCGGGCCGCGCTGCGAGGTCGGACTGGGCCCGAGGGTACTGCGTCACAGCGTGGCAGCTCGAGCTGAGCGGCTCCGCTGCGAGGCGAACTCGAATTCGAATCTGGCGACGCAAATTGACCCGGGCGTCCGGTTGACGCGCGGGCACGAACCCACGTATAAGAATGTCGATGGCATACGCGGTCCCTCGAGCGGGCGGCGATGAGGTCGCCGAGGACATCGCGACCGCATCCTCCATCCGCCGTTACGAAGAGCGGCTGACCAAGGACCCGGGCTCGCTGGCGTTTGCGCCCTTGGCCGACCTCTACCGAAAGGCCGGTCGCCCGCGCGAGGCCGTCAAGCTCTGCCGCGATGGACTGGCGCGGTTCCCGGCGTATGGCACCGCGCGGCTCATCCTGGCCAAGTCGCTCGCCGACGACGGCGACAGCGACGGCGCGCTCGCCGAGGTGCAGCTCATTCTCGACGCGAGCCCGGCCGACGCGCCCGCGCACCGTCTGGCGGGTGAGCTGCACCGTCGGGCCGGACGGCTGGCCGAGGCGCTGTCGCATGTGCGGCAGGTGGTGGCGCTCGATCCGACGGACCGCGAGTCGCGGATGATGCTCGAGGTGCTGGGCAGCGCCGGTGCGCCCTCCGAAGGGTCGGCCCTCCGGCGGCTCCTCGCCGAGGAGACGTTCGTGACTCACAGCTTCGGCTCAGTCTGCCTCGCGCAGGGCCTGGTGGACGAGGCCGCGCAGATCTTCGTGCGCCTCCTTCGGAAGGATCCGGGCGACACCCGGGCTCGGGAGCGGCTCGACGAGGCGCTCCGAATCAAGACACAGCGACGGAAGGGGCCATAATTCGATGCAGGTCTCCACGGCGGAGTTCAAGAAGGGGCTCAAGATCCAGTTCGACGGGGCGCCTTACACCATCGTCGACTTCCAGCACGTCAAGCCCGGCAAGGGCGGCGCCTTCGTGCGGACCAAGCTCAAGCACATGCGGCTCGGCCGGGTCATCGACAACACGTTTCGAGCCGGTGAGAAGGTCGAGCTCGTCGATTTCGAAGAAAAGCGCATGCAGTTCCTCTACAAGGACGACCGCTACCACTTCATGGATCTCGACACGTACGATCAGATCTCGCTCTCCGCGGAAGAGGTGGGCGAAGCCCGCGACTTCCTGAAGGAGAACACCGAGGTCGAGATTCTCTTCATCGAAAGCAGTCCCGTCACCGTCGAGCTGCCCAATTTCATCGAGATCCGGATCGCGAAGACCGACCCCGGCATCCGCGGCGACACCGCTTCCGGCGGCTCGAAGCCCGCCACGCTCGAGACCGGCGCGGTGATCCAGGTGCCGCTCTTCCTCAACGAGGGCGATGTGGTGAAGGTGGACACTCGGAGCGGCGACTACCTCGGCCGCGTGGCGGCGGCGGGCTAAGGGATTGGCGAGCGCAAAGCGGCCGCGCGGCCGCGCCGCCGCCGCTCGGGAGCCCCTGACCCCCGAGCAGGTGGTCGAGCTGGCGGCCCGCCACAACCTGGCCGAGCTCGAGATCGAGCAAGGCGGCGTCCGCATTCGCGTGGTCAGAGAGCACGCGCCCGCCGCGGCGCCGCCGCCGTTCCGGGCCGAGCCGGCGAGCGCATTGCCCGCGGAGGCGTCCGCCGACTCCCACCTCGTCGCGATCGAAGCGCCGATGGTCGGGACGTTCTATCGCGCGCCCGCCCCCGACGCCGCGCCCTTCGTCGCCGAAGGCGACCTCGTCAAGGAGGGGCAGGTGCTCTGCGTCATCGAGGCGATGAAGCTGATGAACGAGATCGAGGCCAAGGCGGCAGGGCGCATCGCGCGGGTGCTGGTCGAGAACGCGCAGCCCGTCGAATACGGTCAGCCCTTGTTCCTGCTGGAGCCCCGGTAGCTCCGACCCGTGTTTCACAAGATCCTGATCGCCAATCGCGGAGAGATCGCCCTCCGGATTTTGAGAACGTGCCGGGACATGGGCATCCGCACCGTGGTGGCGTACTCGACCGCCGACGCCCGCTCGCGCGCCGTGACGCTCGCCGACGAGTCGATCTGCATCGGGCCGCCGGAGCCGCGGCAGAGCTATCTGAACATCCCGAGCATCATCTCGGCCGCGTCCATCACGGAGTGCGAGGCGATCCACCCCGGCTACGGGCTCCTCTCGGAAAACTCCACGTTTGCGGAAGTGTGCCGGGCCTGCGGCATCACGTTCATCGGGCCGTCGCCGGAGGCCATCCGGCTCATGGGCGACAAGGCGCAGGCGCGCGGAATGGCCAGGGCGGCGGGCGCGCCGGTCGTGCCGGGCAGCCAGGGCCCGCTCGATGGGGTGGACGAGGCGCAGGCGCTGGCCGACGAAGTCGGCTATCCCGTCATGGTCAAGGCCGCTTCCGGCGGGGGCGGCCGGGGGATGCGCATCGTCCGCGAGCGCGAATCGCTGGCGCGCGCCTATGCCACGTGCCAGTCCGAAGCGCACGCCTCCTTCGGATCCTCCGATCTGTATCTCGAGAAGTTCGTCGAGGAGGCGCGTCACGTCGAGGTCCAGGTGCTGGGCGACCGGAACGGGATCCGCGTCCACATGGGGGAGCGCGACTGCTCGATCCAGCGCCGCCACCAGAAGCTCCTCGAGGAGTCGCCCGCCACGTCCATCTCACCCGCCACGCGCGCGGGGCTGTGCAAGTCCGCGCTCGCCGTCGCCAATGCCGTCAACTACGTCTCCGCGGGCACGGTGGAGTTCCTCGTCGACCGCGCCGGCAGCTTCTACTTCATCGAGATGAACACGCGGATCCAGGTGGAGCATCCCGTCACCGAGCTGGTCACCGGATTCGACCTCGTCCGCGAGCAGATCCGCATCGCCGCGGGCGAGTCCCTCGGCTACAAGCAGGACGCCATCCAGTGGAGTGGGCACGCCATCGAGTGCCGGATCAATGCCGAGGACCCCGAGCACTTCACCCCCTCTCCGGGCCGCGTCACGGCCTGGGTGCCTCCCGGCGGGCCCGGGGTCCGCGTGGACAGCCACCTGATGGCCGGCTACGTGGTGCCGCCGCACTACGACTCGCTCGTCGCGAAGATCATCGTGCATGCGCGCGACCGCGCCGAGGCGGTGGCCCGGATGCACCGGGCGCTCTCGGAGACCGTCGTGGAGGGGATCAAGACCACCATCCCCTTTCATCTGAAGCTCCTCGCCGATCCGACATTTCTCGCGGGCGAGTTCGCGATCCCCCGATTCGAGCAGCACCTCTAGCGGAACGGTCGCCCGGCATGCCGCTGCCCTCATCGCTCTACGTCATCCTGGATCCCGAGGTCACCCGAGGACGCGCGCTCCCGTCGGTGCTCGATGCGGTGCTCGCCGGCGGCTGTCGCCTCGTCCAGCTCCGGGACAAGCGCACGCCCCTGGCCGAGCTCTACGCGCTCGCCCTGGCCCTCAGCGAGCGCTGCCGACAGGCCGGCGCCCTCTTCATCGTCAACGACCGGGCCGATCTCGCCCTCGCCGTGGGCGCCGGCGGGCTCCACGTCGGCCAGGACGATCTTCCGGCGGCCGTCGCGCGCCGCATCCTCCCTGCCGGCATGGTGCTCGGTGTCTCCACCCACGACCCGGAGCAGGCCCGGCGGGCGCTCGCGGATGGAGCAGACTACGTCGCCGTCGGCAGCATCTTCCCGACCGGGACCAAGGCCGGGTTCCAGCTCGTCGGACCCGACCTCGTGCGGAAGCTTCGGCCCGAGATCCCGGTTCCTCTGGTGGGGATCGGCGGCATCACGGCCGACAATGCGGCCGCGGTCATCGAGGCCGGCGCCGACGCGGTGGCGGTGATCTCCGCGGTCTGCGCCGCCGACGACCCGGAGGCGGCGACGCGCCGGCTGATCGAGCGCCTCGAGCCCGCGCGGGGCCGCCCGCGCCCGCCCGAGGCTCGTTGACGGTATTGGGAAACCCGCTATAATGGCGGCGCTTGCTACCCCACCTGTCCCGTCTCAGAGGAGGGAATCGATGAAATACACCCGGCTTCGCCACCTTCTGGCCCTCGTCGCCGCCATCGCCGTGGTGCTCCCGGCGGCCTCGGACACCCTCGCCCAGAGCAAGGGCACCATCAAGATCGCGTCCCAGAGCCCGCTGTCGGGCGGTCAGGCCGCGCTCGGCGAGGGCATCAAGCTCGGCGCGCAGCTCGCCGTCGAGAAGGGCAAGGCCAACCTCGAGAAGATGGGGTACAAGGTCGAGTTCGTCCCCTTCGACGATCAGGCCAAGCCCGACGTCGGCGTCGCCAATGCCAAGAACATCATCGCCGACAAGGACATCATGGCCGTGATCGGCCACCTCAACTCGGGGGTGGCCATCCCCTCCTCCGAGGTCTACAAGGAAGTCAATGTCGTGATGATCTCGCCCGCGAACACCAACCCCGTGGTCACCGACCGGGGGTACCCGAACGTCAACCGCGTGTGCGGCCGGGACGACGTGCAGGGCGTGGTGGGCTCCGAGTTCGCCCACGCGCAGAAGATCAAGAGCGCCTACATCGTCCACGACAAGACCCAGTACGGCCAGAGCATCGCCGAGTTCTTCAAGGCCGATTCCGAGAAGAAGGGCATCAAGGTGCTCGGCTTCGAGGGCACCGAGGAGAAGTCGAACTTCGACCCGATCATCACGCCCATCAAGGCCAAGAACCCCGACCTGATCTACTTCGGCGGCATCTACGATCAGGCCGCACCGTTCTTCAAGCAGGCGCGGGAGAAGGGCGTCAAGTCCAAGTTCATGGGGCCCGACGGCATGGACTCCTCGGACCTCACCAAGATCGCGGGCAAGGCGGTCGTCGGCATGAGCTACACCTCGGCGGCCGGTCCCGCCTCGGCCCTGCCCAAGGCGAAGGCCTTCGTGGATGAGTTCAAGAAGAAGTTCGGCAAGAATCCCGAGCCGTACGCGGCCGAGGCCTACGACGCCGCGACCATCGCGCTCAGGGCCATCGAGGAGACCGCGAAGAAGGGCAAGGTCAGCCGCGAGGACGTCTCCTCCGCCGTGCGCAAGGCCAAGCTCTCCGGCATCACCGGCGAGATCGCCTTCGACGCCAAGGGTGACCGCCAGAAGGCCCAGTACTTCGTCCTGCAAGTCGTGAGCGACGACCCCGCGAAGTGGGGCGACAACAAGATCGTCAAGCAGCTCGCCATCGCCCCCCCCGAGGGCAAGAAGTAGCCGTACCTCGGACCCGGCAAGGCGGCTCGAACGGGCTCAGCCGAGCCCTTCGAGCCGCCTGCCACGCCGATGGATTTCGAGCTGCTGGTCGGCATCTTCCCCCAGGTTCTCCTCGACGGCCTCATCCTCGGCTTCATGTACGCCCTCATCGCCCTCGGCTACACGATGGTCTACGGCGTGCTCGAGTTCATCAACTTCGCCCACTCCGAGATCTTCATTCTGGGCGCCTTCGTGGGGGTCGAAATTCTGTTGACCCTGAAGAGCGCGGGTCTCCTCGACGTGCTCCCGTGGGTCCTCGTGCTGCTCCTGGCGCTCGTCGCGGGCATGGTCGGGAGCGGCCTCGCCGCCGTCGCCGTCGAGCGCGTGGCCTACCGGCCCCTGCGCCACGCGCCCCGCCTCATCCCGCTCATCTCGGCGATCGGCGTGTCCTTCTTCCTCCAGGACCTGATCCGCCTGTTCGAGTCCATCTGGCGCAACTCGTTCAACCTCGTCTACCCCACGATGGACGCGCTGAACCATCGCTTCGAGCTGACCCCCACCATCGACGTCTCCGTCAAGTCGCTCGTCGTCATCGTCGCCGCGCTCTTGATGTTGTGGGCGCTCTACGTGATCGTGAACCGGACCAAGATCGGCACGGCGATCCGCGCGGTGGCCGAGGACCAGGCGGCGGCGAGCCTCATGGGCATCAACGTCAATCGCATGATCTCGCTGACCTTCCTCATCGGCGGCGCCATGGGCGGGGCGGCGGGCGTGCTGTTCGGCGTGCAGTACAGCCTCATCAATCCCTATACGGGATTCATCCCCGGGCTGAAGGCGTTCACCGCGGCCGTGCTCGGCGGCATCGGCAATATCCCCGGGGCGATGATGGGCGGGCTGGTCCTGGGCCTCCTCGAGGCATTCGCCGCCTCCTATCTCTCGCTGCTCACCGGCGGGGCGTTCGGCGCGGAATACAAGGACATCTTCGCGTTCTCGATCCTGATCCTGATCCTCATCTTCCGGCCGAAGGGGCTCCTCGGCGAGGTCGTGAGAGAGCGCGCCTGATGACGGCGGTGACCCGGGCCGTGCGGGCGTGGCTCGACCGGCCGCTCCTCGCCACCGTGACGGTGGCCGGGCTGCTGCTCGCGACCGCCTGCGGCGTGTCGTACTTCCCGCGCTCGATCGTGCTCTTCATGCTCTTCCAGGCCTCGATCTTCCTGCTGTACCTGGCGCGCATGCCGGCATGGGTCAAGGGCGTGCTCACCGCGGGGACGCTCGGCGTGCTCATGCCGGTGCTCGGATCCATCAACGCCTACTATCTCGAGATCGCCATCCAGGTCGGCATCTTCGCCGCCCTGGCCCTCGGCCTCAATATCGTCGTCGGCCTCGCCGGGCTCCTCGACCTCGGCTACGTGGCCTTCTTCGCCGTCGGGGCCTACTCGTGGGCCATCGTCGGGTCTCCGCAGGCCAACCTGATCTTCGGGGGCAGCGCCTTCCCGCTGCCGCCGTGGTGGTTCTTCGTCTTCCTCTTCGTCGCCGTCGCGGTGGCGGCGGGGGCGGGCATCCTGCTCGGCCTGCCGGTCTTGCGCCTGCACGGCGACTATCTCGCCATCGTGACCCTGGGGTTCGGCGAGGTGATCCGCGTGCTCGCCAATAACCTCGACAAGCCGATCAACTTCACCAATGGGCCCAAGGGCATCACGCCCATCTCGCGGCCGCCGATCTTCTTCGAGCCCGTGCTGAGGGCCCTCGGCGTGGATGCGGGACCCAATGCGATCTATCCGCTGTATCTCTACTTCCTCGTGCTCCTGATCGTGGGCGTGACGATCCTCGTCAATCGGCGGCTCGAGGACTCGCACATCGGCCGGGCGTGGGAAGCGATCCGCGAGGACCAGACGGCGGCGCAGGCCATGGGCGTGCCGCTCGTGCGCATGAAGCTGCTCGCCTTCGCCTGTGGCGCCTCCTTCGCGGGCGCCGTCGGCGTGCTCTTCGCCGCCAAGCAGGTCTTCATCAACCCCGAGTCCTTCACCTTCATGGAATCGATCGGCGTGCTCGCCATGATCATCCTCGGCGGCATGGGCTCGATCCCGGGGGCCATTCTCGGCGCCGCCGTGGTCACCATCCTCAACCTGCAGGTCCTGAAGGGGATGTCACTCTGGCTGAACGAGCTGCGCAATGCCGGGGTGAGCATCTTCGGGTTCAACCTGGCCGACCTGCCGACCCAGCTCGAGCCCGCCAAGTACGAGCGCATGGTCTTCGGCCTGATCCTCGTCCTCATGATGATCTTCCGCCCGCAGGGCATCCTGCCCGCCAAGCGCCGCGTCCGCGAGCTCGAGGACGGCTGACGTGGCGCCGCTCCTCGAGGCGCGGGGGATCACCAAGCGCTTTGGCGGCCTCACCGCCCTCAACGAGGTGAACTTCGACCTCGACGAGGGACACATCGCCTCCATCATCGGCCCGAACGGAGCGGGCAAGACCACCTTCTTCAACGTCTTCACCGGGATCTACGTGCCCGAGGCGGGGACCGTGTCCTTTCGCGGGCAGGCGCTGCTCGGCCGCCGCCCCGACGAGATCACGGCCCTCGGCATCTGCCGCACGTTCCAGAACATCCGGCTCTTCGGCAACATGACGGCGATCGAAAACGTGCTCGTGGGCATGCACGCGCGCGTCGGGCTCCGCTTCTGGGACGTGCTCACGCGGAGCCCGCGCTGGCGGATCCAGGAGCAGGCCTTGTGGGACAAGGGCGCCGAGCTGCTCGGCGTCGTCGGCCTGCGCGACAAGGCCAATGAGCTGGCGCGCAACCTGCCGTATGGCGACCAGCGGCGGCTCGAGCTGGGGCGCGCCCTCGGCTCGGCCCCGGCCCTGCTCCTCCTCGACGAGCCGACCGCGGGGATGACCCAGGGTGAGGCGAGGAGCCTGATGGAGCTCCTGCGCCGGCTCACCGGCGAGCGCGGGCTCACGATCCTGCTCATCGAGCACAATATGCGCGTCGTGATGGAGGTCTCGGACCACGTCACCGTGCTCGACTACGGCGAGAAGATCGCCGAGGGCCGTCCCGCGGACGTGCAGAAGAACCCCCGCGTGGTCGAGGCGTATCTCGGCAGGAAGCGCTGGGCGCCCGCCGCGGGGCGCGCGAGCGGTTGAGGCGCGGATCATGCTCGAGGTGCGCGACCTTCACGTCTACTACGGCGAGATCCACGCCTTGAAGGGCGTGTCGTTCAGCGTCGCCGAGGGCGAGATCGTCACGCTGCTGGGCAATAACGGCGCGGGCAAGACGACCACGCTGCGCGCGCTCTCCGGCCTGCTCGCGCCGAGGACCGGAGACGTGCGGCTCGACCAGACCTCGCTCCTCTCGATCGCGCCCCACGACATCGTGCAGAAGGGCATCACCCACGTGCCGGAGGGCCGCCGCATCTTCAACCGGCTCAGCGTGACCGAGAACCTCGAGATGGGCGCCTACACACGCTCCGACCGCGGCATCGGCCAGGACATGGAGCAGGTCTTCACCGTATTCCCTCGCCTCAAGGAGCGGCGCGTCCAGGTGGCGGGGACGCTGTCGGGCGGCGAGCAGCAGATGCTCGCGATCGGGCGCGCGCTCATGGCGAAGCCCCGGCTCCTCCTGCTCGACGAGCCCTCCATGGGCCTGGCGCCCGTGCTCGTCGAGCAGATCTTCGAGACGGTCCTGACCATCAACAAGCAGGGCGTGACCATCTTGCTCGTCGAGCAGAACGCCGCCATGGCGCTGTCCATCGCCGGGCGAGGGTACGTCCTCGAGACCGGCCGCATCGCGCTCGAGGGCGGCGCCGCCGAGCTGGCCGACAACCCCGAGGTGCGTCGCGCCTACCTGGGCGAGGCGTGAC
>CAWIZN010000075.1:0-25907 GCA_963840495.1 uncultured Candidatus Rokubacteria bacterium
ATCGCTCTACGTCATCCTGGATCCCGAGGTCACCCGAGGACGCGCGCTCCCAGCGGTGCTCGATGCGGTGCTCGCCGGCGGCTGTCGCCTCGTCCAGCTCCGGGACAAGCGCACGCCCCTGGCCGAGCTCTACGCGCTCGCCCTGGCCCTCAGCGAGCGCTGCCGACAGGCCGGCGCCCTCTTCATCGTCAACGACCGGGCCGATCTCGCGCTCGCCGTGGGCGCCGGCGGGCTCCACGTCGGCCAGGACGATCTTCCGGCGGCGGTCGCGCGCCGCATCCTCCCGGCCGGCATGGTGCTCGGTGTCTCTACCCACGACCCGGAGCAGGCCCGGCGGGCGCTCGCGGATGGAGCGGACTACGTCGCCGTCGGCAGCATCTTCCCGACCGGGACCAAGGCCGGGTTCCAGCTCGTCGGGCCCGACCTCGTGCGGAAGCTTCGGCCCGAGATCCCGGTTCCTCTGGTGGGGATCGGCGGCATCACGGCCGACAACGCGGCCGCGGTCATCGAGGCCGGCGCCGACGCGGTGGCGGTGATCTCCGCGGTCTGCGCCGCCGACGACCCGGAGGCGGCGACGCGCCGGCTGATCGAGCGCCTCGAGCCCGCGCGGGGCCGCCCGCGCCCGCCCGAGGCTCGTTGACGGTATTGGGAAACCCGCTATAATGGCGGCGCTTGCAACCCCACCTGTCCCGTCTCAGAGGAGGGAATCGATGAAATACACCCGGCTTCGTCACCTTCTGGCCCTCGCCGCCGCCATCGCCGTGGTGCTCCCGGCGGCCTCGGACACCCTCGCCCAGAGCAAGGGCACCATCAAGATCGCGTCCCAGAGCCCGCTGTCGGGCGGTCAGGCCGCGCTCGGCGAGGGCATCAAGCTCGGCGCGCAGCTCGCCGTCGAGAAGGGCAAGGCCAACCTCGAGAAGATGGGGTACAAGGTCGAGTTCGTCCCGTTCGACGATCAGGCCAAGCCCGACGTCGGCGTCGCCAATGCCAAGAACATCATCGCCGACAAGGACATCATGGCGGTGATCGGCCACCTCAACTCGGGGGTGGCCATCCCCTCCTCCGAGGTCTACAAGGAAGTCAATGTCGTGATGATCTCGCCCGCGAACACCAACCCCGTGGTCACCGACCGGGGGTACCCGAACGTCAACCGCGTGTGCGGCCGGGACGACGTGCAGGGCGTGGTGGGCTCCGAGTTCGCCCACGCGCAGAAGATCAAGAGCGCCTACATCGTCCACGACAAGACCCAGTACGGCCAGAGCATCGCCGAGTTCTTCAAGGCCGATTCCGAGAAGAAGGGCATCAAGGTGCTCGGCTTCGAGGGCACCGAGGAGAAGTCGAACTTCGACCCGATCATCACGCCCATCAAGGCCAAGAACCCCGACCTGATCTACTTCGGCGGCATCTACGATCAGGCCGCACCGTTCTTCAAGCAGGCGCGGGAGAAGGGCGTCAAGTCCAAGTTCATGGGGCCCGACGGCATGGACTCCTCGGACCTCACCAAGATCGCGGGCAAGGCGGTCGTCGGCATGAGCTACACCTCGGCGGCCGGTCCCGCCTCGGCCCTGCCCAAGGCGAAGGCCTTCGTGGATGAGTTCAAGAAGAAGTTCGGCAAGAATCCCGAGCCGTACGCCGCCGAGGCCTACGACGCCGCGACCATCGCGCTCAGGGCCATCGAGGAGACCGCGAAGAAGGGCAAGGTCAGCCGCGAGGACGTCTCCAGCGCCGTGCGCAAGGCCAAGCTCTCCGGCATCACCGGCGAGATCGCCTTCGACGCCAAGGGTGACCGCCAGAAGGCCCAGTACTTCGTCCTGCAAGTCGTGAGCGACGACCCCGCGAAGTGGGGCGACAACAAGATCGTCAAGCAGCTCGCCATCGCCCCCCCCGAGGGCAAGAAGTAGCCGTACCTCGGACCCGGCAAGGCGGCTCGAACGGGCTCAGCCGAGCCCTTCGAGCCGCCTGCCACGCCGATGGATTTCGAGCTACTGGTCGGCATCTTCCCCCAGGTTCTTCTCGACGGCCTCATCCTCGGCTTCATGTACGCCCTCATCGCCCTCGGTTACACGATGGTCTACGGCGTGCTCGAGTTCATCAACTTCGCCCACTCCGAGATCTTCATTCTGGGCGCCTTCGTCGGGGTCGAAATTCTGTTGACCATGAAGAGCGCGGGCCTCCTCGACGTGCTCCCGTGGGTCCTCGTGCTGCTCCTGGCGCTCGCCGCTGGCATGCTCGCGAGCGGCCTCGCCGCCGTCGCCGTCGAGCGCGTGGCCTACCGGCCCCTGCGCCACGCGCCCCGCCTCATCCCGCTGATCTCGGCGATCGGCGTGTCCTTCTTCCTCCAGGACCTGATCCGCCTGTTCGAGTCCATCTGGCGCAACTCGTTCAACCTCGTCTACCCCACGATGGACGCGCTGAACCATCGCTTCGAACTGACATCCACCATCGACGTCTCCGTCAAGTCGCTCGTCGTCATCGTCGCCTCGCTCTTGATGCTGTGGGCGCTCTACGTGATCGTGAACCGGACCAAGATCGGCACGGCGATCCGCGCGGTGGCCGAGGACCAGGCGGCGGCGAGCCTCATGGGCATCAACGTCAATCGCATGATCTCGCTGACCTTCCTGATCGGCGGCGCCATGGGCGGGGCGGCGGGCGTGCTGTTCGGCGTGCAGTACAGCCTCATCAATCCCTATACGGGATTCATCCCCGGGCTGAAGGCGTTCACCGCGGCCGTGCTCGGCGGCATCGGCAATATCCCCGGCGCGATGATGGGCGGCCTGGTCCTGGGTCTCCTCGAGGCATTCGCCGCCTCCTATCTCTCGCTGCTCACCGGCGGGGCGTTCGGCGCGGAATACAAGGACATCTTCGCGTTCTCGATCCTGATCCTGATCCTCATCTTCCGGCCGAAGGGGCTCCTCGGCGAGGTCGTGAGAGAGCGCGCCTGATGACGGCGGTGACCCGGGCCGTGCGGGCGTGGCTCGACCGGCCGCTCCCCGCCACCGTGACGGTGGCGGCGCTGCTGCTCGCGACCGCCTGGGGCGTATCGTACTTCCCGCGCTCGATCGTGCTCTTCATGCTCTTCCAGGGCTCGATCCTCACGCTGTACCTGGCGCGGATACCGGCATGGGTCAAGGGCGTGCTCACCGCGGGGACGCTCGGCGTGCTCATGCCGGTGCTCGGATCCATCAACGCCTACTATCTCGAGATCGCCATCCAGGTCGGCATCTTCGCCGCCCTGGCCCTCGGCCTCAATATCGTCGTCGGCCTCGCCGGGCTCCTCGACCTCGGCTACGTGGCCTTCTTCGCCGTCGGGGCCTACTCGTGGGCCATCGTCGGGTCTCCGCAGGCGAACCTGATCTTCGGGGGCAGCGCCTTCCCGCTGCCGCCGTGGTGGTTCTTCGTCTTCCTCTTCGTCGCCGTCGCGGTGGCGGCGGGGGCGGGCCTCCTGCTCGGCCTGCCGGTCTTGCGCCTGCACGGCGACTATCTCGCCATCGTGACCCTGGGGTTCGGCGAGGTGATCCGCGTGCTCGCCAATAACCTCGACAAGCCGATCAACTTCACCAATGGGCCCAAGGGCATCACGCCCATCTCGCGGCCGCCGATCTTCTTCGAGCCCGTGCTGAGGGCCCTCGGCGTGGATGCGGGACCCGTTGCGATCTATCCGCTGTATCTCTACTTCCTCGTGCTCCTGATCGTGGGCGTGACGATCCTCGTCAATCGGCGGCTCGAGGACTCGCACATCGGCCGGGCGTGGGAAGCGATCCGCGAGGACCAGACGGCGGCGCAGGCCATGGGCGTGCCGCTCGTGCGCATGAAGCTGCTCGCCTTCGCCTGTGGCGCCTCCTTCGCGGGCGCCGTCGGCGTGCTCTTCGCCGCCAAGCAGGTCTTCATCAACCCCGAGTCCTTCACCTTCATGGAATCGATCGGCGTGCTCGCCATGATCATCCTCGGCGGCATGGGCTCGATCCCGGGGGCCATTCTCGGCGCCGCCGTGGTCACCATCCTCAACCTGCAGGTCCTGAAGGGGATGTCACTCTGGCTGAACGAGCTGCGCAATGCCGGGGTGAGCATCTTCGGGTTCAACCTGGCCGACCTGCCGACCCAGCTCGAGCCGGCCAAGTACGAGCGCATGGTCTTCGGCCTCATCCTCGTCCTCATGATGATCTTCCGCCCGCAGGGCATCCTGCCCGCCAAGCGCCGCGTCCGCGAGCTCGAGGACGGCTGACGTGGCGCCGCTCCTCGAGGCGCGGGGGATCACCAAGCGCTTTGGCGGCCTCACCGCCCTCAACGAGGTGAACTTCGACCTCGACGAGGGACACATCGCCTCCATCATCGGTCCGAACGGAGCCGGCAAGACCACCTTCTTCAACGTCTTCACCGGGATCTACGTGCCCGAGGCGGGGACCGTGTCCTTTCGCGGGCAGGCGCTGCTCGGCCGCCGCCCCGACGAGATCACGGCCCTCGGCATCTGCCGAACGTTCCAGAACATCCGGCTCTTCGGCAACATGACGGCGATGGAAAACGTGCTCGTCGGCATGCACGCACGCGTCGGGCTCCCCTTCTGGGACGTGCTCATGCGGAGCCCTCGATGGCGGATCCGGGAACAGGCCTTGTGGGACAAGGGCGCCGAGCTGCTCGGCGTCGTCGGCCTGCGCGACAAGGCCAATGAGCTGGCGCGCAACCTGCCGTATGGCGACCAGCGGCGGCTCGAGCTGGGGCGCGCCCTCGGCTCGGCCCCGGCCGTGCTCCTCCTCGACGAGCCGACCGCGGGGATGACCCAGGGTGAGGCGAGGAGCCTGATGGAGCTCCTGCGCCGGCTCACCGGCGAGCGCGGGCTCACGATCCTGCTCATCGAGCACAATATGCGCGTCGTGATGGAGGTCTCGGACCACGTCACCGTGCTCGACTACGGCGAGAAGATCGCCGAGGGCCGTCCGGCGGAGGTGCAGAAGAACTCCCGCGTGGTCGAGGCGTATCTCGGCAGGAAGCGCTGGGCGCCCGCCGCGGGGCGCGCGAGCGGCTGAGGCGCGGATCATGCTCGAGGTGCGCGACCTTCACGTCTACTACGGCGAGATCCACGCCTTGAAGGGCGTGTCGTTCAGCGTCGCCGAGGGCGAGATCGTCACGCTGCTGGGCAATAACGGCGCGGGCAAGACGACCACGCTGCGCGCGCTCTCCGGCCTGCTCGCGCCGAGGACCGGAGACGTGCGGCTCGATCAGACCTCGCTCCTCTCGATCGCGCCCCACGACATCGTGCAGAAGGGCATCACCCACGTGCCGGAGGGCCGCCGCATCTTCAACCGGCTCAGCGTGACCGAGAACCTCGAGATGGGCGCCTACACACGCTCCGACCGCGGCATCGGCCAGGACATGGAGCAGGTCTTCACCGTATTCCCTCGCCTCAAGGAGCGGCGCGTCCAGGTGGCGGGCACGCTGTCGGGCGGCGAGCAGCAGATGCTCGCGATCGGGCGCGCGCTCATGGCGAAGCCCCGGCTCCTCCTGCTCGACGAGCCCTCCATGGGCCTGGCGCCCGTGCTCGTCGAGCAGATCTTCGAGACGGTCCTGACCATCAACAAGCAGGGCGTGACCATCTTGCTCGTCGAGCAGAACGCCGCCATGGCGCTGTCCATCGCCGGGCGAGGGTACGTCCTCGAGACCGGCCGCATCGCGCTCGAGGGCCGCGCCGCCGAGCTGGCCGACAACCCCGAGGTGCGGCGCGCCTATCTGGGCGAGGCGTGACGCGCCGGGCCACCGTGAAGCCTGCTTACAAGCACGAGGTGACCAACCAGCGCGGCGACCTCGTGCTCGACGCCACCGTGCGGCGCATGATCAGGCGGGACACGAAGGCCTGATGTCGTCGCGCCCTGCTACAATGCGCGCCATGCCCGAGCCCTCGACCAGCCCGCTCGTCGCGATCATCATGGGATCCAAGTCCGACTGGGAGACCATGAGCCATGCGTCCCAGGCGCTCGACGCGCTCGGTATTCCCCACGACGTGCGCGTGATGTCGGCGCACCGCACCCCCGCCCTCGTGGACGAGTACATCGGAGGTGCCGAGGGCCGCGGGCTCGAGGTGATCATCGCGGGCGCCGGCGGGGCCGCGCACCTGGCGGGCGTCGCCGCGGCCAAGACACTCTTGCCCGTGCTCGGCGTGCCCATCCAGTCGAGGGCGCTCAACGGGATCGACTCGCTCCTGTCGACGGTGCAGATGCCTGCAGGCATCCCCGTCGGCACGCTCGCCATCGGCAACTCCGGCGCCACCAACGCTGCGCTGCTCGCCGCCGCCATCCTGGCCAACAAGTACCCGCCCGTGCGCGAGGCCTTGCGGCGCTACCGCGAGGCACAGACCCAGGCCGTGCTCGCTCAGTCCGACCCCCGCGCCTCCAAACCTTGATCGCGGAGGCCGCGGCATGACGTTCGATACGACATGGTCGAGGTGAGGCGGCCAGGGGGCGGCGGCTATGGACCGGCGAGCGCGCGCGATCTCCATCTCCGCGTTCGCGGCCTCGTCGAAAGCGACGTCCCCTGACCTGCCGCAACGCGCGACGTTCCGCGGCCGGCCAGTCGAGTCCGCCAGTTGAGTCCTGAAGGGAGCGACGGAGGACGGAGCCCGCGTGTCCTTCTCCTGCTCCTGAGCGGCGCCCTCGCCGTTCGACTGATTCCTCTCGCCTTCGGCATCGAATCCACTGACATCCTCCTCTACAGACAGCAGGCGATGCCCGTCGTCCAGATGCAGAACGTCTACGCCGTCACACGGAATCTGTTTCCGTACACGCCTGTCTCCATGTTCTATCCCGCGCTTTGTCTGGAGCTCTCCGGGATCCTCGGCATCCCCTTCCACATCCTGATAAAGCTGTTTGCCATTCTCTCTGACGTCGGGATCGTGCTCGCGCTCTACGCCATGGGGGTCAAGCTCTTCCCGAGAAGAACGGCCATCGCCTGCGCGGTTCTCTACGCGTTGAATCCGGTGAGCATTCTGATTGCTTCGTTTCACGGGAACATCATGCCGCTGGTCGTCCTCCTGATGCTGATGGCCTACTTTCTCTTTCGCGTGGACCCGGACAGGAATCTGGTGGTCTCGGGCCTTCTCCTCAGCCTGGCGGTCGGCTGGAGGAGCTTCCCGATCCTGCTATTGCCGTTCTTCCTGGCGTCACTCGACCAGACTGTGAAGAAGATTCGATTCACGGCCTGCGTTGTGGCCCGGTAGCGCTTTCCATGATTCCGTTCCTGTGGGTGGACGCGACGCCCATGCTGCACGAGGTGCTCAGCTACAGCGGATGGGGGATTCATCATGGACCCTTTGCCGTCGTGAGAGGCCTTCATCTCCTCTCCATCGGGAGGGTCACATGGGAGAATCCCGCCGAATGGACACCGTGGATGAACGCCTCCAAGCTGGTCTTCCTGGCACTCTACGGACTCGCCGTCTTCTGCTCGAAGAGAATGGGCCTGTTGAACGGTATCCTCGTGACATTGTTCTTGTTCGATTTCGTCTACTCCGGCGTGGCCTCGCAGTATCTGATCTGGACCGTACCGTTCCTGCTGTTGACGCCGAGGAGGGTGATGTTCTGGTGCTACGAGCTGGCCGCCACCTATGCCCTGGTCGTGTTCTATTGGATCTTCTTTCCAGACATTCTGTTCGGCGCCCTGGACGTCCCCCGCATGGGCGCCGTACCGCTCCTGCGCCACTATGTCATATCGCAGTCGCTGTTCTCTGCCGTGTGTGCCGCCGGCATCGTCGTCTTCGGGACAGGGATCGCGGCGACGCCGCACCCCGCTCCACGCATGGCGGAGGTCGTGCCGGCGCGATGGACGCAGAGACTGGGCGTCCTTGGCCAGCTCGTGTGTTTGTACTATCTGGTGCTATTTGTGTGGGAGATCGCGTTTCGTCAGCGCTCTGAAGTAGTCCCCATGAGGATGTCGTGCATTCATGAGTCAGCCTAGCTGGCGCACGGCGGTTCGCTCCGCGCTGCTCACCGCGAGCGCCCTCGTGCTGACGGTGATCTTCCTGGACCAACACCGCGCGGAGCTCGGCTCGTTCCTCGCGACCGTTCCCGCCTTCAGCGCGCTCGTCAACCGCTATGGCATCCTGAATATTCAGAGTGCCGCCCACAGCACGGCGGGCGTCCTGGCAGCGATGCTCGTGGTTGTCGCCTGGTACGGCCTCGGCGCCGCCCTGCTCGGATCGGTCCGGTCGGCCGTCGGTGCGGGATCCTGCGCTTGTCCGCGGCCCTCCGGCGCGCTCGAGCTCGCGGCGGCATGCGCCGTGGGAGCGGGAACCTGGTCGCTGCTTTGGTTCGCGCTCGGCCTGGTCGGGCTCTATCAGCCGAGTACGGCCCTTGCGGCCCTCGCCGGGGGGCTCGCCTTCGCGGCGCGGGCGGTGGTCCGTTCACGGAGGACGAGCAGCCCACCCCCCGCGGAACGATCGGCGCTGGTGCTCGTGGCGGCGCCCATGGTCGCACTCCCGGTGGCATTGGCGTTCGTGGCCGCGGTCGCCCCGCCGACAGCCAAGGACGCGCTCCAGTATCACCTGGCCCTACCCAAGGCGTTCGTCGCCGGCGCGCGGCCTCATCGATGTCCCGGACAACATCGCCAACTACTTCGCGCTCGGGGCCGAGATGCACGGTGTGTGGGCCATGCTCCTTGGCCGGATCGTGAGCCCCCGCGCCGGCGAGGTCGCATTCGGCGCCGTCACGTTTGCGTTCTTCCCATTGCTCCTCGCTGCCGTGTTCGGCTGGGCCCGAGAGCGCGGGCTCGGCCGCGACTGGGCATGGCTCGCCGCCGCGATGGTGGCGGGCGTACCCACCGTCTTCGAGGTGGCGGGAAGTGGGTATGTGGACCTCGCGCTCGCGCTGTACGTGACACTTGCGATCCGCTCGATCGCCCGCTGGTGGGACACGCAGGACCGGGCGAATCTTGCGGAGTCGGGCCTGGCGCTGGGATTTGCCCTGGCGGTGAAGCTGACAGCAGGGTTCGTGGTGTTTGTCTGCGCCCTCATCGTCCTTCTCCGGGCACGCCGAGCCGAGGCCGAAAGCCCGCAGGGGCGGCGCGGTCCCCTTGTCGCGGGCTTGGCCGCGCTGGCCGGCGCCGTCGCGCTCGGCTGCCCTTGGTATCTCCGGACATGGGCGCGCACGGGGAGTCCCGTCTTCCCATTCTTCGCCAACGTCTGGCCGGGCCGGGCACCGGGCTGGGACCAGGAGCGCTCGGCGATGCTCGTGGGGTTCAACGCGCTCTACGGAGGAACGCACAAGGGGCCGGTCGACTACCTGCTGACGCCGTTTTTGCTGTCGCTGACGGGGCAGCGAGAAGTCGCCGCCGCCTACGAGGGCGTCCTCGGCGTGTCGTTTCTCGTGGGCGCGGCGCTCGTCGTGTGGGCCTTCGCTCGACTCGACACTGAACTGAAGATCGCCGCCGTGGCCGGCGGTGCCTTCTTCGTCTGGTGGCTCGTCTCGGCCCAGGTACTCCGCTATCTGTTGCCGGCGCTTCCCCTGCTGGCCGTGGCGAGTGCCGGCGCCGGTGCAGTGCTCACCACGAGCGGCGCGGTGGGTCGGTCGCTTCGCTGGGCGCTGGCGGCGCCGGTCATCGCGGGCGAGATCGTCATCGTCGCCTGGTTCGTCGGCGACAACCCCCTGCTCGCGATGACGGGCGCCGAGCCGCGCGCCGCGTACCTCGAGCGCCGACTCGACTACTATTCATACTACCGGTTGATCCACGAGTCGCTGCCCGCCAGCGTGAAGATCTGGCTCGTCGACGTGCGCCGCGATACCTATCATCTGGACCGCCCCTACGTGGGAGACTACCTCTTCGAGGATTACACGCTGCGGAAGTGGATCGAGCTGGCGCTGTCCGGCCGCGACGTGCAGCAGCGCGCGCGTGCTGCCGGGATCACTCACGTGCTGATCCGTCATGACATCCTGTTCGACTACGCGCGGTCGCCCTTGGTGGACGACGGGGCCCCTCGGACGGAGAACCTGGCGAGGCTCGAGCGCTTGCGATCCTTCCTCACCGACGGCACGCGGGTGATCCGCGCCGACCGACGATTCGCGTTGGTCGAGCTGGCGCCGGGCCCTGCGCAGGGCCCGCCGGTCCGTCCGGAGACGACCAGATGAAGTCACCTCCCGGCACCGGCCTTGACATGTATACAAGTTGTGGATAAGGTTCATGCCACATGAGGGCAAGATCACGAGCGGCCATCGCGACGCCCGCGGCCCCCCCCGCGCCCGCCAAGCCCTCGCGCACCTACCTCGCCGGCACGGTCTACGAGGCATTGCGGCGAGACATCCTCGAGCGCGAGTTCGTGCCCGGCGAGCCCCTGACCGAACAGGATCTGTCCCGGCGGTACGGCGTGAGTCGCACGCCCGTCCGCGAGGCCCTCGCCAAGCTCGAGCGCGACCGGCTGGTGCGCGTCGTGCCGAAGAAGGGGGCCTTCGTCCGGTCCATCTCCCACGACGACGTGCGCGAGCTGTATCAGATCCGCGAGGCGCTCGAGGCGCTCGCGATGCGCCTCGCCGCTCCCCGCTTCGAGCGCGGGGAGCTCCAGGCCTTCGAGACGCGCTTCCGCGAGATCAAGGCCCGCGGGGCCAAGGCGACCCCCGCCGAGGTGCGGGCACTCGGCGAGGAGTTTCACGCCGTCGTGCTCAAGCGCGCGGGCAATGCCCGGCTGCTGGAGGCGCTCGAGCAGATCCGCGAGCAGATCCGTCCGGTGTGGACCATGGCCATCGTCGCGCCGCGGCGGGTGCAGGGGCTGGTCCACGAGCACCTGTCCATCATCGACGCGCTCAAGCGCCCGGACGCGCGGCGCGCCGAGCGGCTCATGGCCCAGCACGTGCGCCGCGTACGCGACACGATCTTCCGGTTGCTCGACTAACCACCCGGCCGACACCAGGCAGAGGAGGCCACCATGACCCAGATGAGCCCGTTCCGCACCCAGCTCGAGAACGCCGTCAATGCCCGGCACAGCCGCATGAACCCCTTCACCGAGAAGTGGGTCGGCGGCGACCTGACCCGCACGCAGCTCGCTCAGTGGGCGTGCCAGCACTACCAGTACGTGTCGCAGTTCCCGCGCTGGTGCGCCACGGTGTACGGGGAATGCCCCGACGCCGACGCCCGCGACTTCCTGCTCGAGAACATCGTCGAGGAGGAGGCGGGGACCAAGCACGTCGATCTCCTCATCCGCTTTGCCGAGGCCTGCGGGGTGACCCGGGCGGACGTCGAGACGGCGCGCCAGATTCCCAGCACGCGCGGCCTGACCGCGTGGTGCTTCGAGATGTCGAACAAGCCGTTCCACATCGCCGCCGCGGGCCTGCTCGTGGGGCTCGAGTCGCAGGTCCCCGGGATCTACAAGCGCAACCTTCCCCCGCTCAAGGCGCGCTACGGCTTCAGCGACCACGAGATCGAGTTCTTCGCCATCCACATCGAGGCCGACGAGATCCACGGCGAGCGCGGCTACCAGATCGTCGAGCGCCATTGCCCGACCTCTGAGCGGCAGGCCGAGGCCGTCGACGCCGTGCGCCAGGCCACCGAGATGCGGTGGCAGTACATGACCGGCCTCCACCGCGCCTATGTCCTGAAGGAGGACATGTGAGGCGTTCCGCCAGAGACGCGGCCAGAGACGCGGGATGAGCGAGGCCCGCGTCGCCGCGCTCGACGAAGTCGCGCCGGGACAACCCAAGCTCGTGGAAGCGCACGGCGTGCGCGTCGTCCTGTCCCGCGCGGGAGATCAGGTGTATGCCTGCGGCGACATCTGCACGCACCGAGGCGGCCCGCTGAGCGAGGGCAAGCTCAGCGGGACCCGGCTCACCTGTCCCTGGCACGGCTGGATGTTCGACGTCCGGACGGGCCAGTGCGCGTTTCCCGCGCGCGGCACCGCCATTGCGTCCTACGCGGTTCGCGTCGACGGCAACGACGTCTTCGTGGACGTGCCATGACGCGCTCGCACACCATCGGAGGCTCGACGATCGTGACGCTGACCACCGCCATCGAGTGCATCGACAAGGGACTGGCGAAGGCGCAGGAGATGGGCTTCCTGGTGGCCATCGCCGTGGTGGACGAGGCCGGGCACCTGGTCGCCTGCCACCGGATGGACGAGGCGCTCTGGGTCACGCCCGAGATCGCCCGCGCCAAGGCCAATGCCGCCGCCGCCTTCAGGTCGAGCACCCAGGACCTCGAGGCCCGGTTCAGCGCGCGCCAGCTCTTCGGCGGCAACGTGGCGGCCCTCGACGGGTACCAGTTCGTCTTCGGCAAGGGCGGCGTCCCGCTCCTCGAAGACGGCCGACTCCTGGGAGCCGTCGGCGTCTCGGGCGCCGTGCCGGCCGAGAACGACCACGTGATCGCGGTGGCCGCGTCGGGGAACGCGGTCATCCCGGCGAGCCACTGACGGGCGCGCAAACGAGTAGATATCCTGTAGGTGACGGCAGCGCCGCGAACCGGTACACTTTCCCCTCATGAGCGCAACGAGACGGGGTGGCTCGCGCATCGGGGTGGACATCGGCGGCACCTTCACCGACCTCGTGCTGGTCGATGAGGCGACGGGCGCCGTGAGCGTCGGCAAGCTCCTGACGACACCCAAGGAGCCGGCCCAGGCCGTGGAGCAAGGGGTGACTGACCCTACTCCACGAGGCCGGGCGCGACACCGCGAGCGTGGCCGCCCTCATCCACGGCACGACGCTGGCCACCAATGCGCTGATCGAGCGCAAGGGCGCCAAGACGGGGCTCCTCACCACGGCGGGGTTCCGCGACGCCCTCGAGATCGGCCGCGAAGGCCGGTACGACATGTACGATCTCTTCATCGACCCGCCCGCCCCGCTCGTGCCGCGGCACCTCCGGCTCGAGGTGCGTGAGCGGCTGCTCGCCGACGGCAGCGTCCTCACCCCGCTCGATGCCGCGAGCGCGCGCGAGGCCATCGCCGCGCTCCTCGCCCAGGGGGTGGAGGCCATCGCCATCTCGCTGCTCCACGCCTATCGCAACCCCGCCCACGAGCTCGAGGTCGCCGCCCTCGTGGCCGAGATGGCGCCGGGCCTGCCGGTGTCGCGCTCGTCGGAGATCGTGCCGGAGATCCGCGAGTTCGAGCGCACGTCGACGACGGTCGCCAATGTCTACGTGATGCCGCTCATGGCCCGCTACCTCGAGGACCTCGAGCGAAAGATCCGCGAGCTGGGCGTGCCCGGCCCGTTCTACATCATGCTGTCCTCCGGCGGCATCGCGACGCCGGAGACGGCCAAGCGCGCGCCCATCCGCCTCGTGGAATCGGGCCCCGCCGCCGGAGCGTTGGCCGCGGCGCGGCTGGCGCGCCGCGCCGGAGAGTCGCGGATGCTGTCCTTCGACATGGGCGGGACGACGGCCAAGGCCTGCGTCATCGACAAGGGCGAGCCGCTGGTGGCCCGCGAGTTCGAGGTGGCGCGCGCGGACCGATTCAAGAAGGGCTCGGGGCTTCCCATCCGGGTGCCCGTCATCGAGATGATCGAGATCGGCGCGGGCGGCGGCTCCATCGCGAGGATCGACAGCCTGGGCCTCCTCAAGGTCGGGCCCGACAGCGCCGGCGCCGACCCCGGACCCGCCTGCTACGCGCAGGGCGGCCACGAGCCCACGGTGACCGATGCCGACCTCGTGCTCGGCTACCTCGATCCCGAGTTCTTTCTCGGGGGCCGCATGCGGCTCGACGTCGAGGCCTCCCGGCGGGCGATCGAGGCCCGCGTGGCGAGGCCGCTCGGGCTCGGGCTCGTCGAGGCGGCCTGGGGCATTCACCGGGTGGTCAACGAGAACATGGCGGGCGCCGCGCGCATCCACGGCATCGAGCGCGGCAAGGATCTCCGCGCCTATCCGCTCTTCGCGTTCGGCGGCGCCGGCCCCGTCCACGCCTGGGCGGTCGGGCGCATCCTCAGGGTGCCCCGCGTCCTCGTGCCCTTCGGCGCGGGCGCCGTCTCCGCCTACGGCCTCCTCGCCGCACCGCTCGCATTCGATTTCGTCCGCACCGCGCCTCAGCGGCTCGACGCCGCGGACTGGAGTGGCATCAACGCGCTCTTCGCGGAGATGGAGACCGAAGGCCGGATCGTTCTGCGGGATTCGGGCCTGGCCGACGGCGACATCACCGTCCGCCGGAGCGCCGAGATGCGCTACGTGGGCCAGGGACACGAAGTGGAGGTCGACGTGCCGGCGGGCGCGCTCGCGCCGGCGAGCCTCGACCCCCTCACCGCGGCGTTCGAGGCCGCCTACCGGGCGCTGTACAGCCGCACGCCGCTCGGGGTCGCCATCGAGGCACTGAACTGGCGCACCGTCCTGTCCGGCCCGCCCCCGGAGTTCTCGATCGAGACCTCGGCGCAGGCCGCCGCCGGGCCGGGCGCCGGCGACGTGATCAAGAAGCACCGGCCCGCCTACTTCGCCGAAGCGGCCGGCTACGTCGACACGCCGGTCTACGACCGCTACCGCCTCACCCCGGGCACGCGCTTCGACGGCCCCGCGATCATCGAGGAGCGCGAGTCCACGACGGTGATCGGCCCGGGCGCGCGCGTCGTCGTGGACGCCCGGCTCACGTTGATCGCGGAGCCCGCGGCGTGAAGTTCGACGAGCACGCGTACATCCCGCCCGAGGCGGCCGGCATCATGACGGCGCGCACCCTTGCCAACAGCCACCCGACCTTGCTGGACCTCTTGACTCCGGGTATGTCGGTGCTCGATGTCGGCTGCGGCCCCGGCACGCTCACCATCGAGATCGCGCGGCGCGTGGACCCGGCTCCCGTGGTGGGCATGGACGTCAATCCCGACATGGTCCGCGCCGCCGAGACGGCGAGCCCTCCGGGAGAGATTCCCAACCTCGTCTTCTATGTCGGCGACATCCGCGAGAGCACCTGGGATGCCGAGTTCGCTCTCGCGGCGGCTACCCGCATGCTCCAATGGCTGCCGGACCCCGACGCCGCCGTCGCCAAGATGGCAGAGGCCGTCGTGCCGGGCGGCCTCGTGGTCCTGCGTGACTACGACCACACCGTGGCCGAGTGGAGCGGTGAGCCGCCCGAGTGGACGCGCTTCTACTCGGCGTTTCTCGGCTGGCGCGCGGCGGGAGGCCTCGACAATGCCATCGCCAAGCGCTTGCCCGCGCTCGCGGAAGGGGCCGACCTCGTCGACGCCGGCGTCACGCCCGAGATCACCACGGTCTGCGCGGGTGACCCGGACTTCTTCCGCGCGGCCGGCATGTGGCGCATGGTGATCGAGAGCCGCGGCCGCCAGATGGTCCACGCGGGCTACCTCACAGAGGCCGAGCGCGGGGCGGCGCTCTCCGCCTACACGCAGTGGATGCAGGAGCCGAGTGCGATCATGACGCTCCACGAGACCTCCATGATCGCCCGCCGCCGCACATGAGCCGGGCACACATTCAGGCGAGATGACATGATGGACCCCGTCACCCTCGACATCTGCTGGAGCCGGCTGATCGGCGTCGTCAACGAGCAGGCGGCGGCCCTCATGCGCACGTCGTTCACCTCCATCGTGCGCGAGGCGGGTGATCTCTCCGCGGGCGTCTTCGACCGCCGCGGCTTCATGGTCGCGCAGGCCGTCACGGGGACGCCCGGCCACATCAACTCCATGGCGCTCGCCATGAAGCACTTCCTCGCCGCCTGCCCCGTCGAGACCATCGTCCCCGGAGACGTCCTGATCACCAATGACCCGTGGAAGACCTCGGGGCATCTCAACGACGTCACGATCTGCACGCCGGTGTTCCGGGGCGCCGACTGCGTCGCCTTCTTCGCGTCGACGTGCCACTCGGCGGACATCGGCGGACATGTCCTGTCCGCGGAAGCCCGCGAGGTCTACGAGGAAGGGCTCTTCATCCCGATCATGAAGCTGTACGAAGGGGGACGGCTCAATCGGGCCCTCGACGCGCTCATTCGAGCGAATACGCGCGTGCCCGATCTCGTGATGGGCGACTTCCACGCCCAGATCGCCGGGGGCGCGGTGGGCGCCGAGCGCCTCATCGAGTTCATGGACGAGTTCGGCTTCGAGCGCCTCGAGCCCCTCGCCGACGAGATCATCGAGCGCACGGAGCGCGCCATGCGCGACGCCATCCGGCGCCTCCGGCCGGGCGCCTACGAGTACGCCATCACGTCGGACGGATTCGGCGAGCCGATCACCATCGCGTGTCGCGCCGAGGTGCGCGGCGACGAGCTCCTCGTGGACTATGCCGGCTCCTCGCCGGAGAGCCGGCGCGGGATCAACGTGGTGATGAACTACACCGAGGCGTACACGACCTACGGCGTCAAGGTCATCGTGAGCCCCGAGGTGCCGAACAACGAGGGCGCCTTCCGGCCGATCCGCATTTCGGCTCCCGCCGGGAGCATCCTCAACGCGCGCCACCCCGCTCCCGTCGCCGCCCGCCACGTGATCGGCCACTTCCTGCCGCACGCGGTCGCGGGCGCGCTCAAGCAGGCGCTGCCCGGGCGCGTGATGGCCGAGGGCTCGGCGAATATCTGGGGCATCCAGATCGCGGGCAAGGACATGGACCGCCGGCCCTTCACGTACGTCTTCTTCACCTCGGGCGGCACCGGCGCCCGCTCGATCAAGGATGGGCTCTCCGCCACGGCGTTCCCCTCAGGGGTGCTCGGCACTCCCGTCGAGGTGATCGAGACGCTGTCCCCGCTCATCATCGAGAAGAAGGCGCTGCGCGACGGCTCGGGCGGCGACGGGCAGTGGCGGGGCGGGCTCGGTCAGGTCATCGCCTTCCGGGTGCAGACGCGGGAGCCCTATGTGTGCTCGGTGCTCTGCGACCGCACGCAGATCGCCCCGTTCGGCTTCTTCGGCGGCGAGCCGGGCGCGACGGGCCAGGTGCTGATCAACGGGCGGCCCCCGGCCAATCCGAAGGCCGAGCAGACCCTCGGGCCCGGCGACGTGGTCGAGGTCAGGCTGCCCGGAGGCGGGGGCTATGGGCCACCCGCCGACCGCGATCCGCAGCTCCGTGCCCGCGACCTCCTCGACGGCTACGCTGGCTGCTGACGGGCGGCGTCTCCCTCGAGGAGTCTCGCCTACTCGAGGGCGATCGAGAACCAGGAAGAACGCGCCGAGGGTGAGCGACACGTAGGAGCCATCTTCGCGACTGCGCTCCCGACAGACGATCTATCCGTTCGACCTCGCCGTGGCCGCCGCGGTCTATCCCATGACGCCCTGGAAAGACCGTAAGTAAGGACCGCGCGTTACCCGTCGTGACCTTCGAAGCGCCCCTGGCACTGGGGCAAGCTGCGAGCCAGACGAGGCACCTCGGGCCCTGGCAGCCCGAAGGCGTCAGGGGGTTGTTTTTGAGGGCTGCCAGGGCGCTCGCAAGGAAGCCTGGCGACGCAAATTGACCCAGGGCCCGACTGTCCCCATTGGTGAGGCCCGGGAGTGCGCGTGATAAGATCGCCGTACTGCAGGGAGTACGCATTGCGCACGGGGAGTCTGCGAAGGCCGAGCGAGGGAGGACATCGGAGCCGGTGGGCTTAGGAGCTCTTCTCGAGCGAGTGCTGAGCAGCTTCGTGACGCTGCGCTCCCCTTCGGCCGCCGAGCTGTTCCGGCGCGCCGACCGGCTGCGGCACGAGGGCCGCTACAGAGAGGCGATCAGGCTGGTCGAGGAGGGACTCCGCCGGATGCCGGCGAGCGCCACCGGACATCTGCTCTCCGGCTACCTGCACCTGGCCGTACGCGAGGCGCAGCCCGCGCGCGAGGCCTTCCAGAGCGTGCTCGCCCTCGATCCCAATCATCCTCGGGCGCTGCTCGGTCTGGCGAGGATCGCGATCGAAGGGGGCGATCCGGATGCGGCGCGTCCCGCCCTCGAGCGGGCCCTCCTATACCACCCCGACTTCCCTGAGGCGCGGGTGCTCGAGAAGATGCTCGCGGTCAGGGGTGCGGTCCAGTCCAATTTCGCAGGGGCACCGACCCGGCCACGGGCGGGAGGTATCCGACCCTCGCAGGATGGCCGCGATCCGATCCTGGCGCGACTGGACGGGACCGTGGTCTTCGCCCAGTGCGACGAGGATCAAGAACCGGTCCTCGCGCAGCACGTGGTCCAAGTCGTCCGCATCGCCTCCGCCACGCTCGCCCGCGCAGGACTGGGCGCCCTGCGCCGCGGCGTCATCGAAGGCGCCCAAGCGTCCACGTACCTGCAAACGGACGTCGGCCTGGTGCTGGCGCTCACGCTGCCGTCCGGCACGTCCATCGCCGACGGCTGGAGCGCGCTGGGGCGCCTGTGGGCCGACAAAGCGAACGCCGCGGCGGAATCCGGTGGCTGATCGTCGCGTACCCATCGGCAAGGCGGGCCCCGAAGCCGGCGAGGCACTCCACCTCGGCGGGCCGCCTCAGCCGTCGCGCGCACAGCAGGTCAGGGAGATCTTGGGCAAGCTCGGGCAGCTTGCCGGCGTGCGGGGCGGGCTCATCGTGACACCCGACGGGTTCGTCATCACGGCAGACCTCCCGCCACGCGATTTCCGCGGAGGAGCTGGCGGCGCTCGGCGCGACGCTCGGCCGAGAGCTCGAGCTGGGGATGGATCAGCTCGCACGGGGCACCTTCAGAACGGCGTTCTTCTCGACCGACGGCGGCGCCATTTTCCTCGGCGGCAGCCCGATCGGCTTCGTGATTCTCCTCGGCGACGCCGGCGCCGAGCCCGCTGCGGTCTCGCCGGCGCTGCAGGAGGCGGTCGCCCGCCTCGAGGGCTTCTGGAAGGTACAGTAGCCCGCGGGGCTCCTCGACGGCCCCTCCGACGAGCTACGCCAGCGTCACCCGCAAGACCTCGTCGACGGTCGTGGTGCCCTCGAGCACCTTGAGGAGACCGTTCTGCCGGAGGGTCTTCATCCCCTGGGATTGGGCGACCTCGCGGATCTCGGCGACGTCTCTGTTGCGCAGGATGAGGTCGCGGATCTCCTGGCTCACCGGCATGGCCTCGTAGATCGCCACCCGGCCCTTCATGCCCGTGAAGCTGCAGACCTGACAGCCCTTGCCCTGATAGAACGACACGCGGCCCAGCCCGCGCGGGACATGCCCGTAGGGCATGAGGCTCTCCTCCTCGGCGTCGTAGGGCTCCCGGCAATCGCGGCAGACCTTGCGGGCGAGCCGCTGCGCGAGCACGAGCAGGAGGGATGAGGACACGAGGAAGGGCGGCACGCCCATGTCGAGGAGCCGCGCCACCGTGGATGGGCAGTCGTTCGTATGCAGCGTGGACAGCACGAGGTGGCCGGTCAGCGAAGCGCGGATGGCGATCTGCGCCGTCTCGAGGTCACGCGTCTCGCCCACGAGGATGACGTCGGGGTCCTGACGCAGAAAGCTGCGGAGCGCGCCCTGGAAGGTGCGGCCGATCTCGTCGTTGATCTGGAGCTGGTTGACCCCCTTGAGGTTGTACTCGACCGGATCCTCCGCGGTCATGATGTTGATTTCCGGCGAGTTGATGGTGTGGATCGCCGAGTACAGCGTCGTCGTCTTGCCGGAGCCCGTCGGTCCCGTGATGAGGATCATCCCGAAGGGGCTGCGGATCGCCTTGTTGAACTGTTCGAGGCTCCAACTGTCGAAGCCGAGCTTGGTCATGTCGAGCTGCAGCGCCTCCTTGTCGAGGATGCGCATGACGGTCTTCTCGCCGAAGATGGTCGGCAGTGTGGAGACACGGAAGTCGATCTCGTGCTGGTGGTATCTCAGCTTGATGCGCCCATCCTGCGGGAGGCGGCGCTCCGCGATGTCCAGGTTCGCCATGATCTTCACGCGGGAGGTGAGCGCCGCCTCGAGCCGCTTCGGCGGCCCCATGATCTCGTGCAGCACGCCATCGATGCGGAAGCGGACCCGGAACACCTTCTCGTAGGGCTCGAGGTGGATGTCCGACGCGCCTCGGCGAATCGCGTCGACCAGGATCATGTTCATGAGCCGGACGACCGGCGCCTCGTCGGCCGACTCCTTCAGCTCGAAGACGTCGGCCTTGGCGACGACCTCGTCGCTGCGCCCCGAGGACCTCGACGTCGTCCTCGGCCCCCTCGAGCTCCGACATCATGTCGGCGACGCTCTCGCCGGGCGTATTGTAGAGGCGCTCGATGGCCTTGCGAATGGCGACCTGGGAGGCGACCACGGGCTGGATCTGTAGATTCGTCATGAACGCCACGTCGTCGAGGGCCAGCACGTTGGTGGGATCCGCCATGGCCAGGGTCAGCGTATTGCCGGTGCGCTTGATCGGCAGCACTTCGAGCTTCTCGGCGAGCGGTCCGGGAACCAGCCGCAGCACCTCCGGGTCGATGTCGAGCTGGCCCAGCGTGATCGAGGGCACGCTGTGCTGTTGCGACAGAAAGCCGAGGAGACGCTCCTCCGTCAGGAGCCCGAGCCGGACGAGGATGGTTCCGACCTTGTCGCGGGTGCCCTTCTGGGCGGCCAGCGCCTGGGCGAGCTGCTCGCGCGTGATGAGCCCCTCGGCGATCAGCCGGTCACCCAAGCGCGCCATGCGCCGCTCGGGCGGCGCGCCGGGCGACCGCGCGGGCCCCACGGCCGGCTCGGCGGGCACGTCGTCCACCTCATCGGCCTTCGACCTTCGACGCCGCGACGCCGACCGAGGCGCGCACGCCGGAGAGCACGGCGAGGGCGGACACCACCCGCATCAGCTTGTCGCGGTCCCCGAGCTTGGTGTACGTCTCCTTCAGCGTCTCGAGGGCGCCGGTGTCGGCGGGATTCGCCTCCACGATCATCTCGCACAGGCGCGCCGATTCGAGGAGCGAGTGACGCTCCTCGGGCGCGAACGCATCCCGGCCGTCGGTCTGGATCACGACGTCATCCCGCGAGTTCACCCACCTACCCGCGTTCCTTGAACATCCGCGCAGCCTCACCATCCGCCAGGGGCGCGGCGAGATCGCCGGTCCGCGCCGGCCGTCCTTTGGTCTCCGCGAGCACGGCTCCGATCGCCGCCGTCGCCTCCTTGGCGAAGAGGCGGACCATGCCCACGGTCGTCCGGTGATCGAAGACAGCGAGGAGGATGGCCTGGTCGTCTACGGCCGCGACGTGGATGTTCTCCTTGATGCCCTGGTGAAACAGCATCGTGAACTCGGGCTCGCCGACGAGGCGAGCCATGGCCGCCGTCGAGCTGAACGCCCCCGCCGCGAGGGCGGACAGGGAGACGGTGTCGAGCGAGCGCGAGGTGCCGCCCCGAGCGAGGAGCTGGCCACTCCGGTCGATCAGGAGCGCGTCAATCGCGCTCGACTCCTCCAGGAATCGCAGGAGAATCCCGTCGATGCGCTGGGCGGCCTCTTCGTGAATTGCCACGTCGTGGGTGCTCATCGGGGCGCCCCCTGTTCTTGTGCGAAGCCGTTGACGAGGACCATCCGCGACACGGTATTGAGCGTGTCGAACACCCCCCTGCCGTCCACCGCAACGGCCTCGAAATAGGGCACGCGCCGCGATCGCCGGTTGAGGAGAAACTCGAGGTACTCCACCGGCGCGACGTTCGGCAGGTCGCGCTTGTTGTACTGGATCACGTAGGGCAGCTCGGCGAGATCGTAGTCGTACTCGCGGAGATTTTCCTCGAGGTTCTTGAAGCTCTCCAGGTTCTCCTGGAGCCGGTCCCACTGGGAATCGGCGACGAACACGATGCCGTCGACCCCCCGGAGCACGAGCTTGCGCGTCATGTTGTAGTACACCTGCCCGGGAACCGTATAGAGCTGGAACTTCGCCACGAAGTTCCGCACCGACTGGGTCGACACGGGCAGGAAGTCGAAGAAGAGGGTGCGCTCGTCGCCGGTGGCCAGCGAGATCAGGTTGCCCCGGTTGTCGTCGGGCAGCGAGCGGTGGATGTACTGGAGATTCACCGTCTTGCCCACGACGCCCGCGCCGTAGTAGACGATCTTGAAGCTGATTTCCTTCTTGGCGTAGTTGATGATCGACATCGTCCGGTCCTCAGAGCGCGCCGAGGGCGGCGGCGGCGTGCTCGACCTGGCGATAGGCCAAGCCCGGCTTGGCCGTCTCTCCTGCGGCGACGATGGAGTTCGAGCGTCCGGCCAGCAGCCGGATGACGATGCGCCGCGCGGCGGATCGCAGGACCGCGGTGCGGAACGTCACCCCGGCCTCGGCCGCCTGCCGCATGACGCCCGACACGTCATGGGCGAGCGCCCCTACGGCGCGGACATCGCTGCCGGGAGGCAAGAACAGGTAGAGCGCGCGATCGGTTTCGGGGTCGCGAAGGGACGACGCCGTGACCGTCCCAAGCGCGCCGAGCGACGAGGCGACCTCGCGAGTGCGCGTGGACGGCTCGACGTCGAGCAAGTCGGGCTCGTCGTGCTCTTCACCCGATGCGGCCCCGTCGTCGAGCGGGGCGCCCGCACGGGCGGCATGCGCGGCGGCCGCCTGGCGGCAGCGGAGCTCGAGCAAGGCGACGCCGCCGCCCGGCGGGACAGAAGCGGCGAGCACTGGTCCGCCAGCCGGCAGGGGCCCCAGCGGGGTGAGGATGAGGACGGCGCGCGGACCGCGGAGCGTGACCTGATCCACCGGCCACGGCGCCCGTCCGGGCCTGATGAGCGGCAGAAGAAGCGCGGCGGCAGTGACGGCCACCTCGTCGTCGACTGCCGGCGACGTCGCGGAGAGCAGCGTGACACCGTCCACCACCCGGACCTCGATCGCAAGGGGGCCCACGGCAGGCAAGAGCGCGGTGAGCCCGCGCAAGAGATGAAGGTCGTCTTGGAGCGCGGACCCTGGGCGTGCCGGCTTCGCTGCAGGTCTGCCCGCGCTCGGCGGTCGGGGCCGATTCCTCGATCCAGGGGCTTCGCCCACTCTCCGCCGCGTGTTCTGGGCGCTCTTCCTCCACGCGCGCCAGCGGCATCGGCGCACGGATCGAGGGACTCGAGGAGGACGGCGGGGACGGGCTCGACCAGAACGGGGTCAGCGTCGTGCTGGAGTCGTCTACGGCGAGTCGGCCGGCTCCGCGGTCGCGGGCACGATCGCCGGGATCTCGTCCGGGAGCGGCGGCTCGACGGGAGCGGACACAACCGGAGACGGCAATACCTCGATCTCGGACGCGGCCTCGGTCTCGCTCCGCATGACCCCCAGCGGCTGAAACGGCGCGGAGAAGACCTCGATGCCCCGGACGTCCGGCGCGGGGCCCGCCGCAGAAAGATCTCGGGCGAGAACTGTCGGACGATCTCGTCGAGGGGCAGGACGCAATGCCCGTCGGGGAGACCGGCCTTGATGGCATCGTGGCTCATCGCGAGGAGATGGGCGGAATCTGGGGAGCCAAGAGATCCCATCCCGCGCGCACGATGCCCCCGCTGAGCTGGGCCAGGGCCAACCGGCGCGGGACCAACAGAAACGACTGCGCTCCAAGCTCCGCCGCCAGCCGATCGACGGGCACCGCAAGCGCCTCGGCAGGAAGCTGGGCCAGGACTCGCGTGGCCGAGACGCGCAGGGGCTCGTCCGAGGTCTCCTTGGCGAGCAACTCGTCGGTGAGTCGCTGGGTCTGCGACGGCGCCGCCTCCACGGGCTCCGCCGCGGCGGGCGCGCCGGCGCCGGCCGGCCGGTCCTCGGATCCACTCCGGTCGCTGTCCGGAGCCGCGAGGCCTGAGGCGGCAGCGGCCGGGACCGCCATCGCTGGTCGCCGGGCCGCTTCGAGCCGAGGCTCCATTGAAGTCACCATGGACGTGACCGTCGTGGCGCCAACAGGCCGCGTCGGTGCCATGGGCGGTTTGTCGAAGAGCGGCTTGCCGACCGTGACCGAGGCATTCGACAGGCTTTTCGACCGGCGATCCGGCCCGTCGGCACCGGCGCCGAGAACGGCGGCGTCCTGTGGCGAAGGCACCGGTCGGCGACCCGCCGCGGGCTGGGGATTGGCCGAACGGCTCACTGGCCCGCCTCTCAGCAGGTCGCGAAGGGGAACGAGGAGCACCGGCACCCAGAGGAGCTCGGGCAACGGTGCCGGCGGAAACGACCACGTGGTCCCCGAAGCCCCCTGCGAACCGAGCAAGGCGAGGACGGGCTCGGTGAGCATGCCGAGGAGCAGGTGGACGGCCCACAGCAGAAGCGCGCCGCCGCACAGCGACGTCGCCGATCGCGGACGCACCACGACGAGGACGAGGAGCGCGTAGAGCAAGGGCGGCGCGGTCTGGGCCAGCCACCACGGAAGCGGCACGTCCAGGGGAAGTCCGGCCATGCCCACCGCAACCAGCAGGCCCAGGTACGCCAGGAAGCTCGCCGCCACGATCACCCAGGACAATGGGCGCCGGTGGCTGTCCACGACCAACCCAGGTCTCGTCATCACTCCTGCCTCAGGCCACCTTGAGCAGATCGGAAAGCGTCTTCTTCACGTCGTAGCGCGCCCTGTCGAGCACGGCGGGATCGCAGAGGACCGTGGCGAGCATGGCGCCGGAGCCGGCCATGTTCACGAGGATGAGGCCGGCTTCATACTCGGCGATCAATCCCACGAGGGTCCCCTGGCTCAGCTCGCGGCCGATCGCCTCGGAAGCTTCCGCGAGGCAGCCGGCCAGTGCACCCGCCGCCTCGGCCTCCAATACCATGTCGCCCGCCGACTCGATGAGAAACCCCTCCCGATCGACGAGGACGGCGAGGGCGACGCCCGGCACGGCGGCGAGCCGGCTCAGCACGCTCTTCGCGTCCTCGATGGGCTCACCCGGGACTTCAACCGCCACGTGGGCGACGGGAACCGCGAGGGACATGGGTTCATCAACCACCAGAATCTTCGCCATGCTGTCACCCTTCCTTCTGGCTGGTCACTGCCACCGGCTGGACCGGTCCTGTGCTCGTCCCACCCTCGTCGATACCGGCCGCGATGCTCAAGAGGAGCTGGTCCACGCTCCGGGAGATGGTCTTGGGCAAGGACACCAGCTCGGCGCGACCCATCTGATTGAATCGGAACGCGGCCTGGGACTCACGCTGCGAGGTCTGGATGAGCGCGGCAAACGCGTCTTCGCCAGTCCGGCCGGCGAAGCTCGCGTGGACGAGCCGCCCCACCTCGAACAGCATCGCGCCCTCGCCGACGGAGAATGCCACGATCAGGGAGCCCGTCTTGCCGCCGAGGGCGATGGCCTGGGTGACCTCGGCCAGATCCATCACGTCGAGCGAGCCCTGCAAGCTGGCCGCGCCGGGGGACGGGGCCAGCTTCCCACCGCCTTTCTCGATGGCCGCCCAGAGAGGCTCGACGGCCCGGCGCTTGCCGGCGGACTCGATCCGGCGGATCGGGCGCGCGTCCGGCCCGTCGCCATCCTTCAGGAGCTCGGCAACCCGCGCCACGATCACGTCCAGCGCGACGTCGCCGGTGAGGACCATGTTCACCCCCGCCTCGGCGGCGGCCAGTGCGGTGGGCCGGTCTCGGCCCGCCAGCAGCAGAAACGGCGTGTCCAGGGTCGTCGGATGCTTGCGCACCAGTGTGAATAGCTCGTAGCCGTCCATGTCCTGGACCTTGGCGCTGCTCACGATGACGTCCGGGCACTCCCACTCGAGCATGGTCACGGCGGAGGCGCCATTTGGAGCCGCCGCGACCTCGAACCCGGCGATGGTCAGCGCATTCGCGATCATGTCGCGGCTCTCCGCCCGACCGTCAACCAGCAGCACCTTGGCGGCCGAGCCATCGTGGGGCATGCTCACGCGCTCCCGAAAGCAGCGGGCGGCGCCTCGGCGAAGTGGTCGCGCTTTCACGGGCGGCGTCTTCATGGTTTTCCCCATCTCCTTGCAAGCGCCCTACCACGCGTCGGACCGCCACCAATTCCACTTGGCCGGAGCGTGGAGGACGCGGCAGGACCCGTTTCGACGGCTGAACCGAGCGATTTCACTCCCGACCGGATGGGGAATCCCAGCGAGCGGCCCGGCGTGCTGTTGGCCCGGTGACACCTGCCGTCAGGGCAGGTGACCACTGCCGTCTGACCAGGATCCTGGGCAGTCGGGCCCCGGGCAGTCCGAGCACGCGAGGCCGAAGCGCGGTGCGCGGCGGCGCGCGCCAC